>CAXYUZ010000022.1:0-52667 GCA_964292275.1 uncultured Desulfuromonadaceae bacterium
GCGCTAAATACTACCATAAAATAGGCTTTTTCTGTAGTTGTTTTTCAAAGGCCTGATAAACACTTATCTTACCAGTCCTGTGTTGCAGATGACCGGCAACCGGCAGAGGAACTTATGACAGAGCTTGATTTAAAAAGAGCGGCGGAATTTATCAATAGCGCGGAAATCCTGGTAATAACGGCAGGCGCAGGCATGGGTGTTGACTCCGGCCTGCCGGATTTCAGGGGTGACACGGGATTCTGGAAGGCATATCCACTTTACGCAAAGCTGGGTATATCTTTTGAGGACGCGGCTAATCCGGCATATTTCAGGAATGATCCGGCGTTTGCGTGGGGTTTCTATGGCCACAGGCTCAACCTGTACCGTGCCACCGTGCCGCATCAAGGTTTTCAGATCCTGAAAAAGTGGATACCAAACCGGAATCTTCCCTATTTTATTGTCACTTCCAATGTAGACGGCCAGTTTCAGAAAGCGGGATTTGAAGAGTCGAAGATTCTTGAGATTCATGGTTCCATCCATAAACTGCAGTGTCTGCGTCCCTGCACGGCTCAGACATGGCCTAACCACGAACAGATTGAAGTGGATGAAACCTGCATGCGCGCATTGTCATTGCCTTTATGCCCGTATTGCGGTGCTATAAGCCGGCCGAACATATTGATGTTTGAAGATGCGTTATGGATACCTGATCAGGCGATAGAGCAGCGAGTCCGGTTCAGATCGTTCATAAAGGAACACCGTAAGAAAAGAATAGTGATTATTGAAATCGGGGCAGGGACTGTCATCAGCAATATAAGAATGATGACCGAGATGCTGGCCAAGGAAGATATCGGGAGACATGTTATCCGCATCAATCCGCGTGAGGCAAAAATCGGGAGAAAACATGTCGCACTGCCGTGCGGCGCACTCGAAGCACTGACAGCTGTTGATATGATTTTATAATCCACCTGTTCGGCACCGATCCGTTTGGGGGCTGTCAAATGACATTATTCAATGCAGAAGATGAAACAGGGAGAACAACTTCAATGGATAAAATTCAGGAATTCTGCAGCTATAAGGCTGTAATTAAGGTGCTTGGTGTAGGCGATAGCGGAATAAATGTGATTGAAAATATGATTGAAAACAATCTGTACCCACAGGTTGAGTTTGTTGTGGCCAATACAAACACCAACTCTTTGAGGGCTTCAAGTGCCGGTATCAAGATCACACTTGGCAGGCAGCTTACAAATGGTCTGGGTACCGGGACAAATCCTCAGGTGGGGCGACAGGCTGCTATTGAGGCGAAGGATGAACTGCTTGAGGTCATCAAATGTGATCTTTTATTCATATTTACTGGCATGGGCGGTGGCACAGGCTCAGGTGCTGCGCCGGTTATTGCGGAACTGGCGCGGAGTTGTTCTGTATTGACGGTCGGAATTGTCACGCGCCCATTCTCATTTGAAGGGAGGACAAAATCAAATATTGCCGATCGCGGGATTGAGGCACTTAGGCAACATGTCGATTCTTTGATTGTTATTCCGAATGAAAATCTGCTGGGCTTCTATCCCAAATCCATATCGCTCTTTGAGGCATTTAAACCGGTTGATGATGTATTGAGGCAGGCCGTTGAGGGGATACTTGAAATTGTTCTCTCAGAAGGTGTTATCAATATTGATTTTGCCGATGTAAAGGCCGCCTTGGAATGCAGGGGGATCGCCGTTATGGGTGTCGGGACAGGGGAGGGGAAAGAGCGGGCAAGTATGGCGGCAACTTCGGCTATCTCCTGTCCAATGCTGGAAAACAGGGATATATCCGGGGCAAAGTGGGTGCTGGTCAATATCTCAGGCTCTTCAAGCATGACGATGGATGATTTCAATAGCGTCAGCCGGGTTATTACGGATCAGTTGAGTGGAAAACCGTCCATTAAGATCGGTGTTGTCAGAGATGAAGAACTCGGTGACAGCCTGAAGGTTACCATTGTTGCCACCGGATTTGATTCACCATCGACAAGCGGGCGGTAAACATGGAAATAGCTCACTGCAAAATAATATCATTTGAGCCACTTGCAAAAAGATTGTCATCCCCGAATTCTTCTGTCGGGGATCCAGATTTTTTAAACCTTTAAGGAGTGGATTCCCGACCAAAATCGCTTCGGGAATGACAGATTTGGACTTTTGCAAGAGGCTCATTTATCAAGATGGTTTGTGGTTGCTGCTCCTAATAAAGTAACCAGGGGAAGCCGGTAGACGTTACTGGCTTCCCCTGGTGGTTACCCTATCCCCGGAAGGGGGGGATGACCTTTGTACATGTCCTTCGTTGCACCCCTGATTACATTTACAGGATAACAGGTTTGATATTGCTTTACCTCCTGTTCTGACTCATTCCTAGCCGACCTGTACAGCGATTCGTTTCGGCTTGGCAACTTCTGCCTTGGGAACCCTGAGTGTCAGGATGCCGTTGACATATTCTGCCTTGGCCTTTTCATGGTCAAGGCTCTCCGGAATCGTAAACTGGCGGTAGTAGTTGGCCAGTTCGAATTCCCGGTAGGCCGGGTTGCCGGGCATGGTGTGTTCTGCCAGTGCACTGATGGTTAATATGCCTTTCTCAACATTGATATCAAGGGCTTCTTTTGACGCACCAGGGATATCTGCCGTAAGAATCAGCCCTTCTTCTGTTTCAATGATGTTCACCGCCGGGCGGATATATTTCTCATTGGACCGTGTTTCTTCACGGGCCTGCACGTTACGTTCGTCGTTTCTCTCGGTCAAGCTGTTGGCTGCCATGATGCTTGCCTCCTTTCCATATAGTGATCTGTTGCTATACCTGTAAAACTGTTTTGAAGTCGTTCTGCCTTATTGCTGTTAGCTCTCGTTAAAAGATTGCGCCTCGCTATTTCGCCTGCTTGTGTCACCTGTCACGGTATTCAGATGAAGTTTTGCAGGAGACTCTCTTGTTACAACGGTTTGATATCGATCCTTTTTGGTTTGGCATGTTCAGCCTTGGCCAGAGTTATCTGCATTATGCCGTCCTTGCACTGTGCCGTGATCTTTTCAGGATCGATGTCGACCGGCAGTTCGAGGGTTCGGGTGAATTTGCCGGAGCCGAGCTCGGAGCGGTGCACAATCTGTCCTTCCGCTTCAACGAATGGTTTGCGTTCACCGCTGATGGTAATGGTGTTGCGGAGTACGGAAAGGTCGACGTCTTTGGGATCAACACCGGGAACAAGTGCCTCAATGTAGACATGACCATCGTCTTCGCTTGAGTTGACCAGCGGGAAACGCCGGGTTGTTACCGGTGAAAGGAATGTCTGTCTGAATGGCCGACTGTAGCCAGCTCCACTGAACGCCTCATCGATCTCCCTTCTCAAATTGTCCAGTTCTTTAAATACATCCCAGGTTGCCATATTGATTACCTCCTTTCGTTTTCAAACTCTCTGTTCTCAAAATAATGCACATTTTTTAAAAATCAAGGGGGACAATATAAAAAAATGTATAGCTTCAACTGTCTGGTATTACACACTATATTCTGATTTGGGTCTTGATTTTGTCTGTAAAGATTGCTATATTTTTAGCAGTCTATGGGTGAGAGTGCTAAAATTCTCATTCGTAATATTGGAGGTGAATAATGATGTCTAATCTGCCAATCGTAGCCGACAGCCTGACCCTCTATACGGCTGAAATTCGCAAGTTTCCACTGCTTAGTGAGGAAGATGAACATGCCTGTGCGGTGAGATTTTTTGAGGAAAAGGATCTGTCCGCAGCCCATACCCTGATAGTCTCCAACCTCCGTTTTGTTGTCAAGATAGCCTCGGATTACCGCCAGTATGGCATGAAAATGCTGGACCTTATCCAGGAGGGGAATGTCGGCCTGATGATGGCGGTTCGCAAGTACAATCCATACAAAGGTATCAGGCTTATTTCCTATGCCGTCTGGTGGATCAGGGCGTACATCCAGAATTATATTCTTTCCGCCTGGAGTCTGGTCAAGATCGGTACTACCAAGGCTCAGCGTAAGTTGTTTTATGGATTGCGCAAGACTAAAGAGGCGCTGCTCAGGCTGACCGGTAATGATAGTGATGTAGCGGCTATGGCTGATAGTCTTCATGTATCGGATCAAGATGTTATTGATATGGATCAGCGCATGAAGGGCGAAGTCTCTCTGGATATGGAGATTGCAGAGAGCGACAGCCTGACCCTGCTTGAAACCATTGCAGATCAGCGCTCTAATCAGGAGGAGTTACTTGGCGAATATCAGCAGGGTTCTTTACTCAAACAGCATATATCCAAAGCACTTGATGGCTTGAATGAAAAGGAACGTTTCATTGTTGAACATCGTATTACAAGTGATTCTCCGTTGACGCTTCAGGATATTGCCGATCATTTCTCTATCTCGCGTGAGAGGGTGCGGCAGATTGAGGAGCGACTGCTGGTGAAATTGCGGAATGTATTGAGTCCAGCTATTTTAGCGGCTTGAATGTGGAAACGGCCAGGGGGCGGAAAGTGATGTATGTTTGAAAGGCTGTCGATCGCCATATGGGATGGATTCTGCCGTCTGAAACTGTTTTGTTAACCGATGCTCTTGCAAAAGTCCAAATTAGTCATTCCCGAGGCGATTCTGGTCGGGAATCCAGATTATAATGATTTGAAAAGTCTGGATCTCGATAAAGACATTCGGGGATGACAATATTTTTGCAAGAGGCCCAACCTAAAAACGGCGGATATATTGATTTCATCGGCATTGATAAGATTCAAAGATCTGTTAAAATTTAAGTGGAGGTTAACAGTTGCAGGAACAAGGGGGGATATCTCGCAATCCCCTGAACATATCTGAGGTTTTATGGAAAAAGTCTGATTCAGTGGTGATTTCTCAATCATTCAGTCTGTCTGGATGGGTTTGTAAAAGAGGAAACTGAAATGGCAGATAATCCTAATATGTTGTGCCTAATGGGCTATTCATTGGCCCATGATCGTACTCAAATAAAAAGTGGAATTGAATTCTGTAGTAAGGCGATCAAGTTGTTTCCATCTAATCTGGATAATTACTTGTATCTTGGGAGATTATATCTTGTGACTGGTGACAGGGAATTGGCCATCAGGACATTTCGATCTGGTCTTAGAGTCAGGAAGGATAATCGATTGATTGATGAGCTTAAGAAACTTGGTGTACGGAAACCCCCTGCATTTAATTCACTCCCGAGAGATCATAAGCTTAATGTAATTGCAGGTAAAATACTGACCTGGATCCGATTAAGGTGATTTTAAGTCAGGCAGTCAATGCAAGTTAGGGCTGGGTATTGACTTTGCCGAGCAGGCCTTTGATCTTGCTCCATGGTGTCTTGCGCAGGGTCTTGCGCAGCAGGATGCTACCCGGATTGACCCGCAGGCAGGAATCCTCCGGCAGGTTGTCTTCAAAAAACAGGTGGCCGCTGCGGACGGTGATGATCTGCATGGCGCTGCGCGGTAGGGATCTGTCGAAATAATCCGGATTAATCACCACCAGCGGTCGGCCATTGGCAGCTTGCTCTGGTGGGGCCAGATCTACGCCGAAAGCGTCTTCATTGCGCAGATAGACCGCCTGGATCGCCTGTTCACTGGCAGGCATGGCTGCCAGCACGCGGCGATGTTCCGCCAGACGCTTACCCAGCAGGGACTGCAGTCCTTCCGGCGCTCCGCCACCCGCAGACTCCTTCTCCGCCTCCCGCAGATACATCCGCTCCATCTCTGCTTCCATTTTGCGGTGGCCGTCGCGGATGGTTTCCGCCAGCGATGGATTCTTTCTTTTCATCTCGCGGTAGAGTTTATCCGACTCGGCACGCCTTTTGGGCTGTTCCTGGCGCCACTTGCGCAAACTGTCTGCTGCTGGTGAACTGGTGGCGGCCGGCATAGCGGCGATTTCCCTCTCCATCCGCCTGATCTGGGCCAGCAGGTATTCCTGGCGGCTGAGCGGTATGGACCACGGTCTGTTGCCACGGCTGAAGATCAGCGTTGCCAGTCCCTTGCCGTGGTCCTTGTAGACTGTGATTCCGTCCAGGCTTCCTTCCGGCTGCATCTGTACCAAAAACTGTCTGCCGCGGCTGTCTGTAAGATTATCGGGAAACAGCGGTGTACCGGTGGCTGCTTCCAGATTGTTGATCTCGATGTCAAGTGTGTTGGCGGTCTCCTTTGTTGGTCCGACCCATCCTTTATCGGCACGGAGCAGCTCGAGAAAATAGAGTGTTCCCAGGCCATGCACCGGCATGCCCAGACAGGGAGCGTTGCATCCTTGGATCCCCCAGCTGCGTAGCACCCCTTTCAACTCCACCCCTGGCGGTGGATTCAGGTAAGGCTGTTTGATGATGACATTCAGCAGTTTTTGCAGTCCGGCATCATAGGTGGCACTCTCTTTCTTCCCCAGCTTGTAATAGTAGGACTTGTCGTTTTTGGTGACAGCCGCTTTCATCTGGCCCGACACATCCGGTGCAAAGGAGTAGTCACCGGAACAGCCGTCGGCCAGAGCCGGGGAGGGGAGGTAGATTAGAACCATGGACAACAGAAGCACGTATTTATTAATAGTGAACTGCAGAGTCATTTTGTGTCCTTATATTGGGTGTGAAAACGTATGAAGAGAGAATAGCTTGAGAGCAAATCCTTGAAGCTGCTTTGTAACATAACTGCAAGATATTTTGCATGATTATATTCCTGCTTATTTCAGGCAAAAGATCCTCTTGCAAAAGTCCAAAACTGTCATTCCCGAAGTGATTTTGGTCGGGAATCCATTTTATAAAAGATTAGAAAAGTTGGATCCCCGACAGAGACATTCGTGGATGACAGTCTGTTTGCAAGAGGTTCTCATGAATATACTTTTGCAAGAGGCTCGACTGGGATGCCATTGCCGGAATCATCGCGGCGATGGCATGAACCTGGCCTGCCCAATTCTTGATTCTGTAGTTTATTTGACTCACATCAAAAACATTGGCGAGTTTTCCTGCTATGCTCACAAACCGTGTTCGAAGGCATCAATCTGCAACAGCGAAAACCAAGGAATTAGCTCGTGAATCTGAACCCGGCACAATCAATCGGCACTATCAGAAGCATTGTTCAGTGGTTTTTTCTGGCATGGGTCATCGGCATCGGCGTCCGGTTCGGCATGTTTGTCAATGACATTGCTCTGGGGAATCCAGCTCCCCTTTTCGCCCGCCCTCCGGGGGTAGAGGGATTTCTCCCTATTGGGGCTCTTACCAGCCTGAAGTACTGGCTTGTGTCAGGCGATATCCACCCGGTCCATCCGGCGGCGCTGGTCATCTTCCTCGCCATCCTGCTGATGAGTGTGCTGGCAAAGAAGTCCTTCTGCTCCTGGCTATGTCCGGTCGGGACGCTCTCGGAAGGTGCATACAAGCTGGGTATCAGGATCTTGGGCTGCAATTTTCTCATCTGGCGCTGGCTTGATATTCCGTTGCGAGGGATCAAATACCTTCTGCTGTTCTTCTTCGTAAAAATCATATTGATTGACATGCCAAACGAGGCGTTGGTCGGCTTTCTGGATGCCCCCTACTGGGCGGTGAGCGATATAAAGATGCTCCAATTTTTCACCCGGATGACGGCGACAACCGCCATGGTACTGCTGATTCTGGCCGGGCTGTCACTATTTTACAAAAACTTCTGGTGCCGGTATCTCTGCCCCTACGGAGCACTGTTGGGTTTGGCAAGCATGACCAGCCCTTTTAAAATCCGCCGCGATCCGCTGGCCTGTACCGGCTGCCGCCGCTGTACGACAGCCTGCCCTTCGCGACTGGAAGTACATACCTGTCTTTCAATTGCTTCACCTGAATGCACCGGGTGTCTCACTTGCGTGGAGCACTGCCCAGCGCAGACAGCCCTTGCCATGCAACCGGCATTCTGGCAAAAACAGTTGCCGGTGTGGGTGTTCCCGGTTATGGCACTATCGCTATTCATGGCGGCAATCGCGGTTGGCATAGTTAGCGGACACTGGTATAGTTCGTTAAGCTATGAGGATTATCAGCAACTCCTGCCGCTCGTGCCGTATTTGAGCCATTAAAAGCGGATAGAATTCAATAGCGACTGCATACAATGAAAGATTGCATATTATGAAACAGTTAAACATGTTTTACCGTATCACCAGGGTACACCGCCGTTGTCGTGCACCCCTGCGAGGGCCGCGCCCGAAGATGTCATTGCGCTATGCGTTCTGGAGTTTTATCAGTGGCGTTGCCGGCATACTGGCCATTATCGAGGCAACTACCCTGATCGGACACCCCCTGCTGATAGGCTCGTTCGGTGCGTCAGCGGTCCTGCTGTTCGGCGCTAATGATTCGCCTTTAGCACAGCCACGCAACCTGTTAGGCGGCCATCTGGTTGGGGGCACTGTTGCAGCGATTATAGTTGCTCTCATGGGGTCTACGCCGCTTTCCATGGCGTTGGGGGTCGGTTTGGCGATCTTCGTGATGAATCTGACTCACACGACCCACCCACCGGGTGGTGCTACCGCGCTGATCGGCATTCAGGGGGGCGCCGGTCCGGAGTTTATTCTGGTCCCGGTGCTGCTTGGCGTCACCATTCTCCTGATCACGGCAATCTTTACTAACAACGTCGTATATCACCGTTCATACCCAAGACATTGGCTATAATAAGTATTTATCTGGATTAAACACACGCCAGTAAAAGCAATATATTAACTGAATACAATGCCAGCTCAATTTATTGTCATTGAGTTAACCCAAGCTGTATTCAAACAAACACCACAAAGGAGGATTCACTATGAGTATGTTTTGAGAGCAATTACGGGGACAGTGTATCTAATTACCAAGTATTTAATTGGCGCTCATTGCACATCAAAGCATTAATATCCTGATCTCAGTTTTACAACATAACTGCAAGATACTCTGTATGAGTTTTAATCCTGCTACTTTCTGGCAATGTATTTACTGCATCTCCACAGAATGAACAAACGGTTTATTCGTTATTAGAATTGTTGCATCTTAAAGTATGTTGGAAAGTTATATGCGCTCATGCTCACCTGCCGGAGTGTCTTCGTCCGTCTCTTCGCCAATCTCCTGGGCCACCCGGTAGAATTCCTCTTTTTGGGCCAGAAATGCTGCCACAATGTCCGGGTCAAATTTGATTCCCGCCTGCTGAGCAATCAATTCACAAACCTTGTCATGGGGGATACCCTCCTTGTAGACACGCTGACTTACCATGGCGTCATAGACATCCGCCAGGGCCATAAGCCGGCCGGCCAAGGGGATATCTTCGCCGCTCAGTCCATGGGGATAGCCACTGCCATCCCAACATTCATGGTGTGATTCAGTCATCTGTTGCGCATAATGTAGGAAATCAAGCTGTTCCGGGTGAGCGGTTTCGCCGATCGTTCTGGATAAGGCCTTGCTGCCGATCAGTGTATGGCTTTTCATGACCAGATATTCGTCCTCGGTCAGGCTGCCCGGCTTGTGGAGGATACTGTCCGGGATACCAACCTTGCCGATATCATGCAGCGGGGCGGATTTGGACAGTAGCTCGACGGAATTCTGGTCAAGGTCGGCGAATTTTGGCTGGCTGGCCAGTTGTCGGGCGAGGATGTTGACATAGTGTCTGGTCCGCAGAATATGTTTACCGGTTTCCCGGTCGTGTGCCTCTGCCAGTGTCGACATGCTGATGATGATAGTATCCTGGGCCTCGACCAGATCGCGGGTGCGCTGGCGTACCTTTTTTGCCTCGATTCCATATTTCAGCAGGCTTAGAAACGTCAGGATGACCAGCGGGGTCAGGATTGGTATCAATGGTGCAAGATAGATCCCTTGGGAGACAAGCAGCGCCTTTGCTGCCCCGTAACAGCCTGCACTTCCTGCTGCAACGAAGAGAAGCGAAGACACAAAGCCGGAACGGCTGAGGAATATGGTGCTTGCAGTGCCCAACAGCAGGATTATGAATAGTTCCGCACCTCTGGCCCAGTCTGGGCGTGAGATAAATGTCTCTGCGAGGATATTGTCAATGATGGTTGCGTGAATCTTCAATCCGGGGATTGATTTGCCCGATGGCACCAGATGGGTATCACCAAGCCCCTTTGCCCAGGCGCCCACCAGGACGATCTTTCCCTGAAGATTGATTGACGTATGGCTGCTGTTCAGGATTTGCTTGGCAGAGTAGTAGGGGAATGACGGCTGTTCGCTGCGAAAGTCCAGTAGTATGTTCCCTTCCCGGGTCAGCGGGATCAGCCGTTGGTTCCATTCCAGTATGGTTTCGTTTTCATGTCTGATGCGGATGTTGCGGTTCTTGGTGGCAAGTAGCATGGCTGACAGCGCCAGGGATGGGTACTGTTTGCCGTTGTGTGATATCAGCAGCGGGACACTGCGCAGGGTGCCGTCCAGATCGTGGCGCGCATTGGTGAAGCCTTCTGCAGCGGCTTTGTCGGTCAGGATCGGCAGGCTGCGGATCATTGCATTGGGTTTGGGCCAGCCTGCATCGCTGCCAGCCGCCATGCTGATGACTGTACCGGCTGGTATATTGGGCATTGCGGTACTATCCAGCCTGTTCGGGCCGGAAAATTCGAAGAAATAGCCGAGGACGGTTGCCCCCTGGCCCAATGTGTTGGCAAGGCGTTGTGAGTTGCTGTCGATTGGTTTTGTCTGTGGCAGGGAATCGGCCATTTCCCGGTCAAACTGCCGTTCGGATACGATTATCTCGGGTGATGTGCGATCCGCTTCAGGCATCAGAAAATCGAGGACGATTACCGAGGCCCCCATGTTTTGCAGCTGCTTGACCAGGCGAGCCAGGCGGTAGCGTGGCCAGGGCCACTGCCCGCTCCCTTTCAGGCTTTCCTCGTCAATGCCGACCAGTACCGGAACGCCCGACTTTGGCGGGATGGTGCGACCGGAGAGCATGTTGTCGTAGAGGCGCAGTTCTGTCTGTTGAAGTGCTAAGGGTTGGTAGATTGAGAACAGGGCGGCAATGATTGTCAGACAGAGACCGACGGCCAACAGGAGACCGTGTCCTTCCCAGAGCGGGTTCAGGCGCTGTGATCTGATATTGGATGCAGTCGGCCTTTGCATAGTGGAAATGTTATCGTTAACGCACGATAACTTCGACCCGGCGGTTACGCGGTTCGGCAACCCCGTCCGGGGTGGCGATAAGTGGATTGCGTTTCCCGTGTGATGAAACTGACATCAGTTCCGGCTTGATGCCATTCTGTTGCAGAAGCCTTCTGATCCGTTCGGATCGCCCCTGGGAAAGTTTTTCGTTAAGCTGTGGTGAACCAACTGCGTCGGTATGACCGCTGATGGTGACGCTTGTGGCTGCGCGCCGTTTGCAGGCGGCGGTGATGGCTGCAATGGTATCCCGGGATTCTTTGTTTAGTGTGGCTGTACCTTGTTCAAAGAAGAGGATGAATTTTTCCGGTTGTGCCGGTTCAACTGCCAGGGCTTCTCCAAAGGTTGTGGCAATATATTCCGCTGACGCTGTCTTGACAGGGGAGGGTGGCGTTGCAGGGTTTGAAATTTCTGTCATGTCGGACGCCTTTTCAAGGCGTTGCTTTCCTGCGGCCGTGCTTACCTCTGCATTTCCCGTTGTACCATCCGGGCCGGGCACAAGAACAACGGCGTGGTTGGGTGAGCAGCCACTGAGTGAGATCAGAAGCAGTCCTGGAATCAGAATGGCGGATAATCTGTTTTTCATCAAGGTCTCCCTGAAACATATTTATTATTCATGGACGAAGATCAGTAGTTTTGTGCCCCTGACAGCAATGGTTGCATCCGGGATGCTTAATTGAACCGAGTCCGGTGAGAGTTTGCCGATCAACCCGGACAGGTAGACAAATGAACCCTTGACCATCCGGATTGCCTGGGAAAATTTTCCCTCCTTCGGATTAAAGGCATAATCCTTGAACGACAGCTCGCTGTTGGAACCAAGCGAGATCGTTGAATCATCTGTTAAGACAATGCCGGTCGCGGCAGGTTTTGCGGTACGGACAGTATCGCCGCGATAGATCGGGGCGCCGATGGTTGCCGTGATGGTGGTGTTTCCACGCACAATATAGGCTGTTCCCTGCAAGGTCTGGATTCGACCGATTGCATTGCTTGGCAGGGCAAATGCCGGTAGGGAGGAGAGTAACAGCATCATAAAGATGATTGTGACTGTTTTCATGTTTCACCGTTCCTTGGAGGCAGATAGTTTGGTTTGTATTTTTTTGATATCTGAATCAAATGAATTTTATTATACCACCGGAATCAGAAAATACAGCTGACGTAATTGTTTATTCGCATTATGCATTGCTGGAATCTGTGGATCTAATATTTCATTTTTGTCACTAACTGACGCCAATGGTCAAAGACCTGTTTACCTTGCTCCTGGCCAATCTGCTCTGATCTGATTGAACGCTGTTGCCAATCCCGGGCAACCTCCTGGTAGAAAACTGCGTCGTCAAACCCGGCCTTCGCAGCGTCGTGGCGGTTGCAGGCGTAGACAACACGGTCAATGCGGGCCCAGAGTATGGCCGACAGGCACATGGGGCAGGGTTCGCAACTGCTGTAGATCGTGCAGCCGGTGAGATCATGGCTGCCGAGCGCACGTCCGGCTTCGCGGATAGCTACGATCTCGGCGTGGGCAGAGGGATCGCAGCTGGCCACTACCCGGTTTTCACCGCGGCCGATAACCTTGCCATCCTTGACGACCAGCGCCCCGAATGGCCCGTTTTCGCCGCTTCTCGAATTTTCTTGTGCCAGATCAATTGCCTGAGTGATGAAATCAGTGTCACTAGAGTGGTTCATTATACATTTGCTCCATTTTTGGGTTGTGCGGATCTGTTTTGATTATATGCACTGAATTGTCTTGGTACAAGCCGAGACGGCGGTGTGCTAAATTAGCATCCGACAACTCTGTATTCTTTACAGCCGCTGTCTGCTCATGTATCATCGCCGGAAATGAAACGCATACTAAGCCTTTATATCATCCGTGAAATAGCCTCGCTCTTTTTCCTCGGGATTGCAATCTTTACCCTGATACTTTTTCTTGGTCGGTTGATCAAGCTGACCGAGATGGTGGTCTCCCGTGGTGTTCCGCTCTCCGACGTCGGTCTGATGATCATGTATCTGATGCCCTCTTTTCTTGTTTTCACCATCCCAATGGCCTTTCTTCTGGCGGTCTTGCTGGCCTTCGGGCGACTCTCCGCCGATAATGAGATTACCGTCATGAAGGCTGGCGGTGTCAGCCTGATGCAGATTATGCCGCCGGTTCTCCTCTGCGCCCTTTTTGCCGCATTGCTCTCCATGTCTGCCGGTATCTGGGGTGTTCCCTGGGGTAATAGCAGTTTCAAGGCGATTACGGTCTCTGTTCTGAAGCAGAACATCTCGGCCACCATTCGTGAAAAGGTGTTCTGGGATGATATCCCCGGGATTGTGCTTTATACCGAGCGCTATGATGAGAACAGCCACAAATTGTCCGGTGTTGTTATTCACGATTCCCGGGACAGTAACCGTCCTTTGACGATCTTTGCCGAGAGCGGCACGATCGGTGCCGGCGACAATCCCCGTGATGCACGTCTGATCCTCAATAAGGGGAGTATCCATCTGGCCGGTAAGGATCATGAGTACCGAATTGTCGGTTTTGGTGAATATGTGCTTTCGATTCCGGCAAACGCCTCCAACGCCCCTGGCGGGCGGAATGAACAGGATATGGGAATTCAGGAGCTGCGTCGCACTATAGCCGATCCGGCTACCGCTCGTCAGAATCGACTGAAGATGACAACCGAACTGCACAGCCGTTTTGCGCTTCCCTTTGCATCGGTTGTCTTTGCAATCGTTGCCGTGCCGCTCGGTATGCAGAACCGCCGGTCGGGCAAGTCGGCCGGTTTTACAATCAGTATCGGTGTCCTGCTGGTCTATTACATTCTGCTATCGCTTTTGAGAACCCTGGGGGACAAGGGAGCTGTTCCTCCAATCCTGGCGATCTGGATTCCGAACATGTTATTTTTGGCTTTTGGATGGTTTATGTTGCTGATGGCCTCGCAGGAACGCACACTCAGTCTGGCGCCGTTGACCTCGCTGTTTGACCGTTTCAGAAAGAGGTCGAAATGACAATTATAAGTCGCTATATTGCCCTGACATGGATTCGTCTGTTTGCGCTCTGCCTGGGTAGTTTTGTCTCGATCTATCTTGTACTTGATATGATGGACAAGATTCCGCGTTTCATGCGCGCCGGTGGCGCTGCGATTGACATGCTTGGCTTTTTTGTCTGCAAGCTGCCGGAGATGATCGGTCAGACCGCATCCTTTTCAATTCTGATGGCGACCCTGCTGACCCTGGGACTTTTGTCCCGCAACAGTGAGATCATCGCCATGCGCAGTTGCGGGGTCAGTCTGTTCAGGATTTCCATGCCAATGCTGGTGCTTGGTTTCATGGTCAGTATTTTGTTGCTGCTGAATACTGAATTCGTTGTGCCGGAAAGCTATACCCGCATGGAGCACATTGAACGGGTAAAGATAAAGAAGCAGGGTGCCAATGCCGTTTTCAGACGTAATAATATCTGGTTTCGTTCGGATAACCGCATTCTGCAGGCCCAGCTTTTCGAGCCGCAGACAAAGACCCTCTCCGGGGTTGTGATCTGGACGCTGGATAGTGCCATGAACCCGCTGGAACGGATTGATGCAGCCTCGGCAACATTTGTTGACGAACGGCACTGGATCTTGAAAAAGGTCGAGGTTAAGGGGCTTGGCAATACCCATGGCTTTTCAATGCAGACAATGTCGTCCAAGGAGATCGAGCTGAGTCTCAAGGTCGATGATCTGCGCGTATTGGATAACAATGCCGATAACCTCAGCTTCAGGAAATTGAAGGATTATTCCGATAGTCTCAGTAAGGGCGGCTTCAAGGCATCCCGCTATCAGACAATGATGCATGCCAAGCTGTCAGCCCCGTTTGCCGCCTTTATTATGGTAATTCTGGGGATTCCGTTTGCCTTCAGAAACAGTCGTTCAGGTGGCATGGCACTGGGCATCGGTGCGAGTGTTGCAATCGGATTCGCATATTTTGTCGTCAATGCGGTGCTGCTCTCCTATGGTCGCAGCGGTCTTCTGCCTTCTTTTATCGCCGCCTGGGGTGCAAACTTCCTGTTCATGTTCGGCGGTATTTGGCTGTCTATGACAATTAAAAATTGATTTTAATTGCCGGTTTGGTTTGTTACCCGCTTCAGCATGTTGAATTGAAAATATTGTCATCCAGCTTTAAATTTGTGTTGTAACTGTTTGATTTAACACTTTTTTGTTTGTTACGTGCTATAATTCCTTCCCGTTTTTATTCGCTTGTATTCAGACCCATCCTTGGTTTGTCCTGATTCGGGCAGGGTGTTTATTAACCTGACCGTTTCGTTTCATAATTCAGCATGGCAAGCCTGCCGTGTATCCCTCTGTGTGAAATCTCGATTTTCCTACCTTGAATTGTATTCACCGTACCGACTCTTGCAAAACAGATTGTCATTCCCGACCAGAATAGCTTCGGGAATGACAGATTTGGATTTTTGCAGAAATCTCACTATTTTGAATTTAGTGTCAATTGACTCATCTCCGCTGTTTCGGTTGAGATTCATTTGACGGTCAGTCTGACTTGCGGATTGATTACACTCGTTTGTGGCTATAAGTAAAAAATAGAACATTTTTTGTATTGACATTGTAAACATTAAGTAACAATATCAAACAAAAGTTACAGATTCTTTTGTTAATGTAACATAAGTAAACAAATTTGGTTATGTGCTGAAATTGAATTTATATTGTAAGTATTCGTTATGATTATATTATTTTTTGATCTGTGTAATGTGTTACTGGATTGTCCTGTTTTAGGAACCTGATGCGACTAGATTGAATTTTACGTTTCGTTTTAAATAATAGAACAGTTGTTTATACGTTATGTCGTTTCTGTTTGTAGTTAAATCTTAAAAATAGGAGATGGGTCATGCTTAGCACATTCGCATCGTTGGGAATCTTGTTTGCATCAATTGTCTTGATTGTGTTTCTGATCATGAAGGTGCGTTTGAGCGCCTTCCTGGCGCTGATTGTGGCGTGTATGTTTCTTGGGTTTGCCACCGGCATGCCGCTACCTAAAATCTGCAAGGCGATTGAGGCCGGTATGGGTGGTACGCTGGGGTTTTTAGCCACAATCCTGGGGTTGGGAACCGTACTCGGCAAGATGATGGAGGTCTCCGGAGGTGCAGAACGTCTGGCCAGAACCCTGATTGATGCCTTCGGGCGTGAACGGGCACACTGGGCGATGCTGGTGGTCGGCTTTATCTGCGGTATTCCGGTCTTTTTCCAGGTCGGTTTTGTCCTCCTGATTCCACTGGTCTTCTGTGTTGCCCTTGAGGCGAGGATGTCACTGGTAAAGATCGGCCTTCCGGTTGTTGCCGGTCTGATTACCGTACACTGTATTGTGCCGCCGCATCCAGCAGCCATGGCCATCGCCAGCACCATGCATGCCGATGTGGGCAAACTTATTATCTATGGTCTGCTCTGTGGCTTCCCAGCTGCTGCACTGGCTGGTCCGATCTACGGCAGCTTCTGGGCCAAGCGCCTTGAACTGAAACCACCTGAAAATCTCTGTAAATACGATCGTACACCGGATGAAAAACTGCCGCCGTTCAGCGTAACACTGTTTACAATCCTGCTGCCGCTTTTCATCATGGTTGGTAAAACCATCATTGAATTGTCCTTTGCCAAGACCGAACCATTTATGCCGTATGTTGAATTTATCGGCAATCCGATCACCGCGCTGTTGATTTCCTGCTTTGTTTCCTACTGGACACTGGGCTTTAACCGTGGCTTCACCCGTGATGATCTGCTCAAGTTTACCGATGGCTGCTTCGGTCCGGTTGCTGGGATCATGCTGATCATCGGTGCCGGTGGTGCCTTTAACAAGGTTATTCTTGAGAGTGGTATGGGTAAAAGTATTGAAGCCGTACTGACCAGTCTTTCACTCAGTCCACTGGTAATGGCATGGATCATTGCTATCGTCATGCGCTTCTCCGTCGGTTCTGCAACCGTTGCCATGATGACCGGTGCCGGTATCATTCTGCCGGTTATGGCCAAATATCCCGGTCTTGACCCTGCGCTCGTCTGTGTTGCTGTTGGTGCCGGATCGATTGGCCTGTCTCATGTCAATGACTCTGGTTTCTGGATCGTCAAGGAGTTCTTCGGGTTGTCTGTTACGGATATGTTCAAAACCTGGACCGCCTCAACCACCATTGCGGCAGTAGGTGGTCTTGTGGGTGTACTGATACTTTCCAACTTTGTATAACATGGCTTTGAAAAACGTCATGAGGAAGGCCGGATGCAAGGCGCACGGAACGGAGCAGCCAAGGCATAACGGTAGTTAGCCGAGGGTGCTAGTACCGCGCAACGCAGCAAACGGCTCTCCGCAGTAGTTTTTAAAAGCCCTGCTAAGTGCTTAAAGCACTGTTCTAATCGAATCAAAAAAGGAGAATTTAAATGAAGATACTCTGTCTTGGTGACTGGATGATTCCGGGTGAAAATTTCAAGAAATCCTGCGATGAACTGAATGTCGCTGTAAAGGATATTACCGTTGATAACTGGGAAACCGACTCTGTAGTACTGGCCGACCGCCGTCTTAACATTGAAAAGAATGGTCCGGCCGCAGAACCGGTTCTGCCGATGATCCTTGGTGCTGACAAAGAAACTGAAATGCTGCTGGTACTCTTTGCACCGGTATCCGCCGATGCCATGGACACCATGCCTTCATTGCGGCTGGTTGGCGCCGCACGCGCCGGTAAGGAAAACCTCGATGTGGCAGCTGCCACCGAGCGTGGCATCATCGTACATAACATCATGGGGCGCAACGCCCATGCCGTATCGGACTTTGCCATCGGTCTGCTCTTCTCCGAGGCAAGAAACATCGCCCGCGGCCATATGGGTATCAAAAACGAAACCTGGCGCAAAAACTATCCCAACTCCGATTTCACCCCAGAAATTATGGGCAAGACCCTCGGCCTGGTTGGTTTTGGCTATATCGGTAAACTGGTTGCCCAGAAACTCTCCGGTTACAAACTCAACGTACTGGTCTATGACCCGTTCGTATCCGATGAGGCCCTTGCCGAATGTGGCGCCAAACGTGCCACCAAGGAAGAACTATTCACCAACGCCGACTTCATCTCTGTGCACGCCCGTTTTACTGATGAAACCAAGGGATTGATCGGCAAGAATGAAATCGCCATGATGAAACCAACTTCAATCCTGATCAATACCGCCCGTGCCGGACTTGTCGATCAGGATGCACTCTTCACCGCACTGAAGGAAAACAAAATCGGCGGCGCTGCCATGGACGTATTCGACTCCGAACCGCTGGAAAAGGGGAGCCGCTGGCTGGAACTGGATAACGTCACCCTGACCCCGCACATCGCTGGTACAACCGCCGAGGCGCTCTCCAATTCTCCTTACTTGCTTGTACGCGACATTAACAAGCTGCTTGCCGGTGAAAAGCCACAGTTCATCCTCAACCCGGAGGTACTTGAAAATCCCAAGGCAAAGGCATGGCTGGAGTCATTGAAGAAGTAAGCGGAAATGGGGTCTTTGCTGTCTGGCAAAGGCCTCGTTTCAGATAATCGCAGGGACGAACCGCTATTCTCCCAATCTGTAGCAGCTCATGTGGTCACAAAAAACAGTATGAAAGGGGATTTAAAGATGCTTGTAAATTTGAATGAAGTGCTTATTCCGGCCAGAAACGGAAAATATACGGTCGGTGCCTTTAATATATACAATCTGGAAACTATCCAGGCGGTTTACAATGCCGCCGTTGAACTGGAATCTCCGGTTATATTTGCATTTGGTGAGCAGTACATTGATGTGGCCAACATCAAGATGATGTCGGTTATGGTCAACGAACTGGTCGGCAGGACGCACTTGCCGATGGTTCTGCACCTTGACCACTGCAAGTCTGTGGATGTGATCTACAAGGCCGTGCAGGCTGGCTTTTCATCGGTCATGTACGATGGGTCCAAGTTTTCATACGAAGAAAACCTTAAAAATACAAAAGAGGTTGTTCGCTTTGCCCATGCGGTTGGCGTAACCGTTGAGGCTGAACTTGGTTCTGTTCCCTTTGACCACAATCAGGTTGATGTTCCCGAGGAGTATCTGACCCGTGTTGATCAGGCGACCCGTTTTGTGGCGGAGACCGGTGTTGATGCCCTGGCCGTTGCCATCGGCACAGCCCATGGTGAATACAAGGGGCGTCCTAAAATTTATCATGACCGTTTGAAGGAACTTGCCGATGTTATCTCTCTGCCGCTGGTATTGCACGGCGGTTCCGGTGTACCCGATGAGGATATCCAGAGCGCCATCAGAAATGGTGTGGCAAAAATCAATGTAAATACACAGATTTCCGGCGTTGCCGTTAAGAAGCTGAAATCCCTCTGTGAAAAAGAGAAACCGGGCCATCTTTCTGATCTGATGTATGATGCGGAAAAGGTTATGTGTGAAGAGGTTAAGACATTTATCAAGCTTTTTCGCGCCGGTAACTGATAATCAACAAGTAGTGTGGTGAAGCAGGCTCTATCTGCTTCGCACGCTAGATCAAAATTTTAACCCTCCTCAATCCCCCCTTAAAATATGGGGGGAAATGAATGTAGTTGTTAGGGTATTTTACAAATGCGAGGAGAACTTTATGTCTGAAAATAGATATATTGCCTGTATTGATGTTGGTACAACCAGTTGTCGGACAATCATCTACAATGTTTACGGCAAGTTGATCACCGAGGCGTTTGAAGAGTATTCAAGTATATTTCTTTCTCCAACCTGGATTGATCACGATCCGGTTACCTGGCTGAATGCCGCCAAAAATACATTCAAGCAGGCACTGAAGCAGTTTCACGGCGATAGCAATGATATTGAGGCGATTTCTGTGATTTCACAGCGCTCCACGCTCATACCGGTTGACAGGGACGGCAGGCATATCGATAACGCCATCCTCTGGCAAGATAAGCGTGCCACAGCGCAGGCTGATTATATCCGCAGTGAACTGGGCGCGGAGTATGTCTATAAAAAGACCGGTCTGAGAATTGATGCCTATTTTTCACTCCCCAAACTGCTTTGGCTAAAGGAGAACAAACCGCAGATCTTCAGTCAGGCCTATAAATTTCTGACCGTCAGCGACTTTGTCATCCATCACCTGACCGGTGAATTTATCACCGACTGGACCCAGGCCTCACGCACCATGCTCTTCAATATCAATACCATGGAGTGGGATAGCGAGTTTTGTAACAAGTTCGGTATACCGATGGAAAATCTGGCCAAGGCGGTTCCGTCCGGCACCGTTATCGGCAATATCAAGAAAGAGCTGGCCGCAGAGCTTGGGCTGCAGCGCGAGATTCCGGTCGTTACCGCTGGCGGAGATCAGCAGGCGGCGGCAGTTGGGCTTGGCGTGGTTGTCCCCGGACAGATGTGCGTCAACACCGGCACCGGTTCCTTCATTCTTGCCCATTCCGAGAAACCGGCCTTTGATGAAAAACAGCGCGTTATCTGCACCGCATCGGCCGTTGCCGGTAAATGGCTGATCGAAGCGGGTATCTACACATCCGGCTCCGTATACCGCTGGTTCCGTGACAACTTTGCCATGATCGAAGCATCTGCCGCCAGGGATCTGAATATCGACGCCTACGAGATCCTCAACAGCGAGATCAAATATACGGCACCCGGCGCCGAGGGGATTATCTCGCTGCCGCATTTTGCCGGCTCCGCCGCACCATACTGGAACCCGGATGCGGTCGGCATGATCTTCGGCTGTTCGCTTGGTCACAAACGTTCCCACGTGATCCGTTCACTGCTGGAAGGTATCTGTTTTGAGATCAATAAAGACATCAGCATCATTGAATCACTGACCTCAAAGATCGACGAGGTGCGTGTCAGCGGCGGCGCTACGCGCTCCACCACATTCAACCAGATGCAGGCCGATGTATATGGTAAGACTGTTCAGCGCAGCATATCCGAACAGTCCTCAGCTCTGGGCTGTATGCTTGTTGGTGCCACCGGCATCGGAGTCTACCCGGATATTGCCACCGCCGTCGAGGTGGGGGTAAGCTTTGATTCGCACAATATGCGCACATGCGATGAAAACACCCATGAGTTCTACCAGAAGATGCAGACCCTGCACGATGAGTTGTATCATGCGATCAATAACAGCGGGATATATCAAAAGTCCCGCGAAATCAGGGAGCTGATTAAAGAACGAAGCTGATCAATATTGTTGTTATCTGCGGAGAGTTCCTCTTTAATCCTGTTTGCGTTGTCAAAAAATGCATCAGGTTAGACCGGGGCTCTCCGCTTTTTGTATCAATGGTTTCAGACTGCAAGAGTGACTTGCTTGACTTAAATTGTTGTCTATTGTTTAATTCGTCAGTTTTTGCATTTTGGGTTTAATCTATATTGCAAGCCTGACGCGGATATCAGCTGCATGGGATCGTAATGGTGGAAGTGGTATATGTTTGCCTTTAAGAAGGGGAATCTACTGTGCATTATGTTGAGCGGGAAGCCGTTATAATTGAAAAATTGAGGCAGCACGGTAAGGTCATGGTTAACGAACTGGCTGAAGAGCTTGATGTTACACCGATGACGATCCGCAGGGATCTTTCCAAGCTGGAGCAGATGGGCGTTCTGCAAAAGGTTCATGGAGCGGCAGTGCCGCTTGATATCCTCGCCAAGGAGAGGGCCTTTGTTGAAAAGAAGCTGATTCATGCCGATCAGAAGATTATGATTGCCCGCGAGGCGCTTCGTTTGATCTCCGAAGGTGAGACTGTATTGCTGGATGCCGGTACGACGACCTATGAAATGGCACGTCTGCTTAAGGATGGCCCACGGGTTAATGTTGTTACCGGCGATATTCATATCGCCATGGAGCTTTGTTCTGCTGCTGGACAGCTATTCTTTATCGGTGGCGAGATCGAGAAGGATACCGGACGTGCCGAAGGGGCCAAGGCGGCACGTTTTTTGAGCGATATCAATGTTGATACAGCATTTCTGGGGGTTTCATCGGTCAGCAGTGAAATGGACCTCTGTTCATTTTCGGTTGAAAATGCCGAGTTGAAAAAATGCATGATCAGATGCGGTAAGCGTAAGGTACTGCTTGCCGATGACAGCAAGTTTGATACGAATGCCTTTGCGAAGGTTGCGCCGCTTGGGTTGATGGATGTGCTGATAACCGACAGGAATCTGACTACTAAGGAACTGGAATATCTCCAGGCTAATGGCGTGGAGTATTGCCGGGTTGGTTGAGGTAACCTCCAGATAGTCTCTTTTTTGCTGGCCGCGGTTTTATCTGCGGCCTGTTTTGTATGGTCTGTTACTGCTGAATTGAATTGGCTGTCTTTAAAATTTCCGGCATATTGATTGGGAGGGGGGGTAATATGAAGCGGATGTTAATGCATGTAGTTGTGACAGCGGCGTTGTTATTATTACCATGGGTTTCTTTTGCAAATGACGAGGCAGAGCAACCCGTTGTTGGGGATCAAGAGACTTTAACAGCATTTGCAGCGGTTGTAGAACGCAACTGGCCCCGCTGGTCACTGGGGAATGAAAGTGTAACAAAGCTGGATCTGATCGCCAGAATTGCCAGTCCTGAATTCAAGGGAGAGGATGCCGCCGCATTGGTGGCCCTTGAAACCTATTTGCGCAAGGTTCCAGCCGTTAATCTGAATACGGCCATGGCGATTGATAACCCCAAAATTCTCACAATTTATAAAAAGAATGTAAATAAACTTCGCCGTGTAAAACGGGTGCTGTTTGCTAATGGGCAACCAACCTTTGAACTGCTCCAGCAGGGGCCGCCAGGGGACTGCTATTTTTTCTCCGCCAGCGGCTGGATGGCAAGGTATCGCCCAGCCGTTATCATGAATTCCATTACCATGCTTGATGATGGCCGTTACAGGGTGAATTTTCCAAATGGTGATGAGGCCGTTGTGACTGCTCCAACCGATGGAGAACTGGCAATAAATGATTCCGACTCAACCCTGCAGGATGGACTCTGGATGTCGATTCTTGAAAAGGCAACCGGTACAATCCAGCAACGTACAATCAGGAAATCGGCCAACCTGCCTGATCCAACCGTGGCAATTGATATCTCCGGTGTGCCTATCGCCAGCACTGTTGCGCGCTGGAGTAACCATGAAATAAAAAAATATCCGCTTGGTAAGCGCGCCAACCGCGAAAAGGTTCGTAAGGCACTGATCCGTATGCACCACCATAAATCACTGGCAACCGCACTTCTGCTGCATCGGCCACCGGCAAAACTCCCCTTTGATCACGTTTATGCCATCATGGACTTTGATCAGGCTACCGGCATGGTTACAATCTGGAATCCATGGGGCACCGACTTTAAACCACGCGGTCCATCAGGACCGGAATTTGGCTATGAACGTAAAAAGGGAATCTTTCAGCTGAATCTGGATGAATTTATTGATTTCTACACTTTTTTGGTAATTGAGCACAATTAACACGAATGGAGTACCTTGTAATGCGCTTTAACCAGATTTTTATACTGTTACTTTCAGTAATCTGTTATAGCCAGGTCAGCCTTGCCCAGGAAACAATTGAAATTCGTGAATATTACCAATCACCCTATAGCGTCAACCTCCCGTTTCCCATAGATGAGCTGATTCCTGATCTATTGGATGGCAAACGTGGTGAAGCTCGCTTTGAAGCTAAAATTCCGCAGAGAGAGTGGTACAATCATATCCACCCCTGGATCGGCCCATGGGGGCCGCTGCCACATCACTATCGAGAACCTCAAATAGCAGCTGGCAAGAGTGATGACTGGAAACGTGCCCGTGTTATTGCCGCTGCACTCCGTTATATTGGTTACCATTATCGCCACCACTATATACCAGATTGGAACCCGCCCCCTGGCTGGTACACTCCCAGACCAGGCGGTACCCGGCATGATGGCAAAGGACTGGATTGCAGCAATTTTACATCATTCGTATATAATCAGGCGCTGGGAATCGGTTTCAGTTCTGATGTTCAAAAACAGGCTGCCATAGAGAGAGTTGAAATTTATGGGCGTGATCAGATTCAAAACGTAAAGATCATCTCCAGACAGGATTCCTTCGCCGGTTGGAATAATGTTCTCAAGCCGGGCGACCTGCTTTTTATCCGCCCCCGTCATGGAGATTATATTTCCCATGTGGTCATCTGGATTGGAGGTTGGGGAACGCCAGAGGGGACATCATTGGTATTGGACAGCCATGGCGCTGATGTACGCGACAGCAACAAACAGTTGATCCCTGAGGGGATATACCTGCGCCCATTTCGCCAGAATTCCTGGTATGCCACCAATGCAGACCACGCCATTCGGATTATCGGTGATTAACTCTGGTTAATATGGTGCTGGGGTTTATGTGCATATGAATGATTTGAAATGTTTAGGGTGATTTAGTACAGTTTGATTTGACAATTCAGAGGATAACAGGAGGACGTGTGGGCCTTATTAAACTTTATGATACGACTCTGAGGGATGGGACACAGGCAGAGGATATTTCCTTTTTACTTGAGGATAAAATCCGTATTGCGCATAAGCTGGATGAACTTGGTATTCATTATATTGAGGGGGGCTGGCCGGGTAGTAACCCCAAAGATGTCTCATTTTTCAAGGATATCAAAAAGGAAAGGCTTCATCAGGCCAAAATCGCCGCATTTGGTTCAACCAGACGTTCAAAGATTACAGCGGATAGGGATAATAATCTGAAAACGCTTGTTGCTGCCGACCCGGATGTTATTACAATATTTGGTAAAGCATGGGATCTGCATGTCAGGGAGGCCTTAAGGGTTCCGCTTGAGGAAAACCTCGACATGATCTTCGATTCGATCCGTTTTTTAAAGCAGAAGTGCTCCGAGGTTTTTTATGACGCAGAACATTTTTTTGATGGATACAGGGCCAATCCGCAGTATGCAATCAAGACGCTTAAGGCTGCTGAAGACGCCGGTGCTGATTGTATCGTGCTTTGTGATACCAATGGTGGCACGCTTCCCTTTGAATTGCAGTCAATAATTGCTGACATCAGAAAACAGATATCCACTCCACTTGGTATTCATACACACAATGACTCGGAATGTGCGGTTGCCAATACACTTTACGCGGTTGAATCCGGTGTTGTTCATGTTCAGGGCACGATTAATGGCTTTGGAGAACGCTGTGGAAACGCCAATCTCTGCTCGATTATTCCATCATTAAAATTGAAAATGCAGCATGATTGCATTTCAGATGAACAGCTTGCCAAATTGCGTGAGATATCCCGATTTGTCTATGAGCTGGCCAATCTGTCGCCGAACAAGCGTCAGCCATTTGTTGGTAACTCTGCATTTGCTCATAAAGGGGGTGTTCATGTCAGCGCTATCGAACGCAACCCCGAGACATATGAACATATGCGCCCCGAACTTGTTGGCAATAGTACACGTATTCTGATTTCAGATCTTTCTGGCCGTTCAAATATTATGGCCAAGGCCAAGCAGTTTATGATTGATCTTGACAGCAAGGACCCAATTACACTTGAGATCCTTGAAAATATTAAGGATATGGAAAACCGCGGTTATCAGTTTGAGGGCGCCGATGCATCCTTTGAACTGTTGATGAAAAAGGCGATTGGGTCACATCGCAAGTATTTTAATATTCTCGGTTTCAGGGTGTTGGATGAAAAATGCGGTGAAGACCAGAGACCGCAGGCTGAGGCGACAATCAAGGTCAAGGTTGGTGGTAAGGTCGAACATACGGCTGCTGAAGGGAGCGGACCGGTTAATGCCCTGGATAACGCCATACGAAAGGCACTTGAAAAGTTTTATCCCAAATTGAAGGAAGTGAAACTGCTTGATTACAAGGTTCGTGTTTTACCGGCCGGGCAGGGGACGGCCTCGGCAATTCGGGTTCTGATTGAATCTGGGGACAAGCATAGTCGTTGGGGCACGGTTGGTGTGTCGGATAACATTATTGACGCATCCTATCAGGCCTTGATTGATAGTATTGATTTCAAATTGCATAAGCTGGAGGAATAGTTGCCGATTGCAGTATTGCGGGGGGAGTGGTGAATAGATTTTTTGTGCTGATTTTCTGCATGGTTTTTATTTTGCCAGTATATTTCATTGGTCATTCCCGCTTGAATACTGCAAAGCATTCGGACATTTTTGCACTCGATTGTAATGGTGCTATAGTCTATTTGAACGGGAATATCGAGCATCAAGGTGTTTATTGTCTGGCCGACAAAAAAATGACGGATAGCGCCATTGAAATGGCGACAGGCAGACGGCCAAGTGAGTTAACCTCTTTGAATGATTTGAAAGCGGTTGGGTTGGAGGATGGTAGTAGTCTGAAATTATCTCTAACAGACGATAAAACTGTTCATTTTAAGGTTGAACGTTTAGCGACGGCTAAACGTATTCTGCTGGATATCCCGTTGGATATTAATTCAATGTTAATTGGGGATTTTGAACGACTGCCCGGTATAGGTCCGGTTTTGGCGGCTGCAATCATTGAGTACCGTCAAAATAATGGCGATAGTATCAGCCCTGATGATCTGATGATGGTGTCTGGTATCGGCCCTAAAAAATTTAAAGCGATTAGAGGATACTTTAAATAGCTGTTTATTCGTCTCTTTTTTTGATTTTGCAGGTCTCTGAAAATTTCTTGGCAAAGATGGCATGATTGCTGAATATACTATCACAGTTTTGCAGTGAATCAATTAAGCAGACAGAGGGTAGTATATGCAATGTCCACGGTGCAAGGGTCGCATGTTTGCAGAGAAATATTATGATTTTGTACGTTCTTTCGAAGCCTGGAAATGCACCTGTTGTGGAGAATTGCTTGATACCACAATATTGGTTAACAGGGCTAACAGCAAAAATACAATACTTGGCTGATAGGCCTAAAAACAATTAAATATGGCAGTTGACTTAAAGGGGAATCCGGTTTGGATTTCCCTTTTTGTTTGACACAATAATCATTTAAAGGCTATTGAACAGACTGTTTTTAGATTTTGGCTATAAAGGGGTGTGTTGGTAATGGTTAGAAGTGATAATCGTGAATTTGATTCTCTCAGGGATGTAAGGATTACAAGAAATTTTACAATCCATGCGGAAGGCTCTGTTCTTGTTGAATTTGGTAATACAAAGGTAATCTGTACCGCTTCGGTTGAGGAATCTGTTCCCTCATTTATGCGGGGCAAGGGGACTGGGTGGGTGACAGCCGAATACTCCATGCTTCCCAGGGCCACGCATAGCAGGTCATCTCGTGAGGCTGCCAGAGGAAAACAGAGTGGCCGTACGCTGGAAATTCAGCGGCTTATTGGGCGCTCGCTCCGGGCGGTAACGGATTTATCCCTGCTTGGTGAGCGTAGTGTCTATATTGATTGTGATGTTATTCAGGCGGACGGCGGAACAAGGACGGCATCAATAACCGGTGCCTATGTGGCGCTTGTTGATGCACTGACTGTTTTGAAAAACAAAAATGCCATTGCTGAATTGCCGATTAAAGAAGCGGTTGCGGCTGTAAGTGTTGGTATCGTTAATGGGGTTGCACTGCTGGATCTGGATTATAGTGAGGATTCATCTGCAGAGGTTGACATGAATTTTGTGGTTACCGCAAGTGATCGTTTTGTTGAGGTGCAGGGGACTGCCGAGGCAGAACCTTTTACCATACAGCAGATGGATTCCATGAGGAATTTGGCTGTAGCTGGCATCAGACAGTTGATTGAAATCCAGAAGAGGTCATTGGAATGTTAGCCGATCTGGTTGTTGCCACACGTAACCGGGGTAAACTGAAAGAGATTGAGGCTTTTTTGGCCGGACTGGTGGGGGCTGTTCTGTGCTCTGATGATTTTAGCGGTTTGCCGGAAACGGTCGAGGATGGTGAAACCTTTGAGCTGAATGCGCTGAAAAAGGCACGTGAGGCGGTGGCATTCACTGGAAAGCCTGCTTTGGCCGACGATTCAGGCCTGGCAGTTGATTTTCTGGGCGGACGTCCTGGTGTCTATTCGGCCCGCTATGCCGGTAAGGATGCCGATGATCAGGCTAACAATTGTAAACTGTTGTCAGAGCTTACCAATGTCCCTCAGGAGGCGAGGAGGGCAGCGTTTGTATGCGCCATGGCATTTGTTACCCCCTGCGGTACAGAGCAACTCTTTGTCGGCAGTGTGCCAGGATCTATATTGAAACAGGGGCGTGGCGACAATGGCTTTGGCTATGATCCTCTCTTCCTTGTGGATGAGTTTGGCAAGAGTATGGCCGAACTGACAATCGAGGAAAAAAATCGTATCAGTCATCGTGGCCAGGCCTTGTCATTGTTCCGCAGCTATCTAGAGGCCAGAAACATTGGGAAGGTAAAATGAAACGGAATAAAACTGAACAAAACAGTACTGAACGTCGTCGTGAACCTGTACGCAAGCCGGGCGACAGGCCGTATGGCGAAAATCCTGACATTGTAAAATTGACGAACCGGTCGGTATTGGAAGTTAAAATATCCGGTTTGGATGACGAAGGATATGGTATTTCCAGTAGTGATACCCATGCCCTCAGAATTGGCGGGGCATTGCCTGGTGATACGGTTCGTACTGGGATCGATTATGTTGCCCAGCGTATGGCGTTTGGCCATGTGAAGAAGGTTCTGATTCCCTCTGAATCGCGGAGTAAGCGTCCTCCTTGCCGTGATGTTGCACGCTGTCTGGGATGTCCGTTAATTGCAATGAAGTACCGGGATCAGGTTGCATGGAAACACCGCTTTATTGAACGACATCTGCGCGAATATCCTGCCCTGGACGGCGTTCAGCTGCATCCGGTTCTTTCGCCATTGCGCCTGACCCACTACCGTACAACAGCCAAACTGGTGATTGCCGGTAAATATCTTGAACCGCTGATCGGTATTTTTCGGCGGTCTTCCCATGATGTTTTTGATCTGCATGATTGCGCCATTCATCACACATTGGTTAATAAGGTTGTTGAGGTTGTCAGGCAGGGGATCGCAAAACTCAGGGTTTCTATTTATAACCCCCGTAGCAGGATGGGATTGTTGCGTTACCTTGTTGTGCGTGTTTCCGAGGCCGAGCAAAAGGTCATGGTTGTATTTGTGACGGCTCAGCGTTCATATAATGAAATCCATCACCTCGCCAAGTTCCTTCGTGAACAGATGTCTGGAATCGAGGTTATTGCCCAGAATGTGAACAGTTCAGAGGGTAATGTAATCTTAGGCCCCGTTGATCATTTTCTGACACCCAAGCATCATCTTACCGAGACAATCGGTGAGATTTCGTTGATGCTTTCTCCGCGCTCTTTCTTTCAGGTTAATCGTGATGGTGCGGTGTTGATATATGAAAAGGTCAAGGAGTGGGCTGCCTTGACTGGCGTTGAAACTGTGCTGGATCTCTATTGCGGAATCGGCGGCATTGCGTTGACTTTGGCAAAAGGGGCCAAAAAGGTTATTGGTGTGGAGGTTGTTGATGCGGCGGTTGCAGATGCAGATAAAAATGCCCGATTGAATGGCATCACAAATTGTATATTTGAAGCAGGAGATGCGGCTGAGTTGCTCTCGGAATTTGCCGATGATGGTGAGAAAATTGATCTGATTGTGCTCAATCCGCCACGGAAGGGGTGTGATGAACGGGTTCTGCGTAAGGTTGCAGCAATTTCGCCAGCGCGTCTGATCTATGTATCCTGTTCACCGCTCAGTCTTGCCAGAGATGCCAATATTCTGAAGTCGTTGGGATATGTTTGCTGTGAGATACAGCCAGTGGATATGTTTCCTCAGACGATGCATGTGGAAAATGTTGCCAGGTTTGTGAGGAGTGACAAATCTGCTGATGAAATATGCTGAAACAGTAAAATTGAATGTGCCACTGAATTTATTTTTTGCTTCGCAGTAGCATATAAAAAGCGCTTGACAATAATGCATGATTACTGATATTACTCTTTTGCTTTGGTGCAGGCGCGTAGCTCAGGGGGAGAGCGCTACCTTGACACGGTAGAGGTCGGCGGTTCGAGACCGCCCGCGCCTACCATAAAGTTGCTAGTAACGAGGCATCGAACGTTCGATGCCTTTTCTTTTATGGTTACAGCTGTTTTATGGCAGTTTGTCTTTTGGTATAACAAGTTTGCTAGGAAATTTACTGACTCTGTTTTCGGGAATTACGGTATGCAAAATATCTCAATAAAATTACCTGATGGTTCGTTGCGGTCGCTGCCACATGGCGCTTCCGTTTATGATTTGGCTGCATCCATTGGCGCCGGTCTTGCGAAGGCTGCCCTGGCTGGCAGGATTGATGGTGTGCTGGTTGATCTGGCAGCGATTCTTGCTGATGGGGCAACGGTTGAGATAGTTACAGAAAAGAGTCCGGAAGCGCTTGAGCTTATACGACATTCTGCGGCGCATTTAATGGCGCAGGCGGTAAAAGAGCTGTTTCCAGCTGCCAAGGTTACAATCGGTCCGGCAATTGAAAGCGGCTTTTATTATGACTTTGATGTGGATGCACCATTTACCCCGGAAGATCTTGTCCGTATCGAACAGAAAATGGCTGAATTGGCTGCTGCTGATCAGAAGATTACCCGCAAGGATCTTGCCGCTTCAGAGGCAATCAGCTTTTTTAGTGAGCAGGGTGAAAGTTATAAAGTTGAACTGATTGAGGATTTGGGTGCTGAAACTGTTTCGGTCTATACCCAGGGTGATTTCTCGGATCTTTGCCGTGGTCCGCATCTACCCTCAACATCTCGCATCAAGGCATTTAAGCTTCTATCTATAGCAGGTGCTTATTGGCGAGGTGATGAAAAAAATCGCATGCTACAGCGTATCTATGGCACTGCCTTTACAGATAAAAAGGAATTAGAGGCCTATCTGCATCGTCTTGAAGAGGCCAAGCGCAGGGACCATCGTAAGCTTGGCAAGGAACTGGATCTTTTCTCCTTCTCGGATGAAGTCGGGGCTGGCCTGGTGATCTGGCATCCTAAGGGTGCCATGTTGCGTACCATTCTGGAGGATTTTGAACGTCGTGAGCACCTTAAGCGCGGTTATGATATCGTGCTTGGTCCGCAGATACTCAAAACTGAATTGTGGCAGCGTTCTGGGCATTACGAAAATTATCGTGAAAATATGTATTTCACCGAGGTTGATGAGCAGAGCTATGGTGTTAAGCCTATGAACTGCCTGTCACACATGATGATATACAAGTCACAGTTGAGAAGTTATCGAGATCTTCCTTTACGCTATTTCGAGCTTGGTACGGTACATCGTCACGAAAGGGCTGGCGTACTGCATGGTCTGTTGAGGGTGCGTGGCTTTACGCAGGATGATGCACATATCCTCTGTACACCGGAGCAGCTTGATGGTGAGATCAAGGGTGTTCTCAGGTTCGTCAGCGAGATCATGTCGATCTTCGGATTTGATTATGAGATGGAGCTTTCCACGAGACCTGAAAAATCCATCGGCGATGATTCTGCGTGGGAACTTGCAACAGATGCCCTGCTTTCGGCTCTCAAGGATACAGGACGGGCCTATGAGATAAATGAAGGTGATGGTGCATTTTATGGGCCTAAGATTGATATAAAGCTTAAAGACGCGCTTGACAGGCGCTGGCAGTGTGCTACTATTCAGTGCGATTTTACGCTGCCAGAACGTTTTGATCTTCATTACATTGCATCCGACGGTGAGAAAAAACGTCCGGTTATGGTTCATAGGGTAATTCTTGGGGCCATAGAACGGTTTGTTGGCGTATTGATCGAACACTATGCTGGTAGTTTCCCACTTTGGCTTTCTCCGGTACAGGCTGTTCTGTTGACGGTAACCGATAATCATACAGCTTATGCACAAGATGTACTGGCGCAACTTCGCTCCGCAGGCGTAAGAGTGCAAGGTGATTTCAGAAATGAAAAACTGAGCTTCAAGATTCGTGAGGCCCAGTTGCAGAAGATTCCATACATGCTGGTAATTGGTGACAAAGAAATGGAGCAGGGTACAATCACCCCCCGTTTCAGGGATGGTAAAAATCTTGATCCTCTCAAGCCGGCTGAATTTGTTCAATTTGTTGAAAGCGAAAGCAAAAAATACAAGTAATTGGTTTTAAAGTAGAGGCAGCCATAGGGCTGCTCACTCAGGAGGTGTAGTCATAGCAAAACCTACCGTAAACATTAATGCAGCCATTCGCGCGGCAGAAGTCCGTGTCGTTGGCGCCGAAAGTGAGCAGCTTGGCGTGCTTCCCATCGCTAAGGCTCTTGAACTTGCAGAGCAGCAGCAGCTGGATCTCGTTGAAGTGTCTCCCACAGCTGTACCACCTGTCTGCAGGATCATGGATTATGGTAAATTCAAGTATCAGCAGAGCAAGAAACAGCAGGAAGCAAAGAAGAAACAGGTACATGTAGAGGTCAAAGAGATCAAGCTCCGTCCAAAGACGGATGAACATGATCTTATGTTCAAGGTTAAACATGTGAGGCGTTTTCTTGAAGAGGGGAACAAGGCCAAGATTACACTTGTTTTCCGCGGCAGGGAAATTACCCATATGGATATCGGACGTGCTGTTATCCAGCGTTTTGCCTCCGAATTGGAGGATGTTGCTGTTATAGAATCACAACCCCGTGTTGATGGTCGTAATATGTTTATGATTGTCGCGCCGAAGGTTAAAAAATAAATCCATTTGAGCATATATTTCAAGAAGGAGAACTGAAATGCCTAAAATTAAAACAAATCGCGGAGCAGCTAAGCGCTTCAAAAAATCTGCTTCGGGCCGCATCAAGCGTGGCAGCGCGTTTACAAGCCATATTTTGACACCTAAGACCACCAAGCGTAAACGTAATCTTCGTGGCGGTTCCATGGTAGCAGCTGTTGATCAGAAAAACATAGCTCGTTTGATCCCGTATAAATAGCGGGACTTAGCCAAGAACCATGAGGATAGTCTCCCCTTGTGGATCGGGCAAAATACACGTTGAAGGAGTAAACAATGTCAAGAGTAAAAAGAGGTTTTAAAGCGAGACTCAGGCGTAACAAAGTGTTAAAGCTTGCCAAAGGTTACCGTGGTGCAAGAAGCAAACTCTTCCGCAGTGCAACAGAGGCGGTTGATCGCGCCCTCAATTATGCCTTCCGTGACCGTCGTGTAAAGAAGCGTGACTTCAGAAGTCTCTGGATTACACGTATCAATGCGGCTTCACGTCTGAATGGTCTTTCTTACAGCAAGTTCATTTTTGGTCTTAAAAAGGCGAATGTTGAGATTGATCGCAAGGTCTTGGCAAACATTGCTGTATCTGACCCAAAAGGCTTTACTGAAATTGCAGGTGTTGCAAAGGCCAGTATCTAAGATAACGCTAGTACTGCTATTAAATTCACGGGGAATGGGATTTAACTGTCCCATTCCTTTTTTTTAAGGGTAAATACCATGCGGGAACAGCTTGAAAGATTAAAACAGGATGCATTGCAGGCTATTACAGAAGCTGCTTCTGAAGAGTTACTGCAAAATACGCGTGTGCGTTTTCTTGGCCGCAAGGGAGAACTGACTGGCTTGATGAAGGGGTTGGGTGCGCTTTCCCAGGAAGAAAGACCTGTCATTGGCCAATTGGTAAATTCAATTCGTGATGAAATTGAGTGCAGGCTTGAATCAGCTCTTGCTGAAGCCAAGGAAAAAGCCAAGCAGGATCGTTTGAGCTCTGAGCGGATTGACGTAACCCTTTCAGGTCGTCGTTCTTCTTATGGCACGAAACATCCGGTAACACTGGTTATTGAAGAGGTCAGTGATATCTTTGCCAGCCTCGGTTTCTCTGTAGCTGAAGGCCCTGAAATCGAACATGACTGGTACAATTTCGAGGCGCTCAATTTTCCACCTGAACATCCAGCCCGCGACATGCAGGATACTTTTTTTGTTGATGAGCAGATGCTTCTGCGAACTCATACCTCACCTGTACAGATTCGAACAATGCTTGGGCGTAAGCCGCCATTGCGCATAATTGCCCCTGGTACTGTTTATCGTTGTGACTCCGATGCTACTCATTCCCCCATGTTTCATCAGATAGAAGGTCTAATGGTTGATAAGGGCATCAGTTTTGGTGACCTTAAAGGTATTTTGACTATTTTTACCAATCAGCTGTTTGGTCAGAAGACAGGTGTTCGTCTGAGGCCAAGTTTTTTCCCTTTTACAGAGCCTTCTGCCGAGGTTGATATTGCCTGTGTTATTTGCGGCGGCAAAGGGTGCCGGGTCTGTAAGAACAGCGGTTGGCTTGAAATTCTCGGGGCCGGTATGGTTGATCCGGAGGTTTTCAGGCATGTGGAATATGATTCAGAGGATATTTCCGGTTTTGCATTTGGTATGGGGATTGAACGAATCGCCATGCTGAAATATGGTATAAGCGATATGCGATTGCTGTTTGAGAACGATGTCAGGTTCTTGAGGCAATTTTAGGATTACGGTTTAATTCATTTAATAATCTATCTTGATATAAAACGGTGTCTAGCATGAATGTTACCTACAACTGGCTGAAGGAATTCGTTGATTTTGATCTGGATCCTGTACAATTGGCTGATATGCTTACCATGCTTGGGCTTGAGGTTGAGGGCATGGAACTGCAGGGTTCCGGTATGGATGATGTTGTCGTAGCTGTAGTTGAGCAGAAGATGCAGCATCCAAATGCAGATAAGTTATCACTCTGCAAGGTTAATACCGGTACTGAATTGCTTGATGTTGTTTGTGGCGCCCAGAATTTTAAACAGGGCGATACCGTTGCCTTGGCCAAGATCGGTGCGGTTTTGCCGGGTGACTTCCGTATTAAACGTTCAAAGATTCGTGGTGAAGAATCGTTTGGCATGCTCTGCTCTGAAAAAGAACTTGGGCTGGCCGATGAAAGCGCCGGAATTATGATACTTCCTGAAGGATTTAATCTCGGTCAACCCCTCTTTGATGCCTTGGGACTTAAGGACACTCATTTTGAAATTGGCCTGACACCTAACCGTGCGGATTGCCTCAGCGTTATTGGGGTTGCGCGTGAAATTGCGGCCAAGCTCGGTAAAAAGATCGCTTATCCTGAAATATCCCTTAAAGAGGGATCTATTAACGTAAGGGATGTTATTGGAGTCAGGGTTGAAGATGAGCAGATCTGTCCAAGGTATGCGGCGCGCCATATTGCCGGATGTAAAATTGCACCATCGCCAGAGTGGTTGGTTAAAAAGCTCACTGCCGTAGGTGTTCGTTCTATTAACAATATCGTTGATGTCACCAACCTGATCATGATGGAATTGGGACAACCATTGCACGCCTTTGATTCCGACCTTCTTTCTGGTCGTCGGATCGTTGTTCGCAGGGCCTTAGATGGAGAGTCCTTTACAACCCTTGATGGGCAGCAGCGTGAATTGATTTGTAAAGATCTTGTTATCTGTGATGCAGAACGTCCAGTAGCCCTTGCCGGTATCATGGGGGGGCTTAATTCTGAAATTTCAGATTCAACAGTTAATGTATTACTTGAAAGTGCCTGGTTTAAACCTTCTGCAATCAGGGCAACTAGCAAACGTTTGGGATTGCATACTGAATCCTCACACAGATTTGAACGTGGGGTGGACATAGGTGCCGTAACCTGTGCGCTTGACAGGGCAGCAGCGCTGATTGCCGAACTTTCTGGCGGGACCGTAGCAGAAGGTGCTCTGGATGTGTATCCGGTCAGGCTGGAACAAAAACCGATAACAGTCAGAACCGATCGGGCAAATGCGCTGATCGGGATTAAACTGGAAAAGAACGAGATCATTAATATACTGCGGCGTCTGGAATTCAGTGTCATTGAATTGCCGGATGGTGATCTGCAGGTCGTTCCTCCAACCTATCGAATTGATATAGAACGTGAAATTGATGTTGTTGAGGAAATTGCACGATTGAATGGTTATGACAATATCCCTTCAACAATGCCACTGGCCCAGGTTGTATCCGATCGCCCCACACAGCAGCAGAGTCTGGAGCGGATTGCCAGGAACGCCTTGGTTTCTCAAGGTATGAATGAAATTATCAATTTCAGTTTTACGTCGGATGATTTGGCCAATAAGCTTCTGCTTGCTGATGGAGATCCGCGCAGCTCATTTATAAAACTTGCCAACCCGCTTGTATCCGAGCATGCTGTCATGCGTACCAGTCTGTTGCCGGGGCTGCTTGAGACAGTAGCGCGTAATATGAATTTTCGTTCGTTGGATTTGAGTCTGTTCGAGATGCGTCGTGTCTACTTTCCAAAGGAAGAAGGCGTGATGCCGCATGAACCGCTTCATATAGCCGGCGCCTTGACTGGCAGTCGTACAGCATTGTCATGGAATCAGCCTGTTACACCAGTCGATTTTTATGATGTCAAGGGTATTGTTGAAAATGTGCTGGAATCTCTGAAGGTTACCGGTGTCAAGTGGGCCGCCGACAGTCCCGAGCCGTACTACCATCCTGGCAAATCGTGTAGCATCATGGTGGGTCGTGTCAAGGTCGGATCATTGGGTGAATTGCATCCATCTGTTCAAGAGGCCTTTGGACTCGAAAAAGAGGTTTACTGTTTTGAACTGGATTTTGAAAAGTTGGCCAAGGTTAGCAATCAGCGAACAACAATCTCCGTCCCGTCGCGTTTTCCAGACATCACAAGGGATGTTGCCTTGCTTGTTGCGGACGAAATAAGTGCCGATGCCATTCTGGACTGTATTCGTAGCACTAAGGCGCCGGAGATTGAGCAGATTGATATATTCGATGTCTACCGTGGCACAGGTATACCAGAAGGCTTTAAAAGTATCGCAATCCGCATTCGATATCGTTCCTATGACCGGACTTTAACCGACGAGGAAATTGGACGAATTCATGGCAAGGTTATTGACAAACTGGTTAATAAGTTAAAAGTATCAATAAGATAAAAACCTGTTGCGAAATAGACTACCCCGTGATATAAAAATTTTCCCTTAAAACAAAGTAAAGAAATTAGCAATAGATTGAGGTTGTTATGACCAAGGCAGACATTGTAGAGCGTATCCATCAGAAAATCGGTTTTTCCAAGAAAGAATCTGCTGAGATGGTTGAAACCGTTTTCAACATCATCAAAAACACCTTGGAAACCGGTGAAAAAATCAAGATTGCCGGTTTTGGTAATTTTGTTGTTAAACAAAAGGCTGACCGCAGGGGACGCAATCCGCAGACCGGCGAGACCATTACCATCGGAGCCAGAAGAATCCTCACATTCAAGCCAAGTCAGGTGCTAAAGAACGTCATCAACGTTGAGGCACCGGAAGCGTAAAACTTTCCCGCTTATGAATAATGCCCTTTCCGATAAAATGTTTTACAAAATTGGTGAGGTTGCAAAGATGGCAGAGGTTAAAACCTCTGTTCTGCGCTTCTGGGAGACTGAATTCAGCTTTCTAAAGCCGGATAAAAGCAATACAGGTCAAAGACTTTACACACAGAAAGAAGTTGCACTTATATTAGAGGTTAAGCGACTTCTTTATTCAGAAAAATTTACCATTGAAGGTGTAAAGAAGAAGATAAATAGCCGTGGAAAACTGATTGTTGATGAATCACCACCAGCGGCTGATGTCCACGATTATTTTGCACTTTTGAAGGATATTAAAACAGAGCTTATCGCATTGAGGACACAACTCAATGATAACGGTGCGTAGCGCAGCCTGGTAGCGCACTAGACTGGGGGTCTAGTGGTCGCAAGTTCAAATCTTGTCGCACCGACCAATAAAAACAGGGACTTAGCTAAATCAGCTGAGTCCCTGTTTTGTTTCTGGGTAACATATGGGTAACAAATTGTTTTGTTGCACATCGTTGTAAAGCAAACCGAGCCCGCCGGAGATGCAGCAGGGTAGCTATTCCGGTTCGTGTGTTCGCCCGCAATAAACCTTTGCGCGGGCTCTCCACTCCCTCCCTTGATCGTGACAGAGTTTGAAAGGCATTCGCATCACACCGCGTTCCATTCCACTACGGGGGCCCTCCCGGAGATGTTCATACTGCCGCACATGCCGGTTTTCCCCTTCGTTACATTCCAGCGGCGTCATACTCACCAAACCTACACCGTCCCGCAAAGTGCGATGAGACAACACCTTGCAGGACAGAGGCAAGCGCAACACGCCGCCATGACAAGAGCCGCGCCCGGATACCGCCCCGTTCACGTCTCTTGCGTTCGCCGTATTTCGCCCGCAGGCAGAAAGATGCTTCACAAAACGGGATGAAGCTCCGTATTGCTCGCAGATGCAGTCAGGTTATGTGCGCCCGAAAGCGCACAATTAACCCCGTCAGTGAGTATTAAAGACTGAAGGCGCTAAGTAGGGCGCGAAGCACGGGTAATGCCAGCACCCCCCGCCGTCCCTTCCCCCCTCTGGACACCCCCCATCCCCGGCATCCCCCCCGAACCGTAACTCCCAAAGTGGGGAAGGGCACTCTTGGGGGGAGTTGCTGCTTCTGGCCGACCCTCCATCGGTTCATCTCGTTTTGGTAAAAGCCATTGGCCGCCATGATAAAGGCGATTGCGTCCAGTGACCAAAACGGATTCACGCATGACCCGTGCAAACCCGCGCCCAATTATGTTTTGATTCCCCCGCCCACCCGGCAGGCAGCCTCGGACTGCTGGCTTTGCCCGTCGCGCACGCCGGATGCCGCCAGCCCCCGAAACTACCCGCCTCCCGTCCGCCCCCCTGGGGGCTCCCCTAAAACAGCTCACTTAAAAACACTATCACCTTGTTTCAGCTTGTTACTTCGTGGTATAAACAACTTCTTTTTTGTGTCAGTTATCTATTGAATATTGCTGAAATTGACGGTGAACAGGTAATTATGCCGATTCCTTCCATACTCGATAACTCCGCTGATCGCGTTCAACTGAAAACGGTATTAGCTGACCTTCTGCAATCAGGTAGCTACACCCGTTTTTCCGTGGCAACAGGTTACTGGGATCTTCCCGCCATGCGGGAAATGCTCCCGGCTCTCAAGGATTTTCTTTCACAGCAGATGTTCAATGAAATACGCCTGCTGATTGGTGAAGAGCCAAAGATTCGCGTCAATCAGCTTGATACCGCTTTTCCCGAAAAGTACCTCAACGCTGATCTTTCCGAACTTCCTTTCTCACAAGAATATCGCGATGTTGCCAGATTCATGATTGAGGCCATCCAAAATGGCACCCTCAAGGTCAAACTCTACAAGGGCGACTTTCTCCATGCCAAGTGCTACATCATCGGTGCAGAGAACGAAAACGCCGTCGGCATCATCGGCAGTTCCAATTTCACCCGCGCCGGTCTTATGGGAAACACCGAACTGAACGCGGTTGAGGATGACCACCGCATTGTCAACTTCCGGCCAACCGCCCAATGCCAAGACCCAAGCCACCTGAGCTGGTTTGAAAAAATGTGGAACGATCCGGCCAGCGTTGACTGGAATGAGCGTTTTACCCTGGAAGTGCTGGGATTGAGCAAGTTCGGTGACAAGAGCTATTCGCCTTATGAAATCTATATCCGTATCTTGTATGAGATTTACGGTGAAGACATCGAAATTGAAGAGTCCCTGAAAAATGAGGAACGCTTTGAGAGCCGCACTGACCTGACGCTTTTCCAGGAAGAGAGTTACCGCAAGGTAAAAGCCCGTCTCGATAATCCAAAGATTGGAATGTGTCTTGTGGGTGACAGCGTTGGTCTGGGCAAGTCATACATTGCACGGAGGGTGATTGAAGAGTACGGCTATTTCCAGCGCAAAAATGTTGTCGTAGTCTGTCCCGCCTCTCTGCGGGATGACTGGAGACGGCATCTGGAAGAGATAACCGTCAGTGCCCCGGTATTCTCCATTACAGAGTTTGGTAATGAGCAAAGCCTGGTTGGTGTGCGGGAAGAACTCAAACGACGCAAGGAGGCATCCAAAGCGTCTAATGCCATTGATCTGCTGGTGATTGACGAAAGTCACAACCTGAAAACACAAGGGAGCCAGTCGTTCCAGAACCTCCAGGAGATTCTTACCAGTCGTGATTTCTGTGCCGCTGTTCCCCGCGTTCTGCTGCTTACGGCAACCCCGGTCAATAACGGCATTAAAGACTTGGCTAATCAGATAATCCTCTCCAAAGGGGGCGACGGTCAGTTCTTCACTCACTTCGGTATTCAGGATATTGAATCTTTTTTCGGCAATATACAACGTCAGTTCAGCGCCAATGGCAGGGATGATGCTTTTGCCGACCTGTACCCGATCCTACACAAGATCATGGTCAAGCGCACTAAGCATCAGGTAAAGAAAGACTTTCCCGATGCCACTATAAACGAGGGGCAGCCGATCAAATTCCCTGATGAGCGTCTGGAAAGCATCTTGTATGAGTTGGACAGCAAGGCGATCAGATCAGTGATTCACAAACGGCTTACCGCTCTTGAAACCGAAAATATGGCTCTCTATGCAGCTTTTACTGAAGAGCGTGACCAGACCGACGAGGAAAAAGAACAGCAGCAGGGGCTACTTGATTTCTTCAATTTTGCCGAAACTACCGGTAAGAAGCGCAAGAAAGCGGTTGAATTTGAATCCATCTTTCATTTCATCGACCGTTCCATTAACAACCTCAAGCTGATTCCCTACAGCTACCTTTCAGAGAAAAAACAGCGTACCGCCGATGAAGAGTTGCAGGCCCGCGCCCGTGGCAGCCTGACCGGTGTCATGAAAGTCACACTCTTCAAGTCGTTCGATTCGTCTATTTACACTTTCAAGCAACGAATTGACCGCTATTCCAATTATCTTGAAACCTTTGAGTCGGTCTTCTTTGAACAGTCGCGCATTGTCCGCCCGGAAATCATCCAAAAAGCGCTTACCCGCCATGATGAACAGCCGGATGATGACATCATGGAACTGATTGATGGTGAAATTGAACGATTTACCGAGAGGGAGCGGCAGCGGCAAGCGCGAGACACCTCATATTCCATAAAAACGCCCTACTCCTCAATTCGTCATGATGATTACCGGATAGACCGGATACAGGCTTTCATCCAGCAGGACAAAGATATTATCGCCCTGATACGTGAAGTGCTGGCAGAAATCAAGCAGGACAGCAAATTGGAGACTCTGAAACAGTTGTTAAGTGGTGGACTTAAAGGGAGCAAGGTTCTGATCTTCTCCTATTTTGCTACGACCATTGAGTACCTGCGGCAACAGATGGATGATTCATTCCTTGCTGAACTTGGCTTGCAGCGCGAGCAGGTTGCCTTTTTGAAAAGCAAGAACGGAGAGTACAAACAGGAATACGTCCGACGTTTTTCTCCGGTGGCTCAAAAACAGGTGGTTATTGACGGCAAGGTAAATGGCAAGCCGGAACTGCGGTTGCTCTTTTCTACCGATGTCTTGAGCGAAGGCCAGAACCTTCAGGATTGCGGCGTTATCATAAATTATGACCTGCATTGGAATCCGGTCAAGATGATCCAGCGTAACGGCAGGATCAACCGCCTTGGTTCGACCTTTGACGACGTGCTTATCAATAACTTCCGCCCTGAAGCCCAGCTTGAAAAATTTCTGAAGCTGATGAAGAAACTACAGGAGAAGATACGAATTATCGGCGGTAGTGTGGGGATTGACAGCTCTGTGTTGGGTGAACAGATCAGCGACCGTCAATTTGGTTTGATGGAAGATATATATTCTGGTGATACCGGCAGACAGCGAACCGCAACAGAAGAGCTGGAACGTCAGAACGACCTTGCCTTTGATGAAGTATTCGAGAATGACCTTCGTGATTTCATGCGTGGTGCATCCGATGAAGAGCGGGAGCGCTTGCTTGCCATGAACTTCAACAAGTGGTGCGCCATCCCAACCGTTGCCGGAAAAGACAAGCTGTTGGTGTTCAATATCGGTGATGGTGAATTTGACTACCTAACACATGATGGCGCTAAGATTGGCCGCATGGACAACCAGCTTGCCGCCCTGCGCCGTATCCGCTCTTTTGACCGGGAGCGTCAGACCGAACGTATCAGCTTTGACGAAAAACAGACCTTGATCCGGCAGGCAGAAGAACTTTTCAAGTCAGAAAGAGCAGTTCAGGAAACCATGGACGGTGGAGACTTCGGGGAGTTTCTTGGAGTAAAAAAAGGTGGTGGCTCAAACCCCATTTCTCAAGCAAAAACGGAACTCCTTAAATTGCTGTCAGAAAATGCCGAGCGCTATTCACAGGACAACATCCGCCGTATGCAAAGCCTGCTCACCGGTCGCAATCTGGCGGTTGACAACCGTCTGCGGGCTTATCTGCGGCGCAATGACAACCGCGTGTCACTTGATTTTCTGGACTCGCTGGCTATCCAGTCGGTTCACCTGGTCAAACAACTTGAACCGCAAAATGCACCTGACCCGGTTATATGGTTCGGGTATTATGCCGCTGAATAAACAAGAGGTAATTTGATGATACAGCAGCTCGTAGAGCCGGTAAAAAAACTTGATTACCGCACTTTGTGCGAATCTCTGATCCGCACTTTCGGCATGAGTGAACCGGTCAAATGGGACAGCTCTCTGTCTGCCCCCCAGCAACAACAGCTGTTCGGTGGTGAACTGCTCCGCATTATTGCCGACCATCCCACCCTGGCGCAGCAACATGACATCCGCGCCCTTTGCTGGCCCAAAGGGACGGTTTCCCAGCTTCTCTTTCTTTTTGTCTGCTTGAATGACGATAAACTCCCCAAGGCACAGATAGAACGGATCACCCGCCGCTTTGTAGGCGGCCTGGAGGCCGAGCGTTACACCGTCTGGTTTTTCGGTAATCCGTCACAGACCATGCTCAAGGTTGTTCTGGCCGGGCGAGAAGGGAAAAAAGCGGTCTGCAAGACCCTGACGCTGGAAGCTGGGCAGTGGTACAAGACATACGATTTCATTCTGGATACGGTTGCCAAGGTAAATGCCGTGCCCGACCAGCGGGATATGTTTGCCGTCAGCGAACCTTCAGTGTTGTGGAAAGCCATCTGGCAGGCTTTTGATATTTCCATCGTCAACAAGAACTTCTACCGTGACATCAAGGCCGCCTTTGATTCTCTGTTAACGTCGCTGTCAAACTGCAAGGGGATTTTGACCAGACCGGAACAACGCGCCCAGTTTGCCGTCCGCCTGCTTGGTCGGCTCATCTTCTGCTGGTTCCTGAAAAAGAAGGGAATCGTCGGATGTGATGCCCTTTCCAGCGCCACGGTTAAGGATAGCGTCAATTACTATCACGAACTTCTGGAACCTCTCTTTTTCGATGTATTCAACACTCCTGAAAATACCCGCAAAACCGGACTGCCTGCCAGCATTGCTACTCTTCGTTTTCTCAACGGCGGCCTGTTTGAGCCGCAAACCGATGATTGCCAGGGTAACTATCAACTGCTGATTCCCAATGACTGGTTTGCCGGCTTCTTTGGCGATACCATGGAACGCTACAACTTCACGGTTGATGAAAACTCAGCATCCAATGCCGAAATTGCGATTGATCCAGAAATGTTGGGGCGGATATTTGAAAACCTGCTGGCCGAGCAGAACCCGGAAACCGGCGCATCGGCCCGCAAACAGACCGGTTCATTCTATACCCCCCGCGAAGTTGTCGATTACATGGTTGAGGAAAGTTTGATTGCGTATCTTGGGGCTGAATACGCTGATTTTATTCATACAGGCGATACTGACAAATTATCTGCTGAAGTGCGGTTACACCAGATAGAAAAACTGAGCCGCCTGAAGACTATTGACCTTGCCGCCGGTTCAGGCGCTTTCCCAATTGGGATGCTGCAAAAGGTGGTCATGCTAAAATTGGCATTAAACCCCAAAGCCGCGCCTTACGATCTGAAATTGGAAACAATCGAAAATAGCATCTACGGTGTAGACATACAGCCGATGGCAATAGAGCTTTCCCGCCTACGCTGTTGGCTATCGTTGATTGTGGATGAAGAGCCGGACAAGGTGCAACCACTCCCCAATCTGGATTTCAAATTTGTCTGTGCTGATTCACTGATAGACCTTGGTTACAAGGCGTTTCGTGAACAATGTGAAAAGAAACATGGTTTCCTTTTTCTTCAGGAATTTGAAGAGAAAATAAATGAGCTAAAGCGAATAAGGCATGACTACTTTGATACAACTCACAACCACAATCGCAAACAACAGCTGAAACAGGAATTTCTGAAAGTACAGGATGAAATATTTAAGATTTCACTGGATCTGGTAAAACAGAAGCTGATTGGTTCGGAGTTTACCAATCGAATAACTGGATGGAATCCTTTTGATGACAGCAAGGCAGCACCGTTTTTTAGCCCTGCGTGGATGTTTGGTATTGAGGATGGGTTTGATATATCTATCGGCAATCCTCCGTACTTTAATATCAGCACCGTCAGCAAAGAAACTTATGATTATCTCGCAGCCAATTACAAAGCCATTCACACCGGATATAATGACATTCTTTACTATTTTATATATCGAGGGATTGAATGTCTGAACAGCAACGGTTGCTGTGCCTTAATAACCTCGAACTATTACCTCGGCAATGAATACGCCAAAAAATTACGAAAATATCTGAAAACCCACATTGAAAAAATCGTTAATTTCAAGGATCAAATGGTTTTTGATGAAGCCAGCATTCATACCTGCATTTCAATTTCATCCAAAGCGGCAACATCACAGAATGTTATTTTCTTCGAAGCGGTTAACGATGACAAAATATCTTCCAGTGATATTGAGGCTAAACTTCAGTCGGTTGAAATTGAGCGTACCTACTTGAATGAGGACTGGCTTATCGCAGATGATTCGGCGTCGATAATTATTGGTAAACTGAGCAAAGAGTCCATTCAGCTTGGTGATATTTCAACAATTGAGAAGGGATCAACATCCGGGAAAAATAACGTGTTCACGATCTCTTCTGATCATGCAATAACGCTGAAAATTGAAAAAGAGATTTTAAGGAAAAATGTAAAGAATGGAGATATTGACAGATACTCTATCCGCAACAGAGGTAATTACTTGATCTATGTGGATAATCATACAGAAATTGATGGACTCCCAAATGCTCTTTCATATCTGAAATCGCATAAGGAGGCACTTCAAGCCAGAAACGAAGTGGCAGCCGGTTTATATCCATGGTACCGCCTTGAACGACCTAGAAATAAAGCCCTATTTGACGCAAAAGAAAAAATCGTAGTTCCATATAGAGCAGAAAACAACCGATTTGCATACGACGACGTCCAGTATTTTAATGATGGCGGTGATATTCGGGCGATAATAATCAACGATAAAAAGTTTAACATCAAGTATGTACTGGCAATCCTGAACTCAAAGCTGATGGATTGGTATTATGGTTTTATTGGCAAGCCGAAAGGAAAAGCCAGGGAGTATTTTAACAAACCGCTTGCTCTAATACCCATAAAGAAAATTTCAGAGACTGATCAGAAAACATTTATTGCCCTTATAGACAAGATTCTGGATGCAAAGCAAAGGGGCGGCGAAGAGACTAGCAGCTATGAAGCTGAGATTGACAGGCTTGTATATGCCCTATACGGATTGACGGGTGAGGAAATTGCTGTGGTGGAAGGGAAGTAGTCAGGCAACAAAATACAATCACTGGAGGCCGCCATCATGGCAATGACCGTCGAAATAAAAGGCAGCAAACTCTGTATAGAAATTGATCTTGAGAAGCCCACTCCCTCGGCATCTGGTAAAACCCTGGTGGTAGCCAGCACGCGAGGGAACACCGTCACCACTGCCGAAGTTGACGGCAAACCGATCACTATCGGATTGAATGCTTATATCAAGCCGTGATAAGTTGCGTGTAGGCAGGTTCATTTTGTATCTATTTGTATAGTTTTTATGTTTTTTTGTTGACAGGGAGTGAGAGGAGATTTATGCTTTAAGCGTAAAGACCCTCGGAGAAAACTCTCCGAGTTTTATAGCCCCTCACCTCGGCATGTTCAGGGTGAGCTTAAAATCCCAGGGGACCTTGATAATCAATGGTTCCCTGTATTTATTTCAGCCCCATAAATTTCAAGGATGAATACATGAAAGTCATTGTTTTTGTTGATTTTTGGAACTTACAATTAGGGTGGAATGAGTATCATAGGAAAACTGGCGCGACAAAGACAGTTCCCATCCCTTGGGAAAACAAGCTTCCTCAAGTGCTTGTGAATAAGATTGGAAACGGTGCTACATACGCTGGCACCCATGTTTATGCTTCGATCAACCCCATGAATCCTAAAGACCGGAGTCTTAATTCGTTTTTGCAGCAAATGGATTTATTTCCAGGGTATAAAGTTCTTGTTAAAGAGCGGAAACCTGCGAAGCCGATCAAATGTTCAAACGACGGTTGCCGCAAAGAGATTATTGAATGCCCGCACTGCGCGAAAAAACTCATTCGGACTGTAGAAAAAGGGGTTGATACCTCAATCGCAATAGAATTGTTCCACTATGCTTTAGATAATATTTACGATACAGCCGTTCTTATCTCGAATGATGAAGACTTTGTGCCCGCTATCGAATTTATTCAGCGCCGGGGCAATCATATCATTCATGCAGGCTTCAAAAACCAAGGGTTTGCAGTAAAGAAGGCATGTTGGTCACATATTAACTTTGAGGACATCATGCCGGAACTATTAGCCCCTTAAACTGTTAGCAGTCTACCGGATTTATAATATTCCTCTGATTGACTCGAACCTTGCCTCCGCCCATTCCCAACCCTGCATCTCCGCTTCATAATATTTATACCGCAACCGTTGCCATGTCCGGTGATGCATCCCCTTCGGCTTCAGGTGGAGCCCCTTGTCTCCCCCCAGCTTGGCCTTGTACTTGTCCCGCTTGCCCCAGCTCCGATCAATCATGTCCTCATTGCAACTGGCATATGTCAGCTTGAGACAGTGGCGGCAGGCTACGTGCGCCCCGTCCACAACCACCACGGCCACACGTCGGGAACAGTAGGGGCAGACGAACCACTGACGCGATCCACCAAAGGCACACGCGGAATGCGAAAGGCTGACAGCCTGCTCCTTTGATTGCCACTCTTCACTTGAATTTCTCCGCCACCGGTAGATAACCGTCATGCTCACATTGGCCACCACACGGATATTGACATTACCCGACGGCTCGCCGTTTCTGTTCCAGGACAGGCTGTAATAACCGCTTCGCAGCATGCCATGCCGCTTCAGATAACGGACGTCAAGGCGGCATGAAGCATCGAGAGTATCCTTTGTCCCATACCGCCAGCGATTCCCAGACCCACTACCACCCATGTCTCACCTCCGGATTTTACCGAAATCAATTGGCAAATTTATCAAACCGTTGTTGTGAAATAGCCTGTGAAGCCCCATTAAATGAGGCTTCACAGGTATTTTGTATGTTGCGTTTTTGTAGCTTATTTTTCCATTTTTGTTAGGTATTGTCAGGTATTCGTTCAGCTCCCGGTGCTGGCGGGTGACACCTCCTACACCGCCATATTATTTCCGGTACATTTACCAGCCACATATCGGTTGACTTGCACCAATAGCAATGCCGTTGTGCCGGTTTTGGTGCTGGTATCATTTTTTCAAGCGGTTCCGCTTGCGAAAGTTGCGAAACTTGCGAAGGTGTATTTTTTACTACTTCCACTTTCTCGGCTTTCGCAGCTTTCGCAATCGGCTGTATTTCAAACTTTGCAAAGAGCGCCATAATTACCCCCGCAACCGCCAGACATCCCGCCGGGGTTTACAGTTGACTTCCGCTCCCCCTTGTATCCGTTCCGCCCGGTGATGCTGTTCAAGAATATCCATCATACGGTTGGCGGTCTTTTTGTCCCGCACTGCGTTTGGTCCGCATCGATATAACTCGGCCAGGGCTATCATCTGGCCTTCCTGCTGCATCCCCCAATCAAAAACTTTCTGGGCTATGATAAGCTCCTGGTCGTCACTGGCGGAATGAAACAGGCGCAGCGCCTCGCCGATGTAATACTGAGTAATGGCAATACCGCCATTCAGGGCATCTGCTGAAATCTCTGTTGCGTCCGGCGTTTCGAAGATTGTCAGCACTCCTGCGATCCGGGCGGCGTGTTCTGCTGCTTTGCTGGCAAAACCCTTGATAGGGTAGAGGTCGCCAGCTTCCCGCTGCAATACTTCGATATGATCGGCAAATGCAATCCATGTGTTTTTCGCATCCTTTGCAATGGTAATTATCGCCGGTTTCAATCCCATGTCCGGGCGCTCATTCAAAGGTAGCGATTTGTCCAGTATGCCGTTAATTGCGGCATTGTAGGCGATTATGGCAGGATCGGCGCTCAGGTCTTGCGCCTTGTACGGACGCCAACCGATTGTTGAAGCGGGATAGGAACAGAGACAGCGGGAAAGAAACCCTTGCCCGGTCATCATGCTGTTACCAAATAGCTGACCGCAAAGAACGGGCTGGATCATCAGGTGCATGGAGAAGCGCCGACCATAGAGGACACTCAAGCCGTCGCCACCACGCACCCGGTCAATCGGGTCACCATCCCAGAGTTTTGACAGGCCGGTGACGGTCTTGGTCTGGTTGTCCTTGCTCATTGCATAACCGCCAAGGAAGCGCCCGCCCTCATCGGAGAACAGCCCCAGAGTATAACGCCCTTCGGCGTAAGCCCGCTCGATCCCCTCGAAAGAGGGCTCTTCAAAGATGTAAAACGGCTGAACGTATCTCGGTTCATCACCTATTTGTTTCAACAGCGCTTCTATAACATCCTTGTCATCTTCCTTAAATGCGATTTTTCTCTTGTTCTGCCATGCAGCTAATGCCGCTTCATATGCTTTCTTGCCCTGATGGAAATTTTCAGATTCCCGGCGTTGACGCTCCTTGATCGGACCGGTGGCGATCCGGTCGGTTGCTGATTTCCGTTCGCCGGATTCACCGACAGCAACAAAGTTGTTGGATACCGGAAAACATCTGCCGTCAATCAAGACATTTGCATAAGGCTGAACCGCCAGTGTCGCCGCAGCCAGGAAGGATTGACAGATCATATCCAATGGAGCTTGCACAACCTCATGCACTCGCAGGACAGCTACCCGCATAACCGGCGGGAGAGCATCAACAGGGAAGGGCTCATTTGTCTGCATTGGACGAGTGAGCGGAAGCGGTTCAGTCACAGCGATTTCAATGTCAGGCTTTGGCAGGTTGTTTCCCATTTTGACCATATCCGGGATTGCCTGAACTTCCGAAGCCGTCTCTATTTGTCTCCGTATTTCTTCTAAACCTTCCAACTGGTGCAGGTCGTTAAAGTCGGTTGGCTTGTCGGTTGTGTTCTGAATGTCAGCAATTGTCAACATTCCCGCCACGGCTTGCGCAGCCTCGGTGGCCTTGATAACGCCAGTGTTTATCTCGCCCCATTGGTCATTGTCGGCGCAGATTATCAGGCGGTAATCCGGGTATTTCTGCCGCAGGGCTTCGGCAACCGGCTTGAGGTTTCCGGCATCGAAGGTGACGGCCACGCCGCAGCCGGTGGCCTCGTACAGGCTCGCGCCGGTTGCGTACCCTTCGCAGATAAGCAGGGTCTTTTCTTTCGGTTTGCCAATGGGAAAGTAATGCCCCTGTTTGGCTGTGCCCACCTTGAATTTTTTATCCCCGTTCGCCCCAATGAACTGCATCCCGTGGATTGTCCGTGCCGTATCGTAAAGCGGAATCATGAGGGAATCACGCAGCAGGCGCAGCCCGTAAGCATGTACGCCCTTGCGCTTCAAGTAGGGGTGTGCGTTGGTCGCTTCTTTGCCATGCTTCCAGCGTTCGGCGCACCATGTCCGGCATTCGGCCTGGAGCTTTGCCGTCTCTTCGTCCCTTTGTTTTCTGGTGGCCTCCATTTTTGCCGCGTAACGGGTTTTCTCTTCAAGGGTAAGGGTTGTGTATGCCTTGGCGCTCCATGCCTCGGAAATGCCTCGTTTGAAACAGCCGAATTGTCCCGCCGCCGGATCATCGGCATGAAGGACGTACCAGCCGTTTTTACTGCCGGAGCGGTCGCCAGTCACATGGAAGCGGTGCAAGGCACCATCGGCCAAGATTGCCGCGTCTGTTTCGATCCCGGCATTCTGCATGGTCTGTTTAAAGGTTTCTTCATTGCTCATGTCGCACCTCGATTGCCACAAGAGGACTTTTCATGAGGAGTGAATTATGGTAATATTCAATTACAATTTCCGTTGTAAATATCCCTCGATTCAAGCACTGCCCCGGCCTATCCGTCGGGGCTTTCGCGTTTAAGTTCATGTTACACCCCCCGTGCTGCGTCAGCTTCGGTGGTGCTGCTGAAGCCTTGCAGTCCGTCAATGTACGCTTGGAGATCAGAAGTGCGGTAGCGCACCAGCCGCCCCAGTTTGATGAACTTCGGTCCTTTGCCCTTGAGACGCCACTGTTCCAGAGTGCTGTCAGCCAGTCCGGTAATTTCCTTTACTTGAGCCTGAGTCATCAATTTATCATTTGCTTGAATAGTCATTGTTTTATTCTCCTATTTTCTCCAAAAAGAGAAGGACAAGGTATTGGACATAAAAAAACCCCGATATTGACGGCAAGAATGCATCGACCATTTGATATGGTGATGTAAACAAGCTTGGTCAACATCGGGGTTCTTGTGATATATCCTGCCAGTTGGCAGGGTTCACGTCCCGGTTGTGCTAATATAGAGGCTCTTCTATAACTGAAGAGCGGTATATTATGCTAACTTGGCGTATTGAGTTTTTAGTTGAATCAGCGGTGTACTGCTTTTTCCCCTTTCGATTAATTTGATCCAGTTGTCAAGCGTTATTCTAGTTAATGTATGCATAAATATGGTTTTAGAAAGATAAAATTTGCCTTTGTTTTGCAATTGTTCTGCTTTGATTTCATTTTGTAATGCAAGGTCTTCAAATTTAATATCAACAGAAATACCATCGTGCAGGCGATAGGTTATTGAACCTCCGCTTTCCCGTAACAGTGGCGATGCAATTGACTTTAATGCAGGGATAAGGTTTGTTTTGTATTTTCTGTCTATGAAATGAGTTTTACCTTCTGCTACGACATGGCGCACCCCGTGATTTTGGCCATGAATTACTTGAATGACACCTGAGAATTTCTCAGGCAGGTCAATCGCTTCAAGTAACAAAATGACAGTTTGTTTTGGGGATAATTCGCTCATTTCGTAGTTCCCATAACTATATGACACAATATATGGATGCACGAAACAATTGTCAAGGTATGGCATTTTGTCTTTTCCGTTCTCCCTGCATCGGTATGACTTTTGCCGTTTTGGCCGTGGTGGCAATCTTTATGGCGTTTGTGATCCGCTGCATGGGGGGACGCAGGTCATCCACCGAGATAATCAGATAGCCTTGCGTCACATCATCCTCGGTTGAATGATTCAGCAGACGTTTCAGCTCTGTATAGCTTGCGTTCTTTTCTGCGATCTTGGCGAATGTCCGGCGCAGGTCGTGTGGCATGAAGCTGATTCCCGGCTTGAGGCTCTTGGGGTCTTTCTTTATCTGTTTGACCAGTTCTTCATCGGTGGCGATACCGTTCAGCGTCTTATGGGTTTCATGTTCGATGATGGCAATCTGTTTCCGTGGCTCATAGAGATGTCCGCTTTTTCCGGTGCCGGGAAAGACAAAATCATTTTCCTTGAGCGCCAGGCGCTCTTTGAAAAGAGTCACCAGGTAATCAGTCATTGGCAGGGTGTGCGGTTTTTTGTTTTTGGTGTCAATGATGGTGAACTTTTCTTCCTGCATATTCACATCATCCCATTTCAGTTGCAGGGCTTCATTCTTGCGGAGGCCGGTAAATAATAGCATTTTGAAGAAGTCGCGTATTGTTGGGTTTTGCAGATTATCAACCGCCTTGAGCCAGTAGGGAAGGGCGCTTGTTTCGATGATCGACTTGCGTCGCTCCACGCGGTTCCATTGTCGGGCATGGGTTAGAACTTTGACGGGGTTTTCAGGCAGGGTGCCGGGGAACTTGCCAGCAGCATAGTTGTAAAACAGGCGCAACACCTTCATGGTGTTGTTGGCGGACGCCGCGCCGGATGTTTTGCTTATCTTCAGGTGACGTGCCGCCACCAACTCGCGGGTAATGTCCTTGAGTGGCTTTTTCTGCCAGTCTTTGAAATGGGTATCCAGCAGCAGCTTGTAATTCTTCTTGGTACTATCTTTCAGGTCGCGTGATTCGAAGTATTGATCGGCGGCATCGGACAGGCTGAGCCCGCGTGCCCGTGCTTTCACCTTTTCCTGATTATGGTCAATGCCTTTGGTCATATCTCCGAGAATGCCCAGCGCTTCCTTCCTTGCTCCGTCAGCCGTTTTTGGGGAGCCGTGCTTCCCGATGGTCACACGTGTAAGTTTACCGTTTACCCGAGCCATGACAAAGTAGGTCTTTGCTGTTGGAGATACACGCACACCGAAACCTGTTAATTTTTCATCGAAGTAGTCTATGCGCCCGGTAGCGGGTAAGGGGAGAGAATCAACCTTGTCTTTGGTGATGTTGAGCTTTGCCATATAGTCACCTCTTTGGTAGTTACCTGATAAATTGCTGGGTAACAACGGGTAACACATGGGTAACATATTAGGCGAAAATAGTCAATACTCAACGTAACAACACGATACATAAACACCACAAAAACAAGATATTACACTGATTGGTATGGTTGTGTAATGTTTGGAAAGTTAAACTGGGGGTCTAGTGGTCGCAAGTTCGAATCTTGTCGCACCGACCAATAAATAAAGGGTTTGCGGGTTTTTCCGTAGGCCCTTTTTCTTTGAAAATTCCAGACAATTACAGACAGGCGGATTCAAGTTCGAAGTGCAACAGCCAGTGGTGGTTTGGTGTAACACA
>CAXYUZ010000023.1:0-49076 GCA_964292275.1 uncultured Desulfuromonadaceae bacterium
CAAAATATAGCAGTATAACCAGATTTATGGTGTCCACTATTGACAGCCTACTTCAGATCAGAGTGGCGATTGCTTGAGATATTTACCAAAAAGACTTTATTATTAATCGCGAAATAACGACTGAAGTTAGCATGAAAAGCGTGGCTGAGTTTCATAAATTCCCCTAATGTTTTGTCGGCGAATCTTATACTGTATATCAGCCCATATTGCAATAAAATATTTTAATCACCCTACATTTTGTACTTTACATAATATATCGAATGATTTCAGGTAGTTACAAAAAGCACATTATTTTTTACTTTGACAAGAAAAAACATTGAAAATATAATAAGTTACAAATTATTTGTTCTTACGTTTTGACAATCGCCCAGCAGCACGAGCGATCAATTCAATATCATAATTAATAAGAGCAAAGCCCTTATACTTATTCAAATAATCTCTAGTTTTTTTAATTGATTCACGAAATGAATTACCACCAGCAACAAACAGATCAAAAGCCTCAAGTACAACAGCTTTATAATCATCATTCATTTTTTCACGCTTTGCAGCTTCAAAAGTGTTAGCAACAACAGCCTGGGCTTTAAGAATCTTTGTTTTATGCTGTAAAAACCGAAAAGAATCACAAAGCGAATCAAGAAGACCAACAAAAGCATTAAGCATGGGTGCAGGAAGATCAACTGTTAAAGTAACAAGACCATCCCGATAATTAGAAACTTTAAAATCAAACAAATCACGAGCAGGAGAGGGAAGAACACTCCATGATGAAGTTTTTAAAAAATCAAATTGCATATAGTGAATATAAAACTATACAAATCAATGTCAAGAAAAAAATCTAATATTCGATTTTTTAAACAGGTAAAATATGGAAGATATTTTTGAAATAATAAAAGCTCTAGTAAAAAACAAAAGAACTAAACAAAAAATAGTTGCAGAGAAACTTTACACAACAGCAGGTAACATATCTGCAATACTAAGAAATAAATCAAAACCATCAAAAGACCTAATAAAAAGAGCCGAATTAATATATAGAAATTATAATGAAACAGAAAAAACTACAGAAAATAAAAAACATGAAGATCCAATAATAGATAAAGTGATCCAAATGATGGAAAGTTGTGATGAAGAAACAAAACGAAATATTTTGGATTGTGCTGAAAAAGAGAAACTACTCAAAGAACTAATGAAGGAACGACAAGAGAAAGATGCAGCAGCAGATAAACTGCTGTGCTTGGCATTATAATTTTTCTGCTTTACTGGCGGCAATTGATGGCCTCGCCCACTGCCTGCCCCATTTCTGCCAAACTGGATCACGCCGCCCGGAGTTGTCCCGGTACAACATCGCCATCGGTAAAAATCCTGCATCAATCGTTTGCTGCATCCTGATCGCCGCCGCTTGAATCGTGTCTTTCGGCCAGCCACACAGCACATAGGCGCGGAGCGCATGGCTGGCGGTTGTAAATCCCGAGTCAAGCAGCATCCGGCCAGCACGTTGCAGCGGTTCCAGATCGTCCGGCGTGTCGTTGGCAAAGAACAACTGTTTCGGCTTCAAGTCGCGGAGTAAATCAACATGCCACTGCTCAAGCCGCTTTGCTTCCAGTCCGCCAGTAAACTGCACCGGCCCCGCTTTTTTGTTGCGTTTCAACATTGCAAAAACAGATTCAATGTGTGGCACCGAACATGCCAGCAAATTATCATCCAGCACGTTCCAGCCCTCAGAAATCGGTAGTTCACGAATGGTGCCTTCACGCTTTGGAACGGAGCAGAACCAGCAGCTATTTGGGCATCCCCGCGAAGTGAGGACGTAGCCCTGCTTTACATACCGCCCTGGCACGAACTCCCCACCAGCCTCGCCAGTGGCAGGGCCGCCGATCCGAACCGGCGCAACGCATGACCACGCCTTTACCAGCCGTTCAGCAAGGGGTAAATCCCATGTGAACGTCACGGACACATGCACCTCGTCAGCTTCGTCAAAAAATCCCGGCTCCGTTCCGATCCGCACCAGATCGTCAACAGGTGTTGCATTTGTTTTACGAGGGAAAACCCTGATTATTTTCATACGTCCTCAATGGCCCGAAAAATTATAACTACCGCATGCACTCGGCCTGTGGCCGGTGATGCTTGAACCGTTATTTTGAACGTACTTTAGGAAAATTCATATTTGTAGGAATTCTTTCATGCTTTGTAGCATCCCACTTATGCAAAATCTTATGACTCATATCAACATTAGATCTAGTAACAGTCCCACGCTTAATAGGTATCACAACAGGCCTATGATTGCGATTAACCTTAGGAACTTTAGTATGAAGCCTTGAATTTAATTCAGAGACAGCAGACGCAAAAGAAAAAGATGGAATCAATAAAATTGATATAAATATAATTAAACGCATAAAACCACCTTTCATTACCGATTAATATGATACGGACGATCTTTAACCGCACGAACAGCAGCAGGATTATAATTACGTTTAGCTTTATAAAATTCAGATTTATTTATAGATCCAGAAGAACGCTTAATACTTTTTGAAGAACTCCTTGAAGGTTTAGAAAAAGTTTTAGAAGATACATTTTTTAAAGCTGAAGAAGCAAAACAAACAGAAGAACTAAAAACAAGAATCAAACAACTAACCAAAATTTTCATAACGACCCCTTAATTTTTATAAACTGATCCAACTGAAATAACTTTACTACTAGCAACCATCCGGCCATCAGATAACAGAAGAAATGTTTTACCATTCATAGAAGTATGACCTTTTACCGTTATAGCATTAGATGAATTAGTTACAACATTAGGAACAGGCTGAACAGATGAATACTTTTTATGAACAGGAACAGAAGAAGAACTGTTTTTTGAAAATGGAACCACAGGAGCCGCGACCGGCAAATTAGGAATAGGAGAGGGTGGACTTTGAACTCCATCACGTTTATGAGCTAATTTCGACGTCCCAAGGATATCACCAGTTGCAAAACTTGATTTTCCAAAGAGCATATAAAGAAAAAGACACAATACAAGCGGAATCACATAAAAAACAGGATGTTTCAAAATATTGACTTGAGGCATGATATTAAGCTTTACATTATTATCATTGACCATACTTTTGTAACACTTGAATATTTTAAGCTCATAATTTCTGGATATAGTGTTTAAAGGTTTCCCCTTAGTATCATCGCCACTATAAGCATATTTGATATAACGATTTTTAGACAATGAACCTAGAAAATTTACTTTTCTATAAACGTAAGTCCATTCAATCAACGACCGAACTTGCTTTTCAACTTTATCTAAATGTTGAGTAACAAAATAAACATCAAAGCCTTTATGTCTATGAGTTGAACACCAATCTGAAAACTGTCTATTTTTTTCAGTTGACCAATCACGATTTGAAAAAATTTTATGTATTTCATCGATAACAAGAAGAGATCCATCTTTTACAAAAGGCTTTTCAGACGTAATTTGACCATCCCACATCTGATTGGTTTCTTTCAAATCCCAAAAATGTGAAAAATCAGAATCAGGCAACCAATGGAAATAAGTTTTAAACTCAAAATCATCAAATTCTAAAAAGTCTTGTAGAAAACGCTGACAACCTGGATCATCCATGCCCTCAATATTCGTATAAACAATTCTTCGAAGTCGTAAATTATTTACAATTTCTCGGACTGCATCATATGACTTCCCTGATCCAGGAGTCCCTTCAAATGCAATTATCATTGTTGACCTCGAATAACAAAAGATAACGCACAAAAACCAGCCAAGAATAAAACAACACCGCGAATCAAATAAAATGCAAAAGCAGGAAAATCAAAAGCTAAATCAATCGAATGATTACCATATTGTCCTGAATCAATAGTAAATGCAGAATCACCAGATAAAGAACCGATATTTAAATTAGCAGCTAAACCAAAAATGCCAGTTGTACGCATTTGTTCAACGAATTCATTTAAACGGCAATTAAACATGCCAGAAACTTTAGTCAAAGCTGTACTAGAGGAAGTCCCATCATACGGAGTATCGAAATCAGCATAAACAGGAGCTGGAAAAAGAATCGCCTCAGCTAATTGTGAAGATATACCAGGTTGAAAAATATTATAAACATCAGGAGTACCACCAGAATCAAAAGGCCCGCAACCTGCAAAAACAGTAGTTGATGAAAACAACAAGATTATCAATATAAGAAATCGCATATCAGACCCTTGTAAAAATACCCGGTATAAGATTTAAAAGAAATCGAACCAAATAAGCTCCAGAAATAATTGTAAGAGCTTGAGGAAAAGCAATTGCATCCAATAAAAAAAGCAATTGAGAAGGAAAACCCGCAGCCTGACCAATAAAATCAAATGCAATAGCAGACAAATCAAGACCAGCTAAAAAAACATAAACAAAAAGCAAGAAACCATCCATTACATAGTAAAGAGTAAATCCAATGACATATACAAAGCCGTCAAGAATCCACATTAAAGGCGTCAGCAACAAATCAATTAACGGCTGAAAATCCATTTTTCACATCCTATAAAAAATAATTCTGAAAGAAGAATAGGCAACAAGAAAATAAACAAGGTCCCTAAAGACAGAAAACATAAATCTATAATTATCAAAATCAACATTTACAGAATGTCCAAACACATCAAAACTAAATGAAGAGTCACCGCTTAAAGCATCAAGTTGCAAATCAGTTATTTTAAGGGTTTTAATATCATCAAAAAAAGTTTGAATACGATTCATAAACATAGAACGAATATTAATAAATGCATCAGATTTAAAATTATATTGCCAATCTAAAGGACTAGGAACAGCAGGATCTTTAGGAAGAACAACATCAGGAAGAGGAAAAGAACTTTGATTAGATAAAAGTAAATCAGACAACTCTTTTTTACTTTTTTCAACAGTTGGAGGATTAGGAGAAGGAGGAATAGTTTTTACTGGTGGATTATATGAACCAGTAGGAGAAAGAAGATAATAAGAAATCTGAGCCATATTAATATAATATTGAAAATTAACATAACTGTAACCAGTAACACCAAGCTGACAATTAGAAGGATCAACCATATTTGTAGGATAAGCCGAAATAACACAATAAGTTTGTGAATAATGAGTGTTTAAAGATCTACAAACATAACCTTCATAAGACCCCTTTGGCTTTAGATAAGATAAATTTGGTTTACAGTCAGGTGTAGGTAAAGAAGGAATAGAAGAACAATTGCCAGGTGTTGTTTCTAAACAGGTATAACCAAGATTACTTTGATATTCTGTAAACTTTTTTTCATAAATAGGAGTTTTATAATAATCAGGATTATCAGGATCAGAAACCCAACAAGGATAGCCAGGACGCATTTCTTGTTGTAAAGAACCGCATTTTGGAGCATTTTCATATTTAAAAAACATTGGCTCATGATATGCAGAAAATATTACATCTGTTTTAGTTTTATTAATATCATGTACCATTTTAAGATTATAAGAAGCAGAAACACCAGAAGCATAAGGAGTATAAGAAAGAACAGGATTAGGATCTGGATCTATATAAAAATAAGCTCTTGAAGATTTAGGATGAACCCAAGAACAAATACCAGTTGATGCGACCTCGGACGGAGAAGCGAAAGACAAAGAATAAAAACAGAAAAAGATTAAAAAACTAACGTATAAAATGCGCATAAATATCTGTAATAAATCCAATAAATGCAAAAGATGAAATTATAAAAAACCAGATCAAACCTTTACGAGCTGCAAATATGACCTTTAAGCGTTCATCCATTTTTAATCCTTTTCAGATATTAAATTGACAGTTTGCTTTAAAAAATCATACGCAGTCATCAAAGCGTAAACAGTCACAAACGGAATTGATAACTTGACGAAATCATGTAATAAAGCAGTAAAATTAAGGGCAGGGGGTAACAGAATCATAAACGTGACCTCACAACAGCAAGAATAAAAGCAATGGCTACAAAAGCACCGATTAAAAAACTAATTGATTGTGTAATAACAAGAGGTTCCATTTTAGCGACCTTTGCATCTAAAACATTAATCTGATAACTCAAACGCATTTGATTATATGCAAGATAAGAAACATCTTTGCTTAATCCAGCTAAAGAAGTTGTTCCTGATAATTGAGTAATAATGACAGGATTAGTTTTAACAATTCCGGCAGAATAGGGTGGATAACTATTTTCATAAGTCGGAAAAGGAATAATCATGTAAGGATCTGCATAAATAACTGGATCAGCCACGACGACTCCCAAAACGACCAATCACATCAAAAGCAGTTCCAACGATCATCCCACAAACCCAACCGGACATAACAAGTCCGGCACCATATCCAAGCCAAACAGGATCAAGAACCATTTAAATCAATCCTCCTCAGGACCATAATAAGGATCAAAAAAATCATCTTCATCAGTAAAACCACCAAAAGTATTAATTCTAGCTGGATCAGAAACAAATTCTTTAACGACACCATCTTCACAATAAGGATTATGCAAACAATTATCACAATCATCATCAACGTCAGAAAAAATAGGTTTATATTGTGAACAAGACATAACTACCCCTTAATCCATAATAAATCAGCTCCAACTATTAAAAATAAGTCCCATCGTAATATTTATGACGACCAGAAGCAGGTTTTGAAGGCCCCATAGCAGATGAATCATTTTCATTTTCATAACGACGTTCAAAAGCTTCACGCTTGCGCAAATCAGCTGCATATTGTCTGTATTCAAGTTCTTCAGATATTGACCGGCCAAAAAAATGAACGACAATCAAATCTATTGCAGCTAACAAAAAGACTATTGTAAGCGCACCTAAAACCAAAGTTTTCAAATCATTGAAAAGTCCGAACGTAAAAGTAGTTATCAGTTCATCAAAAACATTATTTGTATTCATAAAGTTATAAAGTAAGGGGAGGTGATAAACCTCCCCGAACCCCCATTAAAAACGATTTGCGGCTGTTTTGAGGAACCGATATCCAAGGAAAAGAACCATGAACGCAACGCCACCGATAAGCAGAGTTTTAACGTTTGACTGTAAGCCGGTAATATTGAACGCTGTAAACAGATCATCAATATCAGAAGCATGTGCTGAAACCTGTGACGAAAGAACAACTGCCATTGCAGCAAAGAAAGAGAACATCACAGCCATAATTTTAGACGATACTTTTTTCAGAAAACCCATGTTGAAACCTCCATTTTTTATTTTTGTTTTTCTCTGGCCAGAAAAACCGAATTACTTAACAAAGGCTCTGACGAGCCAAGACAAACCAATAATCACAAGTACAACTGAAACAATACCGGCAGCAGCGGTAAGAACATCCTGTTTAATTCCATCAAAATCATCCGACTCGATCAAAGGAGTCCAAGAAGCATGAGACGGATCAGCAACACCAACAACAACGACACCGACCAACAACAAAATTAAAAAAACAGGTAAATACTTTTTCAAGAGCATTTAAGCCCCCTTATACAGACGCCTTCGGTGCAACTGGCAAAGGCGTACTTTTTATTATTTCGTCTTTTGCTACTTTCAATTCAAAGCATTCAAGATAAAGATTGCCATAATCAGACATTTTCAAAACTGGAGATTCAACGTCCAGGCAAACCTTATCTCCCCACTGAACTTCCAAAGAAGTTCTTGGGCCAATAACTTTAAAATTCATTTTTTTACCATGCTCATCAGTAATAATAACTTTACCAACTACACGACCAAATTTCTCATCATGCTTCGCCTCATTACCTGTAACCAGCCCATAAACCCGCATATTTACAATCGACATTTTAATCTCCTGTTTTCATTGTTTTTAGTTTACTCAAAAAATAATCATCAAATTCAGCATGCATACCCAAATAAAGCCCAATTTCGACCTCAATACTGCATTCATAACAATAAGCCAGCCCTTTAAAATCAATTTCTTTCTCACAACCGCACAACAAACAAAGCCCTGGATCTTCCTTTAAAACCTCCTTTTTAAATTTATGCTGCTTTTTTAAATTCATCTTGGAAAGGGGCAAGCTCAAGTTGAAAATTAAGAACTTCTGGATTATGAAAGATATCAGTCATAGATCTATATTCACGATTATCTAGAGCCTCTAAATGAATATGTTTAGCTGACAACTCAGATTTATTACGCTGCCAAGACCGCAAAGATTTTAATTGAATATATTGATTTCTAGCCTCTTTAAATCCGTAACGGCGAACCATATCAATAATTTGATGTTGAGCTGCAGTAAGCCCCAATGACGAACACAAATCACCTTTTGTTAACAAAGGAACTTCCATATACTTTTCTTTTTCAATATTAAATCTATCTAATAAATTAATAACATCATCGATTTTTTTCACGGAATACCTCTTTAAGTAATGTTGTTTAAACTCAATCTCGAATCTAACCATTCGTGTTAATTCGTCAATTTCTGCACAAGTTAACGGTTGAAAATCACAATAAGCATCTAACTCAGCAACACCAGAAAGCCTTTTTTCAGTATAAATTCCAGAATGTTTTTTTCTTTCAACGTCCATAAACTCTTGATATTTATAATAAAGTTTTTTACCTAACCAGGAAGACTTAAAAAATAAACCTGATCCTTTACGCTCAAGCCTTGTATCAGCAGTTGGATGTCTAGAAAACGTCAATTCAAGAGAACGCAAAAAATCCAACACAGTAGAATTTTGAATCAAATAATTTCTAGAAAAATCAACACGTTGAAGCTCAAATTGAGCAATTAAAAAATCATATTCAAGAGCAGAAGAAAGAGCAGAAACCCACACGTAAAAAGCCTGTATATCAACATCTAAATCAGTGTTTTTATTGTTATAAGCAGATGGACTTTGATATTTTTGCAAAGAAAATTCAAAAAACGCTACATCAGGAAGATTTGACTCCTGAAGATTTATAAACCCCATGTCTAAAAGATCTTTCTTTTTACGTGTGGTAATTCTCAAGCCGGAATAATGTGAAGGCATGCAATTACCCCGAACCACTGATTTTTCCCAAAGAACCTCGCCATCAGGAGAAACTTTTTGTAAACGTTCTGATTTTTCATCAAGCAAAACAGCAAGCCGACGATCAAGAGGATAAGAAACCTTCAACGTGTCAATCATTACTCAACACCATCGAAAATCGTTAATTGACCAACAACAGGCACATCACGCACAATGTGAGAGCCATTAGGTTTAACCGTAACAACAGACCGAACATCATTTTTTTGATTTACAAAAGAAGTCCTACCAAGTGTCAAATCCCATGAAACCTTACAAAATGAACAAAAAACATAACCATCAGAGTCATTAACCGGCAATTTATGCCCACACTCAGGACAAGGAATCGTCAAACGAAAAATATATTGCTGAATCTGATCTTTCAAAAGAGGACGTTTCATAATTTTTTATCCAAAAAGCGCCAAAAATGGCACTTAGTACGGGTGATACTATAACCCGTACTGGCTGCAATGTGTGTCGCGAGCGACACACAGAAAAAACCGCTGTTTCCAGACGTGCATAAACCGCTTCGCGGATATGCACGTCTGGAAACAGCATGAAAACCAAAAAGCTCTTTTTTCACAGAGAATCCCCTTCATCGTTTTTCTTGCGCCCCTTACAAAAGACAAAAGGGCCAGCCGGCCAAAATTTTTCAGAACGCTCAAAAAGTGCTTGTAATTGTCGAGTAGGAGAAGCCCCGGGAAACCAAAGATCAAGCCATTCCCATTGAGAAGCTCGCAAGCCAACTGTATGAAATATCAAAGGATCTTTTAAACGTTTACGCCCACGCATAGGCAGCCTTGATTTTACTGTAGTGAAATTCGCTTAAAGCATGGTATTGAGGACGTGTAGAAACAGGGCCAGAGGCGTGCAGCCAGCCGGGCACGTCGCAAGCATGAAAATGATTTGTCACAGGGGTTTGTGAAATGCAGTTGTTGACCCCCCGAAAACCATCTAACGGGGGCTGATTGTTGTTTTTTGCTGTAAACAGCAAAAAACTATTTTTTGACAATAATTTCAAATACATACAAACCCCATAAAAAACATTAAAGCAACTTTACATAATATATCTTATGGGTGATATGATGGTATGAGAAATTGTTGTAAAAGATAATGATTTAAATATACTTGCAATTTATCGCTACTGTTAGTAATGTATATAAGTTTAAAAATAAGTCACAAGGGGTGTATCCTGGTATGAGTAAAGAAGAGGCAATTGAAGTTGAAGGTACGGTTGTAGAACCGCTCCCAAACGCAATGTTTAGAGTTAAACTTGAAAATGATCATATTGTGCTTGCTCATATATCTGGCAAGATGCGTAAATATTTTATTAAAATTCTTCCTGGTGATAAAGTTACCGTTGAATTATCACCTTATGACCTGTCACGCGGACGTATTACATACAGAGCAAAATAAGATTGTCTATTGTTTTTTACCAGTCAAGGTCCATTTATATTCATATTTGGGCCTGTTTTTAATTTTTATATAGAGAGGTTTTAGAATGTATACTGCAGCAGATCTTAAAAAAGGATTGAAGATTGTAATTGATGGAGATCCTTACATCATTACTGTTTTTGACTTTACAAAGCCAGGAAAAGGTCAGGCACTTTATCGCACGAAAATGCGAAATATGATTAATGGATCTTCTCTTGATAGGACCTATCGTTCTGGAGAAACATTTGAACCTGCAAGTCTGGATGAGCGAGAGATGGAATTTTTATATAAAGAAGGAACTCATTATACCTTCATGGATCAACAGAATTACGAACAGGTTATTATGGAAGAAGAAGCGCTCGGTGATGCAAAGAATTTTCTTCTTGAAAACCTTAAAGTAGATGTTTTGCTCTTCGGTGAAAAGGCAATTGGAGTTACTTTACCTAACTTTGTTAACCTACGGGTTGTTAATACAGATCCTTGGGCAAAGGGTGATACAAGTGGCAATGATTCAAAGCCGGCAACTCTTGAGACAGGTTTTGTTCTTAGGGTTCCGCCTTTTATTGAAGAAGGTGAATTGATTACAATTGATACTCGTAATGGCGAATATTCAACCAGAGTCAAAGGTTAGTTTTTAATTTTTCTTTTTACGGGGCGAGTCACAAAATGACTCGCCCTTTATTTTTTCAGGATTCTAAAATGCAAAAGATGGATAAAAATTTATGGTTGCGGGCAGAAATCATACAAGCAATCAGATCTTTTTTTATTTCAAAAGGTTTTCTTGAGGTTGAAACCCCGCTTAGAATTCCGTCAAATGCCCCGGAAGAGTATATTGAACCAACTGTTTCCGGTAGCTGGTTTTTACAAACATCTCCAGAGATATGCATGAAACGGCTTCTATGTCGTGGACATGACAAGATATTTCAAATTTCACGTTGTTGGCGAAATGATGAACGTGGTAAGCGCCATCTTCCAGAATTCACCATGCTGGAATGGTATCGCAGCAATAGTGATTATACTGATCTTATGGATGATTGCGAAGAACTGTTAAGATGGATTGTTCAGACGTGCAAAATGGGGAGTGAAATCAATTTCCAGGGAAACTGGATTGATGTATATAAACCAGCATTAAAGATTACAGTCAAAGATTGTTTTGAGCAGTTTGCAAATAAAACGGCAAATAATGCAATTAATGAGGGGATATTTGAAGAGTTGCTTGTTGATTGTATTGAGCCATCTCTTCCAAAAGACTTGCCGGTAATTTTGAAAGACTATCCTGCTGAAATGGCAGCATTGGCACGCCTTAAAGGCGATGACCGTTCTGTTGCTGAGAGATTTGAATTGTATTTGGGGGGAATAGAAATTGCAAACGGCTTTTCTGAATTAATCGATCCTGAAGAGCAGAGGATGCGGTTTAATTCTGCCAATGAAAAGAGAGCCTCAAACGCCATATCTACGCTGCCCCTTCCAGAACCATTCCTTGAAAGCCTTGCTTCCATGCCGCCCTCATCTGGAATTGCACTTGGCATTGACAGGCTTGTGATGATTTTTGCAGACTCAGCAACAATAGATGACGTTGTAGCATTTACTCCGGAGGAGCTTTAATATCCTGATACGCTACCCACTCTCCCTGATAGGTTTTTAGGTGCAGCATATCACCATCTTTTATAAGATAATCAGGTAGTATTGGTACCTTGCCTTTCCCATTGGGGAGGTCTATTACATATTGAGGCACAGCCAATCCAGAAATATGTCCACGTAATGATCTGATTATATCTTGGCCACATTTTACTGATGTTCTGAAGTGAGCTGTTCCTCTTACCAGATCCATCTGATGGATATAATAAGGCTTAACCCTTATAGAAAGCAGGCCGCGCATAAGCTCGCGCATTGTTTCGCATGAATCATTGATATCCCTTAGTAACACGGTTTGGTTTCCAAGCGGAATGCCGGCATCAGCCAGCATATTGCAGGCCGTGGTGGATTGATTAGTGATTTCTGCGGGATGGTTAAAATGTGTATTAATGTATACAGGATGAAATTGTTTAATGATATTGCATAAGTCAGTGGTAATTCGCTCAGGCATTGTAACCGGAACCCTTGAGCCGATCCTGATGATCGCAACATGTGGGATGGAACGCAGACGCGTTAAGATGTAATGAATTGATTTGTCATCAAGCATCAGCGGATCTCCACCGGAGAGAACAATATCACTTAGTTCCGGTGTCGCTGCAATATAATTTAAGGCTACATCAAGCGTTTCCTTACTTATGGATGTATATTCAGCTCCAACCAGACGTTTTCTCATGCAGAATCGGCAATATACCGGGCATCGATCGGAAACTAGTAGAACGGCACGATCCGGATAACGATGAATTAATCCCTGGACCGGACTAAGTCCAGATTCGTTCAATGGATCACTTAATTGCTTGTCATCCCCAAGTTCTCTGATATCAGGCATGCACTGTTTCCAGATTGCATCACCGGGATGTTTTATAAGGCTATGATAATACTTGGATGCCCGAAATGGATAGACTTGAGCCACTTCTCTTTCAGTCGTAGATAAAATAGAATTTTCTGCTGTATTATAGCATGTTGTCTTGGGAAGATTGATGTATTGCATTGGATATGTTGGGGGTTAACGGTTGAAATATTTTACAAATCGTGCCAGATAATCAACGCCAGACCAAACTGTAAGCACGGTCGCTATCCATAGAAAAAACATGCCGGCGTTGTGCATATTTACCGTTAATAGAGGATGTTTAATACAAAAGAACCAATTGTAATCATAATGTAGCAATAACCCAATAATGGCAACAAGCTGAAAAATTGTTTTAAATTTTCCAAGATTGCTGGCTGGTATAACAACGCCCTCACTTGATACTATTCCGCGAAGTCCTGTAATTATAATTTCGCGCCCCAGTATCACTAACACCATCCACGCTGGAATTCTGTTAAATGGCAATATCATTATCATTGCTGCCATTACAATCAGTTTATCGGCTATGGGATCAAGAAACTTACCAAAGACAGTTACAATCTGCATTCGCCTGGCCAGATACCCGTCCAACCAGTCTGTAATTGAGGCCAATGAAAATATTGCCGCCGCCCAAAAACCGGCATTTCTTGATGGTGATATCAACACAGCAGCCATAATTGGAATAGCTGCAATTCTTAACATTGTTAAAATATTGGGGAGATTCAGAATCGGATTGACTTTAGGTGTCATCTGTTAGTTTGCCTGATAAGATTTCATATAAGCTAATACACGATTTACATAGTTGCGAGTTTCTGGATACGGGGGGATGCCACCGTACTTGGCAACCTTGCCAAGGCCGGCATTATAAGCTGCAAGTGCCAGTGATACATCACCTTTAAAGGTATCCAGTAAGAATCTCAAGTATTTTACCCCACCCTCAACATTATCTTTTGGATCAAGGCTGTTATTCACCTTCAAAGTTTTTGCTGTACCGGGCATTAGCTGCATCAAGCCTGTTGCCCCTTTATTTGATACTGCATTTGGATTATAACCTGACTCAGCATGTATCACCGCCTTGATCAAGGAAAAGCTAACGCCATATTTTTCTGAACATGATTTTATGATATGATCAAAATCTGACCGATTTGAAAAATTCGAAAATTTGAATTTAGTTCTTAACTGCTTATCCTTTTTCAGATCACGTAAAAAAACCTTAAATTTTTTATCTGTCGGGGCATCTGTAAAATGTACAGTTCCATCCCCATCTTCAAATTTATAAATATCCGCTTGTGTTTGCTGACATAGGCATAACAGTGCCAATACAGCTAAAAGAGTTGGTATTATGAGATGGATGCATTTAGTAGGTTTCTTTTTCATGGATTTTCAATAATCTCAAAACGGCATGATTTGTCAAGCTCAATCAACAAATGTCATCGATTAATTCAAACAAACAAATTAGATAGAAATTGACATTTTACAGGTCATGTTCTAAAAATATAATTTACACGCAAGGGGGTATATGCATTGAATAATTCTCAAGTTACCTATAAGGATGCCGGAGTTGATATTGCTGCCGGCAATAATTTTGTAAACCTGATCAAGCCATTAGTGAAATCAACCTTCAGACCAGAGGTGATGGCTGAAATCGGTGGTTTTGGTGGTCTGTTTTCGTTGAATGCCTCCAAATACAAGAACCCTGTTCTTGTTTCCGGCACTGATGGTGTCGGTACAAAGCTTAAAATTGCTTTCATGGCAGACTATCATGAAACAGTTGGTATTGACTTGGTCGCAATGTGCGTAAACGATATTATTGTGCAGGGAGCTGAACCGCTCTTTTTTCTTGATTACCTGGCAACCGGAAGCCTGCTTCCGGAGAAGGCTGCTTCTATCGTCAAAGGTATTGCTGAAGGGTGCCGTCAAGCCGGATGTGCACTTATTGGTGGAGAAACGGCCGAGATGCCAGGTTTTTATGCTGATGGTGAATATGATATGGCAGGCTTTGCTGTTGGTGTTGTTGATCGCGACAATATCATTGATGGTTCAGGAATTGCGGTTGGCAACAAACTTATCGGTATTGCCTCCAGTGGCCTGCACAGTAATGGTTATTCCCTGGCCCGTAAATTGATCTTTGAGCGTATGGGGCTGAAAATTGATTCCGAAATACCTTCACTGGGGAAAACCGTTGCTGAAGAGCTTCTTACCCCTACACGTATCTATATACGCCCCATGCTAAATCTGATCAAAGATTTTAATGTAAAGGGTATAGCTCATATTACAGGTGGTGGTTTGCTGGAAAATATACCAAGAATCCTCCCTAAAGGGTGCAAGGCTACACTCAATCTGGCAAGTTGGGAACAGCCGGCATTATTCTCTGTTTTGCAGCAAGCCGGCAATGTGGCTAAAGATGAGATGTACAGAACATTCAATATGGGGATTGGTATGGTTGTTGCCGTTACCGATAATGACGTTGATGATATGATTAATCGCTTGAACGGAATGGGTGAACGTGCATGGTTAATTGGTGAAATCAATAGTTGTGAAGAGTCCAGTGAGTGCGTAGAGTTGGTTGGGTAAAATGATTAAGGCGGCTCCATTGAAGATTGCCATTTTGGTTTCTGGAGATGGCTCGAATTTACAGGCTATTATTGACGCAATTGAATCTGGTAATGTAAATGCTGAATTAGTCTGTGTTGTCAGCAACAAAGCAAATGCTTACGCACTAAAAAGAGCTGATAAACATAGTATACCTACGATCGTACTTGAAAACAGCCGTTTTGCAAACAGGGTTGATTACGATACAAATCTGGCTGAGATGCTTAAAAATCTAGATGTTCAGCTTGTTGTGTTGGCTGGTTTTATGAGACTTTTATCCCCTGCCATGATAGATGCATTTCCAAATGCAATTATGAATATTCATCCGGCATTACTGCCATCTTTTCCAGGGCTTGATCCACAGCAGCAAGCACTTGATTACGGGGTCAAGGTTAGTGGCTGCACAGTACACTTTGTAGATTGCGGTACAGATACAGGCCCGATTATCATACAAGCAGCCGTGCCGATACTCAATGATGATACCGCCGCATCACTTGCAATACGTATTAAGGAAGCTGAATACAAGATTTATCCAAAGGCAATAAACCTGTTTGCCAATAAAAAACTATCCATAAACGGCCGCAAAGTCAGCATTGACGAATAATTGTCTTGACATAGGCAATTAATAAATGGTATCAAGTTTACTTTAATTCATCATATCAACGTACATACGTTTTAATGGAGGTGCAGTTTGGCACATCACAAATCAGCAATCAAACGAATCAAACAGAATGCGAAAAAGAATGCTCGCAACAAGCATGTTTCCACAACACTCAAAACATACATCAAGCGTGTACGTGAGGCTGTTGAAGCCAAGGATAAAGAGGCTGCTACAAAGGCATTGAAAGCTGCAATTCCAGTTATTGATGCGACTGCCACTAAGGGTGTTATTCATAAATCAAACGCATCCAGGAATGTATCCCGTTTGACGAAACTTGTTAACACACTCGCTTAATTACATGTTTTAATCTGTTATCAAAAAAGGAATACCATCACTGGTATTCCTTTTTTGATTGTGATTGTATCTTATGGATATTTATAATAAATCAAGCAGTACAGATAGACATAATCAACCCATGCATTAATGTATATGAATTTCCGCCTGTTTTTGATAATAAGTCGCAGTAGTACAAATCTTTAAATATCTTGTCCAATCCACTCTTGGTAAATTTTTGAGCCTGCTTCAGATAGTCTCCAATGAAATATGGATTTATACCAACCTCTCGAGAAATATCGGCTTGCCCCATCCTCTTTTCAACAAGTTCCAGAATACGCCAAAGCTGTCTGAAGTGGCGGGATAATGCGCCAATCATCATCGGTACATCATCACCATTTCTGATAAGCGTATCCAGGCTTTTTAACGAACGACTCAAATCCTTAAGACCAAGAAAACCGGCTAATTCAAAAACAGTGAACGTTTTGCTGCTACTGGCCAGAACTCGTACATCATCAAGGGTAATTCCAGGTTTATTGCCAACATAAACGACCAGTTTTTCAATCTGGGAAGACAATTCCTGAAGATTATTACCAATCAAAAACGACAATAAATCCGCTGCTGATGACTCAATCTTTTTGCCCTGGGCAGTTGCCTCCGCAACAATAAAAGCGGACAACTTGTTGTCATACATTTTTTTAAATTCAATCAGCGCATTCTGCTTTTTAAGCTCTTGAAAAAATTTCTTACGCTGATCAATCTTGACTCCATTGAATATAAGACATGTACTGGCAGCCGGGTTCTTGATGTAAGTCATCAATGCATCCAGGGCATCAGCTTTCATCAAGTCAGCCCGTTTTACAAGCACAGCGCGTCTATCTGCAAACATGGGCAGAGTCAATGCCGCGTCTGCCACCTCAACCCCTTTAACCTCGTTACCAAAGAACACATTCAGGTTAAAATCCTTCAAAGACGAGTCAATTGCAGCATCCAGCAGTTTTTTAGTCAGTCTATCCACCAGGAATGACTCTTCACCATACAGGTAACATAGAGCCGGAACAGTCCCCTTTCTGATATTTGTCTCCAGTTCTTGAAGTGTCATATCAGTAAGACTGCTCTGCTAAAAAGATGAATTTCTGTGCCATTTTGCACGAAGCAGCAGCAAGGGCCGCCTCTTCTGCGCTACGCTGTAATGCCAGATCATTGTTCTTATCAACCGGATAATCCTGGTAGGTGCTGATAGTTCCCTTCCAGAGCGCCTTGCCCTTTTCACCCTTGCGCCGTAACTCAAGCTCAGCAGAGATGTACAAGCGATATTCCTTGACCTGATCAATAGAGCTGTATGAAACAGCCCCGGTACTATAGGAAAGAAGTCGACCGGAAACAATCAAGTCAGCTGAAGAAGGAGTAGCGGACGGCAGCATGCCACGCATACCGTGTGCCTCTGATAATAATGCCCTGCGTATAACAGTCTGAGCGGATGTGCTGATTGTATCATTGGAAATAAAATCAACCCAGATTGCCTGACCGGCATTCAAATTGTTTTGAGGATTGGTTCCAGTTAAACTATATCCGCAACCAGAGGTAAACAGTGCCGTCATTACAATCGATACAGACAAAATAATACATAGATATTTCTTCAAGGAGGGCATTTTAGCCGACTTGCTGATCATTGTTCCCCCCTACCCGACCACAATATTAACAAGCTTTCCTGGTACACAAATCACCTTGCGCACAGAAACTCCCTCCAAATGAGGCTTGACCTTGCCATCTTCCAGTGCCAGCTGCTTTAAGGCATCTTCATTCAGCCCCGCATCAACGGTGAGCTTGGATCGTAATTTCCCATTCACCTGAACAATAATCAAAATTTCATCATCAACAATAGCCTCGCGATCATATTCAGGCCATGCAGTTTCTGTCAGTGGAAGTGTATGGCCAAGCAATTCCCATAGTTCTTCTGTTACATGTGGCACAAAAGGGGCTAACAGAAGAATTATGTTGTCTATTGCCTCTTTCATAACAGCAGCAGATTGTGGTGATTTATGATCAAATGTCTGCATGACATTTAAAAGCTCCATGATTGAAGCTATAGCGGTATTGAAATGGAAGCGATCTTCAATGTCCTCTGTCACTTTTTTGATTGTTTTATGTACAACACGTCTCAGAGATTTCTCTTCAGCCGTAATAGATTGCAGATCAATCTTTCCTGCCCGTTTAAACATCTCCAGCCGGTCATTGATCAATCTCCAGACCCTGTTTAGAAAGCGGAATGATCCATCAACCCCCTGATCACTCCAATCAAGATCCTTTTCTGGTGGAGCTGCAAAAAGGGAGAATAATCTTGCCGTATCAGCACCATAACGTTCGATCAGCGAATTCGGATCAACAACATTACCCTTAGACTTGCTCATCTTGGAGCCGTCTTTAATAACCATCCCCTGTGTCAGTAAGTTTAAAAACGGCTCATCACACTCGACATAACCAAAATCACGTAAAACCTTTGTAAAGAAGCGTGCATAAAGCAGATGCATAACAGCATGCTCAATGCCGCCAATATACTGATCAACTGACATCCAGTGATCAACCTTCTTTTTATCAAGAGGCCCCTTATCAAAATCCGGACAGCAATAACGTAAAAAATACCAGGATGATTGTACAAAGGTATCCATCGTATCTGTTTCCCGTCTTGCAGCTGCACCACATTTTGGACAGGCAACGTTTACAAACGATTCATGCTTGGCCAGAGGACTGCCACCCTCACCCGTGAATTCCACATCCATCGGCAGTTTAACCGGAAGATCCTTTTCAGGCACCGGTACAACGCCGCAAACATCACAGTAAATAACCGGAATGGGGTTACCCCAATAACGTTGCCGGGAAATACCCCAGTCACGGAGACGGTAGTTAACGGTTTTCTTACCCTTCTTATTTTCCTGAAGGTAATCAGCAATCTTTTCCTTGGCCTCTTCACTATTTATCCCGTCAAACGGCCCTGAGTTCACAAGCAGGCCTGATTCAGTATAGGCGGCTGTCATTGTCTCTGGATCAAGAACATCTCCCTCTGGTTGAATGACAACGACAGATGGCAGATTATACTTTTTGGCAAACTCAAAATCTCTCTGATCATGGGTTGGGACCGCCATAACAGCACCGGTTCCGTAATCCATCAAGACAAAGTTGGCAAGAAAGATGGGCATCCTGGCATTTGTTACCGGGTTTATACAGTACGATCCGGTAAAAACGCCTTCCTTTTCATAATCATCCGCCGCACCTCTACTGCGGTCAGTCTTTTTGATCTTTTCGATAAAGCTCTCGACAGCCTCTTTCCTGTCTGGCGTTGTCAGGGTCGTGGCCAGTCTGTGTTCAGGTGCCAGTGACATGAAAGTAGCTCCATACAGTGTGTCCTGACGGGTTGTAAACACCTTTATCGATACGGGATGATTTTCAATCGGAAATTCAATTTCACAGCCGATACTCTTGCCTAGCCAATTACGCTGCATGACCAGAACACGCTCAGGCCAGCCAGGCAGTTTTTCTGTAAATTCAAGTAATTCCTCTGCATAATCTGTAATCTTGAAGAACCACTGATCCAGTTCCTTCTGCTGAACCTCGCTGTCACAGCGCCAGCAGCAGCCATCTTCCACCTGTTCATTGGCTAAAACAGTTTCGCATTTTGGACACCAATTTACATAGGATGTCTTTTTATATGCCAGACGTTTGGCAAGCATTTCCAGAAATATCTTCTGCTCCCAGCGATAGTAGTCAAGGTTGCAGGTAGCCAGTTCTCTGGCCCAATCATAAGATAGTCCGAGTTGTTTCAACTGACCGCGCATGTAATCGATATTTTCATATGTCCACTTTGCAGGATGACTATTGTTCTGAATGGCCGCATTCTCTGCTGGCATACCAAAGGCATCCCATCCCATTGGGTGTAAAACATTAAAGCCACGCATCCTCTTGAATCGGCCAATCACATCACCAATAGAGTAATTGCGCACGTGCCCCATATGAATTCTGCCTGATGGATACGGAAACATTTCCAGCAGGTAATATTTTGGCTTATCTGTCGTCTCCGAGGCAGAAAAAGATTTATTGTCTTCCCATTTTTGCTGCCACTTCTTCTCAATAGTTCCGGGTATATACCTCTGTTCCACAGCTTTTTCCTTTCTCAACTTATTCACTTATATAATTTGCAATGAGATGACCTATCAATAAATATATTTTTTCAACAATTTTAAGTAGTACCTCAAAAAACTTTGGCTTTCAAGACAGATTATCTGCGGAATCAGAGTCTAAGGCCTGTCACGTTTTTCATAAACAGTTCTGACCTTTAGCAAGGATTTCGTCAGTAATTTGCCCCAGAGGTAAAATTTTGTCTACCAGTCCAGTTGCCACTGCTTCCTTTGGCATACCATATACAATCGCCGTATCCTGTGATTCAGCAATAACGTACCCCCCCTTTTCCTTCACCCTCGTTACACCTGTCTTGCCATCATTACCCATGCCTGTCAGAACAACAGCTATCATCCGGTTACGATAGATACCAGCGCAAGACTCAAACATGACGTCAACAGATGGTACAAATCGGTCAGTTTGTGACGGGGGGACGGTCCTTGCCGTCACCTGACCCCGGTGAATCTCAAAAACCAGATTGAATCCACCGGGGGATATCAAAACTTCGCCAGGAATAACAGGATCGCCATCCTGCGCTTCTTTAACTGAAAATTTGGAACAGCGATTAAGGCGTTCGGCAAAAGGTTTGGTGAAGCCAGGCGGCATGTGTTGAGAAATCACGATTGAAAATGGATAGGCCTTGTCAAATGCTGAAAGCATGTTTTGCAATGCCGGGGGGCCACCCGTGGATGCTCCGATAGCGACTATATCAAATGGATGCAGATATGTTTCATCCACCACCAGAATCTTTTCAGCCTGTTCATAACGCTCATGCCCAGGTTCAACAAAAGATTGTTTAGTCAGATCCATTTTAAAGTTTGCACTTTGCAGAACCTTCTCCCTTAGGTCATCCTCTATCTTCAACAGGTCTGTTGATGCTACAGACGATGGCTTGACGATAAAGTCCAGGGCACCCAATTCCAAGGCCTTAAATACATTCTCGGCATCACTGAGAACACTAATGATGATAACCGGTATTGAAAAACGGTTAACAAGAATACGCAGCAGGGTAAATCCATTCATCCCAGGCATTTCCAGATCAAGCGTGACAAGATCTGGTTTCAGGGCAATAACTTTATGGATCCCTTCTTCACCGTTTGTAGCATACCCAACCACCTCGACGCCGTTAAAACTGTCCAGCATCTTGCTGATTGTTCTGCGACTGTATGCGGAGTCATCTATGACCAAAACCTTGATTTTTTTCATGGATGTCCTTTTGAATAGGATTGATCAGACTTTTGATATATCAGATCGCTCTTGAAATGGCGAAGATTAAACTGACTGGATAAATTCATCAATGTTTCGGAATGTCCTAGAAACAGAAAACCACCATTTACCAGAATGTTATTGAATGATTTAACCACCTTCTTCTTTGCTTCTGTATCAAAGTAGATGATGACATTTCTGCAAAAGATTACATCCATTGGTCCAAGCGTTGCAATCTGCTCCAGATCAAAAATATTCAAATGTTTGAAATTAATTATTTTCTTTATATCAGCAATAATATGATAACCGGTATCCCCTTTAACAAAAAAACGGTTTATAACAGATTGATCCGTTTTGCGAAAAGCCGAAATACCATATAAACCTTTCTCTGCAGACTGCAAAACCTGCCTGCTGATGTCAACCGCCGTAATTTCAATCTGCCAGCCCCTGAGCGGCTCAATATCAGCCAGCATCATTGCAATTGAATACGGCTCCTCCCCGGTTGAACAACCGGCACTCAATATACGTAACCGCTTGTTTTTATTGTTTTCAATCAGTTCCGGCAGTACCTCATCGATAAATGTCTGCAACTGATTTGATTCCCTGAAAAAATAGGTTTCATTTACGGTTAGAATATCCATGATACTGACCAATTCCTGGTCTTTTTCTGGATTGTATTTCAGAAAATGACAATATTCGATAAAGGAATTAAATTTTAATTGTTCAACGCGACGAGATAATCTGTTTTCTAGAAGATATTTCAGATCCCGGTTAAAATAGATGCCACAAAAGTCATATATCCTGTCTCTGATAAAACAGTATTCATCATCTGTCATGATCATGTCTACAGAGTGCATGTTCATGCAGGGCAACCGTAAGTTCTGGCCAGATTAGCCTGAATATCAAGTTGTTCGGTCTGTCCGATCAACCTGTCAAGATTCAAAATCATATAAACCTGCCCATGTAAACCGAGAGAAAGACCCAATACACACTCAGCCCCTTTTGCATTAATTGCTGGTGATGGCTGAATTGAGTTAACCGGAACTGTAACCACCTCATACACATCGTCAACAGACAGGGCCATAACAATACCAGACAGCTTTACAATAATCAGCTTCGTATCAACCGCGTTCATGAAGTCAGGCATGCCAAAACGGCGGCGCAGATTAAAAACCGGAATGATACTGTTCCGTAATCGGATCAAACCGTCCAGATAATCAGAATGATATGGAAGGCTTGAAATCTCCCGCGGCTGTACAATCTCCTGGATCCGCATGATATCAACAGCAAACAGAATCTTGTCCAGCCTGAAGATTGTAAATTGAAGCTCCTCGATAGGGGGGGCTTCTGCCTGATCAATATCCTGTAATATCAGGTTGATTCCCATTAGAGCAGCTCCCTGAAATTTACAACCGCTGGCAGATCAAGGATGATGAACATTTTCTCGTTCTCTCGCCCTATCCCGCTTATAAAATTACGCAGGGGGGCTTCCAAAACCATTGGTGCGGATTCGACTGAATCATTACGGATATGTGAAACACCAATAACCTGATCAACCACCAAACCAGTAAATGACTCATCAGAGCTGTTTTTAACAATGACAATGCGTTCATGGGGCGACGATATCTGCTCCAGTCCAAGTCGTCTGGACAAATAAAGTACAGGAACCATCACACCTCGCAATGAAAGCACTCCGGATACAAAAGGAGGTGTTCGGGGAATTTCGGTTACCGGACGCGGTTTAATGATTTCTTTGATCTGCATGATATCTATGCCATAAAACTCCCCGGAAACATTGACATATAGATAATCTGAAAAATCATCCTCAAACGGGCTTATATCTTCATCTGTAGCAGACTGGTTATCATCTGTATATCCAGCCTGTTGGCGGCCATTCAGAATCACTTCAAGCGCAGAATATGCCGTATCATTAAATAAGGGCTGATCAGGCTCTGTTGGATTATTTTCAAAGCAGCTGGTATCCTGGGGGGGGTCTATAATTTCCTGTAATCCGGTATCCGACTGTACCGGTTTTGCAGGCAGAAGAGCCCTATTATCCTTTAGCGGAATGGCCACAGGATATCTGTTATGTTGTTCAAGCAGGGCTTTTTTGCGTATTTTGGCCAGATCCATTCAATCGCCTATAATAATATTTCGTCTTTAATCTCTTCAATAATGGCAGAGTCGATCAATGCTGAATCATTGCCGAATGCAACTAGCAGGGCATTTGTGGCCATGGAATTGATTTTTCTGGGAACTCCACCCGTCAGCTCGAAAATTCGTTGTACAGCGTCCGGCGTAAAAAGACCGGCACACCCTCCGGCAATCTCCAGCCTGTAATCAAGATATTCCATTGTCTCATCTACCGTAAGTGGCAAAAGATGGTAGTGCAGCGCAATACGCTGGCGAAGGGGTTCAAAACGGCTGGACGAGAGCATTGTCCGCAGTTCGGGCTGTCCCATGATTACTACTGAGATGAGATTGCGGTTATCAAGCTGAAAGTTGGTCAGCAGCCGTATCTCATCAAAGACGGCAGGATCAGAAATCATCTGGGCCTCATCAATTACCAGCACCGGACAGATATCGTTCAAATAGTTTTCATATACAGCAGTTGTTATCTGCTGCAACAATTCATCCTTTGAGCTTGCTGGCTGATCAATATCCAGTAAGCGTGCCAGGCTACGTAAAAACTCCACTGCCGTAAGGCATGGGTTGACAACATAACAGAAACGGAATTTATCACCAAGTCTGTCCATCAAGGCCCGTGAAAGTGTTGTCTTGCCGCAACCGATCTCCCCGGTCAAGACGGCAATTTCATGTTCTTCAATCACAAATTCAAGCCTGGCCAACGCCTCTTCATGCCCCTTGCCGGGATACAGGAAACGCGGATCAGGGGTCTTGCTGAATGGTTTTTCACTGAAACCGAAATAGGCTTTATACATGGTTCAGTTCCCGCACTTCGTGGATTCGGATATGATACTGACGGTATCAAGTATCAGAATGGTTTTCTGATCTCCCAACTCTGCTGCACCGGATATTCCTTTGAAATTATTAAACATTTCACCCAGTGATTTGATCACAGTATCCTGTTGTCCAAGCAGTTCATCAACAATGATTCCAATCCGTTTTTCAGCCATGCCGATCACAACTACATAGAACTCACCACTCTTTGGAATCTGACGATCAAGATTAAAAAAAGAATCCAGTCGCAACAATGGCAGGGTGAAATTGCGCAGATTTATAACCTCTTTGGCTTCAATGGTGCAGATGTCATCTGGTTCAAGCAGCAGGGTCTCTCGAACGGATGTTATCGGCAACCCATAGGTTCTGCCAGCAACAGAGATCAGAAGTACCTTTATTATCGCCAGGGTTATTGGCAAGGTAATACTGAAACAGGTTCCTTCGCCACGCGTTGTTTCTATGTCAACCATCCCTGAAATGGCAGCAATATTATTCCTGACCACATCCATGCCGACTCCCCGGCCGGAAATATCACTTGCTGCATCAAGCGTGGAAAAACCTGGCAGGAAGATAAAATCCAGGGCATCCCGATCAGTAACATTATAGATATCCTGAACGAGACCTTTCTGAAGCGCACTGGATTTGACCCGTTCAATATCAATACCAGCGCCATCATCCCTGACATCAAGAACGACATGACTTCCACGTTGAGAAGCCGATATACTGATGGTGCCGGTTTCCCGTTTACCAACACTCCTTCGGTAATCAGGAGATTCAATGCCATGGTCAATGGCATTCCTGATGATGTGCATTAATGGGTCGGAGACATCTTCGACAATCAGCTTATCCAGTTCAGTATCTTCACCGAAAAAACATAACTCAACCTTTTTTCCCTGTTCCCTGGAGATCTGACGTACGACTAGCGACATTTTTTCGTAGATCTGACCAACCGGGACCATACGAATACTCATGACCTGCTTCTGTAATTCAATCAGCTTTCGCTCTAGCTGTCGTGTTCCCTTGATGAGATCATTGCAGTGACTGGAAAAAAAATCCTTCGACAGTCTGTTAACCATATTAGAGATTGAACCATGTGCAACGGCAAGCTCACCAACAATATTCATAAGCTCATCCAGCTTTTCAATATCAACCCTGACTGTACTGGTCAGACTTTTAGCTGAAAAATGTCGATCACTGATCACAAAACCGGTATCTGTCTTTGCGTCTGGAATATCCGTGACACTTATGGCTGTTGAGTGTACGTCTGACAAAAGATCGGCATCATCATCCAAGGAATTATCATATCCAACAGAGTCAACAGTGGCATTGTAACCGGTTGCAATTTCGTTTATCTGATCCAGATCATTTTGGGAGCCGAAGAGCAGGTCAAAATCAATGTGTGATTCCAGCGATTCACCTATTCCTGGCAGGGTACTGATCAACTCACCCATTGCTTTCAATTTCTCGGTAAAAGCGGTTAAATCCTGATCAAAGCTGGAAAGATCAAAAGATGTATGAATGCAGTAAATCTGTCTGCCCAGACGCATGTTTTCCAACAAGCGGTGCTCTTCATATTCTGTTAATGTTTTTGATATTCTCTCGGGCAGGTCGATATGGGCAAGCTGTATCTTACAATCCTGTTTGTTAACTGAATTAATGTATGTATCGATCTGGCCTATACAATTATCAATACCAGGATCAACCTCATTACGGCCAATATGGATATTCCTGATCAATGAATTCAGAAATTTGTGGGATTGGAAAAGCAGTTTGGTTACGGGAGGACAGATCTCGAGTTTACCCAAACGCAACTTGTCCAGCAAATTCTCCATTGCGTGGGAAAGATTGGCAATTCCATGGAATCCGAACATTCCTGCCAGACCTTTTAATGAATGTGCGCCTCTGAAAATGGAATTAATCAGATCCGGATCGATATGGCCTGTTTCACCATACTCAATCAGTTGATCAAGTTCAACCCCAAGCCGCTCAACAATATCTTCAGCCTCTGCCAGAAAGTCCCTGGTTGCCTTATTATCTAACTTATTAAATTCGTTCATAAACAGGAATAATGGCCATGGGGTAGCAACTCTGATTTCAGTTTCAAATTATTGTAATGGTGAAAGGATAAACCGTATGCTGAGCTTGCTGGAAAAATCAGACCTTGTAACGTTCCAGAATATTTTGTTCCATGGCAAATCCAACCTGGGAAATAAAAATCTCCAATGTTTCCGTGCCATTAATTGACTGATTATCGGGTAGATTGTCGCCATACAGAAAACCGACCAGGCGTGATTTACTGACAATCGGACCGATGAAGACTTCGTCCGGATTTCCACCGCCAAGCTGTTTAAGAATGTGTTTATCAACTGCCGTCAACACGGGTTTAAATACAGATGATCGGCCTGTCCTGGCAGACGGACTGAACATCGAATCAGACTCGAGGGCAAAATTGATTGTGCGTACAATTTCATCACCGCTAAATTTACCGCCGCTAATACCAAACTGCCCTACCCCGGATACAACATTATCGTGGACCATGAAAACAACAGCCCGGTTCATGAATTCTGATGCGAAGCGGAGTAGCAGCAGCAGAACACCTCCCTGAAGCTCCGGATTATTCAGGTCCTCCAGCATCCCCCGCAGCATTGAGATAGCTCCGCTGTTAGCGGTTTCCGAAGAACCTCCAAAAAGCTCTTCGTCGTTCATCTCCATGCGCAATTCTTCCATAAGATTATATCGATCAGAGATTTCTTGTTCTACAGTGGCAAAATCCGCCGTCTGAATCTCCTCAAGGAGCAAGGTAATAAAATTATCAAGATCTGGTTGCTTATTGATATCGGTCCGTCTTGGCTTTATCAAAAAATGGCAACCGCGTTCAACTACCTTGGCCTCTGCCTCGGCATAGTGATAATCGGACATGACAATAATTGGAAGGTGCTTGAAATTATTATTCAAAAGTTCGAGGAGTTCAATGCCGCCAAGCACACCCGAACCATCCATCTTTGGCATGATCAGGTCGATGATGACGATTGGATGTTCATCGGCCCTGATCAGGCTATCAATCATGATCAGGGTATCTTCACTGCGACTGAGTGCATGGACAATAAATTCATTATCCTGCAGCAATCCACATATTGCCTGTAAGGTGGGTGCGTCATCATCGACAATGACAATCGGGTGCTTGACCGGTTTTTTGCTTCGGTGTTCATCCATAGAGATTTGCATCTGATGCTGATTTGATTGTCCATATTCGTTACCGGAATAAGCCCCCTTACCAATTGCAATCCGCTTCTCATCCAGCAGGCGTGTTCCCTCCATGACAAGAAACTGGGGATTGAGGCCATTGTTAAGCATGAACTGCAAAGGATCCATCTTTGTGTCGTAAACGGTCTCTATCTGATTCTGGACTTGAAAGTCATACCGGCCCGCGGTCCACTCGAATAAAGAATAAACGACACATTCGGTCTGTTCACGGACTACTGTCTCAATAACATCATCAGGAATATCAAAATGTTTAATCAGAATGGCGCCAAGGCGCTGCAGAAATCCTTCTGATTGCTGCAGCGAGATTGCTTTTCTAAGGATATTTGGATCAATGACAGATTTTTGGGTTAACAACTCACCAAGGCTTTGCGGGAACTGGCTTGAAGATGCTCTGACAACCAGCCCCTCTTTAAACACAATGGTAGCTTCACGTTCGTTGCTGTGGATAAAAAGCATTCCTGATTGTCTGCTGAGATAAACCATCTGAAGTATCTCACCAAGACCAAGATCTTCCAGGTTTCCGACAAGACTCATGTGTCAATGCCCCATTCCGAGTGTGATAATGTACTTTAATGATTAAAGATATATCCGAACCGTTTCGACATGTACAGCTTTAAGAATGCTTCTTATACTTGCCAGATGTTCCCTTGCTATCCCTGCCCCTGAACAACAGTTTAAGCGGTGTGCCGCTAAAACCGAATGCCTCTCTGAATTTATTGACCAGATAACGTTCATATGAAAAATGAATGCTATCTGGCTGATTTGTGAAGACAACAAATGTCGGCGGCTTTGTTGCAACCTGTGTGGAAAAATAAAATTTCACGCGTCTACCATGGGCAAGCGGTGCATGGTGGGCATCAATGGCCTCAGAAAAGATTCTATTCAGATCAGCCGTTGTCACTCGGCGGCAGAACTGCTCCATAACCTCGTCAACAGTTTCAATGATCTTTGTTGTTCTCTGTCCTGTCAATGCTGATACGAAAACGATTGGGGCATAAGAAAGGTATTTGAATTCCAGCCGTACCTTATCCGTAAAAATTCCGAATGTCTTGTTGTCTTTGGACAGTTTATCCCACTTATTGACAACAAACACACACCCTTTGCCAGCCTCGTGCACATAACCGGCAATCCGCTCGTCCTGTTCGGTAATCCCCTCTTCCGCATCCAGTACAACCAGAACCACATCCGCTTTTTCAATACTGCGCAGTGAATCAACAACGCTATATTTTTCCAGCTTTTGGGTGGTTTTACCCCTGCGACGAATTCCGGCCGTATCGATTAAAAGATAAGGTTTTTTATTGCACGTAAAGAAGGTATCTACCGAGTCACGTGTAGTTCCTGCGGTTGGGTTGGCAACCATTCGCTCGAACCCCAGGAGCCGATTGACCAGTGACGACTTGCCAACGTTTGGCCGCCCGACAACGGCGATACGCGTAATGGACTCAGCCTGTTCAGACACATCCTCTGCCGGGAAGAGGCTGATCAATTCATCGATTAGATCCAAGACCCCGCGGTTATGCTCTGCAGAGATGGTATACAGATTATCTACGCCTAAAGAGTAGAATTCAGCCGATTCATTCTCCAGCTTTTCACCATCGACCTTATTGACCACATAAAAAACCGGCTTCTTGATCTTGCGCAGCATGCGGGCAACCTCAATATCTGCCGGCGTCAGTCCGCTCCTCGCATCCATCATGAAGATGATATAATCTGCTTCCTCGATGGCCAAACGAGATTGATCACGCATCTGCTGCAACATGCGATCTTCTGTGACCGGTTCGAATCCACCGGTATCAATCAGAATAAAAGGCTTCTCAAAACGTGTTATCGAGGCATAATTTCGGTCCCGGGTTACACCGGGGGTATCATCAACAATTGCACGACGATGGCCGAGAAGGCGGTTAAAAAGAGTTGATTTACCAACATTAGGTCGTCCGACCAGAGCAACTAAAGGTTTCATTCGTATCCAAACTCCCTGAGCTTGGAGGGGCGTTCACTCCAGTTCTCTTCAATTTTCACAAACAACTCTAAAAATACGCGGGTACCGAGCAAACGCTCAATATCCTGCCGTGCCTGAATTCCAATTTTTTTAAGCATCTCGCCGCGTTTACCGATTACAATCCCCTTTTGTGTTGGGCGTTCAAGGGAAATGGCGGCAGAAATGGCAACAACTCCGTTTTCACGTTCGGTGAAACTCTCAACAATTACGGCGGTGGAGTAAGGTATTTCGTCCCTTGTCATTCTGAAAACCTTTTCACGGATCATCTCCGCGACAATGAATTTTTCAGGCATATCCGTCAGAATGTCATCCGGGAACAATGCCGGTCCTTCAGGCAGATAGTTGCTGATAACATCCACCAGTCGGGGCACACCATCACCCTTGAAAGCTGAAATAGGTACAATCTCGCTGAATGAGTGCAGTCTGGACCAGGCATCTATTTTATCCAGGAGCATATTTTTATCAGCCAGTTTATCGACCTTGTTTAAGGCAAGAATTACGGGGATTTTAACCTCTCCAAGAACGTTTTTGATCAACAGATCATCAACGGACGAGGTTGCGTCAACAACAACCAGCAGCAGATCAACACCACGGATGGACGACATGGCAACATCCACCATGCCCTTGTTAAGTCTGGAATGACAGGCATGGATTCCAGGGGTGTCAATAAAAACGATCTGTCCGCCAGGTATATTGTGAATCCCCTGGATCCGGTTGCGTGTTGTCTGTGGTTTGTCAGAGGTGATAACGATCTTTTCACCGATAATGCTGTTCAACAATGTTGATTTGCCCACATTCGGACGACCGATAATTGACACGAAACCGGATTTAAATTTTTCTTTTTTCATGGTTTGCAATTGTATCCTTATAGATTACTTCTTAGGGCGATTGTCCTTGAGGGTAACAATCCGGTTAAAAACTGCTTTTTGTGGTGAACAGTCAACTGGATCAGGCCTGAAATAGCCAAGTCGTTCAAACTGCAGGCGCATCTCTGAATCAACACTGCCAAGTGATTTTTCCAGCTTGCAGCAGGTTAATGATTCAACTGAAAGCGGATTGATGAGTTGTTTGTAATCAACATCGCGCCTGTCCGGGTTGGCATCTGTGAACAGCCGATCAAAAAGGCGAACCTCTGCATCAATACATGTTGCCGCAGAAACCCAGTGAATGGTTCCCTTGATCTTTCTGCCATCAGCAGCCGTACCACCACGGGATGCGGGGTCATATTCGCAGTGTACCTCAACGACCTGGCCATGTTCATCCATAACAGCAGATATGCAACGGACAATATAGGCGTAGCGCAACCGAACCTCTGTCCCGGGTGCCATGCGAAAGAATCCTTTAACCGGCTCATTCATGAAATCGTCCTGCTCAATATAGATCTCTTTCGAGAAAGATATTGTCCTAGTACCCATTTCAGGCTTCTGGGGGTGATTGGCCGCTTCAAACTCTTCGACCTGATCGGCTGGATAATTGTCAATGATGACCTTGATCGGCCTGAGAACGGCAAGCGCACGGGGGGCAGATTCATTGAGATCATCCCTGACACACTCCTCCAAAACCGACACATCGATCCATGAATCACTTCTGCCAACGCCAATCCGATCACAGAATGAGCGAATGGAAGCCGGTGTATAGCCACGCCGCCGGAGCCCCATCAGGGTAGGTAACCGGGGATCGTCCCAGCCGGAAACCATCTGTTGGGTTACCAATTCATTCAGCTTGCGCTTGCTCATGACGGTATAGGTAAGGTTCAAGCGGGCAAACTCGTACTGTTTCGGCTTTGCCGGCACGGGAAGGTTATTCAGAAACCACTCATAAAGAGGTTTATGATCCTCAAATTCCAGGGTGCAAATGGAATGGGTAATGCCCTCAATGGCATCGGACTGGCCATGGGCAAAATCATACATCGGGTAAATACACCAGCTATTGCCGACATGGGGATGTGGTGCATGGATAATCCGATAGATAACCGGGTCTCTCAGATTCAAATTGGGCGCTGACATATCAATTCTGGCCCGTAAAACTTTTTCTCCATCCTTGAATTCACCCTTTTTCATCCGCCGGAACAGATCGAGATTTTCCTCGATGCTCCGGTTTCTGTAAGGGCTCTCTTTGCCAGGTTCTGTCAGTGTACCACGATAGGATCTGATTTCATCCGCACTCAGATCCTCTACATAGGCCTTGTTATTTTGAATCAAATATTCGGCCCAGTTGTAAAGCTGTTCAAAATTATCCGAGGCATAATACATATGCTGCCCCCAGTCAAAACCGAGCCAACTGACGCTTTCCTTGATTGAATCGATATATTCCCGTTCTTCCTTGGCTGGGTTGGTATCATCAAAGCGGAGATGACAACGACCACCAAAATCACGGGCAAGGCCGAAGTTCAGGCAAATTGACTTGGCATGACCGATATGCAGATAACCATTTGGTTCCGGTGGAAAACGGGTAACAATCTGAGCATGTTTGCCGGCAGCAATGTCATCCTCAATAATAGTTCTTAAAAAATTGGAAATGGTTGGCACAACTTCAGGAAGCATATAATAACCTCTACATAAAATACGTTTTAATATCTTAAACTGCTGATTTTATTGATCTACCAATTCCCCAATCAGGGAATTCTGGTACGCCTTATCAATTCTGACCTGAACAATTCTACCAATCAGGGATTTATCACCTGTGAAGTTCACTGTGCGCCCATAATCGGACTTGCCGGAGACCTGCCCTGCTTTACGCCCCTCCCCTTCAACAAGAACGGTCTGAATGGAACCCGTATAGCTGCAGTTGATCTCCTTGGTAATCCGTTTTTGAAGTTGCAGCAGCCTTTCAAGGCGCTGCTGCTTCAACTCGCTTCCAATATCATCGACAAAATCTGCGGCCTTTGTTCCAGGACGAGGTGAGTAGGCAAAAGAAAACAAATCCGTATACCTGACGTCTTCCATCAACGACAGTGTAGCACAAAAATCATCTTCGGTTTCACCAGGAAATCCGACAATCATATCTCCGGTTATGGCAATTCCCGGACGAACCCTTTTTAAGGCCTCAATCTTTGCCAGATAATCCTGGCGCTTATATTTACGGTTCATTCGTGTCAGAACCGAATCGCTACCCGACTGAACCGGGAGATGGATCTGACTGCTGAGTGCTGGAATCTCACCGTAACAGGCGATCAATTCATCGGACATATCCTTTGGATGGGATGTAAAAAAGCGAATCCGCTCAATCCCATCCACCGTAGCAACCTTATGGAGAAGGCTGGCAAAACCTAATTCACCCGGCGTATTAAGACCATAGGAATTCACATTCTGCCCAAGCAGGATAACTTCACGCACACCAGACCCGGCCAGTTTTTTGACTTCATCAATGATTTTGGTGGAACTGCGGCTGACCTCGTGACCACGGACATAGGGGACAATGCAATACGAACAATAATTATCGCACCCCTGCATAACGGTTACAAAACTGCTGCAACGAAAATCTCCTTTAACTGGCGGAAACAGGTCAAATCTGTCACTATTATCAATAAATGTCGTTTCAGATCGCTTGATCCCCTGTTCGGCACTTTTCACCATATCCGGTAAAAGGTGCAAGTTGTGGGTTCCAAATACAAGATCAAGGCAGGGAAGTTTTTGCAGCAGTTTCTGCCCTTCCTGCTGTGCTACACAACCACCAACCCCGATTTTCAAATTCCGTTTATGTTTCTTCAGTGCACCAAGATTCTGTAGCCGGCGATACACCCGCTCTTCGGCACCAGCTCTGACACTACAGGTATTTAACAGGATCAGATCTGCCTCTGAGGGACTTTGTACCTGCAAATAACCGATATCCATCAACAGATCGGCAATCCGTTCAGAATCATTGACATTCATCTGACAGCCAAAAGTTTCTATGTATAGATTTTTACTATTCTTCATAATGCTAACTTTTATATTCGATTAAAACAGTTACAGTCAATAAAATAAGGAGATTATACAGGTTTTGTAGATTTACTTTACAAAGAAGCTCTGATTTAATTTCATCATTTGCAACAGATGTCATATATTGTATTACTTCAGACTGCATTATCCCAAAATACGGAAAAACAAATGACGATCGATTGGAATGAAATTGAGACCGTTCTGCTGGATATGGACGGCACATTGCTTGACCGGCATTTTGATGATCATTTCTGGCTGGAGCACCTGCCAAAACGTTGGGCTCACAAGAATGGCACCTCGCTTGATTATGCCCGGCAGCATCTCTGCTCCCTGTTTGATTCACAGGAAAACACCCTTAACTGGACAGACCTGGACTACTGGTCTGAGCGGCTGAAGATGGATATTCCACTCCTTAAAAAAGAGGTTGAACACCTGATTGCCGTGCATCCATATGTAATTGATTTTTTACTCCAGATGAAACAGAGAAACAAATCGGTCTGGCTGGTAACCAACGCGCACTCCAAAACACTAAAGCTGAAGCTGAAGAAAACAGTTATAGGTGGTTATTTTAACGGGATTATATCGGCACACCAAGTGGGATTACCTAAGGAGGACAATTCTTTTTGGAATAAGCTGCAACAGTTTGTAGAATATAATCCGGTCAGAACAATGCTCGGAGAGGATAGTGAGACCAACCTCGCCACAGCAGAACAGTATGGTATCAGATATCTGATTTACATCAGCCGTTACAGCTCACAAATAGAATCTAAGGCATCAAAACGTTTTGTCTCCATAAACCATTTTGGGCAACTCATTCCTGAAGCGGGTAAAACCAGTGTATACCTCTGATCATTAACGTTGGGTTGCCTGCTGTCCATCCATCAACAGCAGACAACCCAAAATATCCATTTGCTATACCATTCTGGATAATCTTGTCCGGAAGGACTCCAGTTTGGCTGCCCCTTCTTCAATCAGTCGAATCAGGTCCTTTCGTGCAGCTCCAGCAACACCGCGCCCTTTTTCAACTAGATCATCAGTTTTATCTCCAATGACCTCGACAAGATCAGAAACATTTTCCTTGATATCTTCAACAGCTTCATCGGCTTTGGTCTTTAACTTTTTTGTACAACGGGTAATATCACGCCTGGTCCTGTAACCCGACTGCGGTGCATACAATAGCGCCACACCTGCCCCAATTATACCGCCAGCCAACAGCAACATTGCCGCTGCAGCCACTTTATTGCTATTACACTTTTCCATGACACCCTCCTTGAATTGGAATCTCGCCCAATCGATTCAGTACGTAAAAACCTGAATGTTTCACTATAGTGTACAACAAGTCTTCAAAATGTGTAGATTTTTTTATTTTCAACAAAACAAATGATTATCACTCCCCTTGAAAAAGCCAATCACAGTGATTATATCTGAATGAGTTTATTTATCATTTTAAGAAGGAGATATTTCCAGCATGTCAAAAACCACCAAACAGTTCCAGACTGAAGTCCAGCAACTGCTTGACCTTGTCATTCACTCACTCTATTCAAATCGTGACATATTCCTTCGCGAGCTAATTTCAAACGCCTCTGATGCAATCGATAAAATCCGATTTGAAGCCCATTCAAATGAGGTACTACTGGAAGGCAACAGCGACTGGAAAATCAAGCTTGTTCCAGACAAAGACGCTGGAACGCTCACAATCCGCGATAATGGCGTCGGCATGAACATGGCTGAAGTCGAAGAGAATATTGGCACAATCGCCAGATCCGGCACCAAGGCCTTCATGCAGGCGCTCAAGGACAAGGCAACTTCCGACAATCCGGAGCTGATTGGGCAATTCGGTGTTGGTTTCTACGCTTCGTTCATGGTGGCCGACAAGGTCATCATGGAGACTCGTAAGGCCGGCAACAAGGATGCCGGATGCCGCTGGGAATCAATTGGTGATGGTACCTATACGGTTGAAGAGTGCAGTCGTGAAGAACGTGGCACAGAAATCACACTGCACCTGAAGGAAGAATTCAAACAGTATCTTGACGAATGGAAAATCCGCTCCATCGTCAAAAAATACTCGGACTACATCCAGTATCCGGTTGTCATGGACATCACCCGCAGTGAAACCCCCAAGGATGTTGACGGTAAAGAAATCGAGGGTGCCGGCACAATCGAGAAGACCACCGAAGAGACACTCAATTCCATGAAGGCCATCTGGGCCAGGGCAAAGAGTGATGTCTCCGAAGAGGAATATCAGGAATTCTATAAACATATCTCGCACGACTTCGAGAATCCGTTCAACACAATCCATTTCTCGGCTGAGGGTATCAGCGAATTCAAGGCAATTCTCTATCTTCCATCCAAGAAACCTTTCGACATGTTCATGGCAGACCGTAAAAAAGGACTGCAGCTGTACGTCAAGAGGGTTTTTATTACCGATCATTGCGAAGAGCTGATCCCTGATTACCTCCGCTTTGTTAAAGGTGTGGTTGATTCAAGCGATCTGCCGCTTAACGTATCACGAGAAATCCTTCAGGAAGACGTACAGATCAAGAGAATCCAGAAAAGCCTTGTTAATAAGGTACTTTCCACACTGGCCGACATCAAGGAAAAGAATTTTGATGAGTATGTCAGTTTCTGGAAGGAATTCGGGCCTGTTATTAAAGAGGGTCTGCACTTTGACTACGCCAACAAGGAAAAACTGCAGGAATTGGTTCTGTTTGAAAGCACAAAGACAGAGGCCGGCAGCTACACAACCCTTAAGGATTATCTGGGGCGGATGCAGGCCACCCAGGAAAATATTTTCTATATCACCGGTGACAGCCGCTCAACCCTGGAGACCTCACCGCACCTTGAAATTTTCAAAGCCAAGGATTGTGAGGTACTCTTCCTGACTGATCCGGTTGATGAGTGGGTTGTCCAGGCTCTGACCGAATATAATGAAAAAAAACTCAAGGCCGTTGACCGTGGTGATGTCGATCTGGACAGCGAAGAAGAAAAGAGGGAAAAGGAAGCCAAACAGGAAGAGGCCCGCAAAGAATTTGGCGACCTGCTCTCGTTTGTAAAGGATAACCTTGACGACAAGGTAAAGGATGTTCGCCTTTCAAAACGTCTGACTGACAGCGCCTGTTGTCTGGTTGCGGATGAATATGGCATGAATGCAAATATGGAACGGATCATGAAAGCGATGAATCAGGCTGTTCCTGAATCAAAACGCGTTCTGGAACTGAATCCGACCCATCCGATACTCAAGGTCATGACCGATATATTCAAATCAAACAAGGAAGACTCCAGGCTTGCTGAATATACAGAACTTCTTTATGATCAAGCACTTCTGACCGAGGGATCAGCAATCAAGGATCCGCTCCGTTTTACCAGACTGGTTAGCGAGCTTATGGTTAAGGCTGCTGCTAAATAGATTATCCAGTCGATTTTGAAACACAAACAGGCCTGTCCGGTTTTTCCGGCAGGCCTGTTTTGATTTGACTGCCAACAAAGTTTACATTGCAAGAGATGGGCACAGCATATATTGTAACTTGTTAGCACAAAAAAACATGGTGCAATTGAATCTGATTAAAATATTGTTTATCTGAAGGAAAAAGAATGAAATTTGAAGAACTGGCATTACCAGAACAACTACTAAGCGGAATACGTGCGGCGGGTTTCGAAAGCTGCACCCCGATTCAGGAGCGTACACTACCAATTACGCTGACTGGAAAGGATATTGCAGGACAGGCCCAGACCGGCACCGGAAAAACAGCCGCATTTCTGATAACCCTCTTTACACGGCTGATGAAAAGCGCCCCGGTAAGCGGAAAACACCCTCGAGCCTTGATTCTGGCACCTACACGTGAGCTGGTAGTACAGATCGAACAAGATGCTATCCTGCTGGGTAAGACATGTGGTTTGACGATCCAGGCCATCTATGGTGGCGTTGACTACATGAAACAGAAAAATGCCCTTCTGGAAGGTACCGATGTTGTCATTGGTACACCAGGACGGTTGATTGATTACCTGAAACAAAAGATATACAGCTTAAAAGAAATAGAAATGCTGGTCATTGATGAGGCGGATCGCATGTTCGATATGGGTTTTATTTCCGATCTGCGTTTTATCTTGCGCCGCCTGCCACCATTTGACAAGCGACAGAATCTGATGTTTTCAGCAACTCTCAACCAGAGGGTAATGGAACTGGCCTATGAGTTCATGAATGCACCGGAAAAGGTTTCCATTACCCCGGAAAAGATGACCGCTGAAAAAATTGAGCAGGTTATCTACCATACAGGACGTAAAGAAAAATTTTCCCTGTTGCTTGGATTATTGCGTCGTGATGCGATGGAACGGACGATGATTTTTGTCAACACCAAGCGAGAGGGAGAACACCTGCACAACCTGCTGAATGCCAACGATTTTACCTGCAAAATGATTTCAGGGGATGTTGACCAGAAGAAGCGTATGCGTATTTTGGAGAGTTTCAAGGATGGCAAGCTGGCGATTTTGATTGCCACGGACGTGGCCTCTCGCGGGCTGCATATCGATGGAGTTTCACACGTTATAAACTATGATCTGCCTCAGGACTGTGAGGATTACGTTCACCGCATTGGCCGTACCGCCAGGGCGGGCTCAATGGGTAAGGCGATATCGCTGGCTGATGAAGATGGCGTATTGTATCTGGAAGGGATTGAAGAATATATCAAGCATAAGATACCGAGTGAATGGGCTGAAGATGAACTGTTCATCAAGGATTTCAAGCATGTCTCCCGTGTCCCCAGAAAGCCGCTAGCGGGCAAAAGCGGTGCGACTCCTGCAAAAAAGCGTGATCAAGCCACTGGCAACTCAAATCGAAAAAAGCATCCGGCGAAACCTGCCAAGGAAAAGCCATTGCATGTAGTGGCGGACACAGCTGAAAATGGAGAGGAGATCAAAAAACGTAAACGTAGAAAACGCAAAAAACCGGTCACAAAAAATTCAACCGAGGCACCCGTCAGTGTTGAGCAGACCTGATTCTGTCCACTGTGGTTACAACGGTAGTCAGGTATATTCCGATAAAAATCATGGCAATGCCGGTCAAATGGAACAGGTAAAATGATTCATTAAGGAAGATGATTGACAGTACCGTGCCAAACACCGGCATGAGGTGCAGAAAAAGACCGGCCTTGTTTGCGCCGATCTGGTCCACCGACTGGCTCCAGAGTATAAATGCCAGTAGTGATGCAAAAACACCCACATACAGCACCGAGGCCATATTCGTCAAACTGCAGAGCATCTGTTGGCCGGAGTAGAATTCGTAGATATAGAACGGGGTAAGCATGGCAATTCCAAAGACCATAATTGCTGTCAAAAAGCAGAATGGGTGGATACCGGCCGGTTTTTTACGTAGCAGAAACGTATAGACAGACCAGCAGCAGACAGCCACGAGGACCCATAAATCGCCGCTGTTAACATGCAGCGACAGCAGCATCCTCAAATCCCCCTTGCAGATGATGGTTATAACCCCGGCCAGAGAGGTCAAGACGCCAATCGCTTGTCTTCCCGTTAATGGTGTCCCGCCAAAGGTCCAGGACAGGGCAACGATCATTACCGGTATCGTTGAATTAATCAACAGGGCATTGGTTGCGGTTGTTGTCTGCAATGCGATGTATATGAATGTATTGAAACACCCTACCCCAAGAACACCACAAACCAGCAATTTTTTCCAGTTTGTCCGCAACATGGGCCACTGTATGACAAGATGCCTTCTGGCAAACGGCAGCAGGATCAATAGGGCCACCACCCAGCGCCAGAAGGCAAACGTGACTGGCGGAATACTGCCATGTACCGCACGGCCGACAACAAAGTTACCAGACCAGAATAGTGTTGTTAAAACCAGCAGCAGATATGGTGAACCGGGAATTTTCATTTAAGGCTCAAAAAATGAATTTAAGGCGTTTTTAAAGCAGTCAATTTTTCTACGGTCTCATCCAGGACAACGAGATAGCCATCCGGATCAAAGCACCAGAGTTCCTTGACTCCATAAGGCTTAAGCTCCAATGGATATAAAAACTCCAGCCCCTCTTCTGAAATTGCGTCACTGATCCCTTCAATATCCTTGATCTCAAAATGCAGCGTCACGCCGATACCGCGTGGAAACATTCCCAGACGCTGGCCAAGCATGGGATGGGTTCTGATCACATCACCGTCTTCAACGAAAACCACCGCAACACCCCCCATATCCAGAATCAGATGTTCAGGCGCACCGGGAGAAGTCAGGGCGCGCTGAACCGGTAGTTCAAGGATACCAGCATAAAATGCCTCGGTGACAATCAGATCGGTAACGGAAAGCTGGATGGAATGTTGCGCGCGATGAACCTTCATTTAAACCCCACCAAAAAGGATTGAAGCATAGCCTGACAGCCGTGACAGCCAGTTGGTAAAGATCAGGACTCCAACCAGCATCAAAAACAGGCCGGTAACCTTCTCCATAATGAATAAAAACCGTTTGAAACGATTAAAGGCTGCCAAAAACTGGTGCATGGCCAGCGACGAAAATAGAAATGGTATCCCCAAGCCAAGCGAATAGCAGAGCAGTAGAACAATTCCATAAACAACATTCTCTTCCGTTGCCGCTACCCAGAGAATGGATGCCAGAATCGGTCCGATACAGGGTGTCCAGCCAGCCGCGAAGATAACCCCGACAATAAAACTGCCGATATATCCGGCGGGTTTGTTATGCATGACAATGCGTTTTTCTCCCAGCAGAAAACGCAACGGCAGCAAGCCAGAAACATGCATGCCGATCAAAAAGACCAGAATGCCGCCAATCTTTCTGATCAGAGGCAGATAGTGGTGCAGATAAGATCCGGCAGCAGTTGCCGAGGCACCAAGCAGAACAAAAACAACGGAGAAACCTGCAATAAAAAGAATGGTATTGATCAATACCTTTAAGCGAACAAGATGGGAAGGATGTTCTGCCTGAAGATCGGAAAAAGATAGTCCAGTGATATAGGTGATATAGGATGGTATCAGAGGCAATACGCAGGGCGATAAGAATGATAGCAGGCCGGCAATGAATGCACCGAAGATTGTGACTTCCTGATTATGCATTACTGGTTAACCGCCTACTGTACAAGATTTGTGAGATAGGAAACTACCTCCTGATCATCCCAGTCAAGCGGCCCGATCACCCTTTTAACGAGAATCCCGTTTTTGTCAATGATGAAGGTTTCCGGTACTCCGGTTATTCCATAGGACTTTGATGAAAACCCTTCCAGATCGGTATAGACCTTGAAATCATATTTTTTTGATTTTAGAAACGCGTCCACAGCCGGTCTACCACCCTGATCAACCGAAACTGGAAGCATCACAAATGCCTTTCCAGTCATTATTTTTTCCAGACGGATCAAGGAAGGAATCTCTTCACGACAGGGGGGACACCAGGTAGCCCAGAAATTAAGCATGACAACCTTCCCTTTCAGAGATGAAAGCGTCAGCTGGGTACCATCGGCACTGATAATCTTAAAGTCTGGTGCTGCTCTGTTTTCCACTGGAATTGCAGAAACGACATTTTTTTCATCAATTTTACCGGAACAGGCCGTCAGAGGAAGAGACAGCAGTGCAGCCAATACAAGAGTCAGTATAATCCTCATCAAATCTCCGATGGTCCAGGCTTGGTTATTTACTACGCGTAACAACATAATCAGCCAGCCTTAAGAGCGCTTCGCTGACTGGACCCTGATTGAATGCTGTTAAATGAGCTCTGCATTCATCAATAAAACGATTGGCTGCCGCAATGGTATAGTCGATGCCGCCATAACACTGAACAAGGGATGAAACCTGACGGAACTCATCCAGGGACATCTCATCCTTTTCAACAACGGCTGCAATAACCTGACGTTCGGAATCGTTACAATGACGGATGGTGTGGATCAAGGGCATGGTAATCTTACCCTCTTCCAGATCATGCCCGATACTCTTGCCAAACTCCTCCTCGGTCGCTGTATAATCCAGAATATCATCCATCAATTGGAAGGCAATACCAAGCTTCATACCAAAATCAGCCAGATGCTGTTGCTGTTCACTGGTTGCCGACCCCAGAATTGCACCGACCTCACAGGCGGCTGACATCAGAATGGCGGTCTTGGATTTGATAACCTCAATATACTTTTCTTCCGAAAGGTCGATATCGCCGGTACAGAGCAGCTGCATGACTTCACCTTCAGCAATCACAGTGGTAGCGCCGGAAAGTATCCTGAGGATATCCAGGCTGCCGACTTCGACCATCAAAGAAAATGATTTTGAAAAGAGAAAATCACCAATCAGAACTGAGGCCTCATTACCCCAGAGGGTATTAGCCGATGCAAGACCACGACGTAGGGTGGCGCTATCGACTACGTCATCGTGCAGCAGGGTTGCGGTATGGATGAATTCAATTACGCTGGCAACAGAAACAGCCTTGTCGCCCTGATATCCGCAGAGACGTGCTGCAAGTAGGAGCAGTGCCGGACGAACCCGCTTACCCCCGCTGGAAAGGACATATTCACCGACCTTGCGGATCAGCGGCACTTCCGATTCAAGGTCTTTTCTAAACTGTTTTTCGACGCGAATCAAATCGTCGCCAATAATCTTCATCACAACATCCATCAGACAGTTCCTTGGACTACAAAAGTTTAGTCATATTAAAATAATTGATATCGGATTGCAATTCATTTCCCCGGATCAGATGGGTAAGAAGCAGACTTTACGGCAAAATGCTTAGCATCCATAACAACAACCGCTGGAATTATTGTATCAAGTTCATTGACCGGCTTTCCGGTCAACCTCTTGGTGAACTCCCTGAAAAGGAGTAGTTCCTGTGTAAAAAGGTCATTAAATCTGAATCTGAGTCCCTGTAATTGTCGCGGATCACAATCGGTGAAATTGAGTGTGCACCATTCATCAAACAGCTCCTCACCGGACAGATCAATCATCGGTATACCGTTTAAGCGGCAGGTCATCGGACGATAATCGTACAACAGACATTTTCCCTCAAAAAGCATGACGCAGGGTCTTTCATCCTCATCCGGCATAATGTCATCCCACTCTGACTCAGCAACCTGGTTAAGCAGCCAGGGTGAGTTAAAAAGCGGCCACTCTTTATGGATTGGCTGAATAATAGACTCGGAAAGGGTGATGATCCGGGTCTGGTGCTCTGCCGGCAGAAGATTAAAACCATCCTTCAAGAGAAAGGCATCCAGCAGGGTTATGTCAAACAGGCCGCGACAACATTCGGAACACCCTTTATGACAGGCAACCTGACCTGGATATTGGGCCATGCAACCAGCAAACCATTCATCAACTTCTTTAAGTAATAGAATATAACGATTTAAAATATCTTGCAATTTAACTCCAAAAGACCTTTTACATATAAACCATAACCTTCAATGTAACAAGCCCGTCCAGTGACTGGAACGGAATTGTAACCCCTTTGCACTGAACATTGATACTTGTCTGTTCATCCGGTTCCGGCGGTTCTGACATGGCGCGCAACTGACCGGATATGACAAGCGGAAGCCCCAGTGCAACACTGCCGTACTGTTCATGATACTTTGTTTTAAAAACCCCGGCGATATTGTTGGTCAATTCGCCTACTGCATCACGGATACACTCATCGTCAGCTTCATCAACCATCAGCAGTTCCTTGGCAACAAACTGGGCTGATTTTTTATTAGTTGCAACAATGATATAGCCGACTCTGTCACCTGCAACGCCAACAATTCCGGTGACATCGGAATCAACAGCATCAACACGCTTTTCAACCTTTCCTGCCAGCAGATCAATATTCATGTAGCTCTTGAACGTATCCTGGGTTGCAGACATAATCGTAAACATGATCTCTTCAAAGGAGATTGCAGCCATATCAGATCCTCATTCTTTCGGTGTAGTTTTTTCGGTCAAAATTTTGAGCATGATGAAGCAATGAAACGGAACCAGATGCAACACAGCTAGATTGCCTTGCCGTAAACCTTGAAAACAAAGTCATAGTTAAGAATATCTTCCCACTGAAAACCCTTGGCCGTTGATCGTGTGTCATCACCATCTCCATAAGGTTTTCCGGGGATATAAAACCAGTTCATGATTGCCTCGCCAGAATAGCGGAATACAATCCAGTATTTTCCCGGTTTCAAACGATTCTGACTATCTGCAGGAAATAAAAAATCCACCCAGTAATAACCTGGCTTGCGTGAGATTTTATCCAGGGCAACGGGGTTTGAACGGATCCCCGACAATATCTTTGGCCGGTTATTGCCATCATCCTGGACCAGATCAACATAAACCATGCCGTCACCACCGAATTTGCGCATGGCTAGTGATACCTTACCCAGTGTAATCCCGTTTTTCAGGTTAAACGCCTGGGCAAATATATGCTGTGAGGTCACATATTCAGATGTTTCCTTATCGAGAATACGGGTTCCGGTGTTACCTTGAACCGAATAAGCGTTAACAAGGTTTGGAAACTCCATATTGCCGAAGACAACGATGGAGCCAGGGAATGGGCGTTTCAACTTTGGCCGATTCGGCTCAACCTTTGCTACAACGGGCTTGCGGACCGTTTTTCTGGCAATCGGTTTTTTACGCACCGGTTTGCTAACCTTGGTCGGTGGCTTTTTAACCACCTTGACCGGTTTTTTAAGCACGATCTCATCATCCGCAACATATTCGGGACGATCCTGGGCAGCCTGCTCTGGATCAGTCTGGATCAGCGGCACATCATTTGAGGCAGGTTCAGGCGGTTGGCTATCCATACCCGGGGTTAGTGGCGGAACGACACTGTCATCTGGTTTAACAGGTGGTTTATTCGGCCGGGAATCGTCAACAATCGCCTTGGCGACAAACAGATTGCTGATAATATACGCCCTGGGATTCGCACCGGTCTTTTTAACCTTTAGCTTAATATCATCGTTGAGAAAGCTACCCTCAACCAGTTCCGAATAACGAGGCAGATATGGTGCCCCGCGCCAGGTATCATTAATATCACGTGAATCAAGACCATGGGTCTGTTTGATGTGTCTTGTGGAGGTGAATTGGCGCGACTGCTGGGGATCATACGAAAGCCACCCAAGATCAGGAAAATAGATCTCCATCCAGGCATGCCCCCCCTGCCCGATGCTCTGTACGATTGAATTACGAGAATCAATCGGAACCTTCCATGACTCCTTGAGGGTCACACCACCGACAATTCGAGCCGGGATACCGATACTGCGCAGCAATGCAATATTCAGGTGGGCCAGGTTCTGGCAGTTACCGGAACGGGTTGAAAGCGTGTAGAGCGCGTCATATTTGGGCGGATTAAACGTATATTTGATTGTATTGGAAACATAGTTGGTTATTGCAGTAACAGCCTCATACTCACTCCTGGCCGATGATGTCAAACGCCTGGCCAGTGTTGCAATTTCATCGGAATCAGATTGAACCATCTCTGTTGATTGTAAAAAAAGCGTCTCTGCCGATGAAACAGACCTGATCGGAAAGGGAGAACGGCTCTCCATGGCAGAAAGTTCAGATTGAATCGAGGCATTATATCCGAGATTGATACGAATGGATTCACGGACATTACTCCAGGAGACCTTCTGGAATCGGTTGCCAAACCTGTCACGCTCAACAACAGAACTGTCCGGCCTTGGATCAAAACTGGTTGTAATCGAATCAACCGACTGTCTGACACTTTTGGTGGAATACTCAGCCGGTAACGCAAAGCGAAAGGTAAAACTCTGAACGGTGCCCTGATCGACAGCAAATTCCATCTGCTGGCGCATGGCAATGGAGCTATTCAGATTTCCTTCCAGCATCAGTGTTTTAGCCATGGCACTGCTGGTAAACAGAAGCAGTAGTGCGAGCAGCATTACAATCTGTCGATTCATCCGGTTCCTCCCCGAAATCACTCCCACTCAATGGTTGCTGGCGGTTTGCTCGATATGTCGTAGACTACCCGGTTAATCCCTTTTACCTCGTTAATGATTCTGTTGCTGATCCGCGCCAGATCCTCATATGGCAGTGGATACCAGCCGGCGGTCATAAAATCCCTGGTTTCAACTGCACGCAGGGCAACAACATATTCGTAGGTGCGGCCATCCCCCATCACCCCAACGCTCTTAACCGGCAGAAATACCGCAAAGGCCTGACTGATTTTATGATAATGGCCTGCGCTGTATAACTCCTCAATGTAGATAGCGTCAGCACGTCTGAGGATATCGGCATATTCCTTTTTAACCTCGCCAAGGATACGCACACCCAGGCCAGGACCTGGGAAGGGGTGACGCCAGACCATCTGATGCGGCAATCCCAATTCCTCACCAATGGCCCGCACTTCATCCTTGAACAGTTCACGCAACGGCTCAAGAAGCTTCAGTTTCATATGTTCCGGCAAACCACCAACATTGTGATGACTTTTGATATTATGGGCCTTGCCGGTCTTGGCACCAGCCGATTCTATCACATCCGGATAGATGGTGCCCTGTGCCAGCCAGCGGGCATCCTGAATCTTTACGGATTCCTCATCAAAGATCTCGACAAACAAACCGCCGATAATCTTACGTTTCTTTTCAGGATCGCTCTCGCCCTTCAGAGCAGACAGGAAACGCTCCTCGGCATCAACCCTGATCACCTTGACCCCAAGATTCTGGGCAAAGGTCGCCATAACCTGATCACCCTCCGCCAGGCGGAGAAGGCCGTTGTCCACAAATACGCAGGTCAGCTGATCGCCAATGGCACGATGAATCAGGGCTGCTGCAACCGATGAGTCAACACCACCTGAAAGACCAAGAATAACCCTGTCGTTGCCAACCTGCTGACGGATGCGTACGACGGCATCCTCAATAATCTGTCCCGGTGTCCAGTGACCGGTACAGGCACAAACCTTGCGGACAAATGTATCGATAAGCTGCTCACCACGGGGGGTATGATCCACCTCAGGGTGGAACTGAACACCGAACAGATTGCGACTGATGTTCTGAATGGCGCATACCGGGGCGTTATCCGTTCCAGCTACAACCTCGAATCCATCCGGAACCCTGGAGACATGATCTCCGTGGCTCATCCAGACCGGACTTTCACCATCCACAAAAAAGCCGTCAAACAAGGCCCCTGGTGCTCCACAGCTAAAGAGAGTGGCATGGCCGAACTCGCGTTTACCGGCAGGTACAACCTCACCGCCAAAATGACGGCTCATCAACTGCATCCCGTAACAGATTCCAAGTACCGGCACACCCAGTTCGAAAAGCTCTTCGGCAACCGCCGGGGCGCCCTGATCATAAACAGATTTTGGCCCGCCGGAGAGGATGATCCCGCTTGGATTGAAGGAACGAATTGCCGCCATATCCATGTCAAATGCGTGCAGTTCGCAATAAACGTGCGCCTCACGCACACGTCTGGCAATCAGTTGCGTGTATTGGGAACCGAAGTCAAGAATCAGTATTTTCTGCTTGTGGATATCAGTCATTGAATAAACCTTTGAAATAGTTGAAATCAGCTGGCAGATAAATGTGAGCCAGGCTGTATATTAACCGGATCAGAACATTGAAAACTAATTACCCACCCTGTAATTCGGAGCTTCCTTGGTGATTGTAACATCATGTACATGTGATTCTTTAAGGCCAGCACCGGTAATACGGATGAAACGACCATTTTTCTGGAGTTCCTTGATGGTGGCACAACCGGTGTATCCCATACCGGAACGCAGCCCACCCAGCAGCTGATGGATATTTGCAGAGAGTGGTCCGCGCTGGGGAACCATGCCCTCGATACCCTCTGGAACCAGTTTGACGTCATCGCCAACATCGGACTGGAAGTAACGGTCCTTACTCCCCTCTTTCATGGCCCCGATCGATCCCATACCACGGTAGCTCTTGTAGGTACGTCCCTGGTAGAGAACCGTATCACCGGGGGACTCCTCTGTACCGGCAAACAGCGAACCGATCATGATGCAATCGGCACCAGCCGTAATCGCCTTGGGAAGGTCACCGGAATACTTGATTCCACCATCGGCAATCAGCGGTATGTCGTATTTACGAGCCATCTTGGCACAATCATGAATGGCTGTGATCTGTGGAACGCCAACACCGGCAACGATGCGGGTCGTACAGATTGAACCAGGTCCAATGCCAACCTTGATGCCGTCAACACCGGCCTTGATCAGTGCTTCAGCCGCTTCAGCCGTGGCAATATTCCCGGCAATGATTTCCACGCCTGGAAAAGTGGCCTTGGCCCGGATAACGGCCTCAATAACCCCCTGTGAATGACCATGGGCTGTATCGATAACAATCACATCCACTCCAACCTTGATCAGTGCATCCATCCTGGCTTCCATATCGGGTGTCGGACCTACGGCAGCGCCAACCCTGAGGCGTCCAAGGCTATCCTTGCAGGCCATTGGATATTTCTTAACCTTTTCGATATCCTTGATTGTTATCAATCCCTTCAGATAGCGATCATTATCAACCACCAGCAGTTTTTCAACCCTGGTATTTTTAAGATGTTCCTTGGCCTGCTCAAGTGTGGTGCCGACCTCGACAGTGACAAGATTACGCTTGGTCATACGTGCCGAAATCGGAAGATCATAATCCGTTTCAAAGCGAAGGTCGCGATTAGTCAAGATACCAACCAGCTTGCCATCCGCCTTTGTAACCGGCACACCAGAGATGCGATAACGCGCCATAATATCCAGTGCCTCGCGAATCTTCTGGTTTGGGCGCATTGTAATCGGATCGACAATCATCCCGGATTCACTCTTTTTGACCTTATCAACCTCAAATGCCTGTTCTGCAAAGGTAAGATTCTTGTGAATGATCCCCAGACCACCCTCACGCGCCATGCAGATTGCCGAACGTGCCTCGGTAACTGTATCCATGGCAGCGCTGACAAGCGGTATATTCAAAGCGATATTTCTGGAAACCCTTGTGGAAAGATCGGCGTCACGCGGCAATACAACTGAATGGGCAGGAACAAGGAGTACATCGTCGAAAGTTAAGCCTTCTGATATTTTATCATATGACATATGCCACACCTCACTGTAAAAAATTTTATTGAAGTTATTACAGCGGCATAACCAAGTCAAGGCAAAACCGCTTGAATTAGATTGACTTAAACCAGTTCTTACGCTTCTGAGTAACTTAATCATAACTATCTGTTTTTATTGTTTTTGAGTTAAGCCA
>CAXYUZ010000024.1:0-48589 GCA_964292275.1 uncultured Desulfuromonadaceae bacterium
GGCAGATCAAAGAGGAAGGAAGGCAGATCAAAGAGGAAGGAAGGCAGATCAAAGAAATACTAAAGATACTGCAGAAGATCGAAAAGAGTATCTGATTTGCATCCTTGGCCCCTCACCCGGCCTGCGGCCACCCTCTCCCTGATGGAGAGGGTTATTCCTTCTCCATTGAGGGAGAAGGTGCCCCAAAGGGGCGAATGAGGGGGGATTTTGACTTATAGCAAAAGCTAAAACCGGACAAAGCCGGTTTTAATTAGAACTCAGAACCGGGCAGAGAGTATTTAAACCAATTCCAGGGGGCAGCTGCGGCTGCCCTTTTTTTGCGCCTGATCTGAAAAATGTCCGTCTAACGGATAAAGAGGATATGGGGGCTGTCATGATTGAAAAATTGCACCAATGGATTGAGCATAACCCGGATCAATGGCTTGTGGCCAGATCCCTGCTGCTGGTCGCTGCTGTCATGCTGGCCAAAGAGATCATGGGCGGCTTTGCGCTCTTTTATCTCATCAGCATCGGTTTGATCACATCCATGGTCTACAGGTGGATCGTTACCGAAAACGGCATCTTCGCCATACTGCGGGACAACTTTTCCATCCTGAGCATTCCCCGCAACAGCGATAACGAGCGCAGCCGAGAAATCCCGTGGGTTACCGTTTTTCTGATCCTGCTGAATACCTTGATCTTTATCGGTATGGATGAGGTAGCGGTAAAGACGATCAGCGCCGCCAGCGCGGCGTGGAGTGCTAATTAGGAAACATTTTGCGGTAAAAACGGTTGCCATGCCCGATTGATTCGTAGCATATATATTCGCAGGAGGATGCTATGGAATTCCTGATTGATGAATATTTTCCGTCCGGTTCAACGGTGGCCGCCGCTGCCGGGCTGGATGGTTTTGAGGAACAGCGCCCGCTGTATCTTGCCGGCTGCAAGGAATTTCTGAATCACTATCGTGAACAGATCCGGGGGCTGCATGATGCCGGTGCATCCGGCAGCGAGGTCACCCACCTGCTATGCCAGATGATGGATCATCTGGTCAGGAAACTTTATTGCTGCGTCATGACTGCGGCTGATCCGGGCCAGACCATGGCTGATCAGCTGACCCTGATTGCGGTGGGAGGGTATGGCCGCGGCGAGCTTAATCCCTTTTCCGACATTGATATCATGTTTCTCTATGATGACAAAATTCCGGTGGCAACCGTAGAATCGATTGCCCAGAAGCTACTCTATTTCCTCTGGGATATGCGCCTGGATGTTGGCTATTCGGTGCGGCTGATCTCCGATTGCATTGAGATGGCGGCGGCTGACAATACGGTTAAAACCGCCTTGATTGATACGCGCTATCTGGATGGCAGCAAGGGGATGTATGACAGGCTGAGCAAGGTGATCTTTACCCAGATTCTGCCCCGCTCCAGTGATAAGTTTATCAAGGAGAAGGTTGTTGACATGAAGGCCCGGCGTGAGAAATACGGTTCAACGGTCTATCTGCTGGAGCCGAACCTGAAGGAAGGGGAGGGGGGGCTGCGCGACCTTCAGACCGCCTTCTGGGTTTCGAGGGTAAAATACAAGTTCAACGATCCACATGAGCTGATTGTAAAGGGAATCATTACCGAGGAGGAACTGCTCAGTTATAATTCAGCGCTGGATTTTCTCTGGCGGATTCGCAATGAACTGCACTATTACACTGGCCGCAAGAACGAGCAGCTGACCTTTGACGCCCAGGTGCATCTGGCTGAATTTTTCGGCTATAAGAATCATGAACGGACGCTGGCGGTTGAGGACTTCATGCGTGATTATTACCGGCATGCCAACCGGGTTGAATACCTGGTCTCCAGCATTGTCTCCCGTTGTGTCTGGCGCGATGAGGGGGCGCTCAAGGTGCTGGGCTACTTTATCCGGCGTCAGGTTGCGGAGGGGTGTTATGTTCTCAAGGGGGAACTGATTATACCCGACGAGAAGGTGATTGAGAAGAGTCCTGTCCTGCTGCTGCAGGTCTTTGAGCTGGTTCAGAAGCATGGCGTCGAGATGAGTATTCCGCTGATGGGGCTTGTCAGAAACAGCCTCCATCTGGTCAATGACAAGTTTCGGCGCAACCGTGAGGTCAATCTCTCTTTCATGAACATTCTCCGCTCGCCGAAGCGGGTAGTTGAAACCCTGCGGCTGATGCACCACCTGGAGCTGCTTAATCATTTCATTCCCGAGCTTCGGCATATCTACTGCAAGGTGCAGCACGACATCTATCACATCTATACGGTTGATATTCATACACTGTTTGCCGTTGAACAGGCCGAGAAAATGCTCAATGGCGAATCCCGCGATATCCTCAGTTTTCCATGTGAGGTCGCCTCCCAGATCGGCAAGCCCGAGCTTTTGATCCTGGCGGTTATGCTGCATGATGTCGGCAAGGGGACCGGTGGCGGCCATGCGGAGAAGGGGGCGGCCATGGTTCCGACCATTGCCCGGCGTATGGGGCTCTCCCGGGAGGATAGCGAACGTCTGGCCTTTCTGGTGCGGCAACACCTCCACTTTGCCCATATATCCCAGCGCCGCGACCTGAGTGACGAAAAGATGATTATTCAGTTCGCCCGCCAGATGGAGACCAGTGAAAATCTGAAGATGCTCTATCTGCTGACGATTGCCGATGTCCGGGCGGTTGGCTCGGATGTCTGGACAAACTGGAAATCGCTGCTCTTTCAGGAACTTTATGAAAAGGCCTTTTCCGTGCTTGAACGGGGCGACTTTCACCTTGAGGCCAGCAGCCAGCGGGTCAAGTCCGTCATCAAACGGGTTGCGGATGCGTTGCATGGCGAATTCGCGGCAGCCGCCATTCAGGCCGAGCTTAAGGCCATGCCGATGCGCCTGCTGCTCTCGGCCAATATTCCGCTCATCTCGGAGCATGTCCGGCTGCTGATCGGTCTGGGCGCTGCCGATGTGCTGATGAAGGTTGCCCATAACGAGGAAAGCGGTTTCTCGGAATTCACCATCTGCACACTGGATATGCCGGGGCTGTTCTCAAAGATTACCGGTGTCATGGCCGCTAATGGGGTCAATATCCTTGGGGCGCAGATCAATACCAGCAAGAACGGCAAGGTGCTTGATATCCTTCACGTCAATTCAGCTACGGGCATGATCATCTCCGACGAGAGCCGCTGGCAGAAGATCATGGATAACATGCACCAGGTCATCCATAGCAGGAGCAGTGTGGCCAAGATGGTTGCCAAGCGGCAACGTCCGTCGCTGCTGACCAGCCGTCCGACCCCCCGCTTTCCAACACGGGTCGAGTTTGACAACGAGGTCTCGGAAGGGTACACGGTCATTGATATCTATACCCATGACAAGGTTGGTCTGCTCTATCTGATTACCAGCACACTGACCAAGCTCAAGCTCTATATCGGTGTTTCCAAAATCTCCACCAAGGTTGATCAGGTTGCCGACGTCTTCTATGTGCGTGATATCTTCGGGCTGAAGATCACCGATGCGGCAAAGCTGGAACAGATCCGGAAACGGCTGCGCACGGCCATTGACGAATGGGTCTAGTGTCATGAATGAGTATCTTGATCTGTTCATCAACTACCTGGCGGTGGAAAAGGGGCTTTCGGTCAATACGCGTCAGGCCTACAGCCGGGATCTGGTTCGCTATCTGGATTATCTCGAACGCCAGGGGCATAAGGCCATGGCCGATGTTGCGGCAAGCGATGTCGCTGCATTTCTGGGGTATCTCAAGGGGTTGGAGATTGGGCCGCGCAGCCGGGGACGCTGTCTGTCCGCCATCCGCATGTTTCACAAATTCCTGATGATCGAGAACTATGCCAGCCATAATCCGGCCGCGATTATCGAGGCGCCTCGCACCCTGCACAAATTGCCTCACTTTTTGACGTCCCGGGAGATTGATGCCCTGTTTCAATCCTGCGCCGGGGGGGCGGTGGAAGACAGGCGTGATCTGGCCATGCTGGAGCTGCTCTATGCCACCGGTCTGCGCGTGTCGGAACTGGTTAATCTGAAACTGCGTGAGGTGAACCTGGATGCCGGTTATCTGATGACGGTCGGCAAGGGGGATAAGGAGCGTCTGGTGCCGATTGGAGAATCGGCCTGCCAAAGGGTTCGGGAGTATCTGGAACAGGTACGCTGGAAGTTGGATCCGCTGAATGGCAACAAGTTTCTCTTCCTCTCCAGGCTTGGCAATGCCATGACACGGCAGGCGTTCTGGAATATCATCAAGAAGCGGAAGCTGATTGCCGGCATCAGCAAGAATATCTCGCCGCATACCCTGCGGCACTCCTTTGCCACCCATCTGCTGGAAAACGGCGCCGACCTGCGCAGCGTCCAGATCATGCTCGGCCATGCCGATCTCTCATCAACCCAGATCTACACCCATGTCACCCGCGAACGGTTGAAACGGCTACATCAGGAAATTCATCCGCGCGGATGAACCGATTTGTATCTATTCAGCACAATCTCATAACGCCCCCAGCCCCCTCTTATCTTAAGAGGGGGAGCAACGACCAACTCACGCAGTACGTCTCTCCCCTTAATTAAGTGGAGAACAAGAGTGGTTATGACTTTATTAGTTCAGCGTGCTGAAAAGTTACCTGATTTTTATCTAAAAATGTCGTTGACAACATCAAATTTTAATTCTGCATATCTTGTTACGGCGCGAAGCGCGGTATTATCCTGGCATAGCTCCCTTTGCAGATCGTTTCATAAAGTCGGTTGACAATATACCTGTAACAGGGATAAATTATCTCTATGAACTGGACGGTTGAATTCACAAGCAAAGCTTTGAAGCAGAAAGAGAAATTGCCTGTAAAGGTCAGAGAGGTCCTTTTTCAGCTTGTTAAAGATATTCAGGCAACCGGCCCTGTCCGGGGAGATTGGCCAAACTATTCAAAATTATCTGTCAACGAACATCACTGCCATATCAAAAAAGGGCAACCCACATATGTGGTTGTCTGGCGTGAGGAGAAAGGCAGGATCAGGTTTGTGGAGGTTATATATGCAGGTACTCACGAAAAAGCGCCCTATTGATGAGATGGTAACAGTGCAGTTGCGCGTTCATCGTTGCAATGCCCCTCTGATAAAGCGCTACGCAGAAATTATTGAATCCGGGGAAGAACGGACGTACACCGTAGAAGAGGTTTTCCCAGAATACATCGGCAAGGAAAAGCAGATCTCCCTGCGCGCATACCGCACCCGCGAGAACCTGACACAGAAACAGTTATCCACCATGACCGGCATTCCTCAGCACCATATTAGCGAAATGGAGAATGGCAAGCGTGGTATCGGGAAGGAACGAGCCAAAAAACTTGCAGCCGCTCTCAATTGTGAATATCAGCGGCTCTTGTGAAGCTCAAAAGCTCTCCCCTGATAAGGGGAGCGAGGAGGGGTTAAAAACGTTACGATATTAATATGACAAAGCAGAATTAAATCCTATGAACGTCGTATGAGTGCAATTACCGTCAGCAGTGCTCCTCCCCATACCAGAAACATACCTGTTCTGACAGTCACCACTACCTGTTCCAGAGAAGTATCGGGTGAAACCCCAAGCATTTTGTATCCCGCGCCTACCATCACAAATCCGACTATGTAGAGTCCGAGCTTGATTCTATCCATCATTTGCCCTAGAAAAAACCTGCCGTGAAATTTGAAATAATGGTGCTCTGTATTAAGGTGTTAGGCCTGTTACGTACAAATAATTTATCTGTGAATCAGTTAAAGCTGTCTTGTAAAATTGAACATTATCAATAAGGCCCCAGTAGGGAAAAGCGTAGCCACTGACGCCATCATGACGTGCGCCGATAGTAAACTTGAACGTGTTGTCAAAATTCAGTGAAGTCGCGCTGGTATACTGATAGTCGTTTGACGCATCGATCTGCTTGATTCCATTAATGTACAATTTTATCTGATCCGTGGCTGATGATGCGCTTCTATCCAATACGGCGGCAATATGTATCCAGTTACCATCAGCAATGTGCGGGGTTGAATCAGAAGTGACAGAATGAATGTCCGAAGTTAACGGACCCCTGAGTTGGAAGCCTGCTTTATAATTGCTCCAAGCGCCACAGCCTGATGTGCATGAGCTACATTGCCGGGTTTGCGTTACATACATGCCATACCCGATAGCTGGAAAGAGAAAACCTTTACCGGCAATTGCACCGATTGCCATGTCAACTTTTGAAACCGGGTCGCACCAGCTTTGAGTAGGCATTCCACTGAGGTTGACCCATGCTGAGAGTGTGACGTTTCCTGTGCCGATGTTAAAGTAGTTTATGTCATTGAAATATATATAGTTATTAGTGCCGTTCATGGATAGTGCACTGCCTGAACCATGTGGCACCCAGGTTGCTGTGCCAGCAATAGTTCCTAACGTAGAACCAGATCCGATGGTGTTTCCGGTACCTTCGTTGAAATTCCAGGATGCAGCAGGTGGGGGAGGGGCACAGGAGGCAACGATCAGGTTAATATTCTTCTGTACAGTTTGTACAGTAAGTGCCTGGCTATCAGTAACAGTAACTGAAATAGGAAATGTGCCTGTTGTTATCGGTGAGCCGGAGATTGTAGTGCCTGTAGCGGTGAGACCGCTAGTGACAGGGAGTCCAGTGATTGAATATGTATAGGGTGGAACGCCGCCGGAGCCAAAAATAGTTGCATTGTAAGCGGTTCCGACACACCCTTTTGGCAGCTCATTATTCAGAATCTTCAGTTTTCCCTGGGTCGTGCCATAACAACCGGCGCGGTTTTTTAGCTCTTCCAGGGTAACGACACGGGAAAGATCATTGGACTGTAGCGTTGGTGAGCCTGAAAATGGCCCTGATGTAGAAGGCGATGAGGTTACTTGGTAATCCTCGCCCCCGCTTAGCATTATGAATGCTATTTGTTGGCCGCTGAAAAGGGTGGTAGTTGTTCTTCCACATATACCGCCTGTAGCCGTTGACGTCAGATTGATGTCGTACGTGTAAATAAGTGGTCTACTCCATGGGTCGTTTGGATTAGGAAGGATAGTCAGCGCTTGCAGCTCTGTCGGCAACCTCCCGTTCGCCACAGACCAACTAATAATGGCATCCACGGATTTTTCAAGTCCAGCCTTTGCCTCTAGCGTCTTGCCCCGCTGCACTGAAGGCCCCAGCATCATGACACCGGCGCTGATCAGGCCAACAATAATAAACATTGCCAATATAATCGGCAGCATGGCAAAACCGGCTTGTCGGCGTAAGTATTTCATGGCATCCCTTACGGATTGACTGTTAACACATAGCTTTTTGAGGTGATGTTGTCGTTTGGTCCGGTCGCATCATTATTGTCTCGGACAACTACAGTTAGTTGGTAACCTCCTGTTGTTGTTGCTGACGCAGGAAAAGAGATGGTCAGATTTGCTGATGCAGCAGCCCAGCTTGATTCTCCAAGAACAATGCAGTTCGTATTCACCACACCGCCTGTTTGGGTAAAGCCTGTTGGCAAGGAGCTTACACACCACTTATAAGTAGGAGGAATAATACTAAATGGGAAGCCACCATCAGCAATGATGGTTACTGAATATGCGTTTAGAACTGAGCCATAAGGCAGCTCATTATTCACGATCTTTAACTGCGCTCCCTGGCAACCTGTTTTGCTACGTAGTTCATCTAAGGTGACCCATTTAACGATGTCGTCGTATGGCTCTATCTCTGAAACTGGTCGTTGTATTCGAATAAATGGAGGCGTTAAAACGGGAATGTTTAATGTCGGGCAATTTGTTGTGTCAGTACAATTGTCGATACCATTGCCGCCATTATTTTCACCTGTTTCATAGACACCCAGGCAGATACCGGATACGCCTGTTGGACAAGGAATAATACCTGTTTGGGGGTTGTAGTTTTCACCAGCACTAATAATTGCATATGCAATATTAGAAATACGATCTGATGGAGCACAGGCCAGCGTTTTGCAAATGGTGAGGTTTGTCGTTTTTCTACCACATATGTTGCCAGGTGTAGGGGATAGCAATGGGTCGTAAAAGTAGTAGAACCAATTTCCCCAAGCATCCGTTTTTTTACTAAGAATGGATAGCGAATCCAATTCTGTGTAACCGGCTGGCAGCCGATTGTTACTCGCCGCCCAACTGGTAATTGCTTCCACATTGGCAGAGAGAGAGTCCCTGGTTTCGTTCATCTTGGCCCTGTTTGTCAGTGGGCCGATCATTCCGACCCCCATACCTATCAAAAGGCCGACAATAACCAGTACAATGGCCATTTCAATCAGAGTAAATCCGTTTCTGTTTAAGTGATGTTTTTTCATGATCACCAATATACTCTATTTGTAAAAAAAACGGGGAGACTGTTAAGCCTCCCCGTTTAAACCACTATTGGCATGCCGGTTGGGTTTGTCTTACGCTAAAAGAAATAAGCGGTATTTGCTATGTTTGCACCGGTAAACGTATACGGTGTAGTACTAGCCCTTACTGATCCTTGATTGGCAAGACCATCGTCAAGAGCTCTGTCAAATGCTTCGGCAACTGTGTCGGGAAGGTTGTCGTAGCGCAACATATTCCCTGTTTTACCTTGGACCGCTTGGTAAATAATATATACAGTTCCGCCATATGGAGATTTCATTAGATCCGTTGTACCGTTGTAACTGCCTGTAATAAAGCCACCGCAAGCGAGGTGAGATAAAGCTCGGAAGTATTCCGTAATTTGTCCGTTTCCGTTACCATTTACTATTTGCCCAGCGGCACAACCAGAGCCAGCTAAGTGAGTGGCAGCTAGGGCATCGTCGCCAGGCAATGCACCGTATTTGTCCTGGTAAGCATAGATAGCTGCCTGAAGGCCTTTGGCGTGGTTCGCAAGTGCCTTGTTTTTTGAACTTTCAATAAGCGATTGCCCCTTCAGTACGCCACCCAGTAATAGTCCAATAATTACTAGAACGATCGCCATCTCAACCAGTGTAAAACCGTTTTGATTTCGTAATGTACGTTGCATGAATCCCTCCGTTTTTTATGGCCTCATCACATATTTTAAAACATCTTATTAATATTTTAATGCGACTGTCAAGCGTTATGTATTGATATCAGAATTATTAAGTTTTTATCTTGTCTGCGGATCTTGCAACGACTGTTTATCGGTGATACATTTGGCAGAATTTAACCCAGTTTTATGATTGTTAGGCTGAATCTGTTTTTGAAACCGAAATTTACAGGGATATATATGAGCATACTTGCCAAGCTACTCCAGAAGAAGAGTGAAAATGAAAACAACCCTGATTCTGGTCAGATTCCACCTGGTCTGCTCCATTCCGTTGCACGTTCAGGCGGTTCCGGAAAAAAGACAAGCTATCTGGTTTTTGTTGCCCTGGGTGGTGTAGCGGCAATTGTCATTGGCTATTTTCTGGTTCAGTATCTGAAAATCAGCCGAGGCACCCAGCCCAACTCTGCAATGGTTACCCCATCACAACCACAACCGGAGGGGGGGCAGGCTGCTGCGCCTTTGACCGCCTCACCTGCTGCGACGCCGGTTCAGCCGGCGATCTCCTCCTCCAGCCGTTCAGCCGCCTTAAAGGCGGCGGTAGCGCAACAGGCTAGAGCTGTTTTGCCAATCAAAAAAAAGAATGTCGTTGCCAGGAACAACGCGATTCCTGCGGTTCCTGTCGCTGTCAGCATGGATAAGACGGCAGGCAGTTCCAGACGGAGCTTTGTTGCCACCGCCGATAAGGGGAGAGCATCATCAACGGCTAGAAAAACGGCTGTTAAGGATCAGGCCAGCATTGATGCGTACCTCTTTGCCGCCCGTAATGCCGAGAGTCGCCATGATTATCTGACGGCCCTGCGGCAGTACCTGAAGGCCCAGCAGGCTGATCCGTCGAATTACCGGATTATGAATAACGTTTCCAGCACATTCCTAAGGTTGGGATTGCCGGAAGATTCCCTTAAATTTGCGTCCATGGCGCTGGCCCAGAAGCGGGACTATGCCTCAGCCATGGTTAACGCCGGGATCTCCAATGGCAGGCTTGGCAATGAGTCTGCGGCCAGGTCGATGCTGACCAGGGCGGTCGCCATTGAACCGTCCAACCGGCAGGCCTTATTCAATCTTGGTCTCTCCTATGAACGGGGCAGGGAGATGGATGACGCGCTCTCGATCTACCGAAGGCTGGCCAATGGTGGTGATGCCCAGGGGTATCTGGGGATGGGCCGGGTCTATGAAAAGAAGGGGAATCGTAATGAGGCGTTAGGCTGTTATCGTGATCTGCTGGCGCTGCCGGAGGCTGGACAGGCCGCCCGTGATGCTGCCCGTAAACGGATTTCGCAGCTTGAATAGTCAATCCAATAGTCTGGCGGTTTTGTCGTTGGGGGATGGTTTTACAGCTGGGAAACTCCGGGTGAGAAACCGGTTATATAATCTTGAGGTAAAACAGTAATACCATGGCGATTATCAGTGTTGCCAATCCTGCCATTACAGCGCCCCATGAGCGGTCAACTCTTCCGGGCCGCTTTGATTCATGTTTCATGATTTCTTCAGCAGCAATGTTTACCTGCCGTTCCTGAACCGTAGAGCCCCCCTCCAGATAGGCCGCCATCAGACTTCGTGACGCAATCAGATTGATCAGGCGCGGGATTCCGCCTGAACGGCGCTGCAGGGCTTCAACTGCGCCTTTGTCAAAAATCGGTCTTGCCTGGGCGCCCCCCTGTTTCAGGCGGGTTGCCAGGTAGTCGGCAGTCGCTGCCGATGAAAGCGGGGAGAGTGATGCACGCACCGAAATGCGCTGGTTGAGCTGCTTGAGGTGTTCGGCCGAAAGCCTGTCGGACAGTTCACTCTGTCCGATCAATATGATCTGCAGAAGCTTGTCCTTTTCGGTCTCCAGGTTTGAGAGCAGGCGGAGCTCTTCAAGTGTTTCATCGGGAAGCTGCTGCGCCTCGTCCACCAGGATTGCAACCCGTCTGCCGGTGGCAGCGTGGGAGAGCAGAAAGTCTCGGAAGGCCTTGATCATGCTGTTCTTGTTTGCATCCTTGGGATAATCGACCTCAAGGTCTTCCAGAACCGCCTGTAGAAAGTCCTCCGGGGAGAGGCGTGGTGTCATCACCAGGGCAATCTCTGCCTGCTCCTGCCAATTATTCAGGAAGATCCGCACCAGTGTGCTCTTGCCGGTTCCGGGCTGTCCGGTCAGGAGACAGAATCCCTCACGGTTGTTCATGATATAGTCCAGCGAGAGCAGTGCATTGGCATGTTCGCAGGACGGATAGTAATAGGCCGGGTCCGGTGTCAGGCGGAACGGGTCTTCCTTGAGACTGAAAAAATCAAGATAGGTACTGTTGTTCATGTTTAGCCTTTTCCGACTTTGGAAACCAGATCGTAAACCGGCAGCAGCAGGCCGGCGATGATGACTGCAAAGAGGATACCGACTCCGATGATGACGATTGGCTCGATGATTTTGCCCAGTTTTTCAGAGGTGTCATCCAGAATTTTAAGGTAGTGGCTGGCCAGGAATGAGAACTGTTCGTCCAGCGTACCGCTTCGCTCGCCAACACCGATCATCCGCACCATAAGTGGTGGAAAGACAGGATGGCGCTTGAGCGCATCGACTATGCTGCTGCCGTAGGTTATGTCTTCACGGATGTTTTCAATAGCACGTCTGAAAACCTCGTTGCCCATGACCTCAGCAGTGATGTCGAGGGTTTTGTCAAAGGTCAGTCCGGCAACTATCATGATCCTCATCTGCTCCGAGAACAGTGCCAGCAGCCGGTTGTATTCGATCAGGCTGTATATCGGCAGTTTCAGTTTCAAACGATCTATCTGATAACGTCCCTGTTCATTGCGTTTGGTCAGTTTGATGGCGATGGCACCTACGATCGGCAGTATGATGGCGACATACCAATAGCTTTGTGACAGGGCGCTTGCCTTTATCAGACCGCGGGTGAGCAGCGGCAGTTTAACCCCCATTCCCTGTATGGTGACGACCATTTTAGGCAGCACGTAGATCATCCAGAAGGCCAGGGCGCCAAAGGTGGTTACGATTGCGAAGAGTGGATAGATCATGGCGCGTTTGATGGATGCGGAGAGGTCTTCAATCCGTTGCAGATGTTCGGCAGCTTCCTTGAGGCTTTGCTCGAAGCGCCCCGTTTCTTCGCCAACCTTGACCAGACGTATAAAAATATCCGGAAAAACATCGCTATGGGGTTCCAGCGCGTCCGAAAAGCCGGAGCCGAGCTCAATGCTTTGCCCGATCTCTTCGAGTATTGATCTCAGAGACTGGTTAGTTGTTGCCGAGCTGATGTCGGAAAGCGTGGTCAGTATGGGGAGACCGGCCCCAATCATAACGGAAAGGTTGCCGGCAAAGTCGATTATTTCAGCACGTTTGATCCGCTTGCCGCCACTTCCGAAGAATTTTCGCAGCCCCTGGTTGATCCCACCCGATTCACTGATGGAGAGAATGTATAGTCCCCTGCCAGCCAGCATTTCAGACGCTGTCTCCGCTGATTCTGCCTCGGTAATCCCCTTGGTTTGAGCTCCAGAGCTGTCAACTGCCGTGTAGGAATAGTTTTTCAACCGGCAACCCTGAGAACTTCGTTAATGGTGGTTATTCCCTCGGCAACCTTGTTAAGGCCGTCTTCCAGCAGGGTGCCCATGCCTTCAACTGCGGCTGCCTTCAGAATCGAGTCGATTGAAGCGCCTTCAAAGATCAACTGGCGGATGGCACTGTCAACGGTCAGAATCTCGCAGATGGAAACTCGGCCGCTAAAGCCTGTGTCATTACACTTGCTGCATCCGCTGCCGCGGAAGGCGCGCTCTCTGTTAAGACCATGTTTTTTAAAGAGTTCGACCTCCATCGCAGTTAGTTCGTATTCTGTACGGCAATGTTTGCAGATTTTACGCACAAGACGTTGCGATAAAACCCCGATCAGTGCCGTTGAGAGCAGGAACCGGTCGACCTTCAGGTCGAGCAGGCGCGGGATGGTCGTTGCAGCGTCATTGGCATGCAGTGTCGAGAGAACGAGATGTCCGGTAATTGCCGCCCGGACAGCCATCTGCGCCGTCTCCTCGTCACGGATTTCACCCAGCAGCATGACATCCGGATCCTGGCGCATGAAGCTGCGTGCTGCCAGGGCAAAGCTGTAGCCAGCTTTTTCATTGAGCTGAGTCTGTTTGACAAAGCTGAGCCGATATTCGACCGGGTCTTCAACCGTAAGGATATTCCGCTCAAGCCGGTCCAGTTCACGCAGGGCCGCATAGAGTGTTGTTGTCTTGCCGCTGCCGGTAGGTCCGGCAACCAGTATGATGCCGTAGGATCTGTTGATCAGGGCCCGCAGTCGATGGATTGATTTTTCTGACAGCCCCAGGGTTTCAAGGCGCAGCATTGGGCCGCCGCCAGCCAGCAGGCGCATGACCAGGTTTTCCCCAAAGATGCTTGGTACGGTGGAGACACGAACCTCGAAGCGTTTGGATAGAAATTCGTAGGAGAAGGAGCCATCCTGGGGGAAGCGCTGCTCGGCAATATCCAGTTGGCTTAAAACTTTGACCCTGGAGACAACCCCGCTATGGGCCTGCTTCTGGATGCAGTGTCCATGCTGCAGTACGCCGTCGATTCTGTAAAATATATTGATGACATCGTCCGAAGGGCTGATGTGAATATCGGTGGCCATTTTGCGGACGCCGTCCATCATGATCAGTTCCACAAGTTCAGCGATGACTGTGCCTGGTACGGTGCCAACGCTTTGCTTGAGCGCTGCAACAACCTCTTCCATTCGCTTTTTGATCGGATAGGCCATGAAGAAATAGGCCTTTTCGATCGTTTCCTGATACATGTCGCTGTCAACGATATGCACGGCCGGTGTCTTGCCGGTCAGTTTGGTGACGGTGTCGACTGCGACAATGTTGCTGGGGTTGGTGATGCCGATGGAGAGGCGTCCATCAGCGGATATTGCCAGGGGGATCAGTCCGGTTTTCTGGGCCGTCTCTTTTGGTACAAGTTTCAGTGCCTCTTCTTCAGGTGCTGTTTCATGGAGGTCGTGGTAGGCCAGGCCGGATTGGACAGCGATGGTTCTTGCAAATTCAGGGGCGCTGATGAAGCCGAGTTTGATCAGCAGATCGCCAAGGATGGCGCCGGTAACCTTCTGCTGTTCAAGGGCGATCTGTAGCTGTTTGGGGGTGATGATGCCTTGGCAAATCAGCAGTTCGCCAATGCGTAGTGGTGCTGCCATGAAAACCTCCCGGTCAGTTGAGCTTAATCATTTGCAATCAGGTAAGGCTGCAGCAGTACCACCAGTTCGGTTCGTTTGTCGAGGTGGTCCTTTTTGGTAAAGAGGGCTCCCAGCCATGGGATGTCACCCATCAGAGGGATCTTGTCGTCCTTGAAATCCTGTTTGTTGGAGATCAGTCCGCCGATGACGATCAGTTCGCCGTTCCTGACCTTGACCGTTGTTGATAGTTCGCGCAGGTCAACGGTCGGTATGGATATGGCGACCTGATTGCTTGGATCTGTACCGATGGTCTTGTCCTCAAGTTTGACAAGATCTGACACGATGGGGGTGACCGTCATGCTGATTTCACCTTTGCTGTTGATGATCGGGGCCAGTCCGATTATGACCCCAGAGAGGACATTGGCGGTGTCAACGGTAAAGGTAACGGTCTTTGTGTCGCCGCTGCCGCTTACGGTCGAGGTCACCTTTGAGACGTAATTCTGATTGCGCCCGACGGTTAACAGTGCTGTCTGGCCGTTCATGACGTTGATACGCGGGTTGGAGAGGGTTTTTACATCCCCCTGGGTTTTGAGTGCCGTCAATACGCCGCTGATCGGCCCCAGTTTGCTGGTGGTGGTTGCGCCAAGCCGGAAGGCGGGCGCCGCGCTTTCGATTGCGCTGGAGAGTGTGCCGATGACGGCGCCGTAGCCGCCGGAAAGCTGGCCAAAACTGCGGATGTTGGAGAGGAAGCTCCAGTCAATTCCGAATTTCAGTTCATCGCTCAGTTGCACCTCAATGATCCGGGCCTCAATCAATACCTGGCGGTTGAGGGTCTTGCGCAGGGTTTCTAGATAATTTTCAATCTTGTTCAGGTTTTTACGGGTGGCCGTGACCATGATTGTGCCGGTTAGCCGATTGACGACTACAAGCTGTGAAGGATCCGAGCCTTCGGATGCTGAGGTTGTTTCGGATGATTTTGATGCCTGTTGCTGGTCCTGCTGGCGTTCCACGGTTGTCTTGCTGACGGATGTCGTTACGCCGGCACTGGTGCGGGTAACCGTTTCCACCTTGGATGGTTGGGTCTGGCTGCGGGGTGCGGCGGTGTCGCGTTTGCCGATCATTGATTGCAGTGATTTATCCAGTGACTCCCAAAAATCGAATGCCTTGGTGTCGCTTTTGATTGATTGCGAGATGGTGCCCTTGATGTTGGAAGAACTGCCGCCACCGGATGTTGTCAGCGAGGCGCCACTGCCGAGGATATCCCCGCCGACTTCAACGGTGTATCCTTGAACCATGGCCGGGTGCCCCAGTTCAAAGATCTTTGTGCCGGTGGCATCAATGGTCAGGGTGTTGTCCTTGATGGTGTAAAAGTAGTCGGCGGAGGTAAGCAGTGTTGTCAATGCCTCGTCGGCGGTTACCCGCTTCAGCGTGATGGTTATCAGCCGATCCTGCTGGACACCGTCGCTAATGACCAGGTTAAGACCGGCTGCATCGGCAATAACGTGGAGGATATCGCCCAGAGGTGTATTTCTGGCCTGGATGTTGATTAATCTGCTTTTGGCTGGCGAGACATCATCACTGACCGGCTGATATTCGGGGGTCTGCGGGGCGGTATTGGTGGCGGGCTGTTTCATCGCCTGGATATTTTCCTGAATATATTGACCCGGTTTATTGGTGGAAGGGGTCATGGCGACATCGACAGCCGAGTTTGCGGGTGTCGCCTGTCTGATGGTGCTGGCCCCGGTTCCGCAGCCGGCCAATGTGGCGGCCAGCAGCAAGATAGCAGTAAGATAACCTAGTTTAGGGTGAGCCATTTTTTACCTTTCTTCCCTGCAATCAGCAAGCGGTTCTGTTCGATGCGGATCACGCGCCATCCGTTAAATGTGTTCCCCTCTTTTAGCACATTGCCGTTAATGATAGCCATGTTTTTACCTGTGCCATGCAGAATAAACGACACACGCAGATCCTCTTCCATACGGGGCGGTATGATTGCTGTTTGTGCTGTCTTTGGCTCGGCATCAGCTGTTTTCAGTTTAACGGATAGAGTTGATGCAGGGTTAACCGGACAACTGCTGCCGGCGCTCTTCCAGACCCTTGGTGTCAGACCGGGTACGGGCGGGGTGAATGCCAGCACGGTTTTTTCCGTGGCGGTCAGTGGCGGTTTGAAATGGAGCGACATGTAGGCAATCAGCGGCAGGACAATTGCTGCAGCTGCTCCGGCGATAACATATATTGTAATCCTCTGGATTTTCATGGCCGGCCACCTCTGGTTGCAGGCGGCGGTGTTGTTGGTGGAGCTGGTGCTGCCGTTGACGCTTCCTTCCCCTGAGTCAGGATGACCCCGCTCAGCGTGAATGTCATTTTGTTCTTACTCTCCGGGGTGGCGGCTTCGATGGATATCTCACGGAAAACTACAAAAGGGAGCACGGCGGTTTCCAACTGTCCGAGTGTGTTAAGCAGCCCGTTGCAGGATGGGCCGGTCTGTTTGAATGAAAACTCGATCGCCAGCAGATCATCCTTTGTCTCAAGGGGCTTTACCTGGAGTTCGCCGTAGGGAAGGTGTGTCTTGACTTCATCCAGTCGCGAGTAGGCAAGCATCTCAGCACTCTTGTTCTCATGTCCGGCGGGAAGCATTCGTTTGAAGTTGGCGATACTGTTGCGCAGTTCCAGTGTTGATATGCGCATTTTGCCAAGGTTCTGTTTGATGGCACGGTGGGATACGAGCATCTTTTCCAGTGATTCCCTGTAACGCTGCATGGCAGCCAGCGACATGGCCAGTATGGCAAACAGGCCGATAATAAATGCCACCCTTATGGCCAGATGCCTTGTATGCAGTTTCATTCCATCATTCATGGTTTGTATGTCGCCTCTATGGAAAATGTTTGCCCTTTGGGATCGATCTGTTTTGTTGTGATTGTGATCCCCTTAACCTTTTCCAGGCTTGAGAGCAGTGCCTCGAACTGGTGCTGCATCGATTCGAAGGTCTTTTCAGAGATGCTGCCGGTAATGTTAATGATTGAGTTTTCCTTGTCGTTGCGGACCTTGATGGCGCTTATGTTTGTTGAACCGGCCGGGGCTGGCGGCATGGAGGAGAGAAGGGCAGGCAGTGATGGCTCTGCTTGAACCTTGTTGATAAGCGCTATTAATGGCTCGATGACGCTGAAATGCTGCTGAACGGTTTGGTAGTTTTCAAGTATGATTGGTAGTGTTTGCTCTTGCTGGCGTACATAATCAATTTCGCTGTTTAGTGAAATAACGGAATAGAGATTGTACAGCAGCAGTAAAACAACGAGTGCAGATCCACCGGCAAAGGCGCCCATAATATTGCGCAGTATCCTCTGCTGTTTTAAATCGTCGAGATATGTTTGGGGGCGCAGATCGTGTGAGCTTATATTTGGCAGATTCATTGCGGCCAGCAGCGGCAGGTATTCCTGGTATAGTTCCGGGTACAGGTGGCTGAGTCTGGTCTCCAGTACGGTCAGCGTCCCCTCAGTTTCTTCCCCGTTCAACGCAACGGTCCGAGAAGGGCGAACGCGCAGCGACTGAAAACAGTAGTCCTGCGTCATGGAGATATTCTGTATATCATAGCTGTTCCAGCCAGGACCGTCGGAGGGTACATGCCTGACCAGGGTGACGCACCCCTTTTCCAGCAGGAAGATCGTCTTGCGCTGACCGCCATCGTAGGTGCAGAGCATTGTTTCGTTGGATGTGTCGATGGTTGCGGATACAAGATCGGCCATAACCGTTGGTGCCGAAATGATACTGCTGACCCTTTTGTTGTGGCGTATAAACGGTTCCAGGATGGAGAATAGAAATTCATCCGGTACCATGCAGCAGGCAATCCGTTGCATGGTTTTATTGTCCTGGAAGATTTCATCCACGCTACGGAATGACGTTGTAAACTCTGGCTGCGTGCTAAACAGCCGTTTTGTCTCGTTTTGAACCAGTGTCCTGATCAGATTCGATTTGACGGGAGGGATGTTGATAGTATCATATACAGCGTCTGGTGAGTTTATAATGATATGATAATCGCTTGAGCGATCATTTTGCAGGAATTGTTCGAACTCATCATTGGAGAGGGTTAGCGCATGTACAACGCGATCTCCCCGTGATTTTGCCGTTAATACCCGGATTAGCTCGGGTTCGAAACTGACGAATGTGTGGTGCGGCATCAGGCCCTCAATCGGATATGCTGGTATTTTAACGGCCTGTTTTTATTACTCTAAAACAGTTTGAATGTCTACTACAAACCCATTTTCGCCGTAATCGAATAACCTTGAAACCGGGCAATTTTTCTAGTATAAATTATCGCTTGGCTGTTTTGATCTGAATAAAGTTTTTGATAACGGGGCGTGTGTGAAAATTTGTTCTCTGGCCAGCGGCAGCAAGGGAAACTGTCTTTATCTGGAGGCGGGGGATACCCGTTTGCTGATTGATGCCGGCCTGTCGCTGCGTGAAACCCTGTTACGCATGGATGAGCGCGGGATTGATCCGGCTTCGGTTGATGCGGTGTTGGTATCCCATGAACACATTGATCATATTCGCAGTGCCGGTTCCTTTGCCCGCAAGTTTAAAATCCCGGTTGCCGTAAGTCACAAGGTTCGTCAGAAGAGTGAAAAGTATCTTAAAAAAACAGCCTTGATTGAATTTGAATCCGGGGTTGCGTTTACCTTTCGTGGTCTGCAGATTGACCCGTTTCCCCTGACGCATGATGCCTGTGACCCGGTCGGGTTTTTAATGGAATCCGTTGAGGGACGCTGCGCCTCGGCTACGGATTTTGGAATTGTAACCCGGCTTGTGCGTGACAAGCTGAGCGGTTGCCGCATGCTTAACCTGGAATCAAACCATGATCTGGATATGCTGATGAACGGCCCCTATCCCTGGGAATTGAAGCAGCGCATTAAATCCAGGCATGGCCATATATCCAATGACGACTCACTGGCGCTGCTGCACGATTTGGCCCACAACACCCTCGAGATCCTGGTCATGGCCCATCTTTCCGAGGTTAATAATCATCCCGATCATGTTATCCGTACCAGTCAGTCCTTTCTGGTAGAACAGAACGTTTGTGCACCCAGGGTTATTATCGGTGACCAGTACAAGGCTAGTCCGTTGCTGGCAATCTGATTGTTTTATTCCACTGCCTCCGGTTTGTAACTGCAGGAGTGCTGATTTTGAGAAATCCACATTTGAAATAAGGAGTTTTTTAAATGATTGAACGCTATTCACGCCCTGAAATGGTCCGTATCTGGGCCGCCGAAAACCGCTTCCGCATCTGGCTGGAGATCGAGACGCTTGCTTGTGAGGCCCAGGCCGAACTGGGAGTGATTCCCAAAGAGGTTGTTCCGGTTATTCGCGAAAAGGGTAATTTTGATATTGACCGCATTGACGCCATTGAGGCCGAGGTCAAGCATGACGTGATTGCCTTTTTGACATCCGTGTCCGAGTATGTCGGTCCCGAGGCGCGTTTTATTCATCAGGGGATGACCTCCTCCGATGTGCTGGATACCTGTCTTTCGGTCCAGCTTGTTCAGGCAGCCGATGAACTGCTGGCAGATCTTGATATGTTGCTCGTTTCGCTGAAGGAACGTGCCATGGAGCATAAGGATTCGGTTTGCATCGGGCGTTCCCACGGCATACACGCTGAACCGGTTACATTTGGTCTGAAGCTGGCATCCTTCTACGCCGAGATGCAGCGTAACCGGACCCGTCTGGCCGCCGCCCGTGAAAATATTGCGACTGGTGCAATCTCCGGTGCTGTCGGTACCTTTGCCAATATCAACCCCTATGTTGAGGAATATGTCTGCGCCAAGATGGGGCTCAAGCCAGAGCCGGTTTCCACCCAGGTTATCCCCCGCGACCGTCACGCCGAGTATTTCTGCACATTGGCGGTGATTGCGTCATCCATGGAACGGATTGCCGTCGAGATTCGTCATCTGCAGCGCACGGAGGTTCTTGAGGCGGAGGAGTTTTTCAGCAAGGGACAGAAGGGGTCGTCGGCAATGCCGCATAAGCGTAATCCGATTCTCTCCGAAAATCTGACCGGTCAGGCGCGCTATATCCGTTCGCTCTGCATTCCGGCGCTGGAAAACGTTGCCCTCTGGCACGAACGTGACATCTCCCACTCCTCCGTTGAACGCTATATCGGCCCGGATGCCACCGTGGCCCTCGATTTCTCCCTGCGTCGCCTGAACGGATTGATCCGCAATCTGGTCGTCTATCCGGACAATATGCTCAGGAACCTGAACCAGATGAAAGGGCTGGTCTTCTCCCAGAAAATCCTCCTTGATCTGACCCAGGCCGGGGTTTCCCGTGAAAATGCCTACCGTTTTGTCCAGCGCAATGCCATGAAGGTCTGGGAACAGGGGATGGATTTTCAGACCGAGCTTCTTGCCGATCAGGATGTGGTTGGAGCCCTGGGTGAGGTCAAGATTCGTGAATCATTTGATCTGAATTACCATCTGAAGCACGTTGACACAATCTTCCGGAGGGTATTCGGTGAGTAAATTGTTCGCCACCCTTCAAGCCCTGTTCATGCCACAGGTCACTGATACCAGCATGCTCTTCTGGGCCAAGGAAATTCTCGGGGCGCTGCTGATCCTAGCCTTCTTCTGGGGGCTTGCCGAGTTGATCAGCGCGGTCCTGGGAAGGTGGGGGCGTGTCTTGACGGCCTTTACCAAAACCGAGCTTGACGATCGTATCCTCAAAAGGGCGCTTCCGCATATCTCCCGCCTGATGAGCATACTCGGGCTTTATCTGGCGATCCGTTCGCTCCCCTTGAATGACAAGGTGGTTCATATCCTCTCTGGAACCCTCTTTGTCGTTTTGGTGGCGGTCTTCTTCAATCTTCTCAATCACGCCTTTGACGAAATCTTGCAATGGTATGTCTCCAGCCGTCAGGAAAAGGGTGGGGCGGTTATTTCGCGTCAGATGATCCCGATTGTGGAAAAGCTGCTCATGCTGTTTTTGATGGGCACAGCGTTAATCATCATCCTCAAGCATTTCAATTATGATATCTTTTCATTGGTTACGGCGCTCGGTATCGGTTCTCTGGCGATAGGTATGGCGGCCAAGGATACCATGGCGCATATGATCTCAGGCTTCACGCTGATGATTGATCGCCCGTTCCGGATTGGTGACCGGATCCAGCTTGCCGGTGGACAGGTCGGTGATGTTCTTGATATCGGCCTGCGCAGCACCAAGATCAAGACCCTGGATAATCAGCAGATGATCATTCCCAATTCGGACCTCTGCAACACGATGCTCACCAACCACGCCTTCCCGGATATGAAGGCCAAGGGGCGCATTAATGTCGGTGTGGCCTATGGGAGTGATGTTGAGCTGGTCAAGCAGGTTATGGTGGCAACGGCCCTGGAGATTGAAACGGTCATGCCTGATCCGCCACCGGAGGCATATTTTGTCGCCTTTGGCGAATCTTCGTTGAACATGAGTCTTTTTTACTGGGTTGATGATTATGCCAAGCTGTTTGGCGCAAGTGATAGAATCAATACTTTGATAATTCGCCGTTTTACAGAAAACGGCATTGAGATACCGTTTCCAACCAGGACGGTGATTATGGAAAAAGGATTGGATTGATATGCCCAACAGGATAGAGATTGCACTTAAAAATGGTATCCGCGACGCCAGGGGTGAACGGATAAAACGGGAAATAGAGCATGTTTTTGGCCTCAAGGTCGACGAGGTTCGCACCATCGATGTCTATACGGTTGATGCCGCTCTCTCCGCTGAACAGCTGCGTCAGGCGGCCGACGGGCCGTTTTGCGATCCGGTGATCCAGTTGTCCAGTATTGACCGTCCGCTGGCCGCCGGCTTTGATTTCGCCGTCGAGGTCGGATTCCGTCCCGGTGTGACCGATAACGTCGGGCGAACCGGGCGTGAGGCGCTGACCTATCTGGATGCGGATGCCTTCAGGGGGAGCGAGGGGGTCTATTACTCCGTGCAGTATCTCCTCAAAGGGGGCGGGCTTGCCATGGCGGATGTGGACAGGATCGCCACTGGTCTGCTCTGCAATACCCTGATCCAGCGTTACTCAATCCTCTCCGCAGCAGACTTCGTTGCCAAACGGGGCTTCCCGGCGGCGGTGCCGAAGGTGACCGGGGAGAGCAGGGCAGAGGTTAATGAGATTGACCTTGAGATTTCCGATGAAGAGTTGATGCGGATCAGCAAGGATGGGGTTCTGGCCCTGACACTGGACGAGATGAAGATCATCCAGGCCCATTATCGCGATGCCGCTGTGGTTGAAAAACGTCAGAAACTCGGTCTTGGGGCAAAACCGACGGATGTTGAGCTGGAGTGTCTGGCCCAGACCTGGTCAGAGCATTGTAAGCACAAGATCTTTGCCGGTACGGTTCAGTACGAGGATGAACAGGGAAACCGTCAGGAGATCAAGTCGCTGTTCAAATCGTTTATTCAGCGGACAACGAAGGATGTCCGCAACCGGCTTGGGGATAAGGATTTCTGTCTCTCTGTTTTCAAGGATAACGCCGGTGTGATCAAGTTCAATGAGAAGCATTCACTGGTCTTCAAGGTTGAAACCCATAACTCCCCTTCTGCTCTGGATCCATACGGCGGGGCGCTGACCGGTATTGTCGGCGTCAACCGCGATCCGTTCGGAACCGGCAAGGGTGCCAAACTGATCTTCAATACGGATGTGTTCTGTTTTGCCGATCCGTTCTATAAAAAGCCGCTTCCATCCCGTCTGCTGCATCCGCGCCGCATCTATGAGGGGGTTGTGGAGGGTGTCGAGCATGGCGGCAACAAGAGTGGTATTCCGACGGTCAATGGCTCACTGGTCTTTGACGAGCGTTTTGCCGGCAAGCCGCTGGTTTTCTGCGGCACGGCCGGATTGATGCCGGCTGAGCTTGGTGGTGAACCCTCCCATGAAAAATCGATCAAACCGGGCGACCTGATCGTTATGACCGGTGGCCGGATCGGCAAGGATGGCATCCATGGTGCCACATTCTCTTCGGAGGAGCTGAACGAAAATTCACCGGTAACGGCGGTCCAGATCGGTGATCCGATCACCCAGAAACGGATGTTCGATTTCCTGATCCGCGCCCGTGACAAATCCCTGTATCGTTTTATTACCGATAACGGTGCCGGTGGTCTCTCATCCTCCATCGGCGAGATGGCGGGAGAGTGCGGCGGGTGCCGTATGGATCTCTCCAAGGCGCCGGTGAAGTACCCCGGTCTCAATCCCTGGGAGATTCTGATCTCGGAGGCACAGGAACGCATGTCGCTGGCGGTGCCGCCGGAGAATATCGACGAATTTCTTGAGATGGCCCAACGTTTTAATGTTGAAGCGACGGTTCTGGGTGAGTTTACCGATTCGGGTATCTTCCATATGCTTTACGGTGAGCGCACGGTGGCCTGGCTGCCGATGGATTTTATGCATGAGGGATTACCACCGATGCAGCTGCCGGCAAAATGGGTGCCCCCCTGTCATGAAGAGCCGACACTTGACATCAAGGATGACTATACGGTTGACCTGACCGCCCTGCTGGGGGCGTTGAATATCTGCTCGAAAGAGTCGGTTGTGCGCCGTTATGACCATGAGGTGCAGGGTGGATCGGTTGTCAAGCCCTTTAGCGGCGTGGCCAATGATGGTCCTTCCGATGCAGCGGTTGTACGTCCATTGCTGGATTCATTTGAAGGGGTTGTTACCGGCCATGGCATCTGTCCGCGCTATTCGGATATCGATACCTATCATATGACCGCCAATGCCGTTGACGAGGCGTTGCGCAACTATGTCGCCGTGGGTGGCTCGCTGGACCTGGTGGCCGGTCTGGACAACTACTGCTGGTGTGATCCGGTCCTTTCGGAGAAGACCCCCGATGGTCCTTACAAAATGGCGCAGCTGGTCCGCTCCAATCAGGCGCTCTACGACGTCTGTCTGGCCTATAACCTGCCGTTGGTCTCCGGCAAGGACTCCATGAAGAATGACTTCTATGACGGTAAGACCAAGATCTCCATACCGCCGACGCTGCTCTTCTCCGTCATCGGCAAGATCGAGGACAGCCGCAAGGCGGTTACCATGGATGTCAAGCGTCCCGGCGATATCGTTTACCTGCTTGGTAAAACCGCTGCGGAACTGGGCGCCTCGGAATATTTCACGCTGCGTGGCGTTATCGGCAACAAGGTGCCGCTGGTTGATGCTGCCAAGGCCTATAAACGCTACCAGGCCTACCATCAGGCAGTGAATGCCGCGCTGGTTGCCTCATGCCATGACCTCTCCGATGGCGGTTTGGCGGTTGCAGCGGCTGAATCGGCCTTTGCCGGCGGTTATGGTCTGCAGATCGACCTGAACCGGGTGCTCTGGAGTGGTGATAACAAGATCGATATCGCACTGCTCTTCTCGGAATCGGCATCACGGCATCTGGTCACCGTGCGCCCTGAAAAACGGGAGCAGTTCGAGGCGGTCATGGCCGGTAACTGTTTTGCATCGATCGGCGTTGTCACGGAGGAATCATCCCTGATAATCAATGGTCTGTCAGGTAAAACCGTTGTCAAGGCTGATCTGGCCGAGCTGAAGGAAGCCTGGCAGAGTCCGTTGCGGGATCTGTAAAGCTACGCTGCGATGGATATGGATATCCATCATACCCTGAAAACCGTTTTCGGTTTCAAGGAGTTTCGCCCTCCTCAGCAGGATGTAATTGAGCGGGTGATTGCCGGAGAGGATGTCTTTCTGGTTATGCCGACCGGTGGCGGCAAGTCGCTTTGTTATCAGGTGCCTGCCTTGCATCGGGAAGGGGTGGCGATTGTTGTTTCTCCATTGATTGCCTTGATGAAGGATCAGGTGGATGCCCTGGCTGCCAATGGTGTCCGGGCCGCCTGTTTCAATTCATCGTTGACGTCCCGAGAGGCGGCTGTCGTCTCCCGGCAGCTGGAAGATAATCAGCTGGATCTGCTCTATGTTGCGCCGGAACGCCTGATGCAGGCGGAATTTCTGGAACGTCTCTCAACCTTGAAGCTGGCCCTGTTTGCCATTGACGAGGCTCACTGTATATCACAGTGGGGGCATGACTTCAGGCCGGAATATACCCAGCTTGGCCGGCTGCGTGGCCTGTTTCCGGCAGTGCCGGTTGTGGCCATGACCGCCACTGCCGACGCGGAGACACGCAGGGATATTATCCGGCACCTGGGAATCGAACAGGCAACGGTTTATGTGGCCGGTTTTGATCGCCCCAATATCACCTATACGGTTATTCCCAAGCAGAAGCCGTTTGAGCAGCTGAAGGGGTTTCTGGAAGGGCGTCGCAATGAGGCTGGTATCATCTATGCCCTCAGCCGTAAACGGGTAGAACAGGTGACTGAACGGCTGCAGGCCGCCGGTTTTAATGCCGCCGCCTACCATGCCGGTTTGTCGGACAGGGAGCGTAAGCGGGTTCAGGACGCCTTCCGCTGCGATGACCTGCGGGTTGTTGTGGCAACAGTGGCCTTCGGCATGGGGATTGACAAGCCCAATGTCCGTTTTGTTGTTCACTATGACCTGCCCAAGAGTGTTGAGAGTTATTATCAGGAGACCGGCCGTGCCGGACGTGACGGTCTGCCGTCCGAGGCGCTGATGCTGTTTGGCATGGCTGATGTCATGACCGCCCGCTCATTGATTGAAAACAGCGATAATGCCGAGCGGGTCAGGATTGAACTGCAGAAGCTGAATGCCATGGTGGCCTATGCCGAGGCATTGACCTGCCGTCGCCGGGCATTGCTGGCATATTTCGGTGACCTGAACCAGGACGATTGTGGTAACTGTGATATCTGCACCGATCCACCGCAACGGTTTGATGCCTCCGAACAGGCCCAGAAGGCACTTTCCTGCGTCTATCGTCTGGGTGAACGTTTCGGGGCGCGGCATGTCATTGATGTGCTGCGCGGCGGCAAGGGGCAGCGGATTGTTGATTTTGGACATGATCGGCTTTCCACCTACGGTATTGGTGCCAATCATTCAGTTGCGGAGTGGGATAACATCATCCGCCAGTTGATTCATCTCGGTTATCTGGCCCAGGATTTTACCCGTTACGGCATCCTCGGGCTGACACCGGCCGCACGTCCGGTACTGAAGGGTGAGACGCGGGTTATTCTCGGGCAGCCCCGTGACCTGGTCAAGGTTGAAGAAAAGACGCGTCGCAGGCGTGGAACCGTGGATGGCCCTCATGCGGCACTGTTTGAAAGGTTGCGGGGGGTGCGCAAGCAGATTGCCGATGCAGCCGGTGTGCCACCCTTTGTGGTCTTTTCTGATGCAACGCTGCTGGAGATGGCCAAAAACAGGCCAGCGGATGAGGGGGCATTGCTTGCCATGAATGGTGTTGGTGAACATAAGCTGCATAAATACGGTTCTTATTTTTTGGCAGCAATTGCAGATGACAGTCCCGGAAGCTGAACACGAATCAATATTAAATTCTGCGTTGAAGAGGATCATGAATATGGAAGAACAGATTTCCGAATCTGCCACTAATCAATTGGTTATACGTCTGGAGCAGCATGTAAGTGAACAGCAGGGGGTTTCCTATCGCGATTACGATCAGATTCTGGTCAATCATGCGGTTGAGGAATCTGAACGGCTACAAAAGATCTATGATCTGATCTGCTGGCAGCTCGGATTCTGGGAGAGTCAATGGATGTTCTCACCTGCCAATGCCCCTGATACGGAGGCTGCCGCAGAGTATGAAGGGTGGCGCGGGTACTGGTTTGAGTGCTATGAAACATTATTGGCACGTGATCCGGAACAGCAGGCACAGCTGCTTGGCAAGCAAAGGCTGAACTCACTGAACCAGACCAGAAAGAGGAGGGCCGAGTTCAATAGCAGGAGTGTATCCGACAGAATCGGTACGATTCTGCTCTCACAGGCCGCCTATGTGGTCAATAAGGTCGGTATGAATGATTCTGCGGTCAAGATGTATGCCCGCTGTCTCTATCCATCCGGCACGGTTGGACGGACAAGTGCCTGCGGGTAGCGGTCCGTTAGTTGGCTGAATAATAATGTAATTTAAGCCTTATAATACAGTGACAAAGTAAAGGATTGATTTGTATGACAAAAACACGCGCTATAGTCATCACCGGCAATGGCACCAATTGCGAGATGGAGGCAGCCCATGCCTGTCGTCTGGGCGGCTTTGATGAGGCCGTTATTGCCCACATTTCCGAGCTTCTTTCCGGTGATGTGCGGCTGGATGATTTTCACTTTCTCAACCTGACTGGCGGTTTTCTGGATGGGGACGATCTGGGCAGCGCCAAGGCCCAGGCCAATCGCCTCAAACATGCCACCGTGGCCGGGACCGGTGAAAAACTGGTCGAGCAATTTGTCCGTTTCATTGCCGATGGCAAGCTTATCCTTGGTGTCTGCAACGGGTTTCAGTTGATGGTCAAGATGGGGATGCTTCCCGGTCTTGATGGTGAATATCTGAACCAGAAGGTAACCCTGACCCATAATGATTGCGGACGTTTTCAGGATCGCTGGACCTATCTCAAGGTTGATCCTGCTTCGCCGGCGATATTTACCAGGGGGATTGAAAAGGGGATTTATCTGCCGGTCAGACATGGCGAAGGGAAGTTTATCTGCGATAGCGCCGCGACCCTTGATCGCCTGGAAGGTGAGCATCTCACCGTACTTAAATATTCAGATGCGGCCTATCTTGACGCTACAACGGAGTTTCCGGCCAACCCGAACGGCTCAGAGCATGGTGTTGCCGCGATCTGTGATCCGACGGGACGTCTGATGGGACTGATGCCGCACCCGGAGGCCTTTGTTCACTATACCCAGCACCCGCGCTGGACGCGTGAGGAATTGCCGGAAGAGGGGGATGGTCTGATCCTTTACCGGAATGCCGCCGAATATGTTAAATCAAACCTGATCTAGGTCTGGTTTTTTATCTCGATTAACGATTGCCTTTACATATCAGCTGTCTCTGCCAGTCAGAACGGAGTTTTTAAAAAATGAACCTAACCAGGCCAGAAGAAGAATGTGGCGTTTTCGGAATCTATAACCATCAAGAGGCATCCAACCTGACCTATCTCGGGTTGTATGCCTTGCAGCATCGTGGACAGGAAAGTTGCGGGATTGTCTCTTCGGATGGTGCAACCCTGCATGCCCATAAACGGATGGGTCTTGTGGCCGATGTGTTCGGCAATCAGGATGTATTCAAGAAGCTTCCCGGCCGTTCCGCGATTGGACATGTCCGTTATTCAACCGCCGGGGCATCGGTAGAGAAGAACGTCCAGCCGATTATGGTCGATTATTCGCGTGGTTCGATTGCGGTCGCCCATAACGGCAATTTGGTCAATGCCCAGTTGCTGAAGGCCGAGCTGGAGGCGTATGGCTCAATCTTCCAGACAACCATGGACACGGAGATCATCATTCACCTTCTGGCTGTTGCCCGCACCAATTCACTGGTGGACCGGATTGTCGAGTCACTGAACCGGATCCAGGGTGCCTACTGTCTTCTATTCCTGACGGAAACCCGCATGATTGCCGTGCGTGACCCGAACGGCTTCCGGCCGCTCTGTCTCGGCAAGCTGGGTGATGCCTGGGTGGTTGCCTCCGAGAGCTGCGCGCTGGACCTGATCGAGGCCGAGTTTGTCCGTGAGATTGAGCCGGGCGAGATGGTCGTCTGCACCAAGGATGGCATCAAGTCGCTGTTCCCCTTCAAACCTGTCGAACCAACCCCCTGTATCTTTGAGTATGTTTATTTTGCCCGCCCAGACTCCAATATCTTCGGCAAGAATGTTTATCTGGTCAGGAAGGAGCTTGGCCGTCAGCTTGCCCGTGAATTCAAGATTGAGGCTGATGTTGTTATTGCCGTTCCAGATTCAGGTGTTCCGGCCGCTATGGGGTATGCGGAGGAGTCCGGCATACCCTTTGAATTGGGACTGATCCGCAACCATTATGTCGGTAGAACCTTCATTGAACCGGCCCAGGCTATCAGACATTTCGGGGTCAAGATCAAGCTCAATCCGGTTCGGGAACTGCTCAAGGGGAAGCGTGTCGTTGTAATCGATGACTCAATCGTCCGGGGCACGACATCACGCAAGATCGTCAAGATGGTCCGTCAGGCCGGGGCCAGTGAGGTGCATATGATGATCTCCTCCCCACCGACCAGCTATCCCTGTTACTACGGCATTGATACCCCTAACCGTAAGGAACTGATCTCTTCATCCCATACCATTGCTGAAATCTGTCGCTACATCACAGCTGATTCGCTGAGCTACCTCTCCGAGGATGGCTTGCTCAAGTCGGTCAACAATGGCAGCACCGGTTTCTGCAAGGCCTGTTTTGCCGGTGATTATCCGGTTGCATTTCCCAAACCTGTAGATGTTCCGCAGATGGCACTTTTTGAAGAAGGAGCGGCAAATAATGACTGATCGTGAGAAACTGAAAAAAATCATCCTTGAATTGTCCTATGAAAAGCGTCTGGTCAAGCTTGCCTCTGGCCGGGAGAGCGATTTCTATTTTGACGGCAAACAGACAACCTTGCACGCTGAGGGTGGGCTGCTGGTTGGCCGGATGTTTCATGAGGCGATCAAGGATATCGAAGGTGTTCAGGCCGTTGGCGGGATCACCCTGGGGGCCGATCCGATTGCAACCGCCACATCCATTGCTGCCTGTCTGGCTGGTCAGAGCATGCACGCCTTTATCATCCGCAAGGAGCCGAAGGGGCATGGCACCGGTCAGTGGCTGGAAGGGCGTAAAAACCTTCCCCAGGGGACAGGTGTGATTATTGTCGAGGATGTTGTTACAACCGGCGGCTCGTCCATGAAGGCGGTCCGGCGCGCTGAGGAAGAGGGGCTGAAGGTGTTGGGCATTGTCACCCTGGTTGATCGTGAAGAGGGTGGCCGTGAGAATATCGAAGCGGAAGGTTATTGGTTGAAATCAATCTTCACCAAATCCGAGCTGGTTGCCTGATGGCCGTAAAGCAGCGCCTTGACAAGCTGATGGTTGAGCGGGGACTGGTCTCCTCCCGTGAGCGTGCTCAGGCGCTGATTATGGCTGGTCAGGTGGTCGTCGGCGACCATGCGGTCAGCAAGGCAGGTCAGCAGATCAGCATTGATAGCGAAATTCGCATCAAGGGGGAGCAGCTTCCCTATGTCAGCCGGGGTGGTCTCAAGCTGAAGAAGGCGCTGGATTATTTCGGGGTGGATGCACAGGGTCTGGTTGCAATTGATGTGGGTGCATCTACGGGTGGATTTACCGATTGCCTGCTGCAATCGGGCACTAGCAAGGTGTTTGCTGTTGATGTCGGTTATGGCCAGCTGGCCTGGAAACTCCAGCAGGACCCGCGTGTCGTCAGTATGGAGAAGACCAATATCCGCTATCTTGAGCCGCAGCAGCTGGGACAGGTGCCGGATATTGCTGTTATTGACGCATCATTTATCTCGCTTTCGAAGATACTGCCGGCAGTGATCAACCTGATCCGGCCGGGTGGCACTATTCTGGCCCTGATCAAGCCGCAGTTCGAGGTTGGCCGTGGTGAGGTGGGCAAGGGTGGCATCGTTCGTGATCAGAATGCCAGAGACAAGGCGGTTGACGCTGTCAGGATTAATGCCGAGGGACTGGGACTGGTTGTTTCCGGTGTCTGTGAATCACCGATTACAGGGGCTGACGGGAATGTGGAATATCTGATCCGGCTTGATCTGCCCGAAGTGTTGTCAAGGGAGGCGGGAGTGGAAAGTTGTCTGTTTTGCAGGATTGTAGATGGTCAGATTCCGGCAAAAAAAGTTTATGAGGATGATGATCTGATCGTAATTGAGGATATTGCCCCTCAGGCGTCGTTGCACCTTTTGCTGATTCCTAAAAAGCATATTGTCAATGCCATGGATCTGACCGCTGCCGATGATGGCCTGATCGGGCAGTTGTTCAGGAGGGCAGCCGCAATTGCGACTGAACAGGGGTATGCGGATAGCGGGTTCAGGCTGGTGCAGAACAGTGGCGCCGGTGCCGGACAGTCGGTGTTCCATATTCATTTTCATCTTCTGGCCGGTCGGGATTTCAGCTGGCCACCGGGTTAGTTTTTTGAATTTTATGTTGCTGCAGCCATCTAATCAAGAAAGGGCGGGTATCAAAGATGAGATTCATGACTGTTTTTATGATTGTGAGTTTATGGGCAACATCCCTCTATGCGGATGTATATACATGGACCGATGAGCGTGGTACGGTTAATTATACCGAGGATCTCTCCAGCGTTCCTAAGAAATACCGCAAGAAGGTCAGGCACACCTATGAGTCGGCGGCACCAACACCAAGTGCAGAGGCGGAGGCAGGTAAGCCAGCTGACAAAGCGAAGTTGGCGGCTCCACAGGCCCCCAAGGCCGATGATCCGGCTAACAAGCTTTATGCCGGCAAGCGTGCGGCTGAGTGGGTCAGTGAGATCAATGCTGCACAGAGTGAACTTGGCCGGTTGAATGCCCGTGTCAAGGAATTGGCAGATGAGCGCAAGAAGGCCGGGGATGTTGCAAACCGTGCCGATAGCCCGCTACTGACATCCTACAATGAGGCGGTTACGGAATACAACAGCGCCTCGTCACGGTTTGGCCAGTTGGTGGAATCGGCAAGGAAGGCCGGGGTTCCGATGAACTAGATCTTTGTAGAAATATTCTTATGAAAAAAGCCTTCGACTTGTCGAAGGCTTTTTGTTTTAACGTTAAATGACTAGAACCCCAAAATTTTGCTCATGGATCCGGGGGCAATGATATCAGTCGTCATCAGGATTGTCAGTACGACCATGGCTACGACGGTGAACCATGAGATCGCGTTGAATGCCGGGCCATTGATGTAATCACCCATCAGGTTACGATCGTTGATCAGCTTGAGCATGAAGATCAGGACAAAGGGGAGGACAGCGCCGTTGACGACCTGTGAAATAAACATGATCATCAGCAACGGGGCGTTTGGAACCAGGATCAGCAGCGCGCTAAGGATGATGATGATCGTAAACAGCCAGAAAAATTGCGGCGCCTGGTCAAAATCCTTGTCTATCCCCGACTCCCATCCCATTCCCTCGCAGATGTAGTAGGCCGTGGAGAGCGGCAGGATACAGGCGCCGAAGATCGATGCGTTGAAAAGTCCAAAGGCGAACAGGAACGATGCGTGCTGGCCGACAAGCGGTTTCAGGGCAATGGCTGCGTCGGCGGCGGTTTCAATCTTCAGGCCATGCATGTGGATGGTTGAGGCGCAGGCCACCATCATAAAGAAGGCGACTACGATGGCCAGGATGCAGCCGATGATTACATCCAGACGGGTAAAGTTGTACTGTTCGGCCGTAATTCCCTTTTCAACAACCGCTGCCTGTTGATAAAACTGCATCCATGGGGCGATGGTCGTCCCGACGATGCCGATCAGGGTCATGATAAAGCCGCTGTCAGGCTTGAACTGCGGTGTAACGGTTTCCTTGAGGACGATATTCCAGTCGGGCCCAGCCATGAAGGCTGCAATGGGGTAGGCGATGTAGACCAGACAGGCAACCAGAAAGACCTTCTCAACGATCTTGTAAGACCCCTTGACAATCAGTAGCCAGACAAACAGGGCGCAGACCGGCACGGAGATGTATTTGCTGATGCCGAACAGCTCCAGACTGGCGGCAATACCTGCGAACTCTGAGATAGAGTTGCCCATGTTGGTTAGAAACAGAGCGATCATGACATAGAATGTGACCTTGACGCCGAATGATTCTCGGATCAGGTCTGAAAGACCCTTGCCAGTTACGGCTCCCATGCGGGCACACATCTCCTGGACAACAATCAGGGCAATGGTGGTCGGGATCATCATCCAGAGAACCGAGTATCCGTAGTTGGCGGCAGCCAGCGAGTAAGTTGTTATGCCGCCGGCATCGTTGTCCACGTTGGCGGTGATGATGCCGGGACCGAGGATTGCCAGAAAGATGAGGATATTTCTGGGGCTGAAGCTTTTCAGCGGCTTCAGAAATCTGAATTGAGATAATCTGGTAAACATAAAAAGCCTTCTTTAGCGGCGTTTGTGCTTGATGATTTGCGGCAGGTAGTGGGCCAGGACGTCATCTACGGTGACAATCCCGGCCATGCACTCTTCATCATCAAGAACCGGAACGGCGATCAGGTTGTATTTAGTGAGTGTTTCAAGCATCTCTTCCGGCTCGGAATCCGTATATACGAATTTGACGTTATCCTCCATGATGTCGGCAAGTGCGCTTTCCGGCGGGCTTAGCAACAGTTCACGCAGTGAGACAACGCCTTCAAGTTTCTCCTCGTCATTAACGATATAGGCGTAATAGATATTCTCCACCTCTTCGGAACACTCCTTGAGTCTTTCCATGGCAGTGCCGGCTGTAATGTCCAGCGGCAGGCGGAAATAGAGCGGCGTCATCAAACCGCCGGCGGAATCCTCCTCATGCTCCAGTAATTCCTGGATGTCCTCGGCATCCTCCTGATCCATCAGTTCCAGCAGTTCCTGCGCCTTTTCAGTGGGTAGGTCGCTGAGGACGTCGGCGGCCTCGTCCGGTTCCATCTCTTCAAGGATATCGGTTACCTGTTCGTCGTTCATCTGGCTGATAACCACATTACGCATCTCCGGTTCAAGCTCGTAGATCGTATCGCCGGTGGTCTCCGCGTCAATTGATTCGAGAACGGTTTTTATGTTGCGGATCGGGATGTTCTCAATGATATCGGCCAGGTCGGCCGGGTGCATTTCATTCATCTGGTCGCGGGCGATGTTGAGCGCCAGTTTGGAGGAATTGGGTTCCAGTGGCTGGACATACTCCCAGCTGATCTCCGTATGCGGAATCTGTTTTCTGATAATTCTGGCAAAATGCTCGCCAAAACGCTCGTAACCCAGTCTGCGCAACAGTCCCCTGAAACCGATATCTACTGAAAAGATACACAGCTTTTGATTCATGTGTCCCAGTTTTATGTCATTGACACGGACAACCTTCGCCCCGTCAACATCAACGATTTGCTTGTCCAGTAGATCGCGTTTGACCAGGATCTCTCCCTCGTTTGGGGTGTAGCTGGACATGCCAATGGCCTTTGAGCTGCCAATGGAGATAACAATGTGGGTGAAGAGGGTAATCTCCCCCCATGGAATGGTTTTCAGTCCCTTGCGTGATTTGATGACGATATGTGAAACCTCGGGAAATACGTCGCCAGGGACCATGATCAGGTCGCGCAGGACGCCGATCTCCTCGCCTTTGTTGTTGATCACGGAACGGCCGATGACTGAACTCAGAAATATTTCGTTTATCTCTGTAATCATATTGTTATCCTTAAAATAAAAAAGGCCTTTTCATGGGGGAAAAGGCCTCTGGACGTATTACGCCGCCAATTCCCCTCTGGTTGACTTTCGGCAGTGCACAACGTAGGAGGTTGTCCAGCTGCGTTAGGTTAAGCCTTAATCCGACAAAACCTGTTAACCACATTGGCGTCTTTCGACATTTCTGGGTAGCAGCATGTGTTTGTGCAAACGCCTCATTCTAACGAGGAATTATGTTTGTGTTATAAAGGTTTGTAATTGTGAGAAAATTTACAGTTTGATTCTATAAAATTATTCGAGAAAATGTACCAGTTTTGACCGGTCAGTGCAAGATTAAACTGCCCTGTTGTAAAGATGTTTCCTGTTTGTTTTAAATGGGTTCGGTTGATGTTATATGGTCAGATACTGCGGTGTCTGTGTCTTTATGGACTGCTTGAACTGCATGCTCTACAGCGAACCCGGATGCGGGGGTATTGAATTTTTATGGAGGATGGCGGTAAGGTTATTCAGGCAAATCCAGCCATTGCTGCAATGTTTGGCTACGATTAATTAGATGGATTCCTGCAGATCAGTATTTTGGATCTGTATCAGCAAATTTTGAAACGAACCCAGGGGGCTTGTTATTTTGACAGGGCCCTTTGTTGATTCAGTTGTTGTATTCAGGAGCACATGCTATCTTTCAGTGATGAAAATTACACTTTTGACTCATGCCAGGGAGTTTGATAAACGCTCCAATACCGGACAGCTGGTGCTGGAAATTATGGGGGATGCGGCTGAGCAGGTCTGTTGGGACAGGACCAAACCGCCGGCCAGACTGTTGGAGGAGATCGAGGCGGGGCGTGTGGCACTGGTTTATCCCGGATCGGTTGAGGATGATGACGGTTATAACCACGATCTGTCGGATATCAAGCAATTTATCCTGATTGACGGCACCTGGAGCCAGGCCAGACGGATTCATCAACGCAGCCCGTACCTGCGTAAGGCCCGTCGGGTCTGTCTCAAGCCTTCCGGCGTTTCACGGTATAATCTGAGGAAAAACCAGAAGGATGCCTGTCTCTGTACCGCCGAATGCGTGATCGAGATACTGCGCAGCACCGGAAATATCGAGCATGCCGAACGGCTGCAGGAACGGTTTCTGGCATTCATCCGGCCACCGGGTGTCATGCGTGGCGCGGCAATCGGGCAGTAAACTTTCTGACGGAGTGTCTGGTTGTTTTTTAACTGGACGGGCTTGTCTACCATCGTAAAGGATTTGGATATGACCAATAATGACCCTCTTCACGGCATAACCTTGAAGACTATCCTGACGGAACTGGTTGAACAGTATGGCTGGGAGGAGTTGGGGAGACGGATCGATATCCGCTGTTTCACCAAAGATCCCAGTATTGCCTCCAGTCTTAAGTTCTTACGGAGAACACCCTGGGCCAGGGATAAGGTTGAGACCATGTACATCTCCTGGAGGATGGGTCTGCCTGATTGAGCCTGTTGGCTGTTTGAGCTCGTATTTGAATTGAAGTCATCACAGGGAGAGATATATTAGACGCATGGCATTATGGTTGATACAACTGCTGTTGCTGGTTGTGATTGCTATTCCAGCCCTGGCCGAACCGGCACGTCAAGCCAGTGTTGATGAGGGCAGGCTGCAGCAGTTGCAAAGCCGGATGATGAGCGATTCCCAGATTATGTCTCTGATCGCTGAACTTGAGCATGATCCTGACTTGAGATCTCTGATCAATGACCCATCCTTTCTTCAGGCCATTGGCAGCAGGGATGTCAATACCATCCTCAATGATCCGCGTATCGTCAGGTTGCTTAATAATCCCACGATTAATGAAATTATCAGGCGGGTAGGGCCATGATTGGTTTTTTAGTCTGAGTAGGTAGTAATTTCAGGATTAATTCAGGAATCTGATTAGCATTAATCCTCGGCTCGTTAAAAAAATGTCATTCCCGAAGCGGTTCTGATCGGGAATCCAGCTTTTATCGGTCTGAAACCATGGATCCCCGATAAAGGCATTCGGGGATGACATTCTTAATAGCGGAAGAATAGTGCTAATCAGATTTAGGAATATACGGGGTGCGCGGGTTGGGAGTTTATGGCTATCTACTGTTTCACCCCTGATTCGTTTGCCATTGGAGAAGCAATTATGAATTCAGTTGTTGCAACCGTTCGCCGTTCCGCAGAGGAACAGAGGTGTCTTGAAGGTGTATTGCGGGATGTCTTTGAACATCGTTTCCGGTTCAACGAAGTGATCGGTTTCAGGGTCGAATCCTTTGATCCTCTCAACCCGTCTCTTGCCTTTGACATGCAACCCGAGTTGATTGGTAACTACCAGCATGGCCGGCTGCATGGCGGGGTGATCGCAACGGCGCTGGATACAGTCGGTGGTTTTGCCGTTGTGACGGCGATTGCCGAAAAACATGCCGATGAAAGGACAGAACAGATTGTCACCCGTTTTGCCCGTTGCGGAACTATCGATCTACGGGTGGATTATCTGCGGCCGGGGGTAGGGCGCAGCTTTCATGCCAGCGCCAGACTGCTCCGTTTGGGTGGGCGGATTGCCTCCGTGCAGATGGAATTGAAAAATGAGGCTGGTCTGCTGATTGCGACCGGCGCGGGATCCTTTATTGTCAGTTGATGCTGCCAAATACCGTTGAAAGTAAAAAATATTATTCACCTCCATGACCAAGGATAAACAATATGGCATTACCCGCTACAATCTATAAGGCAAGCCTGCAGCTTTCGGATGTTGATCGCACTGTTTATGAAACCCTGCAGGTTACGGTTGCCCGGCATCCGTCGGAGACCGAAGAACGGCTTGTGATGCGGTTGCTGGCCATGGCAATCTTTTATGAGCCGGAATTGACCTTCACCAAGGGGTTGTCTGCTGCCGATGAACCGGATATCTGGGTCAAGGGGTACGATGACCGGGTACGCTTGTGGGTCGAGGTCGGGCTGCTGGATGCGGAGCGGGTCATCAAGGCCAGTCGGCATGCGGAGCGGGTTGCCCTGCTGGCCTGCGGCAAGATGCTTTCCAGCTGGGAACAGCAACAGCTCCCCAAGCTGATGGAGGTATCCAATCTGACCGTCGTCACCATTGATCAGGGTTTTATCAATACGTTGGCTGCACAGCTTGAACGTTCAATCAACTGGTCGGTCACGATTACTGAAGGCAGCTTGTATATGGCCATTGGCGAACAGAATTATGAAACAGTCATGCAGGTCAGGGTTGGTCGATTATGAGCAGAGTACCATCATCCAGACATAGACCAAAAGGGGTTGCACTGCTTTACGAGGATAGTGATGTAATCGTCGTTGACAAGCCGTGTGGTCTTTTGACCATGGGGACGGAGCGGGACAAGTCCCGGACCGTGCATGCCATTCTGAATGACTATGTCCGCAAGGGGAACCCTAAGTCGCGCAACCGGGTCTACATTGTACATAGGCTGGATCGCGAAACCTCCGGTGTTCTGCTGTTTGCCAAAAGCGAACAGGCCAAACAGTTCCTGCAATCCAACTGGGAGAATACAACCAAGGTTTATCTGACTGTTGTCGCCGGTCATGTCACCCCGCCGGATGGAACCATCAGCAGCTATCTGACAGAGAATGCCGCCTTCATGGTCTATTCAACCCCGGACCAATCCAGGGGGAAGTTTTCCCAGACGGCCTATCATCTGGTCAAGGAACAGAAGGGGTTAAGTCTGCTGCAAGTTCATCTGTTGACCGGCAGAAAACATCAGATACGGGTTCATTTTGCGGAAAAAGGACACCCGGTTGTTGGTGATCCCAAGTATGGCAAGGGGCTGGCAGCAGCGGCTAATCTGGCGCTGCACGCCTATTCAATCGATTTTACCCACCCCGTCAGTGGTGCCCCTATGCACTTTGAAACCATCATCCCCAGCCGTTTTACACAACTAGTTGGCGGTTTTGATCTGTCTGGATTCCCGTTAAAACCTACTTCCGCTTCACCCTGAAGCCTGCCTTTTCCATGGCGCTCAGATCCAGCCCGGTTTTTGTCTCCGTAATCGTCCGTTTTTCCTCTTTGGGAGGTTTTGTCCGTTCCGGCCGGCCTGTTGCTCCGCCCGGTTCGGCCTCTTTGATGGAGAGGGCGATTCTTTTGCGTTGACTGTCGGCGGAGAGTACCTTGACCTTGACCAGATCACCCACCCTTACCGCATCGTTGGGATCCTTGATGAACTTGTTGGCCAGGTGGCTGACATGCACCAGACCATCCTGGTGGACGCCGATGTCCACAAAGGCACCGAAGGCGGTCACGTTGGTGACAACCCCCTGCAGAATCATCCCCTCATTCAGGTCGCTGATCTCGCGGATGTCGTCGCGGAATGAGGCAGTTTCAAACTGCTTGCGCGGGTCACGCCCCGGTTTTTTCAATTCCTCCAGAATGTCGCGTAGGGTCGGCAGGCCGACCTCTTCTGTTACGTAACGCTTCAGATCGATACGGCTTGACAGGGCCGGGTCAGATGTCAGCTGTTCCAGTGTCACCCCCAGATCGCTGGCCATGGCCTCGACGAGCGGGTAACGCTCGGGATGGACGGCACTGTTGTCCAGCGGATGTTTGCCGCCGCGGATGCGCAGGAAGCCTGCGGACTGTTCAAAGGCCTTGGCACCGAATCGCGGCACCTTGAGCAGTGCCTTGCGGGTCGGGAATGAACCTTGCTCATCGCGGTATTTGGCGATCGCCTTGGCCAGCGCCGGTCCGACGCCGGAAACATAGGAGAGCAGTGCCCAGGAGGCGGTGTTCAGGTCAACACCGACAAAGTTGACGCATGACTCGACCACATCGTCCAGGGCCTTTTTGAGCATGGACTGATTGACATCGTGCTGGTACTGGCCGACGCCGATGCTCTTGGGATCGATCTTGACCAGTTCGGCCAGTGGATCCTGCAGACGGCGGGCAATCGAGATTGCGCCACGAACGGTCAGATCCAGTTCTGGAAACTCCTCGCGGGCAATCTCCGAGGCGGAGTAGACACTGGCCCCGGCCTCGCTGACCATGACAACCGGCAGATGTTTTTTTGCCTCGGCCAGGGTCTCCTTGGTGAACAGTTCCATCTCCCGTCCGGCGGTGCCGTTGCCGATGGCGATCATCTCAATGCCATGCTCTTCCACCATCCGCAGCAGCTCGCTCTTGGCCTGGGGAATCTTGCCTGCCCCGGTGTGCGGGTAGATCGTGACATGTCCCAGAAAACGGCCTGTTCCGTTGACTGCCGCCAGTTTGGAACCGGTGCGCAGTCCAGGGTCAATTCCCAGAACGGTTTTGCCGCCGGCCGGCGGGGCCAGAAGCAGGTTGCGCAGGTTTTGGGCAAAGACCTTGATGGCCGCCTCGTCGGCCAGGTTTTTGGCCTCCAGGCGCAGTTCCACCTCAATCGAGTTGGCGATCAGCCGTTTGTAGGCATCCTCTGCCACCCCATGCAGAAGCGTGGTGAAGATGCTTTTTTTTGAAGAGAGGCGGTTTTTAAGGCCGACCAGAATCTCATCCACCGGTGCAAGCAGCGAGAGGAACAGCACCTCTTCCTTTTCACCGCGGCGCATGGCCAGCATGCGGTGGGACGGGACATGCCTCAGCGGTTCCTGGTAGTCGTAGTACATCTCGAATTTACTGACCTGATCGCGTTTGTCGCTAGCCACCCGCGATGCCATGATCCCCTGTTCCCAGGTCAGACGCCGCACCATCGCGCGGGCATCGGCATCGTCCGATAATCTTTCGGCCAGGATATGGCCGGCACCTTCCAGAGCTGCCTGGGGATCGGGGAGATCCATTTCTGGGTTCACAAAGGGGCGGGCGATCTCGTCCGGTGTGCCGACTGTCAGTTCCTGGGCGGCAATGATCTCGGCCAGCGGCTCCAGCCCCCGCTCGCGGGCGATGGTGGCCTTGGTTCGTCGTTTCGGCTTATAGGGGAGGTAGAGGTCTTCCAGTTCCGTCTTCAGCCGTGTTGCCGTGATGCGCGCATTCAGCTCCGGGGTCAGTTTCCCCTGCTCCGTGATGCTGGCAATGATGGTAACCTTGCGCTCCTCCAGTTCGCGGAAATAGGCAAAGCGCTCTTCAATGGTGCGGATCTCGACTTCATCCAGTTCGCCGGTCTGCTCCTTGCGGTAGCGGGCGATAAAGGGGACTGTGGAGCCTTCCTGGAGAAGGGTGACGGTCTGTTGGACCTGAAATGGTTTCAGTCCGGTTTCGTCGATAATATTGGAGATGATGATCAGTAGCTGCTCGTTGTTGATGCTCATTACTGCTCCTGTTTGTTGTCTGGGGTCGTCCGGCGCTGGCCGGGCGAGCATACTACTACAGCGGGACATGAATGTGAAGGGGGAGGAACTGTTCTTTCAAGGTGACTCAATATTTCAGTCGTTCTGTATTGGACCGATTAATGATATGATGCCACAGAGTCAGGATGGCGCATTTGGAACCGTTGTCTGTCTTGCCTTAATCATGCTTGATTGCCTGATATGGTTGCACTTGCCGTTGGAAAGTTTGTGTGACAAAATGCCGTTGAATTAGAAAGTTCTTTTTTGAGGGGTGAGTATATGATGAATTGCCGTTTATATCTGTTTATACAAAAGAATGTACGCCTGTTGGTTGCGGGAATTTTACTGATTTCTCTTCTGGCCTCTACTGCCGGCGCAGAGTCATATGTCGCTTATCCGGTTTTGCCGACCGGCTACAGTTCCATCAGGGTTTTTGACAGCCAGAACCGTTTTGTAGGCCGGATTTTGCCTGAGAAACGTTACTGGGTGCCTATTGAGCGGATTCCTGTTTTTATGCAGCGGGCTCTGGTGGCGGTGGAGGATTCACGCTTTTACGAACATGGTGGCATCGATATGCGCGGTATTGCCCGCGCACTGGTGAAGGATGTGGTCAAGGGGCGAATGGCGGAGGGGGGCTCGACAATCACCCAGCAGCTGATCAAGAACAAGTATCTGTCCGGTGAGAAGTCCATCGATAGAAAGATCAAAGAGGCCAAGATGGCCATGGAATTTGAGGAGAAGTATTCCAAAAAGCAGATCCTGGAGATGTATTTCAACGAGATTTACTATGGCCATGGCGCCTGGGGGATTGCCCAGGCGGCGAGGATCTATTTTGATAAGAATCCGGAGGAGTTGACGGACGGTGAATGTTCCATGCTGGCTGGTATTCCAAAAAATCCGGGGCGTTACAATCCGTTGGGGAAACCGGCCCTGGTTGCCGGGCGTAAGGGTGTTGTTCTCAAGCGGATGCTGGATACCGGTATGATCAGTGCCAAACAGTATAAGAACCTGCTTGGCCGTGCCGTAAAGGTTGTGCCGCCCAATCAGGCCCCCTATTATCTGGCGCATATTCGCAACAAGCTGATTGAGCGCTATGGTGCCGGAATTGTCGAGCAGGGTGGTGTTGAGGTCTTTGCTGCCATGGATCTGAAATTGCAGAAGCTGGCGGAGCAGGCCGTGACGCAAGGGGTCAGGAAGGTCTCTCCTGAACTTCAGGGGGCCTTGATCGCCATGAACCCGGTAACCGGTGATATCCTGGCGGCTGTGGGGGGTGTTGATTATGCCCGCAGTCCTTATAACCGTGCTTTTTCTGCCAAGCGTCAGCCCGGTTCCACCATCAAGCCGCTGATCTATGCTGCTGCCCTTGAGAATGGTTATACCGCCAGCAGTATCATCAATGACACACCGGTGGCCTACAATCGTGGAAATGGCGGGGTCTGGAAACCGCTTAATTACGGCAATGAGCGCAAGGGGAATCTCTCCCTCAGACAGGCGCTGGCCTATTCGAATAATGTTATTACGGTAAAATTGCTTGAGGCGGTCGGTGTGGAAAATTTTGTTGATTTTGCCGCAAAGACCGGTTTGGCATTGCGTAAGCCCAACGATCTGTCTCTCGCCCTTGGTAGTGAGGAGGTGACCCTGAATGAACTGGTGGCCGCCTATGCACCGTTGGCCAATGGTGGGTCAAAGGTTGAGCCGCGCACCATTGTCCGTATCTACGAGAATAGCCGCCGTTCCTGGCACGAGGTTCCAGCCGCTGTCACACCGGCAATAGCGCCGGCAACGGTTTTCGTTACGACCAATATGCTCAGGGATGTCATGACATATGGTACGGCCAAATCGCTGAAAAAATTCAGCCAGGGCCGTCCTGCTGCCGGAAAAACAGGGACAACCAATGATTATCGTGATGCCTGGTTTGTTGGCTATACTCCGCAGATAGTGACCGGCGTCTGGGTGGGGTATGATAAGCCAAGACCGGGTGGAAAGAGCTTCACCGGCGGTGCCATAGCTGTTCCTATCTGGGAGCGATTCATGCGTCCAGCCCTGGCCGGTAAGCCGGTGATGAATTTCCCGCAACCGGAAACGGTTGTCTCTGTTTCCATTGATCCTAAAACCGGCTATCTGGCAACGCCGGATTGTCCGCAAAAGCGGAATGAATTCTATGCGATCGGTGCCGAGCCGACAGGCTATTGCCCCAAACATGGCGCTGCTCCGGTCGAACCGTCACCCCCGGCTTCGCAACAGCCGAATGTGCCTGGACAGCAACCGGAAAATAATGTTGAAAGTATACAAAATGGCGGAGATCAACGGTAATCCTGATTAACGTCAATCTTTCGCCCGTTACCAAAATTGTCATTCCCGAAGCGGTTCTGATCGGGAATCCAGCCTTTAATTGTATGAAACCATGGATCCCCGATAAAGACATTCGGGGATGACATTCGGAATAACGGAAGAATAGCGCTAATCAGGACGGTAATTTACACAAGCTAAGCCCCCAACACTGCTGGGGGCTTTTTAGTGTTTTATTTTTGCGGAGGTGTGCCGGGTGTTTTTTCGAGGGTTTGCGTTGATGTGATTATCCTGTCAGCATTGCTGCGAAACCGCTTAAATAGTAAACGTCGAAGGACCCTTCCATGTCTGTGCACATAATATCCAGGGCAGATTCCTTGGTGAGTGCATTGCGATACGGCCTGCTTGTTGTCAGCGCACTGAAAACGTCTGCTATTGCGGTGATTCTGGCACTCTTGCTGATTTCATTTTCCCGCAAGCCATCCGGGTAACCCTTACCATTCACCTTTTCGTGGTGGTGTTTCAGTATATTCAGTGACGTCGGATTTAACGTGTCATGCATTTTAAGCATGTCGTAGCCATAGTTACAATGGTTCTTGACCTTATCAAATTCGAGCGAGGTCAGTTTGTCAGGTTTGTTCAATATATTCAGTGGTATGTATATCTTACCGTAATCATGAAAAAGGGCACCAACACCAATGTCAATCAGTTCATCTTCGCTCTGATTCAGTATTTGTGAATGAAGAGAGATTGTGTATGCACAAACCTGGACTGAATGGACGTAGGTATAGCTGCAATGTCCGACTAATCCCGCCAATGTTTCGAACAGATCTGAATCTTCCAGTTTGTCATTGAGAATGTGTTTGATAATCGAGCGGCAGCGCCCCATATTCTTTTTGATCTGTTTGGAAGGAACGTTGAAAACTTCCTGAACATAGTTAATGGAAGCCTGACATAGGATCTCATGCCGTTTTTTAGGTGAAAAGCTATCATCCTGCAGCAGTGCAGGCAGGTTTGCCTCTACATACTGGTTGTAGTTGGATAGTTCAGCGGAGTTAACGTGCAGTTCCACTGTATTATGATCGATCAGCCGTTCCTTGTCTTTTTCTGTAAATTGTACGTCGGATGCCTTATAGAGCACATAGTTGCAATTATGTTTAACAAATAAGGACACACCAGGCATTGTATCAGGAATGAGGGTGTCAAGGCTGATCGCTTTGTAAACGTCATCTGACATTTGGCGTGCTCTTCAGTTGTAGTCGGTTTTTCATATCTGTCTTTAACCTTCTTATAAATCAATTCGAATCAGTCTTTAACAAATTTAATGGCTGAATTTATTGATGTAATTCGGAGTTTGGGAAATCAGATTTCGTTATGTCCCCATTTGTCCACAAGCTGACACTTGTGGAGATAGTTTTGCACATTCACCTCACCAACGATTGCCTCAACCTCTTCAGGAGAAAGACCGATTTTGGGGCGCACTCCCATCCAGTGCGATGCCGTTGCAGTCGGTTCATCCAGCGGGCGTGGAAGCGGCGGTCCCGGCTTATACAGACCGTTTACAAACATCATTGCCTCAAACCAGCGTAAGCGCTTGACGAGCTTTACCTCAACAACCATACCGTTTGACAGGGTTTTTTCGACTATTGTTTCCTGGATTTCTGTGTCTTCTGGAATCGCGTGTGAATCTGACATGTTATCCCCCTTTATGTAGTAAACAAAAACCCACCATTTTTAGAAAGGGTGGGCATAAGTAATTCAATCCTGTACAGATTGTACCGGATTTCAACTTCGACGACCCCTCTGCCCGTTCTGGGAGGTGGCTTTGCGTCATCCGGTTCCCCGGATTTTGCCTTTTCGGTTTGGTTTAAACTCAGATTGTAAGAACGTTTTTAATCTTATTAACAGCTTATTGATAATAATAAAGAACATAGTCTGATTTTGCAAATTATAAATTACGATGAAATCATACATAACGTACATGATTGATGATGATTTGAAAACTGTTCTGCAGCAGTCTGTCGTTCAATTTACATCTGCATGTTTTGGGGTACACTTGAATAGCAGAATGATTATCAGAAACTGTAGATTTTAGGTAATTCATATCAGAAAGGAAATTGCCTGCAATGGAAAATTTGGGAGACCGGCTTATAAAAGAGGGGATTATAACCGAAAGTCATGTGGAGATGGCCCTTGAAAGGCAGAAACTTCACGGTGGCAGATTAGGTGAAAATCTTATTGCACTTGGCGTAATCACCGAGAAGGATTTGAATGCTGTTTTTTCATCTATATTGATTCCGCCTGAAAAGGTGGAAGATATCGGCCTTGATATCGATTTTATTGCTGAACTGGTGTTAAAACATTCAGTCTTTATGGGTGAGTTCAGGATTTCTGATATGTCCGAGCGTGTAAAACTTCCGATTTTGGTGGTTGAACAGATCCTTGATATTCTGAGGAGGGACAAGTATGTCGAGATCAAGGGTGGATCTGCTTATACCTCGACAGCATTTGCCTACAAGATTACAGATACAGGAAAAAATTTTGCATCAGAACTGTTGCAGAATTGCCATTATGTCGGACCAGCACCGGTCCCACTTGATCAATATCAGGAGACCGTCAGACGTCAGACGGTCAAGAGCATCCTTATTCCGGAGGAGGAGGTCAAGAAAGGGTTCTCCCATCTGATCGTCAAGGATAGTGTTCTGGATTTGATTGGGCCGGCGATCAGTTCAGGAAAGGCCATTTTCATATATGGCCCGCCAGGTAATGGTAAAACTGCCATTGCCGAGACCGTTGGCCGGTTGATGCCGGACAAGATATTCATTCCGTATGCCATCACGGTTGGCGGTCAGATAATCAATATCTATGACCCCGCAAATCATACCCTTGTGGATGCTGGACATGATTCGGCGCCGTTTGACCAGCGTTGGGCAATGGTAAAACGGCCGGTTGTGATGACTGGTGGTGAGTTGGTCATGAAACGGCTCGATCTGGAGTTCAATAGCATCTCTAAATATTACGAGGCCTCGTTGCAGATGAAGGCCAATAACGGTTTGTTGATTGTGGATGATCTTGGCCGGCAGCAGATTGAACCAAGACATCTACTTAATCGCTGGACCGTACCGCTTGACAAGGGGATCGATTTCATGACCCTTCACACCGGTATGCGTTTTTGTATTCCGTTTGATATGGTGATAATCTTCTCGACAAATATCGAACCGGAACAGTTGATTGATGAGGCGTTTTTACGGAGGATTCCGTACAAGATCCGGATTGATCGGCCAAATGAGGCGGAATTCCGCTCCATTTTCAAGCTTGTCTGCTCTTTGAACGGAATTGATTTTCAGAAGGAGAAGCTGGATTACCTGATCAGTAATTACTACAAAAAGCTGAAGATCAATTTTAATGCCTGCCATCCCAGGGATCTGATTGACCATATCATCATCAGGTCGAGATACTTCCATAAAAAGCCGGAGTTGACCAGGGACAATCTTGACGCAGCATGGTCATGTTACTATGTCTATCTGAAGGGGAGTTGATTTAATGCGATGCGTTTGTAAAACAGAACTGATCTGGAGTTTCAGAACGGTTTGATCTACTGTCTTTGAATGATATTATGGAGGACATTGGATCTGATTGGCACAATGCGCTTTGGGGGGAGCCGGGGGGATGAATATGGATAAAGCCAGTATATTGATTATTGATGATGATCCTGGAGTACGGATGTGCCTGAATGAAATTCTTGAGTTCAAGGGGTATGCAACCTATGTTGCGGCCAACGGGATGGAAGGGTGTGCAATGCTGGGAGAGCATCCTGTAAATCTGGTACTCGTTGATTTGGGATTGCCAGATATCTCCGGTATGGATGTTCTCAACAGGATTAAAACAGAGTATCCAATGGTCGAGGCAATTATTCTTACCGGTAATGCAACACTTGATTCAGCAATCGAGGCAACCAATAAGGGTGCTTTTTCATATATTGTCAAACCCTATGATGTTGAACAGTTGCTTCTGCATATAAGACATGCCGTTGACAGGCAGCAGGCGCGGTTGGAACTTGCCAGAAAACATGAGGAGTTGACGCTGAACAGTGAGGCGCTTGCCAAGGCTTATGCGGAACTTAAGGCAACCCAGGTCCAACTGCTTCAAAAGGAAAAGATGGCTTCGATTGGACAGCTTGCTGCAGGCGTGGCTCATGAGATCAATAATCCGATTGGATTTATCATGGGCAATCTTGGTGCACTTAAAAAATATGTTGAGCGGCTGACCAATCTTGTCCAGTTACAGTCGGATATGCTGAAATCATTGCAAACAGCGGAGTCCCTCGAACTGGTAGCGGAGCTGGAGAAACAGCAACGGTTGATCAAGTTTGATTATATCGTCAAGGATGCTGTCCAGTTGATTGATGAATCCCGGGAAGGGGCTGAACGGGTAAAGAGGATTGTTCAGGATCTTAAAACCTTTTCAAGGATAGAGGCGGTTGAATCCAAGCCGGTTGATATCAATGAATGTCTGGAAGCAACCATAAATATTATCTGGAACGAAGTTAAATATAAGGCCGAGATTAAAAAAGATTACGGTGCGATTGAGCCTACAATTTGTAATCCTGGTCAGATGGGGCAGATTTTTATGAATTTGCTGATCAATGCCGCCCAAGCAATTCCGGTCTTCGGTGAAATTGGATTAAAAACCTGGCAGGCGGACGGCTCGATCTATGTCTCTATCTCTGATAATGGGTGTGGTATTCCCGCTGAGATTCAGACCAGGATTTACGAACCATTTTTTACAACCAAAGATGTTGGGAATGGGACTGGCCTTGGTTTGAGTATCGTTTATGATATTTTGAAAAAGCATGCTGGTGATATCAGTCTGGAAAGTGAACCAGGCAAGGGAACAACCTTTACGGTGATGATACCGGTTTGTAGGTGATTGATGGTTTTAATAATATGGTAAGCGCTCAGAAACTGAAACCTGCAAAACTTATCGTTTCGACTTGCCCTTTTTGGGTGGTGTAAATTCTTCGGCGGTGATGATTCCGTCGGCGTTTTTATCAAGTTTTGCCAGTGCGGCCGATGCATTTTGCATCTCCGCATTGTCGATGACACCATCACTGTTTGTGTCAAATATGCGGACGAGTGGGTGAAGTTTACTTTGCTGGCTGGCACTGCCTGAGCTTGCAGATAAAAGTGCGACAGTTGCAACCAGTACTGCGATCAATGCCACAATTGCAGAGCGCTGGCGGAAATATGATTTGAATGCCTTCCAGTTGAGCAGCAAGTGAACGACACCTGCCAGTATAAATGTGTAACCGATCCATTCATGGATCAACTTTACGCCACCGGATTTCATGTGAAAAGCAAGCATTACCCCGGTAATGGCAACAACAAGGAATGATATTGAGGTGGCTGGGCTTATCCATGCACGATTCAAAAAAACGCCTTTAACTTCGGATCGCACCGTATCTTTCATTGGATTGTTTTTCATAAAATTCTCTCCGAGTTGAATTTGTTGTGCTTTTCAGACTGTTCTCAGGTTACAGGCTGATTGTGACAGAATTATGGATGGAACAAGGAAAAACAAAAATATGAATTTTAGTAATAAGGGCGTCCAGCTTCTGAGTAACTTAATCATAACTATCTGTTTTTATTGTTTTTGAGTTAAGCCA
>CAXYUZ010000025.1:0-43393 GCA_964292275.1 uncultured Desulfuromonadaceae bacterium
GCTAGAGGAGGCTGCCGCTGTCTGCGGGGTCAGCTATGCCTTTTTGTCGGCACTGCAAAATCTGGGGGGTCAGCCCTTGACATGAGACATTGTTGGCGTATTCTTCTTTGAAACGGCAGGAAAGGAGAATACGCCATGGCAAGGTCTCTGCGTATAGAATATGAAGGTGCACTGTACCATGTTACAGCTCGCGGCAACGAACGTGGCAAGATATTTTTCTCACGAGCCGACTACCTCAAATTTCTGGAATACCTTGCCGCCGCCCGCATCAAATATGACTTTATCGTACATTGCTATGTCCTGATGACCAATCACTACCATCTGCTGATTGAAACTCACCATAAAAACCTCAGCAAGATCATGCACTACCTGAACAGCGCTTATACCACCTACATAAACATCAAGAAAAAACGGAACGGGCACCTGTTTCAGGGGCGCTACAAATCCATCCTGGTGGATAGAGACAATTATCTGCTTGAATTAACCCGGTACATGCACCTGAATCCGGTCCGTGCAAACATGGTCAATCAGCCGGAGGAATACCGCTACAGCAGTTATGGCGCCTATATCTGCGCAGACGATGAAGCCGTCTGCACAACAGTGGTACTGTCCATGCTTTCACCCGACATTTCCGAAGCAAAGCAAAAGTACAGAATATTTACAGAGAGCGCCATGGGCGAGAAAACCGGGAGTCCGTTAATCAACCTTTACGGCGGCATGATCTTGGGGAGCCCGGCATTCATCAAATCAACTTTGCAACAGATAGAAGACCAGCTGCTGCATAGTCACGAAACTTCTCACAGAAAGGCATTGCAGGCGAACCATCTGGCAGACGACATTATGGCGCTGATCTGCAAACGCTATGACGTCAGCAGCGAGGACGTCACAAGCCCGACCAGAAACGATCTGCGCAAGATATGCATCTATCTGCTGAAGAGGCATACGGTATTGACCAATCGGCAGATTGGCGAACAGCTTGGCGGAATGAGCGGATTTGCTGTTGCCAAGGCTTATCAGCGGATGGTGCAGAATGTGAAAACCGATGCTGTGCTGAAGAAGGAAATTAGCTGGCTGGAGAGTAAAATGTCTTGTGTCAAGGGCTGACCCCTGGAGCTGTTGAGGGCTGACCCCTGGAGCTGTTGCAATATTCCCACAATGGCCAGATCGGCAAATAAAACAGAACTGAGAAAATTATGGATATGTTACGGTTTTTGGGGGTTCAATTGGCTTCAAGCGGAAAATGACAGGCGACCTGGTGATCGGGTCGCTTTTCTTGCAGCGGCGGTGCCGTTGTGCGGCAGATCTCTGCGGCGTGCCGGCAGCGGGTGTGAAAACGGCAGCCGGATGGGATCGCCAGCGGTGATGGCAGATCATCCATCAGCAGTGCCTGTTTCTGGTTTCTGCTGTGGTTGATGGAGGGGATCGCCGATATCAGCGCCTCGGTATAGGGGTGACAGCAGTTCTCAAAAAGCTCCGCTGCCGGGGCGCTCTCGACGATTATTCCCAGATACATGATGTTGACCCGGTCGCAGACGTGACGCAGTACCGACAGGTCGTGGGAGATGATCAGCATTGAAAGGCTGAACTCTTCTTTCATCTCCTGGAGCAGGTTAATGATCTGTGCCTGGATTGAAATATCCAGTGAGGAGACCGGTTCATCGGCGATCAGAATCTTCGGGCTGGCTGCCAGCGCGCGCGCGATGCCGATCCGTTGGCGCTGACCGCCGGAAAATTCATGGGGAAAACGATTCTGCAGTGATGGTGATAGTCCGGTCTTCTGCATGATCTCGGCCACTTTGGCGCGTCTTGCTGTTCCATCCTTCATGCCGGCCAGGAGCAGCGGTTCGGCTATGGTATCACCGATGCGCATGCGCGGGTTCAGGGATGAAAAGGGATCCTGGAAGATCATCTGGGTGTGCAGGCGGAAGGCGTGCCGTTCATTCGGATTGAGTTTCGTTATTGCCCGGCCCTGATAGTAGACCTCACCGCGGTCCGGTTTGAGCAGGCCGGCCAATATCTTGCCCAGTGTTGATTTGCCGCAGCCGGACTCGCCGGCAATGCCGACGGTCTTTCCGCTTTCAATGCTCAGGCTGACATTGTCAACTGCCGTTAATAGTGCTGATGAGGCGGCCAGTCCGTCTTTGATGCGGAATTGTTTGCCCAAGCTGTTGCAGTGGAGTATCGGATTGGTTGTCGTCATTGGCGTTTCCAGCATCTTACAAGGTGTCCGGCGCTCTTTTCCGTCAGAAGCGGCATCTTTTGATTGCAGATGTCACCCGCCTCAGGACAGCGGTCCCGGAAGGCGCAGCCGCTGGGTATCTCTGTCAGGCTTGGGGCCTGTCCGGGGAGCGTTGCCAGGCGTTTGCCCGGTTGATTGTTTTGGGGGAGTGAGGCGATCAATCCCACTGTATATGGGTGCAGCGGGTTGGCCATCATCTGGTCGCTTGCGGCGGATTCGATGATCTTTCCGGCGTACATGACGCAGGTATGGTCGGAATGCTCAGAGACGATGCCCAGGTCGTGGGTGATCAGCAGGATACCCATCTCCCGCTCCTGGCGCAGTGAGTCCAGCAGGTCAAGGATCTGGGCCTGGATGGTGACGTCCAGGGCGGTGGTTGGTTCATCGGCAATCAGCAACTCCGGACTGCAGGCCAGTGCCATGGCGATCATCACCCTTTGGCGCATGCCGCCGCTCAGCTGATGGGGATAGGAGTTCAAACGCTCCTCTGCTGACGGGATGCCGACGGTGCGAAGCAGCTCTACAGCCTGTTCGCTTGCCTCAGCCTTTGTCAGTTTGCGATGGAGCAGGAGCGGCTCCATGACTTGGTCGCCGATGCGCAGGACCGGGTTCAGTGATGTCATCGGTTCCTGAAAGACCATTGAAATGCGTCTGCCGCGGATCGAGCGCATCTCGGCCTCGGACAGGCTGAGCAGGTCAATCTCGCCAAGGGTGATCGAGCCGGAAGGGATAAAGCCGGCTGGCGGCAGCAGCCTCATGATCGACAGGGCGGTCATGGATTTACCGGAGCCGGACTCACCCACAAGTGCAACGGTTTTTCCCTTGGGAATCGAGAGGCTGATTCCATCCAGCGCGGTGACATGGCCTGAGCGGGTTTTGAAGCATGTTTGCAGATTGGTGATCGAGAGGAGCACTGGTAGTTGTTCCTTTTTTGCTGTTACGGGCACTGTTTCTGGAAGCTGTTTTGAGATTTGTCTGCAAAACGGGGCAAGTATAAACAATATCAGCCGCTTTCGCCACGCTATTTTTATTCCGATTGCGGTTGCTGATCACCATCCTTTAACATGAAAAGAAATTGACAGGAAGCCCGTATATGTGTTTGTATCATCAAACTTTGCGGTCTCTATTTATATACATATTCTTACCAGCGTTATTGGCCATTACTGTTGTTCTTGGAGGGGTAGGGGGGCATACCGGTGCTGCCGCTCCTTCCAACACAATCAGGGTGGCTATTTTTAAGAGTGCGCCGTCGATTACGGTCACTGGTGTTGATCTGCAGGTCAGGGACGAAAACGGCAATCTGCTTGATATCTCTTCACCGGTAAAGGTCAGCTATGCCGTGGATGCCGTTGTTGTCGACCGGATCATGTACCGTAAGCTCTCCTTTATTGCTGCGGGGGATCTGCGGGTCAACAACCGTCCCTATCGTGGTAAAACCGAGCTTAGCGCAGATTTAAAGGGGCTGCTGGCTGTTAATGAACTTCCGCTGGAAGAGTACCTGATCGGGTTAATCAATTCAGAGATATCGTCGGCCTGGCCGATTGAGGCGGTCAAGGCACAGGCCGTTATTGCCAGAACCTATGCCCTGCATCGCAAGGCAATCCGTAGGAATCAGCCCTATCATCTCGAATCAACCGTTATGGATCAGGTCTATCATGGTGTGGTCACAGAGGACAGCCGGGCCGCCAGGGCGGTCAGTGATACCGCTGGCGAGGTGTTGACCTACGATAACGAGATTATCGAGGCTTTTTATCATTCCAGTTGTGGCGGTAGAACCGAGGCATCCGTCAATGTCTGGGGCAAACAGCTCCCCTACCTGAAGGGGGTTTCTTGTGAATACTGTCTCTATAACTCCAACGGGACATGGGAAAAGAGGCTGACCCTGAAGGAGCTGGAGGATAAATTGCGCGCTGGCGGGTATAAGGTTTCGGCTGTCAGCGACGTGGTTGCCGGTGCCAGAAACAGCCGTGGCCGGGTCAGGGATGTAATTGTTTCCTCACAGCGTGGAGATCTGGTTCTGAGTGGGGATAAGTTTCGCAAGGCGATCGGTTATTCGGTGATCAAGAGTACAAACTTTGTTGTTAATGTTTCTGACGGTAGAGCCAGTTTTTCTGGATACGGCAATGGGCATGGCGTCGGACTTTGCCAGTGGGGTGCCAAACAGCGGGCATTGAACGGCTTTAACTATATGGAAATTTTATCTTACTATTATCCGGGCACCCAGCTGGAAAAACATTTTGAATCACGTTAGCTGGTTTTTTATATGAAAGTGAAGGATTTTGATTACGATCTGCCGCCAGAATTGATTGCGCGTCACCCCGCCGATGAGCGGGACGCCTCGCGGCTGATGGTGCTGGATCGTGCGGACGCATCAATCTGTGATCGTCAGTTTCGCGACCTGGTCGATTATCTTCAGCCGGGTGATCTTCTGGTTTTGAATGATACCAAGGTGCTGCCGGCCCGTCTCTTTGGCCATAAGGCTACCGGTGGCAAGGTGGAGATTTTTCTCGTCCGTCGCGAGGAGTTGCCTGCGGAGTTGTGGCGCTGTCTGATGCGCTCGTCCAAAGGGGTGCGTGAGGGGCAGATTATATCCATGTCAGCCGGTATGAGTGCAACGGTTGTTGGACGTGTTCTGCCCGATGCCTGGCTGATTGAATTCAGCGGCGATGAGCCGTTTAATGACTGGTTGGAGAGGGAAGGGGATATGCCGCTTCCTCCCTATCTGCAGCGCACGGCCGAGGCGGATGATCGAGAGCGCTATCAGACTGTTTTTGCGGATTGTCCCGGTGCGGTTGCCGCACCGACGGCTGGATTGCACTTTACCCCCGCACTGTTGGAGGGGCTGCGCCGCAAAGGGGTGCAGATTGCCACGCTGACGCTGCACACTGGTCTGGGCACCTTTCAGCCGGTCAGGGTTGAGCGTGTGGCTGACCACCGCATCCATACCGAATATTACCATCTGCCGGAGAGCACGGCTGCCGCAATATCGGCGACCAGGGAGCGTGGAGGCAGGGTAGTGGCCGTTGGGACCACATCCGCCAGAACACTGGAATATGCTGCCGCTGAAAACGGCCTGGTACGGAGCGGTTCCGGAGAGGCGGATATCTTTATCTATCCGGGATACAGTTTCAAGGTGGTTGATGCCCTGGTGACCAACTTTCATCTGCCGGAATCGACGCTGATCATGCTGGTCTCTGCCTTTGCCGGCAAGGATTTCGTTTTTGAAGCCTATCTTCAGGCGGTCCAGCGCGGTTATCGTTTTTATAGTTATGGCGATGCAATGCTGATAATCTAATTTGTTTTCCTTCGGGAAAAAGTTTTGTTAATAAACCCTCAAGGTCAGGTATTTCTTGTCAGGATCCAATTTTAACGTCATACATCGTGATGCCTCTTGCCGGGCGCGTCTTGGTTCCATAAAAACGCCCCATGGGGAGATTGAGACACCGATCTTCATGCCGGTTGGTACCAACGCCACCGTAAAGGCGATGACGCCGGAGGATTTACTGGCAATCAACGCCCAGATCATTCTTGCCAATACCTATCACCTCTACCTTCGTCCGGGACACAAACTGGTTGAAAAGCTGGGTGGACTGCACCGTTTCATGAACTGGCAGCGTCCGATGCTGACCGACAGCGGTGGTTTTCAGGTCTTCAGTCTTGGAGAACTGCGCAAGATCAGCGAGGAGGGGGTCAAGTTTCAGTCGCATATCGACGGCTCCTATCACTTTCTGACCCCGGAGCTGTCGATTCAGATCCAGGAATCACTGGGGGCCGATATCATCATGTGTTTTGATGAGTGTCCGGCTGCCAGCGCCGATTATAATTATGTTGTCCGCTCTCTTGACATGACGACTCGCTGGGCCAAACGCTGTAAAGATGCCCATAGCCGTGAGGATCAGCAGCTGTTTGGTATCATTCAGGGTGGCATGCACCATGAATTGCGGGCCCGCAGCATGGAGCAGATCTGTGAAATCGGATTTGACGGTTATGCGCTGGGCGGCCTCTCCGTTGGCGAGGAGAAGGAACAGATGTATGCTGTGATGGAGTCGTGCAGTCCGATCATTCCCCAGGAATCCCCCCGCTACATCATGGGGATCGGGGCGCCTGAGGATCTGGTTGAGGCGGTCTGGCACGGTTACGATATGTTCGATTGTGTCATGCCGACCCGCAACGCCAGAAACGGCATGCTCTTCACCAGTCAGGGGCGGATCAATATCAAGGCCAAAAGATATGAAGAGGATGCCGGGCCGTTGGATCCTAATTGCGGCTGTTACGTTTGCCGCAACTATTCGCGGGCCTATCTCCGCCACCTCTATCGTGCCGGCGAAATCCTCGCCTCCAGCTTGAATACGTATCATAACCTGTATTATTATCTCGATCTGATGCGTCGCATGCGTGAGGCAATCCGTGAAGACCGCCTGGACGCATTCCGTCGTGATTTTCGTGCACAACAACAGTTGATTAATTAAAAACGGAGGTTTTTTTATGTTAGGTTTAGCTTTTGCAATGTCAGGTCCGGCCGGTGGTGCTGCTGCCCAGGGGCCACAGAGTGTAGCTGCCATGGTGCAGACTTATGGAATGCCGATTGTTCTGATCGCCATATTCTACTTTCTGCTGATTCGTCCGCAGCAGAAAAAGGCCAAGGAACATCAGGTTCTGCTGGATGCCCTCAAAAAGGGTGATCAGGTGATCACCGCCAGTGGTGTACATGGCAAGATCATTTCGGTCAATGATGATGTTGTTTCCCTTGAGATCGCCCCGAACGTTGTTATCAAGATCGTCAAGTCGCATATCGCTAGCGTTATTTAATAATTCAAATGCCAAGGGGACCTTTCTGGTTGTCCCCGGCATTATTTGAAGGGAGAACATGCTTCATGCCTAAAGGAACCGGCTGGCGCATAGGCCTGATATTTGGTTTTGTACTGTTGTCACTTGTCTATCTGGCTCCGACACTCATGTCTGAGATGCCGTCATGGTGGAGTGGCTTCATGCCCAAGGAAAAGATCCATCTTGGTCTTGACCTGCAAGGGGGTACACATCTGATCCTGGAGGTTGATACCCAGAAGGCGGTTGAAGGTACTCTGGATATTGTGGCCACAGATCTTGAGGATACCCTGAACAGCAAGTCACTCCGTTTCAAGCGGATCGGCAGATCCGGATCGGACAAGGTTTCCATCGTACTCTATGAAAAGGGGACCGTTGAGGCTGTTCAAAAGCTGGTCAAGGAGCGCTACCCTGCCTATGAGCAGAGTTCTTCCTTCGATGAAAACGGTCTGTTTGCCCTCAATCTGCGGATCAGTGACGAGGCGGCCAAGGATCGCAAGGATAATGCGATTGTACAGGCCCTGGAAACAATCCGTAACCGGGTTGACCAGTTCGGTGTATCCGAGCCGGTTATTCAGCGTGAGGGGATCAATCATATTGTTGTTCAGCTGCCAGGCATCAAGGATCCGCAGCGGGCCATCGAATTGATTGGCAAGACCGCGCGGCTTGAGTTCAAGATGGTTCGCGAGGATATTCCGCCAGGAACGGCCGTGCTTCCGGAGGGGACCGAACTGCTCCGGGAAAAGATTGTGGATCGCGTTACCGGTGCTGTGACAGAGGTTCCGATGGTTGTTCAGAAGAGGGCCCTGATTACGGGTGATCTGCTGACCGACGCTAAGGTGCAGATTGATTCACAGTTTAACAAACCGTATGTTGGCATTGAGTTTAATTCCCTGGGGGCAAAGCTGTTTGATCAGGTGACTGCCGCCAATGTGGGTAAGCGTTTTGCAATTGTGCTGGATAACAATATCCACTCTGCTCCGGTGATCAATGAACGGATTTCAGGTGGCAAGGCCCAGATCTCTGGTAACTTTACCGAAAAGACCGCTGCTGACCTGGCAATTGTTCTGCGTGCCGGCGCGCTTCCGGCCCCGGTCAAGATCATTCAGAATCTGACCGTTGGACCATCACTGGGCAAGGATTCGATCAATAAGGGGCTTTATGCCGGGTTGATCGGTGTTCTGCTGGTTGTTGGCTTTATGGCGGTTTACTACAAGCTTTCCGGTATGGTTGCCAATATCGGCATGGTGCTTAACGTACTCTTTCTGATGGGGGCCATGGCCGCCATGGGGGCGGCGTTGACGTTGCCCGGTATTGCCGCGATTGTTCTCTTGATCGGTATGTCGGTCGACTCCAACGTGATTATCTTTGAGCGTATCCGCGAGGAGCTCAAACTGGGCAAGTCGCCACTGTCGGCACTGAATGCCGGCTATGACAAGGCTTTTCTGACGATTATGGACTCCCATGTTACAACACTGATTACGGCGGCGGTTCTGTTTCAGTTCGGCACCGGCCCGGTCAAGGGTTTTGCCGTCTCCCTGAGCCTGGGGGTCATTATAAACCTTTTTACCTCGCTGATTGGAACCAAGGTGACCTTTGATCTGTTCCTGCAAAAGGGTAATGTCAAGAAAATGAGCATATAGGGGGAGCGGCTTAAATGGAACTTCTTGGTAAGACAAATATAGATTTCATTGGTAAACGTAAGATATCGTTTATTATTTCGGCGATCATCTCCATCATCGGCATTATTGCCATCATCCAGATTGCACGGGGTGAGGCCAACATGGGGATTGACTTCTCCGGTGGTACCTCCATGCAGCTCAAGTTCAGCAAGCCGCTGGATATCTCACTGGCCCGTACTGCCCTGCACAAGCATGGCATTGCCAAGGTGGACCTGCAGGAGATTACCGGCAGTAATATGTTGCTGGTCAAGCTGGACAATAAGGTCAGTGCTACCATCGGCAAACCGGCAGAGGCTGTTCAGGCCGCCTTCAAGGCCGAGTTCAGCGACAACTCTTTTAGCGTTGAAAGCTCCTCCGAGATTGGTCCATCGGTTGGTGACAAGCTGCGCAAGGACACCATGGTTGCCGTGTTCATTTCGCTGTTTGGTATCATTCTCTACATCGCCTGGCGTTTTGACTTCAAGTTCGGCATCGGTGCAACCCTGGCGACCATGCATGACTGCCTGGCCATGTTTGCCGCCTTTTATCTGCTCAACAAGGAGATCAATCTGCTCTTCATCACGGCAGTCCTGACGATTGCCGGATATTCGCTGACCGACACGGTGGTTGTCTTTGACCGTATCCGTGAAAATCTGCACAAGAATCTCAAGTCAGCCATGAACAAGATCTTCAACGATAGCATTAACGAGGTTCTCTCACGAACGATTGTCACATCATTGACCGTCTTTATGGCCGCCAGTTCATTGTATCTGTTTGGCGGCGAGGTGATTAATGACTTTGCCTTTGCGCTGCTGGTTGGTGTTGCGGTGGGTACGTACTCATCAATCTTTGTTGCCAGTCCGATTGTCATCCTGCTGGAAGAGCGTGCCCTGCAGAAGGCGGGAAAGAAAGTCTGATTTTTGTTCGCAAGACCGCACTGTTCTGTCAGGCATGATCCTGTTTTTAACTCCCCCGCTTGCCGGGGGATTTTTTTTGCTGAACAAGGGATTCTCTTGCAAAAGTCCAAATCTGTCATTCCCGAAGCGATTTTGATCGGGAATCCATTCTTTAATGGTTTGGAAAATCTGGATCCCCGATAGAGGCATTCGGGGATGACACTTTTTTTGTAAGAGGCTTGTGGTATTGATCTGTTTCTGAACGCAGCAATGTCTTTTGTGTTACTGCTGGGCTGATCCATAAAGGGTATTTATGCAGAAACGCTGGTTATTGAGAGATGTTAAAGTTGCTGCAATGGATGCGCAGTTGGATGGCATTCATCCGCTGCTGGTTGCAATCCTGCATGCCCGCGGTATCATTGAACCGGATCAGATTCACCGCTTTTTGAACCCAGCCCTGGCCGATATCTGTGATCCAGCCCTGATGTCCGGGATGGCGGCGGCGGTTGCCAGAATTCTGCAGGCCAGACGCAGCGGCGAGAAGATTGTTATCTATGGCGATTATGATGTGGACGGGATTACATCGGTGGCCCTGCTGGTCTCGTTTATGCGCAAAACCGGTTTTTGTTGTGATTATTTCATTCCGAATCGTTTTGATGACGGCTATGGCCTGAACATGGCCGCCCTGCAACAGATCATCGCAGCTGGCGCGGGGTTGATCATCTCGGTTGATTGCGGGATTACCGCCCTGGAAGAGGCGTGTTTTTGCCGTGATAAGGGGGTTGATCTGATCATTACCGATCATCACTCACCAAAGGATGAATTGCCAGATGCCTGCGCTGTGCTTAATCCCCATCAACCTGGTTGCGCCTATCCATTCAAACAGTTGGCCGGGGTAGGGGTTGCCTTCAATCTGATGATTGCTATCCGGGCCGGACTGCGGGGTGAGCAGGACTACAGCCGCAGCAGTGAGCCTGACCTGCGCGAATGGCTTGATCTGGTAGCCCTGGGTACGATCGCCGATGTTGTTCCGCTGCTGGGTGTCAATCGAATCCTTGCCAGCACGGGTCTGCGTCAGCTCTCGTCGTCATCACGCCCCGGTGTGGCCAGCCTCAAGGAGGTTGCCGGTATCAGCGGTGATGTCAGTTGCGGTCAGGTCGGTTTCCGGCTTGCCCCGCGTCTGAACGCGGCCGGACGCGTGGAGAGCGCCGTGCCGGGGGTGGAGCTGCTGCTGGGCGATGACAGTACGGCCTGTCTGGCAATTGCCCGTGATCTGGATAGCGCCAATGCGGAACGGCAGTCGATCGAGCGGGGCATTCTGGATGAGGCGATCCGCATGGTGGAGGATTCGGGTGATTATCCGGCCAGGCGCAGCATTGTCCTGGCGTCGCGTTCATGGCACCAGGGGGTGATTGGCATCGTTGCATCACGTCTGGTGGAGCGTTATCATCGTCCGACGATTCTGATTGCCATCGGTGAGGATGGTGTTGCCAAGGGATCGGGACGCAGCATTGCCGGTTTTCACCTCCTGGATGCCATTGCCGCCTCGGCAGCAGCACTCGATCGTTTTGGCGGTCATCGCTATGCAGCCGGTGTTGGCCTGCAGGCCGATGCCATTGCCGCCTTTGCCGCAGAATTCGAGGCTGCTGCCGCTGCTGTACTGGGTGAGGATGATCTGGTTCCGACCTTGAATATTGACCTGGAGCTGACGCCGGATGCGGTTACGTTGGAATTGGCCCAGGAGTTGAAACGGCTTGAGCCGTTCGGTGCCTCCAATCAGGAGCCGGTGCTGTTCATGCGCGGCCTGAAGGTGCAGGAGCGGCGCATTGTTGGTGACAGTCATCTGCGTCTCCGGTTGTCAAAGGACGGATCTGCATTTACCGCCATTGCCTTTGGCATGGCCGACAGGGTGTTTGGCGATGTCGTTGATCTGGCTTTTTATCCGGAGATCAACGAGTGGAAGGGTAATTTTTCATTACAGCTCAAGGTTAAGGATCTGAGGGATGCGGAGTAGTCATGCAGCGGGATGAACGTTTTGATCAGGCAGAGAAGATTATCCGGATCGGGTTTCTTGTCAATGCGGTGCTGATGGTCATGAAACTGGCCGCCGGTTACTGGGGACATTCGGACGCCGTCTTTGCCGACGGTATCGAGAGTGCCTGCGATTTTGTGGCAATCTTCTCCACGATGATGGCCCTCAAGATGAGCCGGATTCCCTATGATGAAAAACACCCCTACGGTCATGGCCGCGCCGAGAGCCTAGCGGCCCTGATGATCTCGCTGATTATTATTGCAACCGGTTGCTGGATACTCTATGAATCGGTTCATTCAATCATTGATCGTGATTTTAAAAGTCCGGGGTGGATGGCCGTTGCGGCCGCCTTTGTCACGATTATCATCAAGGAGTGGCTGTTCCGGATGACCGACAAGGTCGGCAAAAAGCTGCAGAGTCCTTCCCTGCTGGCGATTGCCAAGGATCATCGCAAGGATGCGATTACATCCATCTCGACCCTGGCCGGTGTTATCGGCGCCTTCTTCGGATTTGGCTTTATGGATCCGCTGGCGGCAGGATTGACGGCCTTTTTCATCCTGCATATCGGTTATGAGACCTTCAAGGGGGCTGCCCATGACCTGATGGATGGCAATGTTCCGGCGGAGTTCATTACCAGCGTCAGGGATCTGGTCGAGGGGGTCGAGCGTGTTGAGCATGTGCATGAGATCCGTGGCCGACGTTCCGGCCAGTATGTGATCATTGACCTGAAACTGGAGATGGATCCCTTCATGACCGTCAAGGAGTCTCACGATATCGCCCACAAGGTCAAGGTTCTTATCTTCGACGCCTATCCGGCGGTAGGTGATGTCATGATCCATATCAATCCCCACGAAGAGGAACATGAGGACCTGATACGACTGTGAATAGCAACATCCTCCCCGTTGAATCGATTATCCCCGATCTTTTGTCACACCTTGGTGCAAACTCCAATGCCGTCTTGCAGGCTGCGCCAGGCGCAGGCAAGACGACCCGCGTGCCGCTGGCCCTGCTGAAACAGATCCCGCCCGAGGCGGGACGGATTGTCATGCTTGAACCTCGCCGTCTGGCCGCCGTGTCGGCTGCCCGCTGGATGTCCGCAATCCTCGGTGAGAAGGTCGGTCAGACGGTTGGTTATTCGGTTCGCTTTGATAGTGCTGTCTCCGCTGCAACCAGGATTGAGGTCGTCACCGAGGGAGTGCTCAGCAGACGGATGCAGAACGATCCGTTTCTGGAAGGGGTTGCCGTTGTCATCTTCGATGAGTTTCATGAAAGAAGCATCCACGCCGATCTTGGGCTGGCCTTATGTCTTGAGCTGCAAAGGGTGCTGCGGGATGATCTGAAGATTATTGTCATGTCGGCTACGCTGGACTGTCAGGCAGTTTCGGTCTTGCTGGGCAATGCCAGGGTGTTCTCCTCTGCCGGGCGTTCGTATCCGGTTGCCGAGGTCTATCTGGAGGAGCAGCTGCAGCAGCCATTGCCGGAACGGATCGTTGCGGCCGTGCGTCGTGCCCTTGCTGAAACCGCTGGCGATATACTCGTCTTTCTGCCCGGCGCCAGCGAGATCCGCAAGACTGTATTGCGTTTGAATGAGTCCGGCCTGGCCGGCGCGGGGCTCGAGATTCATCCGTTGTATGCCGATCTGCCCCATGAGCTGCAGCAGCGGGCAATTCTACCCGGCAAGCGACGCAAGGTTGTGCTGGCTACCAGTATTGCCGAAACAAGCCTGACGATTGAAGGGGTTCGTGCCGTGATTGATTGTGGGCTCTCCAGGCGGCTGCGCCATGATCCGGCCAGCGGATTGAACCGGCTGGTAACGGTGCGTGAATCCCGTTCCTCGGCGGAACAGCGCAAGGGGCGTGGCGGGCGTGTTGCCGCTGGCATCTGTTATCGTCTCTTCAGCCGGCATACCTTTATTGCCATGAGCGAGCAGACACCGCCCGAGATCATGGAGAGTGATCTCTCGCAACTGCTGCTTGATCTGCTGGCCTGGGGCAATGACCGGCCGATGGCCCTGGCGTGGATTGATCCTCCTCCTGACTCCGCCCTGGCCGTTGCCGGAGAACTGCTTAAGGGTCTTGGCGCACTGGATAGCGCTGGCAGGATCACGCCTGCCGGACGCAGGATGGCCTCTTTGCCGTTGCACCCCAGGCTGGGGGCGCTGCTGGTCAGGGGGATCGAGCTTGGGGCAGCTGGAATCAGTGCCGACCTGGCCGCCATTCTGTCGGAACGGCCATTTATCAAGGCTGACCGTGATCTGCAGCAGCGGCTTGAGCTGTTGCGGAACTGGCGTGAAAACGGTCTGGTTGCGGCAGATCTTGATCTTGCGGCGCTGAAGGGTGTTGAACGTGTGGCCGCCGTTATCCGGCGCATGGCGGGGGGGAAATCCAAGAACGATGATATCAGACTGGACGGAGAAATGCTCTGCCGGCTGTTGCTGGCGGCATATCCGGACCGGGTTGCCAGGCTGCGCGATGGCTCCGGCGGCTCTTATCTCCTCTCCAGTGGCCGCGGTGCCCGTCTTGCGCGTCAGGGCGTGTTAACGGCAAGCCGCTATATCATTGCTGTATCCGTTGATGGCGCCGACCGTGGTGAAGGGGTGATTCACCTGTCTGTGCCGCTGGATGAGGACATCTTGCGTCATGAGTTGCCGGGTGTAATTGTCCGCCGGCAGTCCGTTGTCTGGGATCAGTCGGAGGGGCGGATTGTAGCGCTGGAGGAGGAATGCCTCGGTGCGCTCAAACTTTCGGCCCGGAGTTTTGTTCCCCCTGCTGAAACCGTTGTGCCGGTTCTGCTGGCGGCAATCCGTTCGTCACGTTTGAACCTGCTCCAGCGGGATGAACGCTTCATGCAGCTACAGGGACGGTTGATGCTGCTGCATGCCAGGTTTCCGGATGATGGCTGGCCCGATTTTTCCGATGCCGGGCTGGAATCCTCCCTGGATGATTGGCTAGCGGATGGACTGCATGGTGTCAGAAATCTGCGGCAGCTTGAGGCGGTTGATCTCTGTCCGCTGCTGCTTGCCCGGCTTGATTACAGCCAGCGCAGGTCACTGGATAGCCTGGCGCCGACTCATATGACAGTGCCCAGTGGTTCCAGGATCAAAATTGATTATGCCGCAGGCGCTGAACCGGTGCTGGCGGTCCGCTTGCAGGAAATGTTCGGGCTGGCGGAGACGCCGTCTGTCGCCGCTGGTCGTGTCAAACTGCTGTTGCACCTGCTTTCACCAGCCGGGAGGCCGTTGCAGGTCACCCGTGATCTGAAGGGGTTTTGGGATGGATCGTATCATCAGGTCAAGAAGGAGATGAAGGGGCGTTATCCCAGGCATAACTGGCCCGATGACCCCTGGAGCGCCCCAGCGAGCAGAAAGGTGCGCAGCAGATTGTAAATTGAATCGCTAGATTCGCTGGCCTGTCTTCGGTGTAATTGCAGGTCTCACCATCCTGGCCTCATCTTTGATTGGAAGGTGGAATAAGCTCAGGTTCTTGTAAAAAGATTGTCATCCCCGAATGTTGTTATCGGGGCCAGACTTTTTAGGCAGATAAATTGGATTCCCGATTAGAAACTCTTCGGGAATGACTGCTTTTGATTTTTGCAATAATCCAAGGTGTGAATGGGGGTGGCGGGTTGCCTGGATCAGCGCCCCGTATCAGGCAGGGTAGGCAAGTCGGTCGATCTTCAGCTTCGTTCCACCGACGAGAAGAATATCTCCTTCCGTCAGCAGGTGCTCCTTGATTCTGACACCGTTCAGGAATGTTCCGTTGGTGCTGTGCAGATCCATAAGCATGATCTTGCCGTTAAGGGCCTGGATCGATATGTGCTGTTTGGACATCAGTGAATCGTTGATGATGATGTCGGCATCCTTTCTGCCCAGGGTGCAGGGGATGCTGGATGACAGCACCTGATTGGCCTGGATTCCCTCCAGGATGGAGATGACCAGATTATCGACGGTCGGTTCGTTTTCCGTGGCGAGATCCAAAGAGCCTTTGTCCGCGCCGTCCAGAAGCTGGAGCATGTCCGTCTGGCTTAGTCTGTTGTAATCCATGTCGGAGCGGGTGTCGGTGGAGCGGTAGATCATGGCATTGATCTCGGCACCTGGCTGTAACGAGTAGGCCATTAATTCATCCAGTATGGTTCTGCCTTTGGGGGGGACAAACTCCGTGTCCGAGTAGTACGAGAGACCTCTGGTGTTATGCCTGAAAAAGAAGAAGTTCAGTTTCTGCTCTCGTTCCAGAATGACCAGTGTGTCGGTCGGATCCTTCTGGATCTGCTCGACAACCGCGTTCAGATTCATCATGTTGGTTGGAGCCTTGGCAGTCGGGTAGTCCTCAATATAGATCAGCATACATTTCAGCAGGACTGGGTCGCAGGAATAGATCGTGATGGTGGCGTTTTTGTCGGTATAATCACCGATCTCACTGAAAAAATCGCGGATGGAAAGCGAGATTGGTCTTTCGTCAACTATTTTGCCGGCAGCGTACGGTGCGCTGTTAAAGAAAAACAGATAATAGGTGTCGTTTCCGGTCTCGATTGTAATCGTACCGGTATAGCTGCGCTGCTGGTCGCACAACTGCCGCAGGATTTTATCCATCGGCTGTCTGGAGAACAGCTGCGAGCGCATGATAACTCTTCCGGTTGGTATGTTTATTTTTGGCATAGGTTGACTATAAAAAAACTGTTAATGTTGTGTCAAGTAATGATTAGATATACCTTTTATTAAAAAAAGGAAAGTGTAATTTACTGTTTTTATTTTGTTTTCATATTAAACGGCTTCGTTGCTATAAATAGCGGTCAAGGTTCTGGCAATGCTGCTACAGCTTCTGGTTATGGAATCAAAATCAGTCCAATGGTCATTGTTTCACCTTTGGACTGGGGCCATTACTTCTTCATCTCGATCCTGTCTTTGGCGACCATCTCCTCCGTAAAACTGTTTTTAACCATGCGGATTGATTGAATCCCCTTTTGGACGACCTTGATCCGGCAGTCTGCCCCGGTCTCGGCCTTGGTGTAACGGAGCAGTATTCCAGCCGCCTGTTCAAGGTATGCTTCGCTCTGAACACCGGTGATGATGGCGTGCGGTGTGTTGCCGTCTATCCAGTAGAGTGATGTCTCTTCTGGCAGTACGGCGGATTCAAGTTGGTTATTGTCGTTCTCGTCGCGTCCGATGATCAGCTTGGTTCGCTCGCTGATACGGAAATGACGCCCATTTTTCAGCAGTTGGAAGTCGCGAATGTTCAGCTGATCAGAATGATCGAGGATATCACGCACCTTGGGGGCGAAGGAAAGCTCTGTCAACAGGCAGCCGCCGGCAGGTGTGGGGTATTCTTTTATCCCGAACTGTTCTGCCAGCTCAAATTGAGCCTTGCGGGTGCGTCCCTTGATGGCGAGCAGCCTTTCCCGATCAACCCAGCCTTCCTTTTCAGGGATGGTCGGTGCAAAATGCTGGGCCGAGAGCGGGCGCAGCAGCAGCCCTTCAAGTCCGCTCTCACGCTCAACCAGGCGCATGGTATCCTGACGCTGGCTCATTGGCCGTTGTCCAAGGACCTCGCCGGTAATGATAAAGTCGGCCCCGCACTCCCGCATGTACTGCTTTGCGGTTTTAAGCAGAAAGATGCGGCAGTCAACGCAGGGGTTGATCGCCTTGCCATAGCCATGAATCGGGTTGCGGAGCATCTCCAGAAAATCAAGATCCTTCTGAATCACCTTGATTGGGATGTCAAGCAGTTGAGCACCCTTGATCGCATCGGGTGCGTCGTTGTTTATTAGCGTAAAAGGGGATGATAGGTTGAGGGCCTCAACAGCGATATTCATGTTGAGCATTATCTTTGCAGCCAGGATGGAATCCAGACCGCCGGAGAAGAGTGCGATTGCCTTGCGTTTCATGATCTTCCTTGATTCGTTTGCTGCCAATCCGCCCCGTAAATGCCGGTCTGGCAGTGTCGTAAAAATTTTCATGAAAATAGCACATCGGGCAAGCGCATGTAAAGAAACAGCATGGCTGGTTGAAAAGTTGGAGTGAGCCGGAAAGAAATTAATCGTGAGTAAGAAGAATGACTTTCTGGATTTCGTCATTGTTATGTGTTTAAAATATGCTTTATGCCTTGGTGCATGATATTGGTCGTGGAGGGGGGATTGAATGAATAATACAGAAAAACGTGATTTTGATGCCGTTGCGGCAACCTGGGATGAGGATCCACGCCGGGTCAGTCTGGCGCATGATATAAGCACGGCAATTCTCAGCGAGATCCCGGTCTCGCAAAATATGCAGGCATTGGACTATGGCTGCGGTAGCGGTCTGCTGACGCTTGCCCTTCAGCCGTTTGTGGCTGACATCAACGGGGTGGACAGCTCACGGGGGATGCTGGATGTTCTGGATGGCAAGGTTCGCAAACAGGGGTTGAAAAACGTGACAACCGGTTGGATTGATCCGCAACAGCAGGGACAGCTCAGCGCTTGTTATGATTTGATTGTCAGCAGCATGACCTTGCATCATATCAAGGATGCTGCGGCAATGATCGCCCGCTTTGCGGATGCCCTGAAACCAGGCGGCTGGCTGGCGCTGGCCGATCTGGAAAGCGAGGATGGCAGTTTTCATGATGATCCGCTGGGTGTCTTTCATAACGGTTTTGCCAGCGATTTTATGAAGAATGCTTTTTTAGAGCAGGGGCTGGCAGAGATCAGGGTTGTTCAGGCCGCAGCGATTAAGCGGAAGAGTCTGGATGGTAAACCGCTTATCTACCCGGTGATTCTGGCGGTGGGGCGTAAGCTGGCCTGATGGGGGGCTGGGTATTGTCCTGCGGGCTGTTAGCAAAAATTATTTTCCCTTGAGCAGATCTCTGATCTCTGCCAGCAGCAACTCCTGATTGGATGGTGTAGCCGGTGTCTCTGGTGCTGCCGCTTCCTCTTTTTTAAGTCTGTTGATGGTTTTAATTGCCATGAAAATAGTAAAGGTTACGATGGTAAAATCTAAGACGGTTTGGATGAATTTACCGTAACTGATTACCACGGCCGGCTTGTTCCCAACCGCCTGTTTCAGCACAACCGACAGATTTGTGAAGTCGACACCACCAAGAATTAACCCGATTGGAGGCATGATAATATCGCCAACAAATGAGGATACGATTTTGCTGAACGCAGCACCAATAATTATACCAACCGCCATATCGACAACATTTCCTTTGACCGCAAAATCCTTGAATTCCTTGATGATAACCATTGCAAGCTCCTTTTGAATTGACGTTACCGATCCGGTTGCATCTGTGATGATAATCTTTGCAAGAAGTTTATCATGGATGTGTTACTTTTAAAGTCTCTAAGCTGTCTGTAAGGTTGTTCATGCAGATCCGCTATCACCAAAATTATCTTGATGCCGTTAAGGAGCTGATCATGAAGACCACTGGTGAGGTGCGCGTATGAATCCGGTTACTCATCTGCTGCTTGGCTGGAGCGTTGCCAATGTTGATTGCTCCCTCTGCCGCCGGGAGCGTGCTGCAGTCACTCTGGCTGGTGTCGTCCCGGATATCGACGGCCTCGGGCTGGTTACCGAACTCCTGACCCGTGGTTCAAGGAACGAACTGCTCTGGTGGTCAAATTACCATCATACCGCCCTGCATAATATCGGTTTTGCCCTGTTTGTTACAGCATCTGTTTTCATGATCAGCGGCCGGCGCTGGCGTACGGCGCTACTGGCGTTTATCAGTTTTCATATTCACCTGCTGGGGGATCTGCTGGGAGCCAGAGGGCCAGACAACGATCATTGGCCGATTCCCTACCTGATGCCGTTTTCCAGCCGCTGGCAGTGGATCTGGGATGGACAGTGGGAGCTGAATGCCCTGCCGAATTTTGTGATTACAATCATGCTCCTGATCCTCTGTTTCTATCTGGCGTGGAAACGCGGCTACTCGCCGCTGGAGATGGTCTCGACCCGTGCTGACAGTGCCTTTGTGCAGGCGTTACGAGCCCGCTTCAGTGGCGTCAGGAAATAGCTGTTTTCGATATAGAGGCCTTGCAAAAAGTTTGTCATCCCCGAATGGTTATGGCGGGGCTCAGATAGGCGAGCGCAGGTTGTTAATCCGATAAGTTTTACATTGTGCAAACCGCGTTCTGTGTTACAAAGTCAGGATAACTCAATTCTGGAGTATGCCATGAAACGCCTTGTTATTTACATCATGCTCTCATTGCTGATTGCTGTTGAATGTCAGGCAGATCCGGTTACCATTCGGATTCTCCACTTTAATGATTTTCATGGCTTTGCCAATCCGACCAATAATGACAGCGGCAATCCACCGCTTGGCGGTGCCGTTGCGCTTTACGGAGAGATAAAGAAACTGCGCCGCCAGTATCCGTCACTGCTTCTGGCCGCAGGCGATATGATTCAGGGAGATAACTGGGCCAGGCTGTCAGAGGGTAAAAATGTTATTGAACTGATGAACCTGCTTGCTGTTGATGCCATGTCACTTGGCAACCATGAGTTTGATTTTGGTCAGATCGTTTTGAAACAGCGAATATCGGAGGCATCTTTTCCGGTGCTGGCTGCCAACGTAGATGGAATTCCGAATATAATGCAAAGGGCCTATTTCAACCGTAACGGGGTCAGGATTGCAGTCATTGGGCTTGTAACCGAAGACACGCCGCAGAGCTCTCACCCACGCAACATGTCCGGGCTGACATTCAAGCGGCCACTGGACGTGGCGCGTCAGGAGATCAGCCAGGCCAAGCATAACAATGATCTGGTGATACTCCTGACACATCAAGGTTATGAACATGATCGGGCCATGGCAGAGGCGCTTTGCGGAGGAAGGGAAGCATCTCCACTACCTATCTTGATTGTTGGTGGCCATACCCATACCCGTCTGCAGCAGCCGACCATAATTGCCAACTGCAGCGTTGTTCAGGCATGGGAACATGGCAAGGCCCTTGGAATTGTTGATTTGACACTGGATGGAAGGCAGTTGCTGGATGTCAAAGGACGGCTGATCGAGATAAAGGCCAGGCCGCATGGCAATCATAGGGTAGAAAAACTTGTCGAGCATTACAACCGCGATGCAGCGGCATTAATGGCCAAACAGGCTGGCAGCAGCAGGGTCGAACTGGTTCAGCGGGGATCAAGGCTGCGTGAAACCAATCTTGGCAACCTGGTTAGTGACATTGTTCGCAAGACCACCGGCGCACAGATTGCCATTGTCAACGGTGGCAGCCTGCGCACGGATATCCCCAAAGGGAAGATAAATGTGCGTCAGATCTATTCGGCGCTCCCGTTCAACAGCTATCTTGTGGCCGTCAAGATGGACGGACGCCAGCTTCTGGCCGCGCTTGAACATGGTGTTTCAGGGATTGAAAACGGGGAGGGGCGCTTTCCGCAGGTCTCCGGGCTCCGCTTCAGCTTTAATCCAGCCAAGCCGGTCGGGCAGCGGATAATATCCGCAGAGGTAGGGGGGGCTCCGGTCAAAGTGGATCAAGAATACACCGTTGCGACCCTGGACTTCATCGCCGCTGGTGGTGACGGATACAAATCCTTTGGCGAGGCAATCCGCAGTTCCGGTGACTTTTCCGAGGTTGCCGGGGCCATGAAGAGCAGCCGCCTGGTCTACAATGACCCGGGACACTTCCTGCGTGACATCGTGCTGGATGAACTGATCCGATTGAAGGTTGTCAGCCCGGCGGTCGAGTGCAGGATAACAGAGGTACACTGATTGAAGGTAATTGTTGACGGACAGGAAATTGAACTTATCCCCGGCATGACTGTACGTCACGCCATCCTGGCCCGCTACGGCCGTGTAACAGCAGAAACTGCCGTGTATGACCGCTGGGGCAATCAGCTAGGGCTTGATGGCGAACCGGAAGATAGTGCGCTATTACGGACTGTGCCGGTGAAAGAGTCGTCTTATAGATCCGACGGTTAAATCTATGAACCGTCGGGGCGCACGCAATGCGCTTCTACATCAGGCATTTGAATATTTAACCGCCGGAATCATAGCAGCATAGATAATCCTGCATTTAAATTAACCGATAGAACGAGATCCTGTATGGAACGAACCACTATAGTTTTTTGGGGGCTGATCGCACTTTTGCTGTCAGCAACACTTTTTTTTGCAATTGGCGCAGAGGGTCGTCGGCGTGCCTTTCAGGCCGGAAACGGCAAAATTGAAAGTGGTGATTTGGTACAGCTTCTGAAGGTTATTGACGGGGATTCAATCCAGGTTGTCCGTGAAGGACAGGAACCGGTTAGCGTGCGGTTGATCGGAATAAAATCATTCAACGCTAAAATTGAAAAGGATGTTGTAACCCCGTTTGGCAAGGCAGCCGAGGAATCAATCACGAGAATCATGACAAACCGTCAGGCGCGGGTACTCCTTAATGCCACCCCCAAGGATAAACGGGGACGCTATCTGGCCACACTCTATGTGGACGACCAGGATGTGGCCCTGCAACTGATCCGTCAGGGGGTGGTGCTGGTCTATACGGTATATCCGTTTCCGGCCATGGAGAACTATCTGCAGGAACAGGCAGCAGCCCGCGCCGGACGACGCGGACTGTGGGCCAGTACCGCCGCCACCGACCGGGCATTGGCTATGATCCGTGAATGGCAGGGGAAAACCGAATGATCACACTGATAATCTCCAGCACCATGAAGAGAATTGTACGCAATCCGCCAGAACCGCTACGGCTTCTGATCCTGATGATATCTGTACTGCTCTACGGCACAAGTGGTTTCCTCTATTTTGAACTCCCCGGCAATCCGGATTTGAGCTGGGGGGACGGACTATGGTACACAATCGTCACCATTGCGACGGTTGGCTACGGTGATTTCTTTCCAAAGACGCTCGGTGGACGTTTTCTGATCGGCTGGCCGATCATGATCTTTGGCATCGGCCTACTGGGATATGCGCTGTCACTGGTCGCCGCCGCCCTTGTCACATCCAAAAGCAGGGAGATAAAAGGTATGTCTGCGTTTAACCTGAACAACCATCTGGTGATTTTTAACTATCCGGGGCTTGGCAAGATACAACGGGTTCTGGAAGAACTGCTCCTTGATCCACTCTTTGACAGGCACAAGCAGATCGTGCTGATTGATGAAGAGCTGGAAGAGCTCCCTCAGGCACTGCAAAAACAGGGGTTGCACTATGTACGCGGCAACCCGGCCCGTGACGAAACCCTTACCAGGGCATCCCTGGACCGGGCCGCCTATGCGATGGTACTCAGCAAGATACCGGGTGATCCGCTGTCTGATAACCTCAATATTGCTATTACCCTGGCCATAGAGGCCCGCTGTCGATCTGTACAAACGGTTGTGGAATGTGCGGACCCCGCATCCGAGGAGCTGCTTCATAAGGCCGGCAGCGACCGTGTCGTTTGCAGCGCCTCCTTTGATTCTCTCTTCATCAGCCAGGAACTGCTCAACCCCGGCGCACAGGGGATAATTGCTGACCTGTTCAGTGCCAAAGGGGGGCAGCAGATCTACTTTACCCCACTCAGTCAACCGGAGCTATTCAGTGAATTGTCAAAACGGTGCCACAGACAGGGGCATATGGCCATTGGGGTGAAGACAGGGCAGGGGGTGAGGCTTAATCTATCGGATAATTTCAAGATTGAGGCCAGTGATCAGGTAATCACTATTGGCGCCACGCGGCCGAAGGCGTTTTAGACAGACAGTTCTGAAACTGTTCCGGTTTGCTTGATTTTAATCCACCCTCTGTCGTAATGGCAGGTACTTTTATTGCTGAATAGAATGCCGTAGATTTCCTTAATATTTCAATAATTGTCAAGAATCAGGTCAACGGATAATCAGAATCTTTATCCGTACTAGCTTCTCGATGAATTGACTATCGGAATCACGTTTTTTGCATCCAAACAAGGAGATTCCCATGAGTCATAATATCGATGATCTGATCAGAAGAATGCACGAGCTGGAAGAAGAACTGGAGGCGGAATATCGCAAGAAGAGCGAACAGTTTGACTTCATCATCAAGGAGAAGCGGATCCGGTTTGCAGAAGAACTTGCCACCCAGCAGCGCCGCTTCAAGTCCGGGCTTTTCAGGTATATCCTGGGAGCCAGACCTCTCAATGTACTTACCGCCCCGATAATCTATCTCGGCTTGATCCCGTTTCTTTTTCTGGATCTGTTTCTTTATCTATACCAGACGATCTGTTTTCCGATTTATGGCATATCAAAAGTCAAACGCTCCGATTATATGGTCTTTGACCGGGGGGACTTGCCATATCTTAATATCATTGAAAAGTTCAACTGTTTTTACTGTTCGTACGGCAACGCGCTTGCGGCCTATTTTCGAGAGATCGCGGCGCGCACCGAACAGTACTGGTGTCCCATAAAACATGCTCGCCGGATCCGGGCCGCACACTACCGTTACCCGCGGTTCTTTGAATTTGGGGATGCCGAGAGCTATCGTAAGGGGTTGGAGCGATTGAGGGAAGAATTGAAGGAAGCTGAAAATGAACGGAAAAAGAGTTGAGATGGTGATGTTTGCGCGTCAGAGTTGAATTTGATTCTGATACAACAAAGGCTTTACAGGGAAAACCTGTAAAGCCTTTGTTTATGCTGGTGCCCGAAGCCGGAATCGAACCGGCACAGAGTTTCCTCCGAGGGATTTTAAGTCCCTTGCGTCTACCAGTTCCGCCATTCGGGCAGCTAAGTAGAGCTGATCTACATATAAAATCAGCCGTTAACGCGTTCCTTCAAATCCTTGCCCGTCTTGAAGAAAGGGGTTTTCTTTGCCGGAATTCTGACGATCTCACCACTCTTGGGATTACGGGCCTCACGACCGGTACGCTCCCTGATGGTAAAGCTGCCAAAACCACGGATTTCAACCTTGTCGCCTTCACGCAACGCCTCTTCAATTGAGTCAAAGACAGTATTGACCAGCACTTCTGAAACTTTCATATTTAAAGCACCGTGCGACTGCACGACTTTTTCTATCAGTTCACTCTTGGTCATTAAGCTTCTCCTGCATTGTAAAACTTGATTATTGTTTTTTGTTGTTGAAACCCTGAAGCAACTCACCCAGGTTGGATGTTGCGCTTCCCTGTGAACCGAGGTACTGCTCAAATTCGGCCTTTTCGACAGCAGCATGCATGGCTTTGATCGAGAGGGATATACGACGTTCCTTGGAGTCGCAGCTCAGGACAACGGCTTCAAGTGTGTCACCGATTTCAGCAAAGGTCTTTGCAGAGGCAACCTTTTCCGAAGAAAGCTCGGAAACGTGAATCAGTCCTTCAATGCCTTCTTCCAGTTCCACGAATACGCCGAAGTCAGTCAGTGAGGTTACCTTGCCGTTTACCTTGGTGCCCTGACGATATGTTGTTGGTGCAACGCTCCATGGATCTGGCTCAAGCTGTTTGATGCCGAGTGAGAGACGTTCGTTTTCAACATCAACCTTCAGTACAACTGCCTGAACGATATCGCCTTTGGCGTAAACATCACCAGGGTGTTTGATCCGTTTTGTCCATGAGATGTCAGATACGTGTACAAGACCATCGATGCCATCTTCGATGCCGATGAACATACCGAAGTCGGTCATGTTTTTAATCTGGCCTTCGATTTTGGTGCCAACGGAGTATTTTTCAGCAATGTTGTTCCATGGATTTTCGCCGGTCTGCTTGAGGCCGAGTGAAATTTTACGGTTGTCCAGATCGATGCCGAGTACAACCGCTTCAACCTGATCGCCGATGGCAAGCACATCGGATGCTCTGCGGACACGCTTTGTCCATGACATTTCGGATACATGGATCAGACCTTCAACGCCAGGCTCCAGCTCAATAAATGCACCGTATTCCATCAGGCTGACAACGCGGCCCTTGATTCTTGTTTCAACAGGATACTTTGCAGTTACCTCCAGCCATGGATCGGCAAGGGTTTGTTTTACGCCAAGGGAGATCTTTCCCTTTGTGCGGTCAAACTTGAGGATCTTGGCTGTGATTGGCTGACCAGGTTTGAGTACGTCTGCCGGTTTGCCGACGCGACCCCAGGAGAGGTCTGAAACGTGCAGCAGGCCGTCAACGCCGCCCAGGTCGATAAATGCACCGTAATCGGTGACGTTTTTAACAACACCCTCGACGATCTGACCCTCTTCAAGCTTGGCAAGGGTGATGTCGCGGCTGGCCGAACGCTCTTCTTCCAGTATTGCGCGACGTGACAGTACGATATTGTCGCGACGCTGATTGAGTTTGATGACCTTGAATTTGCTGGTCATGCCGATATAGCTGTCTGCATCGGTTGAAGGACGTGTGTCAACCTGTGATGCCGGCAGGAATGCCTGAACGCCACAGATGTCTACGCTGAAGCCGCCGTTTACACGAGCGGAAATGGTTCCTTCAATGATGCCGCCTTCCTGGCCTGCATCACCGATTTTCTCCCATGCAGCCTGGTAATCGGCCTTCTTTTTGGAAAGGATGTAGCCACGTTTGCCGTCTTCACGGGTCATCAATACGCGGATTACATCGCCAACAGATACAGTCACTTCGCCGTTTGCATCGCGGAATTCAGCTATTGGAACAATGCCTTCTGACTTAAGCCCGATATCAACAAGCACTGATTCCTGATCAACACGAACAACAGTGCCTTCTATAATTTTGTCCCTCTCAGGTTTCTCCTTGAGGCTTTCTTTGAAAAGCTCTGCAAATTCGCTACTTTGCTGTTCTGAATCCGGATCATCGAAATCACCGTTATCAGCAGCATTGAGCCTTTTGAAGTCAACCATTAAACCATACCCCCTGACGTTTTCTTTAAACAAATCTCTTTTTTTGCAATATAAGCGAGTCAATGTAACACATATCTATAAATTATCAATTGTTTTTATTGATTCCTTCGATGCGGTTCATTACCTCATCAATGATCCACTTTGGCGTTGAGGCGCCTGCCGTGACTCCAACGCGTTCAACCCCTTCAAACCAGGCCGGATCAATTTCCGCTGCTGTTTCAATGTGATATGTCCGGCGCTGCAGCTCTTTGCAGACCTCGGACAGTCTGCGTGTGTTGGCGCTGTTGAGTCCGCCGACAACGAGCATGCAGTCAACCTGCTTTGCCAATTCCTTGGCCTCTTCCTGGCGCACGGCCGTGGCATCGCAGATGGTGTTAAAGACGCGAATCTCGCCGCCGCGGAGCAGACATTCGGTGACGGCATTTTTCAGGTTCTCAAACGATTGCGTTGTCTGGGCGACGATACCGATCTTGCTCATTTTGGGGAGTTTCTTGACCTCTTCGCCGGATCCGACGACAAAGACCTTGTCGCCACCGTATGAAACAATCCCCTGAACCTCAGGGTGGTCGGCATCGCCAACGACAACGACACCGTAACCGGATTGTGACAGGCTTTTGACATGTTCCTGGGCCTTTTTTACAAACGGGCAGGTGGCATCGATAATTTCAAGCTTCTTGTTGACCGCCTCGGCCAGTTCGTTAGATGCCACCCCATGGGAGCGGATGATGATTGTACCGTCATTCATGCTGTCCAGGTTTTCAAGAACCTTGACCCCCATCTCCTCCAGCCGGTTGACGACCTGCGGGGAGTGGATGATTGGGCCGAGTGTATAGGTCTTCTTGTCTTTGCCGGCAGCCTCAAAGGCCATCTGGGTTGCGCGTTTGACGCCGAAGCAGAATCCGGCACGTTTGGCGAGAATGATTTTCATATATTGCTGTCCTGTTGTGCGGTGATTTTGTCCTTCACAAATGTTTCCATAATCTCCAGCACCTCTTCAATTCCCTTGCTGGATGAGTCGATGGCAATGGCGTCTTCGGCCTGTCTGAGCGGGGATATATCCCGTTTTGAGTCCTGGTCGTCTCGCTGGATAACCTCTCGGACAGTCTCTTCAAGGGTTACATTTTCGCCTTTTTCGATCAGTTCGGCATGGCGTCTGCGGCCACGTTCCTCTGCCGATGCAGAAAGGAAAAATTTGAGGTCGGCATTTGGGAAAACAACCGTACCGATATCGCGTCCTTCAAGGACAACCGCGCCGTTTTTGCCCATTTCACGCTGAGATGCCACCAGTGCGCTGCGCACCGGTGCCAGTGCGGCGATGCGGGATGTGATCAGCGATATTTCCGGCGTCCGGATCAGTGCTGATACATCCTCGTCATTGGCAAAGACATGCTGCTGCTGATTGATGTTTTCCAGTCTGATATCCAGTTTGTTGCAGAAAGCGGTCAGTACCGTTGAGTCATCCGTATTGATTCCGTTACGGCTGATTAGCAGGGCGGCGGCCCGGTACATGGCGCCGGTGTCGATCTGAAGATAGCCGAGTCGTTTGGAGAGCAGTCTTGCGATGGTGCTTTTGCCGGCGCCGGATGGGCCGTCTATGGCAATTACGAGTCCTGTTTTGTTCATCATTATGCCGCCTTCACGCGAAAACTGTCCAGAATGGAATAGAAGTTGGGGAATGAGGTGGCAACACAGTCGATGTCATTGATGGTTATCTCTGATGTTGAGATCAGTCCGGCAATGGACATTGACATGGCAATGCGATGGTCGCCGAAGCTCTCCATCTGGCCGCCATTTAACTGTTCAATCCCGCTGATGTCCATGCCATCTTCACATTCCGTAACGGTAACACCCATTATCCTGAGGTTTGTTGCCATGGCGGCAATCCGGTCGGTTTCCTTGACCCGCAGTTCGTGTGCATTGCGAACGGTTGTGGTTCCTTCGGCACAGGCCGCTGCGATACAGATGGCCGGAAATTCGTCAATTGCCCTGGGAACAACATCCCCGCTGATCTGGGTTGCCTTGAGGCTGGAGTAACGGACTAGCAGGTCGGCAACCGGTTCGCCGGAGACCTCGCGTTCGTTTTTGAGTTCCAGTTTTGCGCCCATGGCGATGAGGATATCGATTATTCCGGTTCGTGTCGGATTCACGCCGACGTTGCGGATAAGAAGTTCCGAGCCCTTGGTGATCAGCGCAGCTACGATGAAGAATGCGGCTGAGGAAATATCGCCCGGTACGCCGATTTCCTGTCCTTGCAGTTCAATGCCGCCTCTGATGGTGACCCCGTTCTGGAATGTATCGAGTGACGCACCGAAGAGTCTGAACATCCTTTCCGAGTGGTCGCGGGAAAGGCTTGGTTCACGAACGGCGGTTTCACCGTTGGCATAAAGGCCAGCCAGCATGATTGCTGATTTTATCTGTGCGCTGGATACGGGCGATTCGTAGCCGATTGCATTGAGAATTCCGCCGCTGATTGCCAATGGGGCCAGATTTCCATTCTCACGGCCAAGCAGTTTTGCCCCCATTCTGGAGAGCGGTTCAATGATGCGTTTCATCGGCCTTTTGCGGAGGTACTTGTCGCCAGTCAGTATGGAGAAAAAGGATTGCCCGGCAAGTAGTCCTGTCAGCAGCCGGATAGATGTGCCGGAGTTGCCGCAGTCGATGATGTCGTTCGGCTCACTGAGGCCATGCAGTCCCTTGCCATGGATGGTTATGATATCGCCATCGTCATCAATCTGGATTCCCAAGGCACGGAAGGCGCCAATTGTCGCCATATTGTCCTCGCCGCGCAGAAAGCCACGGACTGTGGTATCACCGTTGGCGATTGCCCCGAGCATGATTGAGCGATGGGATATTGATTTGTCACCCGGTACGCTGATTTCGCCTTTGAGCGGCTGGGCCTGTTTAATGGTAATGGACTTCACATGGTCTCCAAGTTCTGCTGCAGTAATATTTTATCCGGTTAGCAGATGCCATCCCGGAAGCTCTTTGCAATGGTGAAAAAATCGGCCAGTCCCTGGCTGTCGCCGTTTTCTATCTTGTGGCGCAGCTCTTCAAGGCTGGCTGAAAAGCCGGCAATGCTATTCAGGATTGCTTCACGGTTCATCAGGGCAATATCACGCCACATGACCGGGTCGGAAGATGCAATCCGGGTAAAATCGCGGAAACCACCGGCACTGAAGGAAAGAACGTTCTCTCCCTCGGCATCGGCGCTGCCAACGGCATGGACCAGCGAGTAGGCAACCATGTGCGGCAGATGCGATATCTCTGCAAAGATGCGATCATGGTGCTCTGGTTCCATTGTGGTTACGTTGGCCCCTGCGGCGCTCCATAATCTGGTAACCGTTTCCAGCGCTGCTGGCGATGTGTTGGCTGTTGGGGTCAGTATGCAGCGCTTACCGCTGTAGAGTGTTGCAAAGGCGGCTGTTGCACCGGAATTTTCGGTCCCGGCAATCGGGTGACCGCCTACAAAGTGGCAGCCGGTCGGCATCAGCGCTTCACATTGGTTGATGATTGCGGCCTTGACGCTGCCGCCGTCGCTGACAATGCATCCATGGGGCAGGGCGGTGGCAATGCTTTTGACAACAGCAACTATGGAACAGACCGGAACAGCAATAAAGACCAGATCCGCCCTGCTGACACCCTGGCCGGCATCGCAGAAGGTCTCATCCACAATACCAAGTTCAAGGGCTTTTTCCAGGTTGGCGTTGTCGCTGTCAATACCGATGATGGTCTTTACGGCGCCCGCTTCGCGCAGGGCTCTGGCAAATGAACCGCCGATCAGCCCTGTGCCGATGACAGCCAGTCTGTTGATTATCTGGGGCATGGGTTTGTAATCCTACATCGACCTTGGATAAGATCCGAGAATTTTGATGAACTGGCAACATTCCTTGAGTTCCTTGATTGCCTCTTCAATGCCGGGATCGGCAATATGTCCAAACAGGTCGACAAAGAATATATACTCCCAGGCCTTGCTCTTGTACGGGCGGGATTCTATCTTGGAAAGGTTGATATTGCGTTTGGCGAAAGGCTCCAGCATGCGGCAGAGAATGCCAGGTTCGTCCTTGACCGAGAAGAGCAGGGAGGTTTTATCGTTTCCGGAACGCTCGCACCCGGTTTTGCTGATGATCAGGAAGCGGGTGAAATTGTTAACCTGATCCTCGATCCTGCTTCTGACAACCTTGAGATCGTACAGTGTCGCAGCCAGTTCGCTGGCGATCGCAGCGGCTGAGTAATCATCGCTGACAATCTGGGCGGCAACGGCCGTGGAGGCTACATCAACCACAGGGACGCCGGGCATGTTGCTGTCCAGCCATTGTCTGCACTGGGCGATCGGCTGGGCGTGGGAGTAGATCTTCTTTATATCCTCGATCCGTCCGGTACGGGAAAGGAGGTCATGGTGAACCTCAAGCATGATCTCGGCGGTGATCTTCAGGTTGCTGTCAACGAACATATCCAGTGTGTGGGATATGACCCCTTCAGTGGAATTCTCGACCGGCACGACACCGTAGATCGCCTTTCCCTTTTCCACCTCTTCAAACACGGCAGGGATCGACTTTAACGGTACGAGTTCGGCCGAAAGTCCGAAATGCTGCATGGTGGCGAGGTGGCTGAAGGTTGCCTTCGGTCCGAGGAATGCCACCTTCATTGGAGATTCCAGGGACAGGCAGGCCGATATGATCTCGCGGTAAACCGAGCGCAGGGCATCGTTGGGGAAAGGGCCGGGGTTGTTGCCCAGCAGGCGTTCGTAGATCTGACGCTCTCTGCCCGGGACGTGAAATGACATATTGCTGCCCGCCTTAAGCTTGCCGACATCGAGGACAAATCTGGATCTTTGGTTAAGGAGGTCAACTATCTGATCGTCTATTGAATCGATACCAGCACGAAGCTGATCAATTGTCGGAGCGTTCTGGGTCAATGTATAAACCGCCTGGCAGGGAGATGGAGTGAAAAATAATGGAAGAATGTAGTGTATTGCGCTGTAAAATGCAACATTTTTGAAATTGTAGCATCCCGCAGTTCGTCCATGTGAGATGTTGTTTTAAATGTTGTTACATTCGGAAAATGTGCTTGCTGGACAAAGTGCTGCTGGTGCTGTTTGCGAGACTGGTAATCATTAAACCGGTTCGCCAAACTGTTTTAGCCAGTTGTCAAAAATTTGCAGTTTTTCGTTGCCAAAGGCGGCCAGTTTTTTACGAACCTTGTCTACGGGTTGAATCTGGTTCAGTTTGCCCGGTTTTTTGGAGAAGAACAGGTCGGAAAAACAGATGATCTGCTCGCTGATTGTTTGCGGGGTCATGTCGCGTTTCGGGAGCGGCAGGTTCTGGCGGATGATGTCATTGATATCCAAACCGGTTCCGATATGGCGTTCGCAGACCATGGCATGGACGGGCAATTCCTCGCTCTCCAGGATTTGGCGCCCCAGTATTCCATGCATGATATAGGGATATTTACCATGCAGGCCGATCTCTGGGGCGTGAACCTGGCAAACCCCGATGTCATGGAGTTGTGCTGCCTGATCAAGGAATGCCAGTTCATTGTCATCCAGTCCCAGTTGTTGCCCGATTCGTACCGAAAGGCTGGCAACGGCCATACCATGGGCCGTGATCATGTCTCGGCACGCACTGTCAAAATATTTGTTGAGTAGATTAACCGGATCTACCTTCATTTTATATCCTTGTGTCAAAAATCAGACTTTGTGGTGCAGGCAATAGCTAAAATGCTGTCAAAAAAATGTACCGAGTCTGTCTGCTTTGTATAAAGGTCCAGAATTATTAAGTGTTTTGTTTTGGCATGGCTTGTGCTTATGAATAAGTCAGAAACAGAAACAGCCGTAACAACGAGGTGACACCATGTATGCAAAATTTCCATTCTATTCAGTTGCCCAGATGTATGCCGTAAGTCTTAATGTACCGGTCTCGATCCTGTTGGGTTGTGATAACCTCTACTGGGTGGTTGACCAGAGTTCCGCACAACTGTATGCCAAAGAAGATTATTCGTTGTTGTTCTCGGAAAAATAACGGGGGGTAAATTGTGCCCCCCAGGTTCTGCCGTATGTCGCTGATCTGTTAAATATTGAATCAAATCAGTCTTGTTATGAATTAAAACTATCCCTGCTCACCGCTAGTTAAATCCACGAAGCTGAAATATTTAAACCGTGATGGCCCTGTTTTGTGATGAAATATCTCCAAAGTATATTGACCAATCCATAATAACAATGTATAAAGCATGACTACGTTATTTTCAATGCGCTCTTAGCTCAGCTGGATAGAGCAACGGCCTTCTAAGCCGTAGGTCGCACGTTCGAGTCGTGCAGGGCGCGCCAATAAAATCAAGGGGTTATCTTCGGATAACCCCTTTTTCTTTAAGTTGTTTCTTATTTGGTTTGTTGGCTCTGTTTTTAACTGCCCTGGCCGGGGTAGATGATTACTGGCCTGCATTTGAGTTTGCGTCTGTCAAAATTTTGTTTATACTCCCGATGTCCTATAGAACCGGGCTAAAAAGCGCTGTCAGAAATATGAACGGAATTATTGGAACCGATATGTCTGCTTTTTATGTCTGTCATCAGATTGACTGTAATCTGGTCGGCCTGCTTCTGTAACGGTGTCAATTTTAGATAGTTAACAAAATTGTCATTCCCGAAGCGTTTCTGATCGGGAATCCAGTTTTCAACTGTTTGAAAACATGGATCCCCGATAAAGACATTCGGGAGTGACATTCTGAATGGCGTTAATCAGGAAATAATTACCCCCCGCCCACTGGTTGAATCATACCATGCTAACGCAATCTGATCCCTTCGGGTGTTATTTCAATCAGGCTGTCTTTGTAAAGGCCGCCGATTCCCTTCTTGAAACTCTTTTTGCTCATCCGCAGCAGTCCGGCAATGGCCTCCGGTGAACTTTTGTCACTCAACGGCAGGAATCCGTTGTGCGCTTTCAGGGCGTTCAGAATCGTTTCCCGGTCGTTGGCTGCCTCCAGGGCGCCCCCTTTACGCAGTGTCACGTCGATTTTACCATCCTCGCGGATCTTCTTGACATACCCCTTCAGCCGTTCGCCGTAACTTGGGTTGCTGTAAAGTTCATTCTTGAACAGTAGGCCGTTGAAGCTGTTATTGATGATCACCTTTACCCCCAGATCACTGAAGGCGTAGACCAGCAGTTCGACCTCATCCCCTTCGCTCAGACTGTTGTCAGCCGGTCGCAGGAATTTTTCCAGTTTGGCCGATGCAGCAACACGGTCGCTGCTGTGCAGATAAATACGCACCAGTACGTTCTCGCCTCGTCTCAGTGGGGCTGTCTGCTCACCAAACGGCAGTAGTAGATCCTTCTCCAGTCCCCAATCAAGAAAAGTTCCGACCGTGACATTATCCTTTACCTTCAGCATAACAAAGTCGCCCACCACCCCCCTGGGGCGTTTGGTGGTGGCTGTCAGACGTTCCTCTGAGTCAACGTAGATGAATACCTTCAGCGTGCTGCCTGGTTCGGCCCCCTTGGGGACCAGTCTTGCTGGAAGAAGGATATCTCCTCCCTCCGATGACAAAAAGGCGCCGGTGGCGGTAATGCGGGATATCTTCAGTTGATTGTAGTTGCCGATAAGAAGCATGTAATCTCTCGTTCTTTCAATAATAATGGAGTTTTCAGATTCCTGGTAGGGAAGGGGAAGGGCTGAGTTGTAATCATAACTTATTGCAGTGAGATTGTCTGCAAACTTTGAAATACGGATGATAAATCGTTTGAGTGGGATGGATTATTATCCTGAAAACGGCATTTGAAACGCCGAAGACGGCGATGAACCCGAATGAAATGATGTTTTCTGGAAGTATTTGATTTATCTGCGTGTATCTGCGTTTAACTGTCTTTTAAAGATTTATCGACGTCTAACCGAACAGCTCCTGCTGTCCGATAATCGCCGGCAATCGCCTTGGTGCCTTAATCCGCAACTGTTTGTTGATATTCATGCGGCCGAAGACAACCTGAATGTCTGCGGTTGAAACGCCAAATTCTTCGGCCAGGAAGCGCACCATATGATCGGTTGCCCGTCCGGCGCGGGGAACTGCGGTTACGCTGATGCAGAGTTGATGTCCCTTCACCTTGCCGATGGCGTCATTTTTTGAATTAGGGGTGCCGAGAACGTTTAAGACCAGCGTGTCTCCATCCCATGTATAAAAAGGCTTCTTCATGGATCCTCTTGTATAAGTGTAAAAAGAATAACGTTAATCTCTGAGGGTTCAATTCCCCGCCCCTTGGGGCGATTGACGAATCCAATTAGGTTGTAGATACCCCGCTGCTTGCGGCGTGGTGATTCATTAGTGCAGCGAGCACCCACGCGATTAGATTCGTATCCCGACGGTCTATTGCCGTCGGGTTGTGGTTGCTTTTGATATTGGATTTTCAAAGATTAAAGGATGAATCTGCTTATTGTGTCAAGATTGGGCTGGAGCCCTTCTGCCTGGCCAGCTTGTCCGCCTCTGTCACCCAACCGCCACCCATGGCCTTGTAGACAGAGATCAGCGACAGCAGCAGGTCATACTGGGTCTGGGTCTTGTTCAGCCTTCCCGTGAACAGCGAACGATCCGCATCCAGAACCTGCAGGTAGTTGGATGTGCCTGCCTCAAACTGCATCCGCGAGATACGGGCGTAGTCCTCAAGCGCCTTTACCTGCCGTACCTGCGCCTCCAGTTGTTCTCGCCCCTTGGTTGACTTGATCAGGGCATCTCCAACCTCTTTGAACCCGGTCAGTACGGTCTGTTGATACTGGTAGACCGCTTGCTGTTTCTGGGCTTCCGCTTGTTTGACCTGTCCACTGATCTTGCCGAAGTTTAATAGTGGCGCCAATAGCTGGCCGCCGGCTGAAACCAGTTCTGAACCTGGTACGAACAGCTTGCTGATATCGGCGCTGGCGTAACCCAGAGCGCCGGTTAATGATAATTTGGGGAAGTATGTCGCCTTTGTAGCGCCAACCTCGGCATTGGCTGCAATCAGATTCTGCTCGGCCTGGATGATATCAGGGCGGCGTTCCAGAAGCTGTGATGGTAGTTCGGCCGGAATACCGGGTGGTACTAGTTCATCAAGGGTTTTGCCCCGTGGAATTGCGCTTGGTGCACGCCCTGTCAGCAGGGAAATCAGGTTTTCCTGCTGCTTGATCAGGGACTCGTAACTGGGGATGATCTGTCTTGCGGATTCATAGTTTGATTCTGCCTGGGCAAGCTCCAGCTGGGATACGGTGCCATATTTGAAACGGAGCTGGAACAGGCGAAGACTTTCCGCATAGGCCTTCTCAGTGTCGCGGGCAATCTCCAGCTGCCGGTCAAGCCCGCGCAGGGTGATGTATCCGCCGGCCACATTGGAGACAACAGACATGATCACCGCACTGCGGCCAGCCTCACTGCTGACAATCCTGGCCCGGGCCGCTTCGCTGGAACGCCTGATCCGGCCCCAGATATCCAGCTCCCAGGTTGCGTTCAGGCTGGCCTGATAGCTTTCGGTTGTCTGGTTGAGGGTCTGATAGGAACGTTGCACGCCAGGGGAGAAACTGGCGGTGATCTCCGGGAAATACTGGGAGCGGGTGGTGTCGAGTGCCCCCAGATATTGATCCACCTTGGCGGCAGCGTTTTTAAGATCCAGATTTTCACGCAGTGCCGTTTCAATCAGGTTGTTGAGAACCGGATCGTTGAATTGACGCCACCACTGGATATTGGCCAGATCGGCAGCGGCCTTGTATTCCACATTCCACTGTTCAGGCACCTTCAGATCCGGGCGGACGTAATCAGGGCCGATTGAGCAGGCCGCGGTTAAAAGTGCAAGAAGGAAGATGGCGATATTACGCATGGGGCTCCTCCGTTTTGTCAGCTGCTGACCTGTTTCTGCGCTTGCCGAATAATCCGGCCCCTTCCTCCAGCAGTACAAAGAAGAGCGGCACAAAGGATGAGGCTACCAGTGTGGAGGCCAGCATGCCGCCGATAACCCCGGTGCCGATGGCGCGCAGGCTGTTGGCGCCGGCACCCGTGGCAATTGCCATGGGGATGCAGCCGAGGATAAAGGCAAGCGATGTCATTACAATCGGGCGCAGCCGCAAGCGGGCTGCCTCAATGGCTGCCTCAGCCGGTGACATCCCCTTGCGCAGGTTTTCTGCGGCAAATTCAATGATCAGGATTGCATTTTTGGCCGATAGCCCGACCAGCGTTACCAGGCCGACCTGGAAATAGACGTCGTTTTGAAGGCCGCGCCCCCAGGTGAACAGTAGCGCCCCGAACAGCGAAAACGGCACCGACATGACAACGCCGACCGGCAGGGACCATTTTTCGTACTGTGCCGACAGGATCAGAAAGACCATAATCAGACCGAATACGAATGCAATGGTGGAGGTGTTGCCGGATTTTTTTTCCTCAAAGGCCTGGCCGGACCATGAAAAGGTATAGTTGTCCGGCAGTGACAGCTTGGCGACCTCTTCCATGGCGGTGATGGCCTGACCGGAACTGTAGCCGCTGGCCTGGCTGCCGCTGACCTTGGTGGCCGGAAAGCCGTTGAAGCGTGGCAGCATGCTGGGGCCGGCCACATACCTGACCTTGGCTATCGAGGAGATTGGCACCATTGAACCTCCGCTGGAACGGACATAGACCTGGGTCAGGTCATCTGGTTTGTCGCGGTAATTTGGCTGGGACTGCATGATCACCTGCCAGATCATGCCATACTGGAGGAATTGGCTGACATAGGCGGAACCAAAATAGGATTGCAGGGTCTCGAAGACGGTGGAGACCGGTATGCCGAGCAGTTGCGCCTGGGCGCGGTCTACGTCCAGATACAGCTGCTGCTGGCTGGCGGAGAATGTGCTGGATACGGATGTCAGTTCCTTCCGTTTTCTGGCCTCGGCTATGAACTGCTTGGTGACCTTCTCCAGTTCCTGAGGCGTGCCGCCCCCCTTGTTCTGGATGTAGAATTCGAATCCGCCGGTTGACCCGAGACCCGGTATGGACGGCGGGTTGATCGGGAATACGATTCCCTCCTTGATGCCGCCCAGTTTTCTGCCCAGGTCCTTGACCACGCTGAATGAACTATCCCCGGCGTCCTTGCGTTGATCATACGGTTTGAGTGAGACAAACAATAACCCGGCGTTGTCCTTGACGCTGCCGTCCAACAGGCTGTAGCCGTCTATCTGGGTGACGTTGCTGATGGCTTTGTTGGTCAGTGCCAGTTGGGATGCCCTGTCGCTGACCAACGAAGTCCGTTCGAGGCTGGCGGCATCCGGCATCATATTGCCGATGAAGATGCTCCCCTGATCCTCCTCCGGTACAAAGCTGCCCGGCACCAGTTTGAAGAGGAGTATGATGGCAATAATCATTCCGCCGAAGAGTGACATGCCGATTTTGCGGTGGTTGATCAGCCAGCGCACCCCACTCGTATAGCGTTCGGTCAGGCGGTTGAAAACATTCTCGAACCATTTGAAAAAACCGCGTTTCTCGGCGTGTCCCGGTTTGAGTATTCGTGCGGCCAGGGCTGGTGAGAGCGTCAGCGCCACAATGCCGGAAATGACCATGGAGATGGCGATGGTGACGGCAAACTGTTTGTAGAGTGTGCCGGTCATGCCGCCCAGGAAGGCAACCGGCAGAAAGACCGAACCGAGTACCAGCACGATGGCAACCAGGGCCCCGGTCAGTTCCTGCATCGCCTTTTTGGCCGCCTCCATCGGTGGCATGCCGTAGGTACTCATGTTGTGTTCCACATTTTCCACAACGATAATGGCGTCATCCACAACCAGACCGATGGCCAGGATCATGCCGAACAGGGTCAGCATGTTGGTGGAGAACCCCAGGGTCATGATGCCGATGTAGGTGCCGATGATGGCGATCGGAACGGCCAGGATCGGGATCAGCGTGGCACGGAAGCTTTGCAGGAAGAGGAATACAACCAGTACAACCAGCACCACCGCCTCAAAGAACGTGTGGATGACCTTTTCGATGGATGCAGCCGTGAATTCACTGGTATCCAGAACAACCTTGTATTCCATTCCCTGGGGGAAATTCTTCTTCAGTCCGGTCAGCAGCTCGCGGACCTTTTTCGATGTCTCAATGGCATTGGCCCCCGGCTGCTGATACACCACAATGGCCACGGATTTTTTGCCATTAACCTTGGATGCGATTGAGTAGTCCTTGCCGCCGATCTCTGCCCTGGCAACGTCTTTCAGGCGAACAATGGCGGAACCGTCATTGGATGCGCGGATGATGATGTTGTCAAATTCGGCCGGGTCGGAGAGCATCCCCTTGGTTGTGACAACAAATGTTTGCTGGGTGCCCTTCGGTGATGGTGACTGGCCGATGGAGCCGATACCGAAGGCCTTGTTCTGCTGCTGGATGGCGTTGGTTATATCCTGGGCGGTGATCCCCAACTGGGCCATGCGGTCCGGCTTCAACCAGATGCGCATGGCAATGTCGGGGAGCGGAAACATGCTTGAGAGGTTGGCACCGGGGATACGCTTGATCGGATCAAGCAGGTAAAGATTGGCATAGTTGCCCAGATAGACGGCGTCGTAACGGTCATCGGGGGAATAGACGCTGATCAGCATCATGAATGATTGTGAGCGCTTCTGAACCGAAACCCCCTGTTTGCTGACGATGTCCGGGAGCAGGGTCAGTGCCTGGTTGACGCGGTTCTGCACATTGACCTGGGCCATGTCCGGGTCCGTACCCGGCTCGAAAGTCACTGTCAGGTTCATACTGCCCGATGAAGAGCTGGTGGATGACATGTAGGTCATCTTGTCGACGCCGTTGACCTGCTGTTCAATGGGGGCGGCAACCGTATTGGCCACAACCTCGGCTGTAGCCCCTGGATAAAACGCCGAAACCTGGACGGTTGGCGGGGCGATATTCGGATACTGGGCGACCGGAGTTGACTGCATGGCCATGACGCCGCCCAGTGTGATGATGATGCAGATGACCGCTGCAAAAATCGGGCGGTCGATAAAAAAGCTTCCCATACGCCCCCCTTATTTTGTCTCAGCCGGTTTGGCCTGTTGAGTTGCTTTCATCTGTTCAGGAGTCACTACCTTGACAGGCATGCCTGGTCCGAGTTTCATAAAACCGTCCACAATCACCCGGTCGCCCTTTTTGAGACCCTGGTTGATGATCCAGTCGTTGCCCAGCCAATCGCCGACAGTAACCGGCCTGATCTCGGCCTCGTTCTTTTCATTGGCAACATAGACGATATGTCCGCTTGATGTCTGCTGTACGGCTCTCTGTGGTATCACCACCGCATTGGGACGCATGGCCCCCTTCAGGTGCGCCTTGACATACATGCCTGGCCTCAGGACTTCCTTGGGGTTGGCGATGACCGCCCTGACCAGATATGTACCGGTATCCTTGCTGAAGGATGGATCGGCAAAATTTACCAAGCCGCTTTGTGGATAACGGGTACCATCGGAAAGCTCTACTTCCACAGTGTAACGGTGATTTTTTGGATTAATCAGCCTGCCGCTCTCAATCTCCTGTGATACCTTTGCTTGCTCATTTTGTGAAACACTGAAATCCACCCAGACCGGATCAAGCTTGGCAACATAGGTCAGTTTGGCCTGGGTGCTGCCGGCAGCCACATAGGCCCCTTCGCGTATCAACGCCTGGCTGGCATGACCGCTGACCGGGGCGGTGATTTTGGTGTAGCTCAAATCCAGCAGCGCCTTGTCCAGGTTGGCCTGTGATTGCTGCAGGCTGGCCTGGGCGGTTTTGACATTGCCGATGGCGTTGTCCAGATCGCTTTTACTGGCGGCATTCTGGTCTGCCAACGGCTTGATGCGATTCAGGCTGGCCTGGGCGGTCCATAGCTGGGATTTGCGTGTGTCAACCTCGGCCTTGGATGCGTTTACCGCTGCAATGTACGGCTTCCTGTCGATCCGGAACATGATCTGTCCCTTCTGAACCGGTCTACCCTCCTTGTAGCAGATCTTCTCCAGAAAGCCGCTGACCCTGGCCATAACGTCAACCTGATGCGAACTCTGGATCTGGGCAACAAATGGGAATGAGGCTGGAACCGTCTTTGTCTCTACGGTGATGGCAACAACCTCAACGGGCGCCGGCGGGGCCTTGGACTTTTCATGCTTGCTGCAACCGCTTACGGCCATGGTCAAAAAAGCCAGTGAAGCAATCAATAAACCGGTAACTGTTTTACCATTAGCGCAGGATTTTAAAGTCATCAGCTTTACCTCATGGTTGGAATTGATATGAAATGGCTGTCCTGGAGCAACTGGTCATGCCGGACAAAATGTAGATGGAGAGATTTTTTAATTATGTCTGAAATTGACGGTATTACAAGAGGTTCTTGCAAAAGTTTACAATAATTGACACACGTAAAGAATGCCCCCCTCACTCACCCCAATTTATAGGGGGGAAGCAAGCGTAGCGAAGCAGGGGGGATGGTTGTGATTCATTCAGCTTTTCGCAAAAGGTTTAGTCAGTGGCATCCCGCCTAGTGGTAAGGATAAACGGCATAGAACAGCAGTGATAATCCTGCCAGTACCCAGAGTGCCCGTGGTACCTCGTTCTGTCTGCCGCTCAGCAGCTTGAACAGGGGGTATGTTATCAGCCCGGCGGTCATACCGACACCGATGTTGTAGGTGAAGCTGATCAGGGTGATGGTCAGAAACGCCGGTATCAGTTCCGTATAATCCTCAAAATCAAGCAGCGTTACCGGTTTGAGCATGAAGCAGCCGATCAGAATCAGTACCGGACCGTAGGCGTGGGGCGGGATAATTGTCAGTAATGGCGTGAAGAACAGCGCCAGCAGAAACAGCACAGAGACCACAATTGCTGTAAAACCGGTACGCCCCCCTTCCTCAATACCGGCGGCCGATTCAATGTATACCCCGGTGGTTGTCGTGCCTAGCAGAGGTGCCGCAAGGTTTGAGAGTGCATCTGCCAGCATCGGTTTTTCAATGTCCGGCAGGCTGCCGTTGGCATCAAGAAGACCAGCCCTGGCGGAGAGACCGATCAGGGTGCCGATGGTGTCCACAAAGGCCATGATGAAAACTATCAGTACGACCGGAAGCGCCTTTGGCGAGAGTGCGCCAAGGATATCTATCTGCCCGAAAATTGGAGCCAGACTGGCCGGCATGCCGATAATGCTTTCAGGAAATTTGCTGACGCCAAGCATGAAGGATAGTGCGGTTACGGCGAGGATGCCGATCATCAGCGCGCCGCGTACCCGCTTGATGGTCAGCCAGGCCATTGTTGCAAAACCTGATAAGGCCAGCAGGATGGTTATACTGTTGAGTTTGCCCAGACCGACCGGTGCGCCGGGGACGCCAAGGGTGACAATACCGGTTTCATTGAGCCCGATGAATGCCAGGAACAGGCCGATGCCGACGGCAAAGCTGTATTTGAGGCTCTGTGGAATGGCGTCTGCCAGCCAGCCGCGAATCTTTAGCAGTGTCAGCAGGGTAAACAGTATGCCTGCCAAAAAAATGGCCCCCAGTGCGATCTGCCAGGAAAAGCCCATCACCTTGACCACGGTGTAGGCGATGAATGCGTTTTCTCCCATATAAGGTGCAATGGCAAAGGGTCTGTTGGCGTAGAGCCCCATGACAAGGGTGCCAAAGGCCGCCGAAATGATTGTTGCGGTCATGGATGCACCTTTGGGGATGCCGGCCGCTTCCAGGATGGCCGGATTGATGACGATTATGTAGGCCATGGTCAGAAATGTGGTGATTCCGGCGAGGATTTCATTTTTGTAGTTGGTGCCAAGACTGTCAAATTTGAAAAAGTGTCGCATGTTGAGATGCCTCTGGTGGGGAATTTTCAAGTTCTGGATTTATAGGTAAATTTGATTAGCATTAATCCTTCGCTCGTTACAAAAAATGTCATTCCCGAAGCGGTTCTGATCGGGAATCCAGCTTTTATCGGTCTGAAATCATGGATCCCCGATAAAGGCATTCGGGGATGACATTCTTAATAGCAGAAGAATAGTGCTTCTGAGTAACTTCAAGCTAACTCACTGAAAACATGTAATATGACTTTTTAAGTTACTCTTTGATAAAGCGCCGCCAGCGCGGCGTGGAGTGCTAATCAGATAAGTAAATAATCCGTGACATATCCGTTATTTCGTGGGTTTATATATCAGCAGCCACGAATGCTATTGATATACAGGCTTTTACTGATAGCGTCCATTGCAAACAGTCTGGCCGTTTAAGTGGCCTCAAGCCGTCTGTTTAAGTTGTGCAATATCTAGTTGTAACTAATGGCCTGAAATACAACAGAAAAACAAGGGAGGTTTGGTCCTGTGAACCGTTTAAAACAACTGCTCATTTTTGTGGTCTTTCTGTTTGTCTCCGTTACGGCCCATGCGCAGAACCGGGCTGATTTCTTCGATCAACCGGCCGCGGTGGTTCTTCCGGAGAATTATGATCCTGCCCGTTCATATCCGCTGATCGTGTTCCTGCCACAGGTCAATGCGTCGGCCCAGCTTCTCTTTGAACGGTCAGGCGCTGAATTGCCCAAATCCGAATATATCATCCTGCTTCCGGCTGGCACTCCGCTTAACAACGATTATCTGCCTGATTTCGGGCTGTTCGTTAAATGGTTCGAGGAACGGTTGCTCAAGGATATTGCCAGCAATAGTCGGCAATATAATATTGATACCAAACGGGTCATTCTGGCCGGTCATTCATTGGGAGGGGATTTGGGCTGCGCCCTTAACGCCCGCAACCCGGGGCGCTTTGCCGGCTTCATTGTTTCTGGCAGCCGTTGCGGTTATTCTGTGAACAAGGCAGGGCTGAAGGCACTTAAAAAGACCGCCTTTCGGGGTGCGTTTTACATTGGTGACCAGGATCAGCCTGCGCGGATCAGCGGCATCAAGTCCGCCTATAACCTGTTTAAAAAGAACGGGATTGAGTCCACTTTCCAGCTGTTAACTGACCATGGCCATCATGAGGTGCCGCCAGGGCTGTTTATGGGATCATTGGGTTGGATTCTGGGGAAAGAGTAGGGAGGAAGTAAAAAACGATTCCCGGTGATCTGTCACTCCGGGAATCGTTTGGATCTGTCTGGTCTTTCT
>CAXYUZ010000026.1:0-41499 GCA_964292275.1 uncultured Desulfuromonadaceae bacterium
AGCTCACCACTTTAATTCACTTACAAAAGTTGCACTTCAGACTTGAATCCGCGACTTTTTTCAAAAAATGTCGAATTATGGCACGCTCTGAGCAATATCAGGGTATACGGATTTTGAGAACAGCCCTAAACTGACTAAAAAAGCAGCATGCGACAGTTTTTCAACCGCAGAATTCAAACCAGAATCAATTACTCAACCATCATTCAGCGAGGCAACGGCGCCCGCAGGAGATAATCCTGCGGGCGTTTGCATTTTGAAAGGAGTCAGACAATGGCAACAGCATGCGACATGAAAAACAAGATTCAGGGACACCCCTGCTTTGGCGGCAACCACCACAAAAACGGCCGCATGCACCTGGCCGTGGCGCCGCGCTGCAACATCAAATGCGGCTACTGCACACGCAAGCATGATTGTGCCAATGAATCGCGTCCCGGCGTGACCAGCCGTCTGGAAACCCCGGCCGAGGCAATTCAGAAGGTGCGCGAGGTCATGGCCAGTCCGATTGTCGGCCCGATCATCAAGGTTATCGGCATTGCCGGACCAGGCGATCCCTTGGCCAACGAAGAGACCTTCGAGACATTCGAACTGGTCAAGAAGGAGTTCCCCGATCTGATGCTCTGCATGAGCACCAATGGCCTGCTGCTTCCGGAATCAATCGACCGTTTATACGAGCTTGGCCTGCACAGCCTGACAGTCACCATGAACGCCATTGACCCGGAGGTCGGGGCCAGAATTTACCGCCACATTATCTATCACGGCCATCATTACACCGGCGTGGATGCGGCAAAAATCCTGATTGCCAATCAGCTGGAGGGATTGAAACGGGCCGGCGAACTAGGCATGACGATCAAGGTCAACTCCGTGCTGGTGCCAGGCATCAATGACGACCAAATCCCGCTGATCGCCAAAAAGATCAAGGAGTTGGGGGCATTTGTGATGAACATCATGCCGATCATTCCACAGGCCGAACTTGCCCACATCGAGCGTCCCTCCGATGAACGGATGAGCGAGATCCGCAAGGCCAATGAGTCGATCATCGGTCAGTTTACCCACTGCAAGCAGTGCCGCGCCGATGCAATCGGCCTGATCGGACAGGACCTGACCATCGCTGACCTGGCCTGTCCGGGCAGCAAGTAAAAATCATGAAGAGCCGGTTCAAATTCAGAACGATGGTTCCGGATGACGTGCCGCAACTACTGATGCTGGCTGAATGCGAAGGGTGGATATCAGATCCCTGGGAATTCGAGATGCTTTTAAGCAGCTTCCCCGAGGGGTGCCTCTGCTGCGATAACCAGGATCATCAACCGGTCGGGTTCATTACCGCCATGCACCACAACAGAAGCGGATGGATCGGTAATCTGATCATTAAAGAAGAATTCCGTCGTCGACGGATCGGAAAGCGGCTCTTTAAAAATGCCCTCAACGCCCTTTACGGCATAGGGGCCGAAACATTCTGGCTGACCGCATCACAAGCCGGTCAGCCGCTTTACCAGAAGCAGGGATTTAACGTCATTGACAGCATTACCCGCTGGCGTAGAAAGGGTCTCGGCACAGACAATATTAGCCGAACAAGCGGAACGCCGAAACCGGACCAGCGGCTTGACGAGCTGACCTGGGGCGACAGCAGGGAACTGTTGCTGAAAAAAGTGACCGGCAGAGGCCGGGTGATTGCCAACGGTGCCTCCTTTGCCATCATCCAGCCCTGCCGCTCAGCCTGGCAGATCGGGCCTTTCAGCGCTGAAGCGCCAGGTCAGGCAGAGGTCATTCTTGCCAAGTGCCTGACCCAGATCAGCTCCAATGATGATCTCTTTCTGGACGCACCCCGTGGAAACGCACCCTTTACAGAGTTGCTGAAAAAATATGCATTTACTGCAACGGGCACAACCAGCCTGATGTCAGCCGGCAAACAGCCTGAATACAGGCCCGATCTGCTCTGCAGCCTGGCAACGCTGGGCAGCTGCGGATAATTCCCAATGGAGAGAATATGTACAGCAATGAAACAGCACAGCAGATCATCATTGACGACACCACCCTGCGAGACGGTGAACAGACCGCAGGCGTTGTCTTCAGCAAGCGGGACAAGATCGCCATTGCCCGCATGTTGGACTCCATCGGTGTACACGAGATCGAATGCGGCATCCCCGCCATGGGTAGTGAGGAGCAGGATGGGATCAAGGCGCTGGTCGGACTGGGGTTGAATGCACGCCTGATCGCCTGGAACCGCGCCCTGCCGAACGATATCCAGGAGAGCCTGAACTGCGGCATCACAGCCGTTGACATATCCCTGTCGGTCTCCGACCTGATGATCAGGAACAAACTGCGCAAGAGCCGCGAGTGGGTCAAGGAACAGCTCAAGGTGGCCCTCGGTTTTGCCAAGGATCACAACCTTTACGTCTCCGTCGGTGGAGAGGACTCCAGCCGGGCGGACATGAATTTTATCGTCGAACTGATGCAAATTGCCGTCTCTTTGGGGGCGGACCGTTTCCGCTTCTGCGATACCCTCGGCATTCTGGATCCGTTCAGCATGTACGAAATGATCCGCGGCCTGCGGGAGGCGGTGCCGGAATTGCCGATTGAGGTGCACACCCACAACGACTTCGGCATGGCAACGGCCAACACGATTGCCGGGATCCGTGCCGGCGCCGCATTTGCCAACACAACCGTCAATGGACTTGGCGAACGGGCCGGCAACGCCGCACTGGAAGAGGTCGTCATGGGACTGAAACATGCCAGCGGCATGAAGTGCGGCGTGGCAACCCACCGTTTCCGCGAACTGTCGCTATTCGTTGCCAAGGCATCCCAGCGACCGCTTCCTTCCTGGAAGGCCGTTGTCGGAGAGGGTGTCTTCAGCCATGAATCCGGTCTGCATGCCGATGGCGTTCTGAAGAATCCGAGCAACTACGAAGGATTCGATCCCGCTGAGGTCGGACTGACCCGCCAGATCATCGTCGGCAAACATTCCGGCAGCAGCAGCCTGATCGATCGCTACCACAATATGGGCATAAAGGTCAGCCGGGCAGAGGCAACCCAGTTAATGCACAAGGTACGGGCTGTTGCCCAGCAGACCCGCCGCCCCCTGGATAATAACCAACTGATCAAGATCTATGGCAACCAGGGCAACTGATTGCAATTCCAAATAAGCGAAGGTTTTTCTTTGAAAGCGGTATAAACCTGCAAGGGGGCTCACCATGAGTTGTACAGAAAATAAAAATGTGCTGACAATTACAGAAGCAGCCGCAGCCCTTAAAACAACCATCCCTAAAATTCTGATGCTACTCAAAAATGGTGCACTTAAAGGTGAACTGGTAGACGGAGAATGGGAGATCGATGCCGTTTCAATCTGCACCTGTCCATCACTGCAGAGCATCTCCACACCCAAGGGGGGCTGCCATGGCTGCAGCAGCTGTGGATAATTCACCCTTAAATCAAGCTCAATGAGGTGCTTAAATGAAGGTCCAACTAAAACCATCCGATTTACAATACAAATATCCCCGTGACATACAGAACCGGGATACACCTAAATTTAGCGGCAAGCCGGATAATACCCCTTTTGACCGGGATGACCTCTTCGAGGTACTGCCCATGTTCACTGCCGTTATGAACCAACTTGAAACCGACCAGGCCATTGTTCTCTATAAAATGGAAGAGCTGCTGAACCATATGCCCGGCTTTATTAACACCCGTGAAGAGGTCTTTGATTATCTTTTCTACACCATGCAGGATCTGCTTGAGTAAACAGGACCGGCAAAACTTGCCATTAACTTTAAAACCGTGAACCTTAACAGGTCACGGTTTTTTTATTATTTCCACCCGAACATGTTGCGAATGAAAAATAGCAGACAGATTGAACATCCTGAATTGTGAAAATCCATTAAGAGCAGTATAATTATTCAACATTGTGCAAAAAGAATGACACCCAAAACAAGGAGAACTCCGATGACAAAATCAGGAACGCTCAAGCTGGCAATCATGCTTATTCTGGCCATCGCCACCCTCACCGGCTGCATCCACCCGGATGGGGGAAGATATCACGACCGCGACCACCATGACCGTGACAGGGATCATGACCGCGATTACCGCAGGGATCAACATAATCGTCATGACGATCATGACCGTCGTTAACAGGGCATTAAAAACGTCATTAACGATATTGGAGCAGATCGCACAAAACGTTCGTGTTTACCTATAAATCGAAGAAATGCTGAACCGCATGCCCGACTTCGTCGTCACCAGAGAGGAGACCTTTGATTTTCTGGTGGGCTGTATGCGAGATACAATCGGTTTACCAGCTTTAAGCGCTCCTTGAAACGGATCTGCCGCTTAATCCCACACTTGCCCATTATTAGGGCAACCGATATATATCAAATTACATAACAAAAACACCGCTAGCCCATAACTAGCTAAAATCAAATTATTAATTCAAAACATTAAAATTGGCACGCGTTGTGTAATATGAAATATAACCGTGTCAGGCAAACAAAGTTGTAGGTGTAAGATGATACACCCACCTGACATGGCAACGACAACAACTCGTTGTTGTCATGCGGCTTACGCAGCTGTAAGCCGCAAGCAACGAATAACTGGAATTTGGCAAGGGCGCCTGATTGTAAAATGGGCGCCCTTTTCTGTTTTCAGTGCACCATCAATTAATTAACGAAAGCATCATTGGCGTGGCTGAAAAGGCGGCCTGAAAGGGGTGAAATTATGAAAGTAGCATTCTGCTCGTCAAATGGCGCGGTTGTTGACCAGAATTTCAAGGTTGCAAACAGCTACAGCATCTGGGATGTGGGGCCGCAGGAAGCCTATTACATCAGCACGGTCTATGTGCCGCAGGATGTTTTTGGCGAAGAGGAGCGACTTACGGTGCGCGCCGATGCCCTGAGCGATTGTTCGATAATCTATGCCAGCGAAATCAGCGGGCCGGCTACGGCAAAACTGACTGCCCGCGCGATTCTGCCCCTGAAGACAAAACAGGTTGTGTCAATTGAGGATATCATCTGCCGGCTACAGGGGGTAATGCGCAAATCCGCCCCCAGATGGCTAGTTAAAAAGATGGGAAATCAGGAGTTACGTCATGGATAAAGTCGACCTATCGTTGTGTTCACCTTCAAGAAAAAAATCACAGCAAGCAAAACCAGCCATACCACTTAGTGATTGCGGTGTGCCGATATTAAAGCCGGGAGCAATCAATGTTTACGCTATCTTGCCCTGCCCGTTGAAGGTCAGATTCAAGACCGAGATGGAACAGTTTATAAAGGCAAACAATTCATCCGATGCTATCGAAGTCTACTGCCCGACAATTCTGGATGGCAGCCCAAAGGCAATCGAAGAAAGGATGCGCAAGGCGACTTTCGAGGATGAACTTCCCGATGTTCTTGTAACCACCAGCCTGAGCACAATCCTGGCCAAGGAATTCAAAGACAAATTTCTGAATACGGGCATATTTCATGGCATTACCAACGACAAATTCAATTTTTTCCTGCCCGATGAATACAAGCGGATATCAAAGCAGCACAACCTAGGATTTCTGGCCTTTGGCTCATGGAGCCTGATCTGGGATCAATCCCTGGGAACCGATGCTGAATACCCGCATAGCTGGACCGATCTGACAAAGCCGCAATTCAAGGATCAATTATCAATTCATGGCTACAACGGCAAGGTCAGCGGCACCAGTCTGCTACTGGTGCTAAAGGAAAAAATGGGTAATGAGGCGATCAGCAGGTTTGCCGGCAATATCAAGACCGTCAAACATTTTGCCGAGGTAATCAAGGGGATCAGCTCGAAAAATCAGGAACGGGCCAGGTTCAATATCCTGCCGAATGCCGCCTCGTCCCAGATGCCATCAAACAAAGCGGCCGCCATGCTTGAATTTCAGGATGGCCCCTTGATGCACCCGCTGTTGATCTTTGTCAAAAAGAGCAGGTTGACGGAATGCAGGCATGTACTGGATTTCTTCTGGGGCGAAGGATTCAGAAATGTGCTTCGCAAAGGGGATTTTCATATGCCCGATGAAATGGACTGGCAAAAAAAGTATACCTTTCCGGATTGGGATTATCTGGTGAGCCGCGACTACGATGAGCTATCCGACGAATTGAATGAGGAATTCAAAAAGGGACTTTCTGTCGATATTGCCCGCGGCCTGTCCCTGGAAGGATGTTAAGGAGCCGCCATGAAACTTATAACCGTCTCAGGACCACCCTCATCAGGTAAGACCGCTGTTCTGGTAAATGTCATCAAGGTACTCAATGGGAATAACAGTCGTGTCGGGGTTGTCAAATTCGACTGTCTGGCCACTGACGATGACGCAACATTCAAGGCGCTGGAGATACCGGTGCGGATCGGGCTGTCAGGCAATCTCTGCCCGGACCACTATTTTGTCAGCAACATCGACGACTGCGTCCAGTGGGGGGTAGATAACGGCCTGGATTACCTGATTTCAGAGAGCGCCGGTTTATGCAACCGCTGCTCTCCGCATATCAAGGATGTCCTGGCGGTCTGCGTCATCGACAACCTGATGGGAATCAACACCCCCAAGAAGGTCGGTCCCATGCTCAAATACGCCGATATTGTCATCATTACCAAGGGTGACATTGTCTCGCAGGCCGAGCGTGAAGTCTTTGCCTTCAAGGTTCGCCAGGCAAACTCCAGGGCCAGGATCATGCATATCAACGGTATCACCGGACAAGGCGCCTATGAATTGACCTCCATGCTGCAGACGGCCAAGGACACAACCGCTCTGAACGGCAGTCTGTTGCGATTTTCAATGCCAGCGGCACTCTGCTCCTACTGCCTTGGCGAGACAAGGGTTGGCAATGAATACTTGATGGGCAACATAAAAAAGATAAAGGCGTAACCATGAATATTAACGAACTTCTGAAGATGGAAATCGGATCCATTTACAACGAGATGCCCTTTGTAGCCGATATTCTCGACTGTCACGGCGCAGACGGCGCCAAGAGCGGCACACGACTGGGTACTTTTCTGGATTCACTGGCAGAGGATCACTTTGAGGATACCGGCATCAACAAACAGCACCTGATCAACAATCTCGAGCAGCTGTTGAAGCTGTTTCATGGCAACAACACAACCAACCGCCAGAAAATCGATTCAGTCACCATTATTGGCGGACAGAACAAGTCTGGTGTTGCCGAACAGATCCGGCTAAGGCTGGAACCTGGCAAGGTCACCAGTATCGTTGGCCCTACCGGCTCCGGCAAAAGCCGGCTGCTGGCTGACATTGAATGGATGGCACAGGCTGATACGCCCACGGGGCGCAGGATACTGATCAATGATGCAACACCGGATTCCGAGCTGAGATTTTCTCTGGAACACAAGCTGGTTGCCCAACTATCACAGAATATGAATTTTGTCATGGACACATCGGTCGAGAATTTTATCCGCATGCACGCCGAAAGCAGAATGAAATTTGACTTGACGATCATCAAGGAAATCATAGACCAGGCAAATCTGCTGGCCGGAGAAAGTTTTGCGGGCGACACCCCGATCACGTCGCTGTCGGGCGGCCAGTCACGGGCGCTGATGATTGCCGACACCGCCTTTTTGAGCAGTTCACCGGTTGTCCTGATTGACGAGATTGAGAATGCCGGGATTGACCGGAAGATGGCTCTGCAGCTGCTGATCAAACAGGAAAAGATCGTGCTGATGGCGACCCATGATCCGATCCTGGCCCTGATGGCCCACCAGCGGATTGTTATCAAGAATGGTGGCATAAGCAAGGTTATCCAGACAACTGCCAAGGAACGTTTGAAGCTCTCCGAGCTGGAGCAGATGGATGCCAGGATCAATTCACTGCGTAACCGCCTGCGCTGCGGGGAACTGATCGAGAATGTCTGAAGATGTCCAGATCCAGAGTCGTAAATAGTGAAAAAATGGCCCTGGGCATATCACTACTGCTGCACCTGTTGGTTATGATCGGCTGCACCCAGATTCTGAAGGGGGCCGTCAGACAGAATGAATCGATTCCGGTGATGGTGGATTTCACCCTGCCCGAAGCGCCTATTATTTACAAAACCCATAAAAGGTACGAAAGCACTGATTCAGGTAAACATGATCGTCGACGAAACCCCGGCCAAACTGCACAAAAGCCAGCGCCATCCAGCGTTGCGGTGGCTGATGGGAGGGCGTCGGCAGAATCAGCAAAGGTCAGTGGAAAGGTTCATCCTGACACTGGGGTTCAGAATCAAGATGGCCGGATTGCTGATATTCCGGCAAGGAAATTCGGGATGGGCAGCGGTATGCCGGGGCGGCAGTCCGAAGGTTCAGCGGTCAAAAATGCCGCCTTGCAGAGCTCGATTTATCTAAAGAGGGAGTTTACCCATATTCGCAGCCGGATTGCATCCAACCTTCGCTATCCATCCATGGCCCGACGAATGGGATGGAGCGGCCGGGTTGATGTTGAGTTCATTGTCAGAACTAACGGTTCAGTGGATTCTATCCGTGTGGTCAGGAGTAGTGGTTGCCACCTGCTGGATAATGATGCCAGGGAGACTGTCATCAAGAGCGCACCGTTTCCAGTCCCACCGGTTGTTGCACGTGTCGTTATTCCCGTCGATTACGCCCTTGATCAGGATTGAAGTTCAGGAGTTCAAGATTATGAAAAAGACGCCGTTGATATTGTCTGCACTCTTTCTGTGCGTCACCATGCTGGTTTCACTTGGTCTTGGAAAATATCCGCTGTCGCTGAGCGAGATTGTGTCCTTCCTGATCTACAGGATTTCCGGAAAGGGCAGTTTTAGTGTAGAACGCCTGCAGTTGCTGCAGAACCTGATTGTGGAGATCAGACTCCCCAGGGTTTTGACCGCCTCGCTGATCGGTTCGGCCCTTTCCGTTTCCGGTGCGGCCTATCAGGCCATGTTTATAAACCCCCTGGTCTCTCCAGGCATACTTGGGGTGTTGGCCGGCGCATCATTCGGTGCGGCGCTGGGGATGGTGTTGATGAACAGCTGGTATGCGGTCCAGATTTCAACCCTGATCGGTGGTTTTGCCGCCATGCTGCTGACCATCGCTATTGCCAGGATGTACCGTACCGGCAGTACAATCATGCTGGTACTGGGCGGGATTGTCAGCGGGGCCTTCTTTGGTTCCCTGCTGTCGGTTCTGAAATACATCTCTGATCCCTATAATCAGCTTCCAACAATTGTCTACTGGCTGATGGGGAATACGGCCATGGCCGATATGCCCCTGATTACCAGGACTGGCGGGCCGATCTGTATCGGTATACTGGGGGTTATCCTCATGTCGCGGCACTTGAATGTATTGAGTATGGGGGATGAGGAGGCCAGGGCCTTGGGGGTGAATGTCAAACTGGTGCGCGGAACGGTTATTCTCTGTGCCACTGCCATTAGTACGCTGACGGTGGTTATGGCTGGTATCATCGGTTGGGTGGGCCTGATTATTCCACATATTGTCCGCATGATGGTCGGGCCGGATAACAGCACCCTGATACCGGTTTCCGCACTGGTTGGCGCATCCTATCTGCTGATTGTAGACAATATCTCTCGCCTGGCCCTGAGTGTCGAGATTCCAATCGGGATAGTAACCGCCCTGCTGGGGATACCCTTTTTTGTACTGGCCCTCAGGAATGCCAGAAAGGGGTGGCAGTAATGGCGCTGATCGAGGTGAGCGGCGTATCGTTCTCATACCGTCAGAAAACGGTTTTGAGCGATATCTCTCTTGATTTTGAATCCGGCACAGTGGTTGCCCTGCTTGGACCAAATGGTGGTGGCAAAACCACACTGCTCAAGCTGATTCTTGGCCTCTTGAAGCCTGACAGCGGAACCGTGGCGGTTTGCGGCAGGGACATCAGGTCTATCAAACCGTTACAGTTGGCCAGGATGCTGGCCTATGTCCCCCAGGTTCATAAGGAGTCCTTTGCCTATCATGTTATGGATGTCGTTATGATGGGGAGGATGCCGCACAAATCTTTCTTTGCGGTTTATAACCTCGAGGACAGAAATGTGGCGGAGACCTCACTGGAAAAGCTCGGCATTGCCCATCTGGCAGAACGTCCCTATACGGAGATCAGCGGTGGTGAAAGGCAGCTTGTCCTGATTGCCAGGGCGATGACGCAGGGGGCCAGGGTTTTTATCATGGATGAACCAACCAACGGACTGGACTTCGGTAATCAGATCCGCCTGCTTGAACGTCTCAAACGTCTGTCACAGGAGGGATATACGTTCATCTTCTCCACACACCATCCCGATCACGTTATGGCGGTGGCGGATCGGGTGATCATGATGCAGAACGGGCGGACCATCTGTGACGGTGTCGTCAATGAAGCCTTTACAGATAAGAGTCTTAAGGCACTTTATCAGATCGATGTGCGGCTTTTTGCCGTTGAAGAGGGTGTCAACGTATGTGTCCCGGCCATGCGATTTAACGGCTGATCTGCGTGGCAATATTTTTTTGTATTTTATCGGTGTCAATGGGGCTGCCGTTATAAAATAAATTCCATAACCAGTTCCGGAGACATTATGAAAAAGAGATTGGAAAATCACGATCCAGAAGGGAAAAAGCTGTTGCCACTGGCAGCCATATTGGCGCTTTCATTGTCTTATGCCCCGGCCTTTGCCGGGGAGACCGGGGTGAATCTGGAACCGGTCAGGGTCAAGGCAGCCAAAGATGCCGGGATACTGGAAAATGACGTTGAGGAAACCTCCACCAAGACGGTTATTCCGAAACAGACAATCAATACCCTGGCTGGCCCGGCCCAGACCAATCCATTCAAGGCGCTGGACCTGCTACCTTCGGTGCATAGCGAGGGGAGCGATGCCTTCGGCCTGGTGGTGGATCAGAACCCGCTCCGTATCCGTGGTCAGATTGGTGATAACTTTACACGGTTATCGCGGACGATTGAGGGATTGCCGTTGGGGGTCAATGTTGGTCAGAGTTCCATGGGCAACTTTATTGATCTGGAGAATATTGCCGAGATTTCATTGATCCGCGGGGCGGTGCCGGCCAGTAAGGGATTCGGTTTTGGCAACAGTGCCGGTGCCCTTGATCAGTTGCTGCTATTACCGGCCAACAAGTTCGGAATTACCCTGAAGCAGAGTGTCGGATCGGAACATTTTCAGCGTACATTCGGGCGTCTGGATACCGGTAAATTGGGCCATAGCACCCGACTGTTCGGCTCACTGTCTTATTCAGGGGCGGATAAATGGCGCGGCAGCGGTGATGCAGAGAGAAGCAATTTCAGTCTTGGCCTGACCCAGGAACTCCCTGGTGACAATCATTTTACACTGTATGGCGTCTATAATACCTTTTTGCAATTCGGCTATAAACCATTGACCTACGCACAGGCGTCTAATGATTCCTATCTCAGAAACTATGATTATAATGCCAATCGAACCGGCAACGCTCTGAATAATACGAACTACTATGGCTACAATAAGCAGAAATTCAATGAATATGCCGTGATGGGCAAGTTGGAGCTTAAACCGTCTTCCAGCACATATGCCGTGTTCAAGCCATATTACGCAGCTACCGATGGTTATCGCCTGTTTGGCAGCGGAACAACGGTGGCCAATTCGGTTATAAATCGCACCGACATAACCCAGGAACAGGTTGGCTTCACGACTGAATTCGGCGTCAATCTGGGGCCGTCCACATTGAAGGTCGGCTACTGGTATCAGGATATTGATACCATGCCGCCACCCACCGGACAGAAGTCCTATACGCTGACCGCAAACGGATTGACATTCAAGGGGTGGTCGATGCTCACCAGACAATCCGGCCGTGAATTCCATGCCCCGTATGTTGAGCTGGACAACAAGTTTGGCAAGTTTCGTGTTAATGCCGGTGTCAAATATATCAACATCGGCCTCCCTTCCATCACCGGTTATAACACTGCCGGCCTGCCGGACGTCTCCTATTCTGAGATCTTTGCCTATAATCCGACAGCCAAAAGCGGCATGAGTGTCAGTGGCGCAACCTTTGAGGATATCCTGCCATATTTCGGCGCCAGTTATGAGTTTAAGGAACGATCCTTGGTGCGATTGAATTATGGTCGTAACTATGCCGAGCCGTGGCAGGGGCCGCTCTACTCCACCTATAACAGTAATGCCGCAGCATTCCAGACGGCCGGAATTTCTCTTCAGGATCTCTGGAAGAAGATGAAGCTTGAGATATCCGATAATGTTGACCTGGGTGTACGCTACGATGGCGGTTTCTGGTATGTGGCGCCAACCGGATTTTATGGCCGGTACTATGACAAACAGGTCATGGTCTACGATTCGAAGGTAAATCTCAGTTATTACCAGAGTAATGCCACGGCTGAAGCCATGGGAGCGGAACTGGAGGTTGGGGTGACACCGCTGAATGGACTGACCATTTTTGGTTCGGCCTCCTATAACCATTTTACCTATTGCGACAATATCAAAACGGCATCTTCGACAACTGTCATGTCCAGGGGTAAACAGGTCGCAGACTCCCCGGAATTCATGGGTAAACTGGGAGTCAGTTACACCTGGCGAGGATTCAATATCAATCCGGTTGTCCGTTACATTGGCGAACGGTATGGCGATATTGAAAACAAGGAACGGATAGCGCCCTATACGGTTGTGGATTTGAACCTGGGGTACGTCCTCAAGAAGGTTTGGGGATTCAATGAGATATCCACATCTCTGTCGATTCAAAATCTGTTCAATGAAAAATATGTCGGAATTATCAAAAATGATCAGGATGCCTCACAGGCGCTTGCAACAACCTATTACCCCGGCGCGCCGCTGACGGTAGTCGGCAGCCTCGGGTTAAAATTCTAGGGAGCTGCCATGACCAAGCATTCAAGAATACCGCAGCTTATTATATTTGTTGCTTTTTTTGTCTCCATGTTGGCCGGGAACGGCTGGGCTGCACAAACCAGAACGGTTACGGATATGGCCGGGCGCAAGGTGGTCATACCGCTGGATGTAAAGGCGGTAGTGACTGCCGGAGGAACTCCGGCGATTAATGCCTTTATCTTTGCACTCGGCAAAGGTGAAACCATTAAAAACGGACTGCCGTCATCCATGCATGGCAAACGGTGGGCGTTTCAAACCGTCTTTGCCCCGAACCTGAAAAACCAACCAGTGGTGGCTGGGCCAGGCCCGGCCTGGGTGCCGGATATCGAGATGCTGATGACCCTGCCCCATGATCTGATTCTGGTGGATAGTGAAATATCTGCCCGTAAACTGGAACAAAAGGGGTTCAAGGTCATCTACTTAAACTGGAAGGACAGGGATTGTATCCTAAAGAGTATGCAGTTGCTGGGTGAGGTGTTTAACCGGGAGCGGATCGCAAGGGATTACCGTAAATATTACCATGCTATGGAAAAAAGGATTGCGGCCAGGGTAGCCGCAGTGCCGCCTGGCCGCCGTCTCAAGGTTCTGTACTGTCGATTCAGCACCTTTTCACTGCCCATGCTGTCTACCACCTCCAGAATGTTTGAAAAGGCTGGAGGAATTCCAGCGGTTGGTGGTGAGATCAAGGTTGATAATGCCAATTTTTCACCGGAACAGTTGATCAACTGGAACCCGGATCTGCTGATTGTATGGTCAGCAGAGGAGATCAGGGCTGTTTATCAAGATCACCGTATATCTTCGGTCAGCGCCGTAAGGAATCGACGGGTCTATTCAATGCCGATGGGTGCCCATGTCTGGAGTCATTTTACCCCTGAACAGCCATTGGCATGGCTCTGGCTGGCTAAACGGCTATATCCTGACCGGTTTCGTCAGGTGGATATGGAAAAGGAAACCCTTTCATTTTACAGACGGTTCATGGGGCGCACTCTAACCACCGGGCAGATCAGGGAAATTCTCGGGCAGCGGTGATCGAACAACAGACCTACAAAAAGTAGCACCTGACCAAACCCAAACTGATCTCAAACGTTTTAAAAAGCCGACAGAATAATCAACCCTGATAAACAGCATGAGGCCATAACCAGCAGACCACTCCTGCTGGAATCAGCTGACAGAAAGAACAGCCATGCCGGTCAGACTACCGTAACTATAACTCCGGCTTAAGTATCCCAAGCGTAGGGGCGAACGACTGTTCGCCCCATCAGGGCGCATGCAATACGCTTCTACACCAGGCACTTAAATATTCCTAAATAGCATCAATCTTCCGCTGGTAAAAAACTGTCATTCCCGAGGCGTTTCTGATCGGGCATCCAGCTTTTAACTGGCAAACCATGGATCCCCGATAAAAGCATTCGGAGATGACATTCTTCATAGCGGAAGAATAGTGCTCGTCAGATAAATATTTAACTGCAGCGCATCTTGCAAAAGTATCCCGAACATAGTTCGACAGGCTCACCACGAACGGAATATCAGCCAGTTATTAATCCTAAGTCCGTTCGCCCTGAGCTTGTCGAAGGGTTTTTGCAAGAGGCTACGCAGGAATAATAACCTGGGGTTATAACCATAACCAGAGGTTATAAACACCACTATCACCCCGCCTTAGCGGCAATGCCAACAGATCCACCCACCTAAATCATAACCGCTGGTTATAATCAGACAGTCCATCACTCGATGCGCCACAAAAAAACACAATACAATCAACAACTTAAAGGACAAAATCTTTTAGGCATACTTCCTGCTCTCCATTTTTCCGCAAACCATGCGGGCTAATCGCGGCCCCTTACATAAAACGGGTAGAGGAGAAGGTTATGTTAATGTTCTGGTTGCAGTTTGTATTCGTATTGGCCGCCGTATTGATCGGCGTCCGCAAGGGTGGGGTTGCCCTGGGTCTGATCGGTGGTCTCGGCGTCAGTATTCTGGTGCTCGGTTTCCGGGCCATGCCGGCCGAGCCGCCAATCGACGTCATGCTGATCATATTGGCCGTTGTCACGGCATCCGCCACCCTGCAGGTGGCTGGCGGAATTGACTTCCTGGTTCAGGTGGTTGAAAAGGTTCTGCGGGCCTATCCCAAGTTCATCACCGTTCTGGCACCACTCTCAACCTTTTTCCTGACCGTATGTGCCGGCACAGGTCACGCCTGTTATGCACTCCTCCCTGTCATTGCCGATGTATCCCTGCGTACCGGTATCCGCCCGGAGAGACCGATGGCGATCTCCAGCGTTGCCGCCCAGATGGGGATTACAGCCAGTCCGGTCGCCGCTGCCGTGACAACCTTCCTAGCCTTTTCAATCAAGGCCGGTCAGCCGGTGGCACTGTATGACATCATCATGGTCACCTTGCCATCCGGTATCCTCGGCGTTCTGGCGGCAGCCGCCTGGAGCTTTAACCGCGGGCTGGATCTGGACAAGGACCCGGAATACCAGGAACGCCTCAAGGATCCCGAGTTTAAAAAAGAGCTGGGGGTATCGGTCACCACCCTGGACAAGGAGATCAGCACAACCGCCAAGATCTCCGTGGCGCTCTTCTTCAGCGGCGTCCTGACCATCATCCTCATGGCCATGTGCCCAGAGCTTCTTCCCAGCGCAGGCGGCAAGCCGGTCTCGATGGTCAAGGTCGTCCAGATCATCATGCTGGCCTACGGCTCCTTCATCCTGTTTGTCAGCGGCGTCAAGGCAAAAGACATCGCCCACTCCAGCGTTTTCACCGCCGGCATGATTGCAGTCGTCTCCATCTTCGGCATTGCCTGGATGAGCGACACCTTTGTCAGCGCCAACAAGGGCTTTCTGGTCGGCACAATCGGCGCGATGGTCAAGACCGCCCCCTGGACATTCGGTATCGCCATGTTCTGCGTCTCGGCATTTGTCAAGAGCCAGGCCGCCACACTGGTAATCATGTTGCCACTGGGCCTTGCCCTTGGTCTGCCAATCCACCTGATGCTGGGGCTGATGCCAACCAGTTACGCCTATTTCTTCTTCGCCTTCTACCCCAGCGACCTGGCCGCAATCAGCATGGACCGCACCGGCACAACCCGCATCGGCAAGTATCTGCTCAATCACAGCTTCATGATTCCGGGCTTCATCGGTGTCGGCGTTTCATCGGTCGTGGCCTATACCATTTCACAGTTCCTCTTCTAACATCCATTCGGTCTAATCCGGTTGTTAACTGACGAGCAGCAGTGCAGTCAGTCAACAACCGGATCAAAACGACAGCGATTTCATAAAAGGCCGTGCAACCGTAACGTGATATTAACTTGCCTTCCTGGCTAAAAACTGCCATAGTACGAGCACTTTGGGACGGGCTTTACAGCTCGTCCTTTTATTTTGACAAAAACAGCCGTTTTAATTGAGGAGTCTGAACAATGCAGGAAAGAATCAGAAACATCGCCATCATTGCCCACGTTGACCATGGCAAGACAACGCTAGTCGATGCCATGCTGAAACATGCCGGTGTGTATCGCGAAAACGAAAACATCACCGAAAGGGTCATGGACAGCAATGACCTGGAAAAAGAACGCGGCATTACCATCCTTGCCAAGAGCCTTTCGATCCACCACGGCCAGTACAAGATCAACATCGTTGACACACCGGGGCATGCCGACTTCGGCGGCGAGGTTGAACGCGTTCTCAAGATGGTCGATTCCGTCCTCCTGCTGGTTGACGCCCTGGACGGGCCGATGCCACAGACCCGCTTTGTTCTCAAAAAATCACTCGACCTCGGCCTGAAACCGATCGTCGTCATCAACAAGATCGACCGTCCCGGCTCACGCCCTGACGAGGTTCTCAACATGGTCTTCGACCTGTTCTGCGAGCTGGAGGCATCCGACGACCAGCTTGACTTCCCGGTTGTCTACACCAGCGCCAAGATGGGTTACGCCAAGCTGGACATCAACATTGAATCCAATAATATGGAGCCGCTGTTTGCCGTGGTTGAGGCGAATGTACGCCCACCTAAGGGCGATTCCAACGCACCGTTCCAGATGTTGATCGCCAACATCGATTACAACGAATATATCGGCAGAATGGCAACCGGACGTATCTTCAATGGCAAGGTCAAGGCGGGCGAAACGGTGGCAATGATCAAGGCGGATGGCTCGATCACCCGCAGCCGCATCACCAAACTGCTCGGCTATGAAGGACTGAAACAGGTGGAAATCGAAGAGGCAGGCACCGGAGACATCGTTACCGTGGCCGGCTTTGAAGAGGTCAGCATCGGCGAAACACTGGCGTCAGCAGAACAACCGATCGCAGTTCCCTATGTATCCATCGACGAACCGACCCTGTCGATGAACTTCATCGTCAACACCTCCCCGTTTGCCGGTCGCGAAGGAAAGTGGGTTACATCCCGCAACATCCGCGAGCGTCTGACCAAGGAACTGCGCACCAACGTTTCACTGCGCGTTGAAGACACCGATAGCGCGGATACCTTCAAGGTCTCCGGTCGTGGCGAGCTGCATTTGTCGATCCTGATCGAGAACATGCGCCGCGAAGGTTTCGAACTGGCCGTATCCAAGCCAGAGGTTATCATCCGCTTGAAAGATGGCGTTAAAACCGAGCCAATGGAATACCTGGTGGTTGATGTGGCCTCTGAATTCCAGGGTGCCATCATCGAAAAGATGGGCCCACGCAAGGGTGAGATGGTTGCCATGGCGCCAATGGGCGAGATGGTCCGCCTGGAGTTCATCATCCCGGCCCGCGGCCTGATCGGTCTGCGCGGCGAGGTTCTGACCGATACCCGCGGCACCGCTGTAATGACCCATACCTTCCATGAGTATGCACCTTACAAGGGTGACATCCCGGGACGTAAAAACGGCGTACTGATGGCCATGGAACATGGTGAGACAACCGCCTACTCCCTGGACAGCCTCCAGCCACGCGGCATTCTGTTCATCGGCGCTACCACCGAGGTTTATGGTGGCATGATCATCGGCCAGCACAACAAGGATAACGACCTGGAAGTCAATCCCTGCAAGGGCAAGAAGCTGACCAACGTCCGCGCCTCCGGCACCGACGATGCCATCAAGCTGACCCCGCCACGGCTGCTGACCCTGGAGCAGGCGCTTGAATTCATCGACGATGATGAGCTGGTTGAGATTACCCCGGAATCGATCCGGCTGCGCAAAAAGGAACTGGACCCAACAAAACGCAAGCGGGCTGCAAAGTCCTGACATAACGCTGTTTTCAATAAACGGGGCACTGTTCATTCAGCGCCCCGTTTCATTTCCAACGCCCCTTCCAGCAACAACACACATCGAAACTTGCAGTAATCCTTGACAAAATCTAAAGATGGTTGTTTTATGCAATAACTTTAATCTCACTGTCGGCAACAGCTTCAAGGCAATGATAAAACAGACAGTCTGCAGATCAGGCCGCCCCCCTTGACCTGAATCACAGACGACAACTGGCATATACCGAACAACAGACTGACTTCCTGCTCCAGGAGACATCAATGCTGCCACCCATACTGATCGTCGATGACAACAAATCCATGCTCTGCTTTGCAGAACAGGTGTTCAAATCCAAGGGATACGTTATTATCACCATGACCGACCCCCTGGCAGCGCTTGACTACCTCAAAAACAACGAGGTCGCCGTCCTGATCACCGACAACAACATGCCTGGCATGAGCGGCCTGGAGCTGATTGAAAAGGCCAACCGCATCTCCTCCGAGACAATCAAAATCTTCATGACCGCCTATGCCGACCTCTCCGTTGCCCTTTGTGCCATCAACCAGTGCCAGGTGTTCAAATTCATCCCTAAACCATGGAAACCAAAGGAGATGGTTGACGCCGTCAAGGATGCCCTGCGCCGCTACCGCACCCTGCAGGTCATGCGCCGCGAAAATGATGACATCCTCCAATCACTGGCCCAGACCATTGAACTGAAAGATCCGCGGACAAAGGGACACTGCGACAGGGTTGGCCGATATGCTGTACAGTTGGCCAAGGCCCTGGACCTTCCCCCGGACATGCAGCGCGAGATCAAATACGGCAGCTGGCTGCATGATTGCGGCAAGATCGGCATACCGGAAAAAACCCTCAATGCCAGACGCAGTCTGACTGGCGAAGAGCGTGAACTTATGCGCAACCACTCTGCCTGGGGTGCCGATGTGGCAGCCAAAGCCAACCTATCCGGCGTGGTTGTCAATATCATCAAATACCACCATGAAAAATTCAACGGTCAGGGTTACCCATCCGGACTCGCTGGCGAGGAGATTCCCATCGAGGCGCGCATTGTTGCCATAGCCGACGTATTCGACGCCCTCTCCTCCGACCGGCCATATCGCCAACACTTCGAAAAGGACCGAACCATCGAAATAATCATGGAGATGAAGGGGCAAAAACTCGACCCGACACTGGTTGACCTCTTTATGGAACACTGCCTGACACCTGACGGGAATATGAAGCCATAGTGACAACGCACAGGAGCAGATAATCACTTGCCAGGACAGTTCTTCAAAAATCTGTTTGTCTTTATCGCGCCAGCCATCATCATTGCCGTGGCGGCCCTGTTAGCCCCGCATGTTGCCAGTCTGTCCGCAGCAAATCAGAATTTCGTCCTCTACGCCCCCTATGCGACAGCAACGGCCGGACTTCTGCTTGCAATCCATTTTCACCGCGGCCGCCCTTTTCTGGCCCTGCTGCTTCTGATGTTGTTCTATTGGAGCTCGCGCGAATTCATAACCGACGAATCGATTGAGCTGACCCTGCAAAAGGCATATCAGCCATTGATCTTCCTGATCCCGATCAACTTTGCCCTGCTGACACTGATGCGTGAAAAAGGGGTCTTTTCCTCTGCCGGACGACTGCGCTTCATTTTTATCACACTCCAGTGGCTCGGCGCCTACTGGCTCCTGAAAAACCATACGATCAGCATCCAGCCCTACCTGGCCAGCCAGTCATCCCTGCAGTTCCTCAACAACCTGCTGGTACCAAGGTCGGCCCTGATCACCGGTGCGGCCTGTTTCACGATCATTGCACTGATTGTCCTGCGACGCCAATCACCCCTGGATAGCGGCATACTCGGTGCGCTGGCCTCATTTTTCATTGCCTGCAGCTGGCTTGACGATCACGACACACACATCATCTTCTCCATTGCCGGGGCCCTGATCATAACCCAGAGCATCCTGCTTGATTCATACAACATGGCCTTCCGCGACGACCTGACCGGCATCCCCTCCCGCCGGGCGCTCAATGAAAACCTGCATGCCCTGGGGCGGATCTTCACTATCGCCATGGTCGATGTGGACCATTTCAAACGCTTTAACGACACCTACGGCCATGCCGTGGGGGATCAGGTACTCAAGATGGTCGCCCAGAAGATGCTCTACGTAACCGGCGGCGGCAAGGCATTCCGTTATGGCGGCGAAGAATTTGCCATTCTCTTCCCAGGCAAGAGTTCCGAGGATGTCATCCCACACCTGGAGGAATTGCGCGAGATCATTGCCGGCTACCAGCTTATGCTGCGCAGCGAAAACAGACCGCAGAACCAGCATACAGGGTCCAGGGAGCGAGGCAGCAACGACGGCAAGATCCCTGTCTCCGTAACGGTCAGCATCGGTGTTGCCGAAAGCAGCACAACCATCGCCACGGCGGAGGATGTCATCAAGGCGGCCGACAAGGCACTCTACAAGGCGAAAAACAACGGCCGCAACAACGTCAGCATCTGACCATCACAAAGCGACCAAGTCACCCCATCCAAGCAAATACAACCTGTTCAAGGCTCTGCTGATGCGCATCAGAGACAACAATCTGCAACCGGCTTTTATAAAATCAGACCGATAAAGGGATGATTTTTAGTGGCCGTGATGCTATAGTCACGACCTTGAATTTGTCCAGCTAATGTAGCCTCAGGGGGGCTCTTCACATGAACAACAAAATATATCTGGTCGGTGCAGGGATTGAGGGGTGGGAGGGATTCAGCCCTGCGGCACTGAATATCATCAACAGATCAGAGATCCTGATCGGCCATCAACGCCATCTGGACATCTTTCCCGATTTCAATGGCGAAAAGGTCGTTCTCGGGCCGCTGCCCGAGCTGCTTGACCTGTTAAAGAAGTCGGAACAACCGATTGCCATCCTTGCCTCCGGCGACCCAACCTTCTTTGGGATCTCACGTTTCATCCTCAGAAACCTGCCCAAAGACCGGATCGAGATCTTCACCAATGTTACCAGCATGCAGTACGCATTTTCACGCATCAAGGAACCCTGGGATGATGCCATCTTCGTCTCGGCGCATGGCCGTGGCCTGCATGCTGCAATTGACAAGATTATCTCCGCTGAAAAGGCCTGCGTACTAACGGACCGGATCAACACACCGGCGGCGATTGCCATGGAATTACTCGAACGCGGCGCAGAGGGTTATGAGGCCTGGCTCTGCGAGGATCTGGGTCTGCCAAGTGAAAAGTTTACCCGTACCGATGTGCGCGGCCTGGCTGAACTGGCCGCATCGGATCTGAATATCCTGATCCTGATCAGAACCTACGAGGCCAAGCTGACCCAGTATCCATTGATCGGCATCAATGACGATGAATTCCAGACCACCAAAAAACTGATCACCAAACAGGAGGTCAGGGCGGTTACCATGGCGAAGCTGCAGCTGCAGGATGACCTTGTACTCTGGGACATCGGTGCCGGCAGCTGTTCCATCTCCATCGAGGCGTCCAACCTGATGCCCAATGGCCGCATCTATGCCCTGGAAAAAAATCCGGTCTGCATCGGTTTCATCAATGAGAATCTGAAGAAGTTCTGCGCCCGCAATATCAAGCTGATTGAGGCCTATGCCCCGGACGGGCTGGACAATCTGCCGGATCCGGACCGGATCTTTATTGGCGGGGCCGGTGGAAACCTGGAGGAGATTATCGACACAGCCGATAAACGGCTGAAACCGGAAGGGATGATTGTACTCAACGCCGTTACACTCGACACACTGACAAAATCCGTCGAATACCTTGAGGATCACGGCTACTCTGTCGAGGTGACCAGCGTCAACATATCAAGAACCCGCCCCCTGACCGAGTTCAAGCTGTTTGAGGCACACAACCCGGTATTCATTATCGCGGCAAGCAAGGAGAGTAACTGATGGCAACAATTTTTGCAGTCGGGGTCGGCCCAGGCGACCCTGAACTGGTGACAAGAAAGGCAGAGCGGGTACTTCGCAACGCGGATGTGATCCTGACCCCCGTATCCAACCCTGGCGATGCCAGCGTGGCCCTGGAGATCGTCAAGGAATTCCTCGACGAAACACATCAGGAGATCATCGTCCATCAATTTCCGATGACATCCGACAAATCCAGACTGATTCCAGCCTGGCAGGAGGCGGCCCGTCTGATTGCTGAAAAGGCCTTAGATGGCAAAAATGTGGCCTTCATTACCATCGGAGACCCGCTGATCTATTCCACCTTCATCTACCTGCTCAAGATTTTCCGCGAGGAATATCCGCAACTGCCGATTGAGATCATCCCCGGCATTTCGAGCATCAATACATCTGCCGCTGTCGCTGGAATTCCACTGGTAGAGTCCGAGGAGAAGCTGGTTGTTATCCCGGCTACGGCCGGAATTGATGCCATCAGCGATGCCCTGGCCGCCTTTGATACGGTTGTCCTGCTCAAGGTCAAACCGCTCTACCGTGAGATCATCACCCTGCTCAGACAGGCCGGCAGGGAATCAAGCTCCGCCTTTATCGAGCGGGTTGGCAGCGAACGGCAGAGGATCATTACCGATCTTGACCAGATGGAGGCACACTCACCTGACTACCTTTCACTGATGATCATCCGCAAACCATAATCTAGTTCAGATTTATAAAAAAAAGGCCCTTTCCAGATCGAAAAGGGCCTTTTGACATTGGATCAGTTTGCCGGACCAGCTGCCGGCACAATTTCGTCCGTTGGCGGGGCAGCCATTGCCGGAGCCGCAGAGGAGGCAGGAACGGATGAGACCGGCGGCGCCACTTCCGGAGTCCGGTGATTTTCAGGATAGGCCGGATTATTCTGGGGCAGACGCGGTTTTTCAGCGGCCTGGCCATTCTTGCGATCCTTCAGCGGTTCAAACTCCAGCACCGAAACCATCTCGTCAAACTGTTTGATATATGTCTGTGATTCCTGCGTTTCACGCCAGAGGATATCCTTATCCTTTTCCTCGAAACTCCGCTTTATCCCCTCAAGGCTTCGGAACTTGACAGTAACACTGTCGGACAGATTGGCCTTTGCCTCGCTGAAATCGGCATACTGCAGTGCGACCAGAGGATCATGCCCCAAAAAGCGACGCCTGAAGTTCGGGTATTCCCAAAGAACTGTTCCGTTCGCATCCACAATCTGGGCGGTCATGATCAGATAATTGAATTCACTGGTCAACGAGGAGAGCATATTTGCCGAACTGACCTTGTCAACCTTGGTAATCCCGCTAACGACAATCAGCATCAATGCATCCAGATTGTTACGCCGGAGATACTCGCGCATCTCGTCGCCCTTCCAGAAATATTTATTATACTGGATCGAGGCATCATTGCGCACCTCTCGACGGCTGTAAAGATTTGCAAATATCGAACGCGGTTCCCCACCCAGCAGACTAACGGAATAAAAGCTGTTGGTCTTTTTCAGTTTGCGAACAAAAAGAACCTCATGGCTACGATTGAGCCCGGTAACCATCGCAAGCAGCTGCTCCTTCTGCGGATGCCTTATATCCGATTCCAGATCAATGATTATCGGCGCGACGCCAAGCACCTTTACCTTCTCGGCGAGGCTATCCGCCGGGACATTGTAGTAGTTTCTTGAGCAACCAAACATAAGCAGCAACATCGGCAATAACAGCACAAGTCTTTTCATGAAAATTCTCCTTGCATACAGATCGATACAGCTGAAGATTAACCGACTTTATACCAGATGGTGCCTTCCTTGACCAGATTTTTTAAGGTCAGCAGGGCTTTCCGCCAACGGATATATTAATTGACAAAAATAATCATCTTTCGTATTGTTTCTGACAATAACCTGCTTATCTAGAGTGGTGGAGGGAAAGGCCCTGCGAAACCACAGCATCCGGCTTAATCGAGCGTCAGGTGCTAATTCCTGCCGAAAGGCAAAGATGAGAAAGGTGCGCTGAACAGTCTCCAGCCCCTTCTCTTATTATGCAGAAGGGTTTTTTTATGTCCGTTGGAATTGTAGCCGAAAAATCCATATCCTTTGAAAACGGCATCAAGCTTGACAGTGGCCGGATCCTCGCCCCGGTTACGCTCACCTATGAAACCTACGGCCAATTAAACAACAGCGCCAGCAACGCTATTCTGGTGGAACACGCCTGGACCGGAAACGCACACCTGGCCGGAAAACAGCATGAAAACGACACCAAGCCTGGCTGGTGGGACGCCATTGTCGGCCCCGGGCGTCTGCTGGACACAGACCGCTACTTCGTCATCTGCTCCAACGTTATTGGCTCCTGTTTTGGCTCCACCGGCCCAGCCTCAATCAACCCTAAAAGCGGCAAGCGCTACAACCTCAGCTTCCCAGTCATCACCATCCGCGACATGGTCCGCGCCCAGAAGTTATTGATTGATTCGCTTGGAATCAAGCGTCTTTTATCGGTCATCGGCGGCAGTATGGGTGGCATGCAGACACTGGAGTGGGCAACCCAATATCCGGACTCCATAACTTCGGCCGTCATCATGGCAACCACACCGCGCCCATCGCCAATGGCCATATCCATGAATGCAATCGCCCGCTGGGCCATCTTCAATGACCCAACCTGGCGCAAGGGGGAATATAAACAAAACCCCAAGGACGGCCTGGCACTGGCCCGCGGCATCGGCCATATCACCTTTCTCTCCGATGAATCAATGGACTCCAAATTCGGTCGCAGATTCTCGGCCAAGGACGGTCAATTCGACTTCTTTGGTCAGTTCGAGATCGAACGCTACCTCAACTATAACGGCTACAGTTTTATTGATCGCTTCGACGCCAATGCATTCCTTTACCTGGCCAAGGCACTGGACCTGTACGACATTGCCTGGGGCTACGAATCGACATGCGAGGCGCTCTCTCAGGTTACGGCGCCTGTGCAGTTTTTCGCCTTTTCTTCCGACTGGCTCTACCCCCCCAAACAGACGGAGGAGATGGTGGATTGTCTGCGTGAACTACAAAAGCCGGTGGAATACCATCTGATCGAATCATCCTACGGCCACGACGCATTTCTGCTTGAACATGAAACATTCACCCCGCTCGTACGCAGCTTCCTTGACAATATCCAGAAGGCCGAGAGTTGACAGTATGTGGCTGAGTCGCTCTGAAATAAAGGAAATGGCGCTTTTCAAGAAACTGCGTCACTGCACGGGAAAGGGTATTGCTGAATTCAGTATGATTCAGGAGGGAGACCGGATTGCAGTGGCGGTGTCCGGCGGCAAGGATTCACTGACAATGTTGATCCTGCTTGACGAGCTGCGCAAAAGGGCGCCTGTGAAGTTCGAGATCATGGCCGTCACAATTGACTCGGGATACAACGGCTTCAGGGCTGACAGGATTAGGGAATTCGTCGAATCACAGGAAATCGCCTGCCACATCGAGAAAACCGAGCATTTTGAGATCATCACCCAGAAGCGGCGTCCCGGTTCATCATACTGCTCCATCTGCGCCAGACTCAAACGTGGCGTCCTGTATGGCACCGCCAGCAGGCTTGGCTGCAACAAGCTGGCCCTTGGCCACCACAGCGACGACTTCATCGAGACTCTGCTGCTAAACCAGTTTTTTGTCGGCTCGCTCAAGGCAATGTCGGCCTGCATGCTGGCCGATAACGGCGAGATCACCGTCATCCGGCCACTGGTTTATGCCGCAGAGGCCGACATCCGGCAATTCGCCCAGGAATGTTCGCTTCCGGTGATCAGCTGCTCCTGCCCCGTCTGTGACACTGCCGACCTGCAACGCAAACGGATGAAAAATCTGCTTCAGGAACTCCAGTCAGAAATCCCGCACATCAAGAACAGCATGCTCAAGGCCCTTTCAAACGTTCATCCTCGTCATCTTCTTGACGACAGGCTTAAAGTCCCTTCGACATCCCCGTTCAACACCCTTCCTGACGACCGGCGCTAGATCAGACCGCCAGTCCATGATCGACACATAACCGCAGTAAATAACAATCACAAGCCCCAAAAGTACCATTGGTTCCATTGTCCGTCCCCCTTTAATCGTGGGGCAAGAATAACAGATCACTGCGACAGAATATGTCCCTACGCGAAAACATCAAAAAAATACCTACAGGAACGTTTTTAAAACGAACTTCCTGCAGGCAATTCCTCAATTATACCGGAACCGTTCAGGGCTCTCCGCGCTCACCATCAGCCGAGAGCATAACCAGATCAACACGACGATTCCTGGCGCGCCCTTCCGCTGTGTCATTGGCGGCAACCGGTCTGAATTCGGAATAGCCGGTGGCCGAGATTTTATCAGGATCAACGTCGAAATTTTTGATCAGATACTTCAGGCCATTAACGGCACGGGCGGTGGAAAGCTCCCAGTTGGAAGCAAATTGCGCTGTGCTGATCGGGATATTGTCCGTATGCCCCTCCAGCCGCAACGGGTTATTATAAGGGGCCATGGCCTCAGCGATTGTGTTGATCAACTCATAGGCAGACGGCTTGATATATGCCTGACCGGAATCAAAAAAACCGGCCTCCTTGAGGCTGACAATCAACCCACGACGGGTCAGACTGAGGACGACCTTGTTCTGGGCCCCCTGTTTAATCAGATATGCCTCAATCGATGATTTGATCTGACGAAAATCCTTCTCATCCGCCCTCGTCTTGGCCTGGCTACGGGCCGATTTAGACCCGGGGAGAACCGATACATCCGGCTTGATGCTGGGGGCAATATTCAACTGACTGGATGGGATCACATTGACCTTCGGAGAGGGGGCGCCTGACTGCGTCATGCCAAAGGACTGCTGGATCGACTGCATGATCTCCTCGACCTTTTTCTTGTCACTCTGCCCCATTGCATACAGAACGACAAAAACGGCAAAGAGCAGCGTGATAAAGTCGGCGTACGATACGAGCCAACGCTCATGATTGGCATGTTTTTCAGGTTCTCGTTTTATTGCCATAGGAAAATCAGTGGCCGCCGCCCACAAATGCCTTCAATTTCTGTTCGATGAAATGCGGATTTTCGCCATTCTGGATGGCAATCAACCCCTCAAGGATCATTACCCGCCGCAAAACCTCTTCCTTCATGCGGATCTTCAACTTGGTACCGATTGGAAGACACATGACGTTAGCAAGCAGAAGACCATAGATGGTGGCAACAAAGGCAACGGCAATACCACCACCCAGCTTGGAAGTATCGGAAAGATTTCCCATAACATGGATCAGACCGAGAACGGCTCCAATAATACCGATCGTCGGGGCAAAACCGCCAGCAGACTCAAAAAACTCGACACTATGCTTGGAATGATCTTCATAGGCTACAATATCCGCTTCCAGTGTCTCGCGCAGTTTCTGGGGATCAATACCGTCTACAACCAGGGAGATTCCCTTTTTGATAAACATATCCTTGGCGGTCTGGGCCTCCTGCTCAAGCGAGATCAGACCATTACGCCTGGCCTTGGTTGCAAAGTTGATGATGTCCTTAACAACCCCCTCATGATCGACCTTGTTTGGCAGGAAGGCATATTTGACATCCTTAAAGGCATTGATAATCACCGCAAGAGGAAAACAGACAAAGGTAGCACCGAATGTTCCACCGCCAACGATCAACGCCGCAGTCGGTTGAATCAGCGCCGAAATATGAACGCCCTCAATTACGGCACCGCCGAGAATACTGGCAAACGCCATAACCATGCCTATAATGGTTGCTAAATCCATACTTTATATTTCCTGAACGTGGAGTGGATTTCTTTTCGCCTGTCCTTCGACGGCAATCTCATAAACATTGCTGCGATTCAGAGCCGGATTACTATAGAGCCGCTTATGGGAAGCGGATGTCCTCTTTTTGCCGGCATGGCTGCCGGAACGCCTGATAACCCTGGATTTGAAGGCCATAATCCTGTCAATCACCACACGGGCAGGCTCAATTACAATCAGATGATAGTCATTGAACAGTGTAATTACCGTATCAGGGGTTTCCTCAATACTGACAATATGATCAGGATTGAGAAAAAACTGTTGCCGATTCATTCTTGTGAGCGAGATCATATCAATACCGGAGTTTATCAGATTATTTCACGACTGTCAGGCTTCCATCCATAAATAAATGCACCCCCCAAGGGACAGCTGCAGCTGAAACTGCCAGAGAGAGAAAATCCCCACTGATGCGATTAAAAACTAAATAGCAAAAACAGTGTAAGGTCAAGATTTTTTTGACATAACAATAAATCTACGGCCGAACTCACAACCTGCTGTCAATCGCCTCAAAATCAATGCAGCTTTCAGCATTAGAACGAATCAGATCGATCTTTTCCTGATCCTCCGGCCCGATTTTGGAAACATGGTCGCGCAGCCGATAGAGTATATCCGCCGAATTGGCCTCAACCCGGATATAAGGGATATTGCTATCCTCGAGGATCTGCCTGGTGATTTTGGACATGGGTGAATGGCCACAGATGACCAGACCGGCAAGCCGCTGTTTAAAATCAGGGATATGGTGCAGGGATGAGGCCGTCACAACCAGCTCATCACGCGAACTGGTTACGATCAGCAGGGTTGAATCCTGAAGAATATCAATAACACGCTGGGACGAGGCGGCGCCAAGATGAATAAAGTGGCAGATCCGGCTGCTTTCATTCTGATCACCCATCAGCGGTAATTTGAGCATGTCAGAAACATGTTTGAGGGTTGGATTGGCAAGTATAGGCGAGTAATCAAAACCGGTCAGAATCAGTTTATCAGTCTTGGCAAACGCCTTCTTCATATAGGAAATCGAACAGTCCCGTTTTTCAGCAACAAGCTTGTTCAGCATAATGAAACGAACATCCACCCCAGCTTCACGATAGAGGGCCAGATTGAGTTCAGCCGAATCGATCACGCTACCGATCCCGCCACCTGTCACCAGCAGAACGGATGCACCTGTCAGGGCGGCAACATCCGCATTATTCATACCGATTACCGATCCGACACCGGCATGCCCGGCCCCCTCAATAATCAAGAAATCATGTTCTTTTTCAAGGGCTTCAACCGCTTTGAGAATCGCTTGGCGTGGATAGTCAACAGGAATTTCGCCATCCAGAAAACGGCGGGTGGACTGGGAAGAGAGGGTCATGGGGGACATCAGGCGGGCATAGGCATCCAGCTTGTAAACGCTGGACATCAGCACCGCATCGATATCCATTACCATTCCGTTGTACTCAATGCACTTGGGACCGATCGGCTTGATAAAACCGACCCGGGGATACTTTTTCCTGGCCAGATGCATCAAAGAAAGGCTGATAGTCGTCTTTCCGCAGTGCTGGCCGGTGGCGGCAATGAATATCTTTTTACATTTAGACATAATGATTGACCCTGTTGGTGATGTTTTCATTCAAAATGCTGTAATAAATGCGTTAAGCAACAACATTACACCAACCGTTCGGATCATTCAACAGGGTAGACATCTCGACAGAGAAGAGAAGGTGTCCTGAAAATCAGCGTGGTAGCGCCATCTGTTCACAAAAGTTGCGAAAATACTCCTCACCCGAGTGAAAACTGAGGATGCGCAGTCCCATTCCGCTTTTTTTAACCAGATGAAACAGGTTCTGCGGCACCTTTTTGGCCCACATGACACGCGCCTCCAACAGAACCTTATGCTTATCCTCCAGCAAAAATTGCACCTTGACCTTAGTATTGGGGGGACAGACATTCATTGACTTGATAAACAAACCCTGAATAGAGACATCCTCTGTAAATGCAACCCGACATGGTTCGTCAACCCCGAACATGACTGAAATACGTTTTTTGTGTCTAAGCGGTGCCCGCTGATCTGCCATTCCACACCTCCAATGCCACCTTACTTTTCAAACAACAATTGAAATTTGTAACACAAATTGACTAAATCAAAAAGTTTTTAATAAAACAGAGGTAACAGACCATAAACGTCTGCTGCAAAAGGATGAATTCAATTGACAGTAAAGTACCAATGATCTACTTTGTTAAAAATATCGCTGGGGGAGTTTCGACTGAGAGCAGCCTGAACAGGCTGTGACCCTTAGTACCTGATCCGGGTAATGCCGGCGTAGGGAAGCGCTCTGAAAACATACCCAAAAGCCGCTTCTGCGGTTTTTTTTGTTTCCAGGCCCGGCTTTAACAGTAGAGTGCCAATCAAGGAGGTTGTATGCAATTATCAGTCAATGGCGAAACGATCGAAACCAGGGATAACTGCACCATTGCCGAATTATTGGAACAGCTGGAGATAAAACGCGAGCGAGTCGCCGTCGAGGTCAACATGGATATAGTTCCCAAGGCGCTCTATGACTCCAGCATACTTTCAGCAGCAGACAAAATCGAGATTGTGCAGTTTGTCGGCGGCGGCTAGACCAGCATAAATCAGTTGCCACCCGCCATACAAACAGCGAGCAATTATAAGAAGGAGAACAGCATGACAAATGACAAACTAATTATCGCCGGACGCGAGTTTAACTCACGCCTGATGGTCGGAACCGGTAAATACGCCACCTTTCAGCAGATGGTCAATGCCATTGAGGTTTCCGGTGCAGAGATCATCACCGTCGCTGTGCGTCGCGTCAACATCTCCGACCGCAGCCAGGAATCACTGCTCGACCATATTGATCTCAAAAAATACACCCTGCTTCCCAATACCGCTGGCTGCTACACGGCGGACGACGCGGTCCGCACCTGCCGCCTGGCCCGCGAGGCAGGCCTGTCAGACTTTGTAAAACTGGAGGTTCTCGGTGATAAAAAAACCCTCTACCCGGACAACGAGGAACTGCTCAAGGCGGCAAAGATACTGATCAAGGAAGGCTTCACAATACTACCCTACTGCAGCGACGATGTCACCGTCTGCCGCAAGCTGGAGGATCTGGGTTGTGCCGCCGTTATGCCGCTGGGCGCACCAATCGGCAGCGGCCTTGGCATCCGCAACCCGTACAATATCCGCATCATCCTCGAGAACATCAAGGTTCCGGTTATTGTTGACGCGGGGGTTGGCGCTGCCTCTGACGCGGCCATTGCAATGGAACTTGGCTGTGCCGGAGTCCTGATGAACACCGCCATTGCCGGTGCCCAAGACCCCATCGCCATGGCAGAGGCCATGAAGCTGGCCGTTATCGCCGGCCGCCTCTCCTACAAGGCGGGACGGATTCCCAGGAAACTGTATGCCAATGCCTCCAGCCCTCTGGATGGCCTGATTGGCTGAGCAAACCAGGGCCCTGCGGCAAGGGGAAGGTCTGACAGCAAAGTTGTATCTGATCACGGATCGCCAGCAGACAACCGGGCGCAAGCTGATCGATGTGGTTGCCTCGGCCCTGTCGGGCGGTGCCAGACTTATCCAATTACGCGAAAAGGATCTGGATCCAAAACAGCTGTACCCACTGGCAGCAGAACTACGCAAATTGACACGCGACTCCGGCGCCAAACTGATAATAAACCGGGATATCGAGCTTTGCCTTGCCGTTGAAGCAGACGGTATCCATCTTGGACGGAATGGTATCAGCATACGCGAAGCGCGCCGCAGACTAGACAGAGACCGCCTGATCGGTTATTCCGCCCATGCTGTTGATGAGGCGCTTCAGGCGGAGTGTGACGGTGCTGATTTCATTACCTTCAGCCCGGTATTTCACACCCCTTCCAAGGCCGGGTATGGCCCACCGGTTGGCCTGGAAAAACTGACCGAGGCATGCAAACGAACCTCCATTCCGGTCTTTGCACTGGGTGGTATAAACACGGCAAACATTCCGGAGGTCATGGCATGCGGCGCATCCGGGGTTGCCCTGATATCGGCCGTCATATCCGCTCCGTCCCCGCAGGCAGCATCGGCAGCACTCATTGAAACGATTGAGAAATATGCACTTCACAGATGACAAAAACCTCCATCCGCAACTATGCATCAACTCCTACGGACACTACCTGAGACGCCGCTTTGGCTGCCGTATCAGCAAAGTCAATGTCGATGCCGGGTTCACATGCCCCAACCGCGATGGCAGCAAGGGAACCGGCGGCTGCATCTACTGCAACAACGTCTCATTCTCCCCCAAAGACACACTCTCCGCCATACCGCTCGAAGAGCAGATGCAGCATGGCATGGAATATCATAAGAGAAGGCTCGGCTCGGAAAAATTTATTGTCTACTTTCAAAAGTACACCAATACATACGCATCCATAGACATCCTTTCCGCACTGTACAAACGCGCCCTGGCCCATCCTGACGTAATTGGCATCTCTGTCGGCACACGGCCGGACGCCCTCTCCGATGAGGCGCTGGATCTGCTGGAGGAGATTGCAAAAACCCGCTATGTCTGCCTGGAGCTTGGACTTCAATCCATCAACAACAACACGTTGAAGGCGATCAATCGCGGGCACACCCTGGAAGATTACATTGATACGGTAAAAAGGGCCTCCGGGCGTCAGCTCGACATCTGCACTCATCTGATCTACGGCTTTAATGATGATAGCCGTGACGAGATCATCAAGGCTGCAAATCTGATGGGATCACTGCGGATCAACTCGATCAAGCTCCACCAGCTTCATGCTGTAGCAGGAACAAAGCTGGCGGAAATGTATTCCAAAGGCGAATACAGACCACTCAGGATCGAAGAATACATCTCGGCCGCCGTTGATTTTCTGGAGCATCTGCCAGCGGAGATCACCATCCAGCGCCTGTACGGTTCTGCGCCGCTCGATATCTGCATTGCACCGCGCTGGGAATTAAAAAACAACCAGATGTGGTTTACCGTCCTTAACGAGCTCAAACGGCGCGGTGGCTGGCAAGGGTGCAACGCAAGCCATCCCGACGCATAATCCGGCCAGCCTTAAAACACTTTTTATCAGCAAACGTTAATGCTATTATTGCCAGCAATTTTCGCGACACCTTGAGAGGAGATTCATCATGTCAGATCTACGCGTCCGTTTCGCACCAAGTCCAACCGGCTACCTGCATGTCGGAGGGGCACGTACCGCCCTGTTCAACTGGCTGCTGGCCAGAAAACAGGGGGGGACTTTCATCCTGCGCATCGAGGATACCGACGTGGAGCGTTCCACCCAAGAATCGGTGGATGCAATCCTTCAAGGGATGGAATGGCTGGGTCTGAATTGGGATGAGGGGCCCTTCTATCAGACAGACAACTTCCCACTCTACAAGGAACATATCCAGAAGCTGCTGGCAGAGGGGAAGGCCTACAAATGCTACTGCTCCGCCGAAGAATTGACTGCCAAGCGCGATCTGGCCATGCAGGAGGGGCGCAAGCCGAAATATGACGGCACCTGCCGCGACCGGGCCGACCAACCGGAGGGGGCGCCATATGTAATCCGCTTCCGCGCACCACAGGATGGCTCCACATCCTTCGACGATCTGATCAAGGGCACGATCACCTTCCCCAACGAGGAACTGGATGACCTGATCATCCAACGCACAGACGGCACACCGACCTACAACTTCTGCGTGGTGATCGACGATGCCATCATGCGGATCACCACCGTCATCCGTGGCGATGATCACGTCAACAACACCCCGCGCCAGATCCAGCTTTATGAAGCGCTCGGCTATCCGGTTCCACAATTTGCCCACGTCCCGATGATCCTGGGCAGCGACAAGGCCCGTCTCTCCAAACGCCACGGTGCAACCAGCGTCATCGCCTACCGCGATATGGGTTTCCTGCCGGAGGCACTCAACAACTACCTGGTCCGGCTGGGGTGGAGCAACGGCGATGATGAGATCTTCAGCCGCCAGGAGATGGTTGAAAAATTCGACATCAAGAATGTCGGCCGTTCAGCCAGTGTATTCAACACCGAAAAGCTGCTCTGGCTGAACGCCCACTACATCAAAACCGGCGACCCGGAAAGGCTTGCGGCCCTGTTGCTGCCACACCTGTCAAAACGTGGCATCAGCACCCTCACCGGCCCGCCTCTCTCATGCGTCGTAGCCACACTGAAGGATCGCGCCCAAACGCTGGAAGAGATGGCAGAACGCGCCCTGTTTTTTTATCAGGCTCCCGCAGATTACGACGAAACCGCCTTGGCCAAATTTGAAAAGGGGCATTTACTGCAACTCTTCGAGATTGTAAAAACGAAACTATCCGCATTTCAGGCGACAGCAGCCGCCGATTACGATGCCCTCTTCAAGGAGATCTGCAAGGAAAACAGCTGGAAGATGCCACAGGTTGGCCAGCCAATCCGCATCGCCCTCTCCGGCGGCACCCAGGCGCCCGGCATCGGCGAGATCATCATGACCCTGGGAGCAGAAGAGACCGTGGCAAGAATTGCCGCCATCGAGAAACATCTGGGATAACAGGATCATTAAACAAGAAGAGGGACATTCAGCGTTGAATGTCCCTCTTGTCTAGTCGGCATATTTATAAAAATGGTTCGTTACGGTGTAAACCTGTCATCACCGAAAGCCAGCATTGGCAGGAATACAAATGGCAGGAAGCACATGCCGATTGCAAAACCGACACTCTTGCCAAATTTCTCAGCAAAGGCAACATTGAGCAGGACATAGAAAACCAAACCAACAATCGGGATCAGGAACAGGATGATCCACCAGATTGGCTTGTTGCATATCTGCAGCATGATATAGAGATTGTAGAAAGGGACTATTGAAGCCCAGCCTGGCTGACCGGCCTTTTCAAAAATCTTCCAGAGCGACACAACACTGATACCAATCAGAACCAGTTCAAACAGTAAAAATAGAAACTTCATAAATCTTCTCCTTTTTTAACAATATTTATTGACGACCACTAACCTTTTCAAAGCGTAGATAGATAGATTGTTTCAATAAATTTTGCAAGTTTTTTAATATTTCCATATGACCTCTTTTAAACTTAAAAGCGAATATACACCCCGCGGTGACCAACCAAATGCCATCAGGGAGCTGGTCGACGGCATTGAACGGGGCGACCAGCATCAGGTTCTGCTGGGGGTTACCGGCTCGGGCAAAACCTTTACCATGGCCAACGTGATTGCCCAGACCGGACGTCCGTCACTGGTACTGGCCCCCAACAAGACACTGGCAGCCCAGCTTTACAGCGAACTCAAGGAACTGTTTCCCGAAAACGCCGTTGAATTTTTCGTCTCCTACTACGACTACTACCAGCCGGAAGCCTACATCCCCACCAGCGATACCTTCATCGAGAAGGATTCCGCCATCAACGACGAGATTGACAAGATGCGCCACTCAGCCACCCGCAGCCTGCTGACACGCACCGACGTAATCATCGTTGCATCGGTCTCCTGCATCTATGGCATCGGCTCACCGGAGGCCTACGCCAGCCTGCATATCTTCTTCCACCAGGGTGAGGAGTTCGGCCGGGACAACCTGCTGCAAAAACTGGTCGAGATCCAGTACGAGCGGAACAACACCGACTTCCACCGGGGTACCTTCCGCGTGCGTGGTGATGTAATCGAAATCTTCCCGGCCTATGACAATGACAAGGCCCTGCGGATCGAATTTTTCGGGGACGAGGTTGAGGCGATCAGCGAGATTGACCCGCTGCGCGGCACGGTTCTGCAACGGCTTTCAAAATGCGCCATCTATCCGGCCTCCCACTACGTCTCCAACCGGGAAACACTGGAACGGGCCGTTGCCCAGATCCGGCTCGATCTGGAGGAGCGTATCCGCTATTTTCGGACACAAAATATGCTGCTTGAGGCCCAGCGCATTGAACAGCGTACCTTTTTCGATATCGAGATGATGGAGGAGATGGGCTTCTGCCAGGGAATTGAAAACTACTCGCGCTACTTTGACGGACGGGAGCTGGGCGAGCCCCCCTACACGCTGATCGACTACTTCCCGGATGATTTTGTCCTCTTCGTGGATGAATCACACATCAGCGTCTCCCAGGTGGGCGGCATGTACCGCGGCGACCGCAGCCGCAAGGAAACGCTGGTCAACTACGGCTTCCGCCTGCCAGCGGCCCTGGACAACCGGCCACTCAACTTCCCCGAATTCGAGGCGAGAATCAGGCAGGCGGTCTATATCTCGGCCACACCAGCGGACTATGAACTGGAAAAAAGCGGCGGCGTCTTTGTCGAGCAGGTTATCCGTCCGACCGGCCTGGTGGACCCGCAGATCGAGGTGCGACCGGTAACGGCAACTGATACGGCTCAGATCGGACAAGTAGACGACCTGCTCCACGAGGTTCGCACCACCGTGGAACGAGGGGAGCGGGTGCTGGTGACGACCCTGACAAAACGAATGGCAGAGGAATTAACCAACTATTACCGCGAACTGGGGGTCAGAATCCGCTACCTGCACTCTGACATTGATACAATAGAACGAATCCAGATTCTGCGCGACCTGCGCCTGGGTGAATTCGATGTGTTGGTGGGAATCAATCTGCTGCGCGAGGGGCTTGATCTGCCGGAGGTGTCGCTGGTGGCCATTCTGGATGCCGACAAGGAGGGCTTCCTCCGTTCAACCCGCTCGCTGATCCAGACCTGCGGCCGGGCGGCCCGCAACGTCAACGGCCGGGTGATCATGTATGCCGACAAGATTACCCGTTCCATGCAGGGGTGCATCGACGAGACAGAACGGCGACGCGCCAAACAGCTGGCCTACAACCTTGAACATGGCATCACCCCGGAAACGGTCAAAAAAAGCATGACCAGCATACTTGGCTCGATTGAGGAGAAGGACTACTACACACCACCGGCAACGGTGGCCGAGTCCGTCGAAGAGTACGGCATAGCCCCCAAAGACATACCCAAGGCGATCAAGAAGCTGCGCAAAGAGATGCTGGCAGCCGCCAAGGAACTGGAATTCGAAAAGGCCGCCCAACTGCGGGATAAACTGAAGGTTCTGGAGGAAATGGAACTGGCGCTCCGTTAAATCATGTTTTCATGACTTATTCCAATTTCAAGCATATACAACGAAAATTGAGAAAGTAAAAGCTACAATCCGTACGCTGATATGTCTGAGACAAACCACCAATGGGTAGCATTTGTGATTTGAAACTGGGGTTACGACAAAACCAGATGCAGGCTCCAAACCGGCTCCGGCATAGCACTCCACGCCTCCGGCCGCTTACAATCCATGCGACATTCCTTGATCCCGGTGAAGCTGACCGTATGCCCCCCCATACCCAACTGCTCGGCGACCTTTACAACCATATCAAGCATGGCATGATCATGGGAAACAATCCGCACACAACACATTTTCATACCCAGGTCATCCATCCATCGGCCAAGCTCATAAATCCCCTCAAAGCAGCAGGGAAAGGCCTTGCACAGCTCATGCCTCTCCAAAGGCAAGCGAGCCACAATACCAGACGAAACAACCTCGACATTCAAATCCGGATAGCACATATGCCACTCCACCTGTTCAGATCAAAAATAGTGTACAAAAAAACGGCGCGGCAATCAGCCACGCCGTTCTGTCAAACAACCACTAATCTTCAGCAGGAGGCATCTGATGGGACCGATGGTGTTTTGGCATCCTCTTTTCTCCATGCTCACCCCTGTCGGCAATTTTTTTCTTTGCCAAGTTACGCTGTTCCGGGGTCAGGATTGAATTAATCTGATGGTGTGTCTTTGCGCGGGCAACCATCTGTTCCGAGATCATTGCCGCATGTTTATCGGCAAGCGCCTTTACCGCGGCTTCGTCAAAGGTCTCGGCGGCACAGGCCTCATGCATCTTGCTTCTAAGATCCTTCATCTGTTTGAAGTTTTCAGCCATGCGCACCTTCTCATTCTTGAGGATACCCTTGATCTGTTCCTTCTGGCTGGCGCTCAGTTTGAGCTCTTTTGACATCCGCTCGACATGCCTTTCAAAATTCATCTGCGGCGGTCCCTGTTCATGGCAGGATCTCTGATTCTCTGCCCTGGGCGTCTTTGCGAATGCCTGTGATGACACTGAACTGCCAAAAATAGTCAGTGCCGCCAATGCCGATACTGCCAACAATTTTCTTTTCATGATCTTCTCCTTGAGAATTCGTTCTGTTTTTTACGCTCGTCCCCTTGAGCTGTGTTCAAGATAAAGGAGAATTGAGATAGAAATATGGAGGAATTAAGGATTTAAACAAAAATGCAAACAAGCACTGGCAGAGATGATTTTTCATATGCTAGCATTGACTCAGTCAATTATCAGAAAAGGTGAGCAACTTGCAAGACGTCATGAGCGGACCGGAACAAACGACGCAGGCAAGCAAAAAGACGAGGCGTACTTCATGCGTTGAGTTTTTGAGCGGGCGGCAACAGAGTAGACCGGCTCCGCAATGGTATTGCAAGGGACTCAGGTATAACAATGAAATTCAGCATTAAACATCGCCTGTTTATCGCGTTATTGGCAGCGGCCCTGCTTTCAGTCGTCTCCATGTTGCTCATTATCCAATGGAACCTGGACAGAGGCTTTTTGCGCTACATCAACAATACCGACCAGATGCGCATCGAAAAGCTGGCAACGGCGATGACCGCGTATTACAGCAATGCCGGGAGCTGGGATCTTATTCGTAAAGACCAGACCGAGATGCTTAAAATCATGCAGTCTACCATACCTGAATATACCAGGCGCAATCCGGGCCAACATCGCAACCGGCCTCACAACAACAGAGGCGGCAATGGCGAAGCGTCGGGACACCGGCCACCGCCGGATCTTGTCATCCAGCATTTCGAGATGCGCGTTCTGCTTCTGGATGCCAACGGGGATCCGGTCTTCGGCCCATTAAACATCAGGGACAACTGCAAAATGATGCCCCTCAACGTCAACGGAAAATTAATCGGCCAGTTGGGGCTGATGCCAGCCAAGCGGCTCTCTGACACGCACCAGATGCGTTTCATAAGGGAACAGAAACTCTCCTTTGCCATGATTGCCAGCGTTGTCTTTCTGCTGGCCGCAGGGTTGGCGTTTCCACTTGCCAACCGTCTGATACAACCGATCAAGCGGTTGGCAGCTGGAACAAACCGGCTGGCGGCCGGACAATTCGAAACACGCGTCATCATTGACTCCAGTGACGAATTGGGACAACTTGCCCAGGACTTCAACACCCTGGCCCTGACACTGGAAAAGAACGAATTGGCTCGCAAACAGTGGGTAGCGGACATCTCCCATGAACTGCGCACCCCGCTGGCGATTCTGCGCGGTGAGATTGAGGCATTGCAGGATGGCATCCGCCAGCCAAGCAGCGATACGATCCGCTCACTGCACAGCGAGGTCATGCGCCTCGGGCGGCTGATTGACGACCTCTACCAGCTTTCGCTGACTGATTTAGGCGCCATGACCTATCGCAAGGAACCAGTTGATCTCATTCTATTCCTGAATGAGATGATAGAATCATACCGACCTGAACTGGATCGATGCAAAATCAACCTGTTTGCCGACCTGCCAACCAACGAAAACGCCACCCTGTCGGCCGATCCGGCCAGGCTGCAGCAGCTGTTCACCAACCTGCTGGATAATTCATTGAAATACACCGATCCGGAGGGGACACTCCATATCAGCCTGACGACGGATGTCCAAAACGCCGCCATTGTCATCGAAGACTCTGCCCCCGGCGTACCGGCCGCAGACCTGCCCAGGCTCTTCGAAAGGCTCTATCGGGTTGAGGCATCCCGGAACAGATCAACCGGCGGGGCCGGACTGGGGCTGTCCATCTGCCGCAACATTGTCGAGGCCCATAACGGAAGCATTTCAGCCCAGACCTCACCGCTTGGAGGGCTGAGGATTGAGATCATATTTCCGCTCAGGGGCTAAACCTGATGCACTCACAAATTATCATTCCTGAGACAATGGATCCCCGATAAAATCATTCGGGGATGACAAAAGAATTACGAGGGCATCAAACCTGAACGTTGAACAAAATGAGGTGAGAGATGAGTGAAACGATTCTGATTGTGGAAGACGAGGAAAAGCTTGCCGGACTGCTGCGCGACTATCTGAACCAGGCCGGTTTTCTGAGCGAATGGATTGCTAACGGCCTGGAGGTGGTTGAGCGGGTCAAGCGTAACAAACCAGATCTTGTCTTGCTTGACCTGATGCTGCCGGGACGGGATGGAATGGACATCTGCAAGGATATCCGCATGTTTTCTCAACTGCCGATTATCATGGTCACGGCAAGGGTCGAGGAGATCGACCGCCTGCTTGGTCTTGGGCTTGGTGCCGACGATTACATCTGCAAACCATACAGCCCCAGGGAGGTTGTTGCCCGTGTAAAGGCCGTTCTGCGCCGCACCAGCAAACAGACGGAATTACCCTCAAACCGCCTGACCCTTGACGAATCCCGCTACCAGGCGATCCTGGACGGAATCGACCTGGAACTGACCGCCGTGGAATTCAAACTGCTTCACTTTTTGGAATCAAACCAGGGGCGAATCTACAACCGCCAGCAACTGATGGACCGCATCTACCCCGATGAACGGATCGTCAGCGACCGGACCATTGACAGCCATATCAAAAAATTACGCCGCAAGATAGAACATGTCGACCCGGAGATTGGACTGATCCATTCCGTTTATGGGGTGGGTTACAAATTTGAGGTTACGGGGTGACGACGCAGATCCTGACTGGCGGGCACTAAAGATCAGATCGCTTTTCTACCGGTGGGAGTTCCGGATTCACGTCAAGATTTAATCGGTATTACATCCCCGGGATATTCGGGACAAAAACAGGAAGATGCCTCGTATTACGCTTGACGTAATAGCAAAGAGAAGATAGAATTCAGCTATGATCAAGAGCTTTCAAGACAAAGAAACGGAGCAGTTATTTAATGACTTGCTTGTGAAGAAGTTTAAAGCTTTTGAACGACCAGCACGACGTAAGCTTTATTATCTGCATAGGGCAATAACGTTGCAAGACCTGCTAATCCCTCCAGGAAACATGCTTGAGGCATTAAAGGGCAATAGAAAAGGGCAGTACAGTATTAGAATCAACGATCAATGGCGAATCTGCTTCAGATGGGTTGATGGTGATGTATTCGATGTTGAAATTGTTGATTATCATTGAAAGGAGATACTATGGAAAATTATCTTGATCCCATACACCCAGGCGAAATACTGCTAGAAGATTTTATGAATCCCATGGGCATCAGTATTAATAAACTGGCTCGTGAAATTGGCGTACCGCCTGGACGTATCAGCACTATTGTAAATGGCAAACGGGCGATTACTGCTGATACAGCTTTGCGGCTTGCTGCATATTTTGGGGTTTCTCCAGAACTCTGGCTAAATCTTCAATCCGATTATGAGCTGAGACTTGCAAAGAGAAATACGAAACTACATATTATCCCTTTTAAGCTTGCGGCTTAAAACAGGATTGGTTTGGTGTTAAGTTGAGGGAAAATCCGGCCGAAGACAAAAACCGGGAAGTGTCCCTCATCCCCCCCCAGGTTCACGCCTTAACATTCCTTCACAGACATTAAAAAACTGGCTTTATCGGGATAAACTCCCTGTTTCAACAGTTACCCCAAGAAAGCCGATGACAGATCTTGAAGCTGAAGTATCTCGACTTCGTAAAGAGTTGGCTGAATCCCGGCTTGAGGCTGAAATCTTAAAAAAGGCCATGGCGTACTTTGCGAAGGAGTCGCTGCCAGGTACGCGGCGGT
>CAXYUZ010000027.1:0-41006 GCA_964292275.1 uncultured Desulfuromonadaceae bacterium
ACCTCCCCCGGGGGGAGATACCCAAAAACCCATAGTTATTTTTATTTTTGTATAAATTAGGAAAGCCCGCGGGTTTGTTGACGGGCGTCCTTTTTATCGGATGATATTTAGTGTGGTTATCCTGTTCAAATCTTGAACTTGCCGGTTACGTCTTTCAGCTTGCCTGCCAGATTTGCCAGCTCCTGTGATGCCGATGCAATATGATCGGATCCGATTGTGGTCTCTTTTGATGACTGGGCGATGGACTGGATATCACTGCTGATGTTCTCGGAAACTGAAGACATCTCCTCCGTTGCGGTTGCGATCTGTTGTACCATTGAATGTAGCTCTGCCACGCTGTCTACGATGGTGTGCAGCGATTCACCCGCCTGGGTTGAGAAACCAACTTCGGCCTCCACCTGATTCTTGACGCCGCCCATTGAGTCGATCGCAACATCCACATCTCTTTGAATATTTTTAATCATATCTGCAATTTCAGATGTTGCCTTGGCGGTTCTTTCAGCCAGCTTTTTTACCTCACCGGCAACCACTGCAAAGCCGCGCCCCTGATCGCCGGCCCTTGCCGCCTCAATGGCAGCGTTCAGGGCCAGCAGGTTGGTCTGGTCCGCAATATCATCGATTACATTGATGATCTCTCCGATCTGGCTGGATCGTTCTCCCAGTGTTTTCATTATGTTAGCTGCATCTGTGACCTTGCCGTCGATAGTGCTGACCTCGCTGATCGATTTTTTGACAATTTCTTCTCCGTTATGGGCCAGTTTTGATGTTGTTGTTGCCGAGGATGCCATGTTGGAGGCGTTCCTGGCGATATCCAGTACGGTCTGCGACATCTCTTCCGTTGAACTGGCGATCTGGGAGGCACGTTCGGACTGCTCGGTCATTCCCCTGGAAATTTCTTCCGAACTGGCGCTGAGTTGCTCGCTTCCCGATGCCAGGCTTTCGGCGGCAACCTTTATGTCATTGACGATGATTCTGAGACGATCAATCATCTCTTTCTCAGCCGCCAGCAGGCTTCCCTGTTTTATCTTCCCTTCGATATCTATGCTCAGGTCGCCATCGGCCACCTTTTGCGTGATATTCGTAACCTGATATGGTTCAGCCCCCAGTTGTCCCAGGATGCTCTTGGTAACAAAAACAGAGATCAATATAATCAGGGCGGTAACGGTAAAGGCAATTCCGGCAAAAATCCTGGCACTCTGCCAGAATGCTGCATTTACGTCATCAATATATATGCCGGAGCCAATTACCCATCCCCACGGCTCAAACCCTTTTACATAAGAGATTTTAGGCACCGGCGCCTGAAAACCGGGCTTGGCCCACATGTAGTCGACAAAACCTGCCTTGTCTTTGCGGACCTTCTCGGCAAACTCCACGAATAGTCTCTTTCCGTTTGGATCTTTTGTACTACCCAGGTCGGTGCCATCCAGTTCAGGTCGAATCGGATGGACGACCATTGTCGGCCGCATGTCGTTGATCCAGAGATATTCCTTGTCATTGTCATAGCGCAATGCCTTGACGGTATCAATGACTGCCAGTTTTGCTTCATCAGCAGAGATTTTTCCGCTCTGGGCCAGCTTGTACTGATGATCGATCATGCCATAGACGGTCTCGACGATATGCTGCGTTTTCAGGCGTTTTTCATCCATCAGTCTGTTTTTGATTGAAATCAGGGACAGGGCGCTCAGTAGTGCGACACCCAGAAATGCAACGGCTGTAATCAGCAGTAGCTTGTTTCGTATTTTCATTCGGTTAAATGAAAAGGACATGGCTCACCTCTGAACTGTATTTGTATTTATTAACAGTCTATCGCAGGTGTGCTTGATGTCAAAAAAGTGGATATAACTGTAGCGTCAAAATATATTTAGGTTGTTAATATGCCGTTGTTTGCGGGGGCGGGCGGAGATGTCTTCACTATCGGGGGCCATCTTGAGCGGACAGGTATCTGAAAAGATCTGCCCGCTCAGGAAGTGTATGAATGCAGGGTGTTCTAGCTATTCCTTGATTGCCATCATGTGACGGCAGGCATGATGATTTGAACATGCCCAGAAATATTTGCCGGCATGGGCACCCTTTTTTACCTGCATCTTGATCATGTTGGCCGAGCATTTCGGGCATTCAATGGTTTCATGCTCTGCAACGTGGGCAGCCGGTTGAGTGAGCTTTTCCGGTTCTGCCGGTTTCGATTCAACCGTTTGCGGCTCAATCTCCTTCTCTGGTTCGGATGTCGATTCCTCAACAGTGGCAACCGTCTGGTTTATATCTTCGGTATCATGATTGTTATTATGGTCAATAGCAGTCTCTTCTGTCGTTGACGATTCCTGATGTTCTTCAACCTTGTCAGACTCTGCTGCAGCCTCTATCTCAGACTGGCTGTCGTTATCAAGGGAGGGTTCAGCCGTTAAAGTTTCAGGCTGTCCCGCCTCACTGTCATCTGTATCTACAGCCTCAACCACAGCAAGATGGTTGTCGTCGGCTGGCTGGGCAGCAGTCAAATGTTCCGGCAGCTCCTCTTCGATATCATGCTCGTCGACCGCCTCGAATTGTGGAAGTTTGCCACTGCTAACGGAGGTTTCATCCGTTGCAGGTTCTGGCTGACGATCCCAGTTGCCTGGTTCTTCTGTTGTCATAATTTCAGTTTGATTGCTGTCAGTAATGGCTGTTTCGGTCGTTGCTGGTTCTAGCGGTTCCTCTTTGATGTCAGATTCGTCCACAACACTGATCGTTTCAGGATTTTCTATCTCCACTTCTTCCACGGTCGACTCAGAATCCGGCCCTGTCTGATCATTGTCAGCTGCAGTTGTCTGCCCGATTTCCCCGTGGTCGTCCCCTGGATTGACGGCCTCAATCGTTGAAGGTTCCGGCTGTTCCTCTCTGATGCCGGATTCGTCTGCCGCCTCAATCCCCTCGTTGCTCTCTAGCGCGTCCTCGTTGCTGGATGGCTCAGCGGTTGGAGGTTCGGCCTGTTCTGCTTCCTGTTCCGTTTCAAGGTTAGACGTTTCCGTTTGTCCCTCAATAACGTCTGTGTCTGTTTTCGGTTCCGTTGTCAAAGATGGCGGATTCACGGTGATGGTTTCCTGCTCTGCCGCTGCTACGGGCTCGCATTTTGCTGGTGATTCCGGTTGCTGGATTTCATCTTTCAGTGCCAGAAGCTGTTTGCAGTCTGGATAATTGGAGCAGACCAGGAAATGTTTGCCGATATGCGGCCCCTTGGCGACCTGACGTTTGATCATGACGGCGCTGCATTTTGGGCATAACTGTACGGATTCGTCTGCTTTTGGCGATTCAATATGGATTGTTTCGTTGGCCGCCGGGGTGTTGATTGCTGATGTGGCCAGAGCAGTGGACGGCTCTGTTTCAAGCGGCTGGTCTGTCTTGGCTGTTTCAGGTGCAACGGCTGCTGCTGTCTGGGGTTGCTTTTTAGGTTCTGCCGGTTTGTCTGACAGGCGGAATGTCTCTTCCAGTTTGGACCAGACCTCAAGCAGTCTGTACCTGGGTCTGACTGGCAGGCTGAGCAGTGGTATGCCGACGGAGGCAAACAGGTTGTCCAGCTGGTCGTGCGTGGTCGCTGAATCGGGCCCCTTTTTAAGCCGTATAGCACCGATAATAATATTTTCGGGATGTTTGCAGATCAGGTAGTCGAGCTGATGCCGGTTTATCTGTTCATATGCAGCCATGGTTTCTTCAATTGATAGTCCCTTGGCGGGGGAGATGAAGTCTCCGAGGCGAACCTTGCAGAAGACGCGGTAGCTGTCCGTCAGCGCTTGTTCCAGTGTGTTGAATAAGGCAATTTCTTCACTGCTTAGCAGCTGGGAGTGCCGTTCGTACGAAAAAACGGTTTTGACAGGTTCCGGTGTTTTTCTGAGTTTGATGAATAGCAAGACAAGGAGAGCAAGGGTGACGATAAGCGCCGCTATAATGGTAAAATCGATGTCCATGTTTGTTCCCGCCCGGGTGGAATCATTGCAGAAAAATTAATATGGCCTTTTCTATCAAAAAACGGAGTAATTATCTATTGTTCTAATCAAATTCAGAGAAATAATGACAAATTTGTTTTTGTCAGGCCGGATGCCAACAATGATGGTGTCAAATTGGCCTGTTTTCGTTCAGGATGAGCTGATCTGACTTTGAAAAGAAGTGACGGTAGCCGAGGAGAATGACCATGTAGGATGTGATGCCAACTGAACCGGTAATGGCGCACATGATGGCAATCTGGTATCTGACGGCAATGATCGGCTCCGTGCCGGAGAGGATCTGTCCGGTCATCATCCCTGGCAGCGAAACGATACCCATGGCAGCCATGGTATTGATTGTCGGCAGAATGGCTGCCATGAAGGCCTGTCTGATGCAGTTGTCAGCTGCCTGTCTGGCATTGGCGCCCAGGCAGATGGCCGTTTCGATTTCTTCGCGCCGATCGTTGATTTCGGATGAAAGTCTCTCTGCGGCCAGGCTGGCACCGTTCATGGAGTTACCGATGATCATGCCGGCCAACGGGATCAGGTAGCGCGGATCGTACCATGGTGTGTAGCCGACAATCGCCCCGCAGAAGATCAGGATGACCCCGCCGCAGCCGATCATTAGCGAGATAGCCATGACACGGTAGAAACCGGGGATCTGACTTGCTGCCCGCCCACCGATTACCTGCAGCGAAAAGGCGCCCATGACAAGCAGGATTACGATTACCGGTAGTGGACTTTTTGCCGCAAAGACGATCTGAAGCAGTGCGCCGACGGCAAACAGCTGGACAACCATGCGCAGTGATGACCAGAGCATCCGGCGCTCCTGGCCAAGATTACTCAGCCGGGAAAGCCCTATCACCAGCAGGGTCAGGGTGTAGGCCATCCCCAGGTCAAGCAGCTGCAGGTTGACGATCTGGTTGTGATCCATTGCTAATTCTGATCCTTTCCGAGAAACCGCTGTAGTTGCAAGGATTTCGGGTCGTTCGCAATCTCGGCGGTTCGCCCCTCTTCAATGATCTCACCCCTTTCAAGGTAGATCAGCTGGTCGGAGATTTTTGCGGCCAGACGGAGGTCGTGGGTGACAAGGATGATGCTGGCCTTGCCAGATTGGCATATATTGCGGAATGTCGCCGCCAGATGTTCCGTTGTCGGAGGGTCCAGTGCGCTGGTTGGTTCGTCCAGCAGGAGCAGTTCCGGTTCTGTCAGCAGCGCCCGGGCCAGATTGACCCGTTGCTGTTCGCCGATGGATAGCGAACGGCTATTGCGCTCAAGTAGTTCCGCCGGTAGGCAGGTCAGTGCGAGACAGTCAAGTACTGTTTGGCTTTCTGCCAGTGGTGGTTGTTTTTTGCGGTAGATGAATGGTTTCTGAAGGTTTTCCATGACTGTACCCTCAAACATGAACGGTTTTTGGGTGACCATGGCGATGCGGCTGCGCAGCTCGAGTACCGGAAATTCATGGATGTCACGGCCGTTGAGGCGGATAGTCCCGGAGTCAGGATCATCCAGACGGTTGATTAGTCTGATCAGCGAGCTTTTACCGCTGCCGGATGGGCCGACAATTGCTGTAATCTCCCCACTGGCGGCCGAGAAGGAGACCTGGCGCAGGATGGTCTTGACCTGACTATCCCGGTCAGGTCTTTTGAGTGTGACATCCTTCAGGGAGAGCAGTGCTTTTGTGGGTGTGTCATTTGGGGGCATGGTTTGTGACGCCATGCAGGAGTACATCAAGTTCTTTGGGGAACTGTGGGCGTCCTTTGGCGTTTAGCGCCGTACCAATGACATTGGCCTTGACCACCAGTTTGCGGTCAGGAAGACGGTAGATGCTCTGCTGAAATGCAAATCTTACCGGTGAAACTCTTTCCGTCTCGATTTCAACAATAAATCTGTCGCCGCTGACCAGCGACAGTTTGTAGTCGATCTCGATTCTGGTCACAACGAGGTTGATCTTTTCAGCTGTCATGGCTGCAAAGTCAATTCCGATGCTTTTCAGGTACTCATGGCGGGCATGCTCAAGATAGTTTTGGTAAACCGCATTGTTGACAACACCCTGCATGTCACATTCATAGTCGCGCACTGCCATTTCGATGCCAAATCTGCTCTGTGTCATTTGTTGATCTCCTGCTTGTTGATTAAATTTTATCGCTCTTTGCCGCGGCATAGGCCGGGAGAGCCTTGTCGGATGTCTCTGCCCCTGTTGCCGCCGTCCGCATGAACTGGGCGGCCAGCAGCGAAACCACGCCAAGGCTTGCCCCGGCGATAAACGGAATCCGGTAGTTGATCATCCAGAAATATCCTCCCAGCGCAGGGAGGAAGACAGCGGCAATGTGGTTGATGGTGAAGCCGGCGGCCATGGATGATGAGATGTCCTTTGGATCGGCAATTTTCTGGAAATAGGTCCGGATTGCCACGGAGAAATTAAAGAGGATATTGTCGACGATATAGGCAAAGGCGGCCAGTGTACTGGATGTTGTGAAGGCATAAACCATGAATATCAGAATGACGCCGATGTATTCGATGGATGAGATGCGGCGCTCGCCGTATTTGACGATTGCCTTGCCGATCAGCGGATTAAGTATCCAGGCGACCGTGTTGTTGACAATAAAGAGCAGTGTCATTTCGCGAACAGAGAAGTGAAACAGCTTGACCAGCAGGAAGATGGAAAAGACCATGAAAATCTGGCGTCTGGCACCGGAGAGAAAGGTCAGGATGTAGAACAGCCAGTATTTCTTTCTGAGGATGATCTTTTGGCGTTGGGGGGCGATGCTGGCACTGGTCGGATCCTGCAGAAGTCCCCAGACACCCGCCATGATGACCAGTACCCCGATCACCAGAAAGATTCCCTGGTAGTTGATGAAATAGCCAAGGATCCAGATCAGCAGGCCCGAAGCTATGCTGGATGCAGCGGCCAGGCTGCGCAGCCTGCCAAAGACCAGCGGTGATACGCCGGTGGAAAAATACTGCAATGTCAGCGACTGGTTGGCTGTCTCGTAATAATGGAAGCCGAAACTCATCAGCAGGGTAGTAAAGATCAGTCCGGGAAAGCTTGGTAGCAGACCGGTGATGGCTGTGCCGAGCCCGAGCAGGATGATCGAGAAGGCGGTCAGGCGGTGTTCCTTGATCAACATCAAGAGCAGGATGGCTGTAAAGGCCAGAAAACCTGGTATTTCGCGGATGGACTGGATCAGCCCGACACCATTGCCGTCAAGCCCGATAATTTCAACGGCGTAGTTGTTGAAAAGGATGCTGTACCCTTGCAGGCCGATCATGGATGCGGCCGTCAGGATGGCAAGGAAAAAGAACATTGGTTTTTGATCTGATCTGATCATGCATACTTCTTTCGTTATAATTGTTCAGGTTAAGCATAGATCAAACGCCCATGCAATAAAAAAACAATGATTTCAGGCAGGATGGCTGCTCGCTCCGCCGGGACGATTTGCATGATTTTGTGTTGAATTTATTTGTTATGGTTGTATTGTTAAACACATATTGTAATCTGTGCAATGGAGTGCGACTGATGATGATTGTTGTTGTAGCTATGCAGGAAGAGACGCGCAGGACTGTTGCCGCTGAATTGGAGGCAATCGGGGTACGTGTCACTTTGCTGGAGTCTCTGGGATTACTGCCAGCTACCCTCAAGGAGATGGCTGCGAACGGAATTTTGCTGGAGCTGATTACGTCGGCAAAGTCCAGCGCCGAAGATAAACAGGCCACTAATGAAATTATACAGCTCTTTCCCAATGCCAAGTTCAAGATGGGGGGAGATCGTTTGATGCTGCTGGGAAGCGGTCTTACCATGGAAAGCTTTGTGGAGGGGTGCCGCAGCTTTGAGGCGCGGGTGATCAGGAGGCATGAACGCCGGAAACGGCATATCGCCTATATCATCTCACCAAATAGCCAGTTTACCGTAACCGAGCGGGTTGTTTCAATGAATGTGTCGGTGGACGGTTGTTTCTTGTCCAGTATGAACGAATGGACCGTTGGTCACCGGGTCTGGATGCGTTTTGTGGATAATGATCTGGTTGTTACCGGCACGGTGCGTTGGTGGCAACCGTGGGGTAACAATATGAAAATGCCTGGAATCGGCGTCAAGTTTGATAACGATGAGGATTGAACCTTGCAACTGGCATGGCAGGTTGTAAACAGCCTGCAGAGTAGGGGACAGCGGGTTTAATACGGGCGCTTCAGCTGATCAGGTTGTAGCGTTTCAGTATTTTAACCAGGTCGATTTTGGAGATCGGTTTGATCAGGTAATTGTTGCAATCCCCCTGCAGTATCGCTTCCTGGATCTCCTGGACAGAGTTAAGGGCTGTTGTCATGATGATTACAGCAGGGGCTTTCTGATTGAATTCCTGCTCAAGGGAACGCATCTGTTTCAGTGCTTCCTGTCCATTCATGACCGGCATGAGTATATCAAGGCAGACCAGTCTGTATGGTTCTCCCTTTTCCAGAGCGGTGGCGAAAAGTGATACGGCCTCAACTCCATTGTTTGCAGTATCAATAGTTTTGGCATGTTCGTGTAGATAACATTTGAGAAGTTCCACACCAGTACATTCGTCATCAACGATCAAACATTTCATGTTGTTCCCCAGTTTGGTCTCATCATTCAGCATACTCTGTAGATAGTATTTAGCATATTTTTTGAGATGAACAAGCTTAAACCGCTTTTTTTGTCTGTTCACAAATTGAACTGTTTGTTCTGGTCCAATCCGGCTATCAAGGGACGGGTGTAATGAATAGAATTTTTAGCAGCATGTCGATCAGGCTCAAGTTGATGACGATCATTCTTGTTGCCTGTTTTGCCGTAGTTGCCGCCGTTTCATCTGCATTTGTAGTCAATGAGCTCTATTTCTCACAGGAAAGATCCCAACAGGATCTGAACTCGCTTGCCGATGTGCTTGGCAATGCAGCGGCGGCAGCGGTGGTTTTTGGTGATCGCGTTGCAGCCACGGAGAGCCTGGCTGGTCTGAAGGCAAAGCCGTATGTTTCTGCCGCCTCGCTGGTTACGGCCGATGGGGTCTTGCTGGCCAATTATTTTGCAAAGGGAGTTGGGCGGGAGCGGCTGGTTTTCAAGGTCAATGCCCAGGGGCATGTTGATTACGATGAACTTCAACGGGTTGCCGCTGACTCCGCATCCGTCTGGAGTCTAAGCCGTGATGTGGTTGGCATCAGGCCGATTGTTGTCGATGGTCAAAAAGTCGGGGTAGTTATTATACAGTCTGACCGGATTGAACATGTCCATCGGATGCTTCGTTTCATGCTGGTGGTTGTGCTTTCATTTCTGGGTGTTTCTCCGTTGGCCTATTTGCTCTCTGTCCGTCTGCAGCGATATATCTCCGAGCCGGTTGTCCATTTGTCACATGTTATGAAAACGGTTTCCGCAGAGCGTGACTATTCTGTCAGGGCCAGGCCGGAATGTGAGGATGAACTCGGCTCGTTGATGGATGGGTTTAATGAGATGCTGCAGCAGATCGAAGAGCGTGATGAGCGTCTGGAGCGTTATCGAAACAGTCTGGAGGATGATGTTGCCGCACGGACGGTGCAGCTTTCTGCTGCAAATCGTGAACTGGAGGAGACGGTTGCCGCCCTGATTCAGGCCAAGGAGAATGCCGAGGCTGCCAGCCGTGTCAAGTCACTGTTTCTGGCCAATATGAGCCATGAGATCCGCACTCCGATGAATGGTGTCCTCGGCATGGCCAATTTGCTGATGACAACACGGCTTTCCAAACAACAGGCCAAGTTTTGTGAAGCGATACTCTATTCGGGTAAATCCCTGATGGAGATCATTAACAATGTCCTTGATTTTTCAAAGGTGGAGGCCGGTAAGATGCAGCTGGAGTCGGCCCCTTTCAATCTCCATCGTCTGGTTGATGATACGCTGGGCATGCTGGCCGATGAGGCCCAGAAAAAGGATGTGGAACTGTTGTTCTGGATAGACCCTGCGCTACCGGTCAATTATGACGGTGATCAGGTCCGTTTGCGGCAAATCATGATCAATCTTGTCTCCAATGCGATCAAGTTTACCGCTGAAGGGGAGGTTGTTGTCAGGGCAATGGTGGAGGATGAACTGGGAATTGAAACCCAGCTCCGCTTCGAGATCTCTGACACCGGTATCGGTATCCCAACGGAGGCTGTTGAGCGTATCTTCGAGAGTTTTTCCCAGGCCGATGATTCAACGACACGACGTTACGGCGGGACCGGACTTGGTCTTTCGATTGTCAAGCAGCTTGTAATGCTCATGGATGGTGAGATTGGTGTCAAGAGCGAGCCTGGCCGTGGATCGCTGTTCTGGTTTACGGTGCGATTGCGCCGTCGTCTGGTCGGGGGGGAAGACAGTCTGCCTGATGTCTCCCAGTTGAATGGTCTCAGGGTTTTGATCGTTGATGACAATTCATCCAGCCAGGATATCCTGGCCCTTTGTGCCGCCTCTTTTGGTATGCAGGTGACGGTTACCGGAAGCACCATTGCCGCCTGTGAGCTGGTCATGGATGCCACCGGTCCGGATCAGTTCCAGATCATTGTTGTTGATGCCAATATGCCCGGTATGGATGGTATTGAATTTTCGCATACGATCGAGGCCCAGTCGGATATAAACCGGTCACAGATTGTACTGCTGACCTCATTCAGACAGTACTGTTATCTGGAGGCCGCCCAACGTGCCGGTTTTGATAACTGCCTCAGCAAACCGGTCAGCCGGGAGAGATTCTACGAAAGCATGCTGATGGCCGTTGATGCCATGACGGATGTGAAATGTACAACAGCCGATTCATTACATGAAGATCAGGTTGCTCTTTCAAGCAATATTCTCGTTGTGGAGGATAATCTGGTTAATCAGGAGGTTGTCAAATTCATGTTGAATGGGCTGGGGTGTCAGGTTGATCTTGCCTTGAACGGACGTATTGCGCTTGATATGATCGCGGCCAAGAAGTATGACCTGATCTTTATGGACTGGCAGATGCCTGAGCTGGATGGTTTTGCTACCACCCGGCTGATCAGGGAAAGTGAGGCTGCCGCAGGCGATATTAGTCATGTTCCGATTGTTGCCTTGACTGCGAATGCTATGCAGGGGGATCGTGATCTCTGCATGGCGTCGGGGATGGACGATTATATCAGCAAGCCGTTCAGTCAGGAGCAGATCCGCACGATTATCAATCGCTGGCTGAAGGTGACAGGCGCCGTTGCCGTGGCAACCGGTCCGGTTGAACAACCTATAATTGTACCGGTTTCAGACAGGGCGGTCATATTTGACAGAGATGGTTTTCTGGAACGGATTGGCGGTAATGAGGAATTTCTGGGCAGGCTGGTGGAGGTGGGGGTCAGCAGTATCATGGATCATCTTGCGGCCCTGGATCAGGCGGTCAGTCAGGGGGGGCTGGATGTTGTCCGGCTGCAGGCCCATGCCATCAAGGGGGCGGCCGCCAATATCGGAGCGCTGATTCTTCGTGGGGCGGCCGAAGCGCTTGAGCATGCCGCCAGGGATGGTAAAACCGATCTGGTTCCGGGGCTTTATGCCGATCTGGGAGAGGCGTTTGAGGCCTTCAGACGGCTTGTTGTGACTCAATTTCAATTCAAGGGTGAAGAGAGCTGACCGCTGGTTGTTTGTGGTTCGATCTGGAGGGATGTTATGAAAAGAAATTTTACGGGATTACTGCTTATCTTGATGTTTATGTTGTCTGCCTGCGCCATGACTCGTTATGACGAGCTCAGGGTGGCTGATTATCCGATTACCCATAAGGCGTTTGACATAACCTTTGGTATGAAAAAGTCAATCTCAACGACCGGCATAACAGTGGAGGGGTATGCCCGTAACAACCGTTATTTCCTGGTTTCAAACCTTGAATTGCTGGTGATGCTGGTTGACCGCAGCGGTAAGGAGAAGGCGGTGGAAAGTTTCTTTTTTCTGCCGCTTGAACTTCCCATGGATGATTACGCGCCGTTTATGCTGGAGCTGAAGGCAAGGCCTGAGCCTGGTGATCTGCTCAGGTTTGTATACCGTTATGTGGGCATGAACGGCAGGGATGGCGATATCAGTTGGATGAGCAGCTTTGATCTGCCGCCAGAGAAATAATCAAGGCTGTTTTTTAACGTATTTCAGGCGTTGCTTGATGATATTTAATACCTTGCCGGCCCAGACGAATTCCGTGGCCAGAATGCCGATCCCGATCGGAATGACGACAATGGCGGGGCCGGGAAGTACGATCATGGCGATGCCGATCAGGATCACGCTGCAGCCGATGATCAGGATCACAATCCGCTTGATCTGCATCAAAGTTTTGGTGAGCATTCCGTTCATGTTGCTGGCCATCTGTTGCCCGGGATAGTGGTTGGTTCAGGTTTACTGTCAACGTTTTAATTATACCGCAATCGGCACGTATTACATGGCGATTATTTGTTCTGATTAGCATCAATCCTCCGCTCGTTACAATAAATGTCATTCCCGAAGCGGTTCTGATCAGGAATCCAGTTTTTATCGGTTTGAAATCATGGATCCCCGATAAAGGCATTCGGGGATGACATTCTTAATAATGGGAGAATAGTGCAAATTAGATTATTTATTCTGCTGCGTATGCTCCAGGTGCGGTTCGTGAAGTTTTACCGGCGTGCTGCGCCCCATGCGCAGATTGAGTAGCTCAACGATGACCGAGAAGGCCATGGCAAAGTAGATGTAACCTTTGGGGATGTGCATGCCCAGGCCGTCTCCGATCAGCGTCACCCCAATCAGCATCAGGAAACTCAGCGCCAGCATTTTGATTGTTGGGTGCTCTTCAACAAAGGCGCTGATCTTTCCGGAAAAGAACATCATGAAAGCGACGGCGATAATAACGGCGGCAATCATGACCCCCAGGTGGTTTGCCATACCGATGGCCGTGATGATCGAATCGAGTGAAAAAACGATGTCCAGCAAGAGTATTTGAACAATTACGGCGCCAAAGCTGTTGCTGACGCTCTTGGCAGAGATCTCCTCATCCCCCTCAAGCTTTTCGTGAATCTCCTTGGTACTCTTCCAGATCAGGAATAATCCGCCGACGATCAGAATCAGGTCGCGACCGTTTATCGGTGTACCCACCACCGTGAAGAGAGTCGCTTTTAGTCCCATCAGCCAGGTCAGTGAGCAGAGCAGCGCCACTCGAATGAACATTGCCAGACCAAGGCCGATCAAGCGTGCCTTCTCCTGCAGCTCTGCCGGCAGTTTGCCGGCCTGGATGGAGATGAAGATGATGTTGTCGATGCCGAGGACGATCTCCAGGGCCGTTAGTGTGATCAGCGCTATCCATACTTGTGGGTCTGTCAGCCATTCCATATTTGAGCTCCTTGTTCTGATTCGGGTTAAGTTTAAAAAAAAGACCTCTATCCGTGGCATCTGGTGCGTTGGATAAAGGTCTTGCTTGACAGGTATTGTTTCCAGCCCGGGCATTTAGCCGTATTGACGGACGTGGAGCCGGCTTTCTCGCCGGTAGCTACTCCCCTTTAACGGTTTTACAATAATATTGCTGCTGGTCAGTTGTCAAATCATATTATCAGGCGCGCCTCTTGCAAAAGTTCACAATGGTAGACACAGTCAGAGAATGACCCCCCATAATCACCCCATATTTTATATGGGGGAAGCACGCGTAGCGCAGCAGGGGGGGCTGGTTTTAATTTTTTTCAGTTTTTCGCAAGAGGCTCTGGCTTCTGTTAAAGTCTGCTTTGTGGATTAGTCATGCCTGGTGACACGGTTACGGTTTGTTGCTCTGCCAACCCAGCTGTCCCGTTGGACAACTGCTGATGCAGAGTGAACATTTCAGGCAATCCTGATTCGCCATACAGCCGTTTTGGCGATGTTCGGCGATAGTCAGCCCCATTGGGCAGGCCTTTTCGCATAACCCGCATTGGCGGCAACCAGTGGCAATCTGCAACGGATATATCTGGCCGCCGATCGCTGCGGAAATTGTGCCGACCGGACAGAAGGAACACCAGCTCCGTGCACTGTAGATCATCCCCAGAGGTACTCCAACCGCTGTTGTGATTGCGCACATGCTCCAGAAGACTGTGCCCCAGTGACGCCAGTCAGAGGGGTTTTGTGATATCCGCCAGGTCATGAAGCTCATCAGAAGAATCAAAATCGTCCAGCGAAAGTGCCGTGAGCGGAACAGTCCCGGAATTTCACGTCTTCCTCCCAGATAGCTGAAAAATGTGTCATAAAAGCTGCCCCGCGGACAGATGTTCCCGCAAGAATAGCGGCCGCGAGAGAAGCTGATGCTGATTCCGGTCAGCATGACGATTGGTACGGCAAAGCCAAGCAGCGGAAAGTTGTAGCCGAGGGCCAGTACGCTGATCATGATGAGTGCCATTGCCCATTTGTAGGCTGGCTGCAGGTTGCTTGACAGATTTTGTTTTGGTTTGGTTTTCATTGTCCCTCCGGTGATATGCCATGTTTTATATATATTGTTTTTTGAATATTGTGTCAAGGGAATGATTGTGAATTATTGAAAAAGTGCGGGCCATGCTTTACAACTCGGATTTGAAGGGTATAAATAGAGAAGCGGAAATTTTCAGGACTTAAAGGAGAATGTCATGAGCACCAATGCGCTTGTGAAGAAAAGTGAATCTGTTCAGCATGATGAACTGATCCAGCTGGTCAGTTTCATGCTGTCCGGCGAGGAGTATGGGGTGGAGGTTCTCAGGGTGCGGGAGATTATCCGCATGCCAACGATTACCAAAATGCCCAACACGCCGCATTATGTTGAGGGCATCATCAACCTGCGCGGCAAGGTGATCCCGATCATCTCCATGCGGAAGCGTTTCAACCTCATGGAAAATGAGTCCAGCAGCCATACCAGGATTATTATCATGGATGTATCCGGGTCATTGACCGGTTTCATCGTGGATGCGGTTTCAGAGGTGATCCGGATTCACAGTAGTGAGATCCAGCCGCCACCTGCCATGGTGCTCTCCAGCGGTATTGGCCAGGAGTTCATCACCGGTGTGATTAATCACGCTGAGCGTCTGCTGGTTGTCATGGATGTGGACCGGATGTTCTCCGATGAAGAGCGAGAGTCCTTTGGGACGGGTGATCTTGAATAAATGAGTTGTTCCTGAATACAAATGGCCGGTTACCAAATGATAACCGGCCATTTTTGCATTTAACAACGCCTAAAATAAAAAGCCTATTTGCTCTTCCGCTTAATCTCCACGGTTGTCATCAAACCCTCTTCTGTAAACCTCATCCGGGCATTGATCTTTTCCAGCGAATTTACAAAGCGCATGGTGGCGGAGCTTTCAGCCTCCTCAATCGGCTGCCGCGATTTGTAGTGGCTGCCATGCAGGGAGCATGTTACCGTTTTTGAAATCGGGTCAGCGATGTAGTGCCCGCCGGACGGGCAGTAGGGGGTGAAACCGCGCAGCTGTTCTGCCGCTGCCGGGAAATCATCCGTCTTGATTCCGAAGTTCCGTAGCATTAGCGTCGCCAGTGGCAGGTTTTTATGGCAGGCGTGCCGATTATCCTCCTGGTAGCCCAGGTCGACGGTTTCTGCCAGCTGCTTGAAGGCCGAGCGGTAGATGCTCATCTCCATGTTACCATTGTTTATGGCTGGTTTGTGCTGTTTGCCCCCTGCTACGCTGTCCATCAGGTCGGTGATGATATCCCGTCTGGAGGCGATTACCAGCCGGTCATCGATGATTGCCGAATAGAGCCGCAGCTTGAGAAGCCAGATGTTGAAGTTGGCAACGTGAATTGGTTTGCCGTTATGATTCTCCAGGGTGTAGGTCTCGACGCTGAATTCATCGGAGTGTGAATGGCGCGGTGCAAGTGATTGGAACAACAAGGGGATTTCACGTTCTGCTGTCAGCGGGTCGGTGACCTTGACCGTCAGGTATGTCGGCAGGTTCATGGCCGATCCCAAGTAGCCGAAGATCAGCGGTTCAATCGAGGATGAGCGACCGACCTCCTGGCCCATCATACCCATCGCCTGTCCGCTTACGCTGAAGAATACCTGCCCATCGCAGAGGTTGATGGCAATTTCATCTCCAAGCCATTTCAGTGAAAGGTTGCCCAGTTCGTTGAAGCGCTCCAGGCGGGTTGTGTCATTGAACCACTCCTTGGACATGTGGGCCCTGAATGACATGACCGTGCGGGGCAGGACAAGGCTTTCCGTTACAGTGGCGGCCCGTTTGCCGGAGAAATTGGCAAAACCGTCATACCATGAGTTTTCAATCAGCGGCAGGATGCAGGTTTCAATCTTGATATTCTGGCCAAGTTTGACGCGGATGCCGATTGGATCGAAAAATTTGCTCCAGTAGCGGTTGTAGCCGGAGACGAATTCACGGTACTCACTGGCCTCTTCCGGCGTGACATGGGTCATGCTGTTTTCAACCAGCGGGGTCAGGTTGCCGCGGTGGTTATGCAGCGAACAGTGCGGCTCGCCTGATTTGTTAATCTGATAGGCACCATGGTCAGGGCAGACCGGAACATGCTTTCCAAGATAGCCCCCCTTGATCAGTTCCGCCATGGTCGCCTCACGCCGGTTTTCAGCCTTGAACCAGAGACGCGCATTGGCGATCAGTCCCATGTTTGCTGCGCAGCGGAGCCGTCTTGCCTCGCCGATCTTGCTCTTGGCGCTGACAATCTTGCGGATGTTGGCGTCGGAGAGATAGATGAAAACATCCTCCTCGGCCGAATCCTGCTGGAAGATGGTGCGCATGTAGCGGAAATCATCGGCGCTGGCCAGCGATTTCAGTCTGTTCCTGCTGGTGCTGATGATTCTGGCCAGCGCCTCTTTGCTGTTGGAGACGATTCCGGTCTCGCCGATGATCAGCATATATGAGGAGATCCGCCTGTCGGGTGTGACCACGGAGATGCCGCTGATGCCGTCAATACTGAAGCTGGAGCGCTTGGCCCCACGTTCAACCCCTTCTTGATAACGTTTTTCAATCTGTTTTTTAAAGCGTTTCATATCCCTCAGTGAGAAGAGGACGGTAAAGTCGGTTCCTTCCTTGAAATACGGATCCTGCCCGGTAAAGGCCATCTTGCCGATGACCCTGTCGCCAAACCAGCGTGTCATCTGGCTGTTTTCCAGGCATAGCTGCTGGCTCAGTTTTTTGCGCACGTTAAAGTTCTGTGCACTGGTACTGATCTGATGCAGCAGGTTGCCGCCCCATTCGTCCATCAGGTCGGCCAGTTCGATCTGGCGGTTGATGTCATTGAAAAAAACAGCGTACTGGTCTTCTGGAATCAGGGTTGAAAGTTCCGGTAACGCTGGTGTTTTACCCTTGAGCATCTCCTTGAACGGATGGGATTGCACCGTTGGGCCGCTTAGCGAGGTAATCGGCACCATTTTGGGAGGCTGTACCTGCTTGCCTTTATCATCTGTTCTGCTTCTCTGGCGGCCGTCATCGAGCTGTTCCAGCTGGAGTGATTCCTGGATGGCGGCAGCGCCGCTGAAGACGGAATAGAGATCGGGGGTCTCGCGTCTGGAACGTCTTGATTCACCTGGTAGCCGCTGGGAAATGCCGTAGCGTGGTGCGGCAATGATGTTCCAGTAGTAAATGAAGGAGTCTGCTCCCTGCGGGTCGGATTTTAGCAGGGCGAGCTGCTGCTGCAGTGCCCATTCACGGACAACTGGCTTGGCCGTTGTATCTGCCTTGGGAAGCTCAAAGGCGACCTTGGCGTAGTGGCTGTAGCTTCCCTCGCTGGTCCGCCTCAGCAGCGTCAGTGAAGCCGGGCCGGACTGGCCGAAACGGCCGCTGATCGCTATTGGTGGTACACTATTCTCTCCTGACTTTTTGGCCGTTTTATTGCCATCCGTGTCCAGTTCCTTCCCCTCGGCCGTTACCAGATAGATGTCGCCGGAGTTGATCTGAACGGCAAATGGCTGGCGGTTCTTTGCCGATTCCGCTGTCTGGGGGAGCTGGATCAGGAAGAAACCCTCGTCCCCCTGCTTGTGGATCAGCGGGGTGATGGTTGCTGTTGCCGGGGTAGCGCTGTTGATTGCAGCCAGGGCCCCCAGAGTGATAAACAGCAGCAGAACAACTGTAAATGGTATGATGTGCCGTTTCATAATATCCTCCTGTTTTTGGATTCCTGATTAGCGCTATTCAGAATGTCATCCCCGAATGTCTCTATCGGGGATCCATGATTTCAGGCAGTTAAAGTCTGGATTCCCGATCAGACCCGTTTCGGGAATGACATTTTTTGAAACTAGCGGAAGATTGACGCAATCAGGTTGGATTTATACAAATTTTGCAGCGAGTTGAAAGTAAAGGGCGGGATGTTCAAATAATGACATCCCGCCCGGTTTAAAAAATCTGGCGGTATAACCAGAAAGGGTTATTGTTCAACGCTCACAAGTTGCTCGGATTTGAAAACCGCCTCCGGTGAGATGACCTTCTCGTTGTACGGTATTCGTTTGCCGTATCTCTTTTTTAATTCACTCTTTACTAGCGGAGATGAAAGATCCATGTCACGCAGCCGTTGAACCTTACCAATCTCAATGCCCAGCGAGCGTTTGTAAATCTTCCAGACCAGTTCCGAACAGTAGATCCGTTTGTCGGACCATTCAAAGTAATGATCATACGGTTTGTCGTTGTATTCATCGGCAATGCGTCTCAGCTTTTTCAGTGCATCACCGGTCAGTAAATGCTGTGCATCTTTCAGACGCTTTACGGCATAATGCCCGTCTTCCCCTTTGGCGGTCCATTCGTCCAGCGGTGTGTAGCGGACCTTGCCGCTGGCCTCGAAAACATACGGTGAACTGTTGCGGTAGATGACAATACCCACATGACTGTAATTTGAAACGGTTGCCTTTTTTATGGCCCGCCCCTGTGAGGTGTCGAAGGCCTGGAAGACGAGATCACCCTCGTTGATCTGTACTGCGAGGGCGGTGCCGACCGTCAGGATCAGCACCAGCAGGATTGTGGATATGGTTGATATTACTTTATTCGTCTGTTGCATGGGTTAGATCCTTGTTTTTTCAAATACTTAATTCTGTCTCAGCTCTTCCTTGAGTCGTCTTGCCGAAAGCACCAGGCTTTCAATCCGTGCCTGAATAACCTGCGGGAATGGGCTGCCGTCGCTCTCCACCGCCAGGAACGGAAGTGGCAGTTCGGTGTTGTTCGTCTTCCAGAACTGGGCGTTGTGATGGGAGAAGGAGGCCTTCTCATCCACCAGTCGGGTGCTGATGATCGACTCGGCGATGCGGCATGGCATGCAGCCGAATGGGCCGATGCTGATCACGCCGTGGGTTTCGTCGCCGACCTCGGCAAGGGTCGAACTGATAGTCAGGATCGCCTCGCCGGTCAGTTGCGGGCTGATCAGCTTGGCCCCCTTTTTCATCAGATAGTCCACATCCGGCTGGCATGGCTCGTAGAAACCGGACAGAGCCAGGCATTTCTGGGTGTCGGCCTCGTACTTGCGCATGAAGAGTGTTTTCAGGGCGGAGAGGAATTTGGCCCCCAGTGTCGCCCGGCTGGAAAGATCCTTGCGGACGCAGTATTCACTGTAGTAGATCCATTCGCTGAGCGGTGTGGTTCTGACCAGAACATCCTTTTCAGCCAACTGTTCCACCAGTTTCTGTCTTGAGAAGTCATCACGGCGCACATAAACCTCGCCGGTCAGGTTGATCCGCACGGCATCGGCCAGCTCCTGTCTTCGTTCAAAGCGGGAGAGCATGATCATCTCCCGTTTGATGACCTCCATCAGCCGGTCGCGCTTGTCGCTGGCCAGGCTCTCGAGGATGGTCTTCTTGGCCCTCTCAAAGGCGGCCAGCGCCTTTGGAACATCCTTGGCCAGAGCCAGTACGCCGGCGTAGACATCATCAAGACCATCGCCGATGGTAATGCCCAGCCAGGCGCGGCGGACAAAATCACTGGATAGCCCGGCGTAGCCGTTTTCGCTGGATAGTGTCAGCAGCGCCACATTCCCCAGCCGGTTCTTGCGGAGGTAGTTGTCCAGAAAGACGTTGTACTGGCCGAAACGGCAGGGGCCGTCCGTGCTCGGCATGAAGTAGACCAGGATCTGGTCCTTTTCATATTCGTCTCGCAGGTATTTCATCAGCGAGCCGCTGGTCAGCAGGAGCGGCAGGCATTCCTTGCAGGTCGCCTCACCCTTGCAGATGTTGAGTTCTTCGCGTCCGGGAGGATCAACCACCTCGGCCTTGATCCCCAGATAGCGCAGGGTTGCCACCAGAGAGCGTGAGGAGGAATCGCCCATGGATGGAACCAACAGACGCACCCTGGGATCGGTGAGACCGTATTCCCTGCCGTCGCCGGTCTTTACGCAGGCCGCCCCATTTTTGATGGTTACCTGGGCGGTCTTGAAATCATCCCGGCTGTCTGTGGCCATATTCAGCTCGCGGTAGCCACGAATTACGTCCAGGAATGCCTCGATGCGGGTATCGACCCCGGCGTCGGCGGTGTGTGCATCCAGCTCCAGCGTCAGGGAAGGGCGCTGCCCCATGATATTGCGGAAGTACCCGGTAATGAAGGAGTCCGGGCCGCAGCTGAAGTTGGTGATGTAGACGCCGAAAAGGTTCGGCGTGTCGGCGATGAAGCGGGCAGCCTTGAGGATCCCCTGTCCTGATGTCCAGTACATCTGCTCCAGCCCGTCATCCGAAAGGGATGACAACGGCAGGAAATCGTAGGGGATGATCTTGTAGCCGCGACTGGTGAACTTGTGTGGGATGCCCATGTTGCCCAGCCTGCTGAAGGCATTGTAGGGACGGCCAAAGAGAATCATGGCGGTGTCGTCCTTGCTGAGCGACTTGAGGAAGCGCAGCCCCTGTTCCTTCATGTCGCGGTACATGGTCTGCAGCACAATCCAGGCAGCATCAAATGCATCGGCGCTCTTGCGGCGGGTAAAGCCGAGCTGCTTGCCGATCTTGGTGAAGGTGCGCCCCAGTTCCCGCGGGTTGTCAAAGGCGAGTACCGCTGTCAGCAGACGGGGTGAGAGCTGCTCGTGGAAGGCGGCTGTGATGCAGTATGGCTCCGCCTGCACAAATGGGCAGGTGCAGCTGGTGGCATCCTCGTCCTTTTCCAGTGCTGAACTCTTTACATGGGGGATGAAGATGTAATCAGCCCCCTTGTCCAGCAATCCCTTGACCAGTCCATGGCTGGCGATCATCGGGTAGCAGAATGGTGCGCCGGCTGCCTCAACGCCATCCTGGTCGATGACATCTCCGACAATCGTTTTGATCCCCAGGTTGGCAAAGAAATTGGCGTAGAGCGGGTAGAACGAGTTGCTGAACAGCGAGGCCGGGATGCCGATCGTCATGACCGGGTTGGGCACCTCACGGGGTGCATAGGTTTTGTAAACCATCTCCTCGCGCAGCTTGACCAAGTCAATGCCTACCTCGGTTGCCGCCCCGCTTCGGCGCTGGCTGTAGTACATGTCGCAGGCGCCGCCGAAGGGGTAGACCTTGCCGTTGACGACAATTCTGGCGATAGTGCATTTGCGGTCGCAGCCATCCTTGCCGCCGGCGCAGGTGAATGGCTCGCGGTATTCCACCCCCCGCTCGATCAGTTCACCAAGATCAAAGCTGCTGCTCTCAAGAAGTCCCTGCTCCAGTTTGCGGTGGATCTCCAGTGCAGCCCCGAAGGCGCCCATCAGCCCTGGTTCAGGCGGTACGATGATCTGCTGTCCGCAGAGGTTTGCCATGGCAACCGGCACGGCGGCGTTATAGCAGACCCCCCCCTGCATGAAGATCTTCTTGCCGACCGGGCGGTTCCCCTTGACGCGGTTGAGGTAGTTCTGGCAGACCGAATAGACCAGTCCGGCGACGACGTCAGGACGAACGGCCTGTTCCTGGACGGCGGTCTTGATGTCGCTGCTGATGAAGGCGGCGCACTGGTCGTTGAAGTTGAGCGGGCTCTTGGCCGTGAAGGCGATATCGGCGATATCCAGGGTCGTAATCCCCAGCGATTCGCTGCAGGCCTCCTCCAGAAAGGAACCGGTGCCGGCCGAACAGGCCTCGTTCATGGCATAGTCGCTGGCGACACGGTTGGTGATGGAGGTGTATTTTGCATCCTGGCCGCCGATTTCGAAGATCGTTTCGACCTCGGGATCGAAATGGACCGCTGCTGCTGCATGGGCAACGATCTCGTTGACGACACCATCGGTCAGTGCGTGCAGTCCGGCGATCTGGCGTCCGCTGCCGGTCACCCCCAGACCGGTGATCTGTGGTTTGATCCCGTCCGGGATCTGTTGGAGGATCTCGCGGTAGCACTCCTGGCTGGCCCTGATCGGGTCACCGTTTGTCCGCAGGTATGAGCTGGCCGTGATGGCCAGACTATCCCGTTTGAGGAGAACGGCCTTGGTGGTGGTACTGCCCACATCCAGCCCCAGCAGGTATTCGCCAGCGGTAATCTCTCCCCGCGGGTTGGTTTTGAAGGAGACATTTTTCAGGCCGCTTTCCAGGTCAGGCAGTGCCTGGAAGGAACAGAAGATATCCTTGATCAGTCCCTTGGAATCTTCCATTTCCATCTTGTGCTCTTCGGCCCAGAGTAGAGCGCCGGTGGCCTCGAAGCAGTCGGCGCCTTCCGGTACGAATGTCTCTGGATAGGCCTCGCGGATATAATTAATGACCTGCTGGTTGTTGCTGACACCGCCGATGATCGCCACGCGCTTTGCCTTGGCCATCTTGAGCAATTCAATGACCTTGCCGGCCATCATCTTGCAAAGACCGGCGGCCACCGCCCCCTTGCCGGAACCCTTGTTCAGGGCATGGGTACAATCGCTCTTGCAGAAAACCGAGCAGCGTCCCGCCATCGGGTATGGAGTTGCGTCATTTACCAGTTCCGGGATCTGCTCCAGGGTCAGCTCCATGCGCTGCAGCTGCTGCATGAAGAACTCGCCCGTGCCAGATGCGCATTTGTTGCCGGTGTGTACGGTGATGATGCGTCCCTTCTTATCGAGCACGTAGGCCAGGAATGTCTCGCCGCCGGCGGAGACAATGCAGTCGATCCCCGGTAATTTATCTTTGATCTGGTTATAGGCCCGTTCGATTGCCTCTGGTTCAGAAAGGGTGTTGACTGTCAGCAGATCCCTGAATTTGCGACCGGTGATGCCGACCGTTGCTGGCATATTCTCTGCCATGAAATCATGAAGTACCGCTGCAACCTTGCCGTCGTGCTGGATTCTTGAGTAGATCACGCCATTGTTACTACGCTCTGCGATGCTGACAGAGCTTGCTCCAAGACATACGCCAAATGATTTTTTCACAGATGTTCTCCTTAATCTAAAATCCGTTGTTTGATCTGCGGGTTTTGTAAATAAATGCCTGTATATTACGGTTTGGGTATCAGACGGATCGCCAGTTGTGCCATGACCGGGTCACTCCCCCTTGAAATGGCGATGATTATCTCCTTGAAATGGCGATGATTATCTCCATGGCCCCTGGCAGATCGTGTTTATGGCCAGCCAGTACCTGCAGCGTCTTGAGTCTGATGGCCCGATCCTCGTCCTCTGACAGCCTTTTCAGGGCTTCCTGTAGAGGGTCTGGCGGCTGAGGTTGGGGAGTTTTATCACGTTGTTTGTTTTTTGTCGCGGAATAAAATCTGAAATAATTTTTTTCTATGATGTTCAGGAAAACAACCTTATTCGCGCCCTCACTTTTGGATAGCTGCTCTGTAAAACGTTGTAAAAAAATCCCGTCTTCGAAAATCCTCTTGTGTGGTGAGATTGCCTCCAGGCTGGCCAGATCCCCGCTGTTGAGCAGCGCCGTTGCCAGTATGATGGTTGCCCCGTGCAGATTGCTGTTTTTCTTGAGCAGCTCATTGCTGAGGCGGATCGCCTCCTCATTTTTGCCATTCTCAAGCGCCTGTCTGGCCTGGAGCAGTTTTGTCTGTTCCGCCGCTTTTTCCCGTTCCGCCTTCAGGCGTTGCTCAGGATTGATATTGACTGGCCGGTGGTGATGGTTTCTGGAGATATCAAAGGTACTCCTGGCAAACAGGTCGCCGGTGAAGATCAGTGGCGTAAGCACCGTGCGCGGTACCAGCGAGGCGGTGTTGGTGGCATAGTGTCGGTTCCAGTCCCCATCTCTCCAGAGGATGTCGCTGGTATCCTCCCAGGAATCGCCGATAACCGACGCGGGGTGGAGTATGAACATGTCAATGGTTGCGGCAACCGTGCCGACCGGAATCAACAGGGCGTATGATGCTGCCCGTCCCGGGTTTTCGTCCGGTACCAGATGCCGTTCCACAAAGTTTAGTGCCGGGGTGTTGTTGCGGTTGAATATCGCGCAGCCGCTCGTCAGCAGCATGCTGGAAATCAGGCAGATGTAGATCAGGTGCCGCATTTGAATACGTTTCCTTTCCATCAGAACTTTGTGGTGAAGAGTGAATGGATTGACCAGCTGCCGATGAAATAGATCGGTGTTGCCACGCTTTTAGGCAGAAAGAGCATTGCCTTGCGGATGTCAGAGCCGTTCTGTTCTTCCCACAAAACTTCGTAGGTGTTTTTGCAGGCCGGTTCCACTGCCCGCGCCGGGGTGATGATGGTCATATCAATTGCCCCGGCGCCAATGGCGGCTGGCGCCATGAAAACAGAGGAGGCGACCTTTGCGCTGGTGCTGCTGGTGACGAAGCTGTCGCTCGTTGCGCTGTCGAGTGCGTTGAGCAGGACCCGGTTCTCCTTGTTCATGATGGCGCAGCTGCAGAGCAGGGAACCGCATAACAGTATTGTCAGGATAGCGGTTGTTATTTTGATGGTCATTGCTGTTTCCTCTTTGTCGCTGCTGCGTTATATCACTTTCAAATCAAAATGCTACCTTCGCCTTGCAGCCCTGGTTTCCGTTTTGATTTGAAACCGGCGTTAATTGCCTGCTGCTGCCTGTTCTGCCGTTTGACTGACTGTTGCCATGGCAATATCCTTCAGTCCCTTCAGATCCAGTTTGCCCGTGCCGAGGATTGGCAGTCCATCCACGGCTATGTAGCTGTCGCGCCCCGGTTTCCAGAGGTTGGGGAGCGTGCTCTCTGCCGCTGCCTTGCGGAGCGCCTCGAGGTCGGTTGCCTCTCGGGTGTAGACCACCACCAATCGCTCACCCTTCTTTTCATCCGGCAGCGAGGTTACGGCAAGAACCTGGTTCTGGCCGATCCCCTTGTGCAGCTCGTCCTCAACCACCCCATGGGGAACCATTTCGCCGCCGATCTTGCTGAAGCGGGAGATACGGTCCGTGATGCGGATAAAGCCGTCTTCATCCATGATCCCCATGTCACCGGTGACATACCAGCCGTTGCGAATGACCTGGCGGGTCTTTTCAGCGTCTCCCAGGTAGCCGAGCATGACATTTGGTCCGCGGACAAGGATCAGCCCGGCCTCGCCGGCCTTCAACCTTTCTCCGCTTTCAGGATCAACAATCCGGATTGCCACCCCGGGAATCGGGTGCCCGACGCTGCCACTCTTTGATCCATGCTGACGGATTCCGCCCACCTCCACATCGGGAAGGGAGAGGGTGATGACCGGTGAGAGTTCGGTTGCGCCATATCCTTCCATTGGCCGGACCCCGAATTTTTTCTGGAAGCTGTCGGCCAGCTGCTCGCGCAGTTTTTCGGCGCCGGTGACGACCAGCCTCAGTGAGGCGAAATCTTCCTTCTTGGCGCGCCGCAGATAGGCCATCAGGAAGGTCGGTGTTGCCAGCAGGATGGTGGATTTATGCTCATGGACAACCTGGGCGATCTTCTCGCCATCCATGGGGTTGGGGTGGTATACGGCCGAGAAACCGCTCACCAGCGGGAACCAGAGTGTTGCCGTGAATCCCAGGGAGTGGAAGAGCGGCAGGGCCGAGCAGATGTTGTCGTTCAGGTCGACCCTGAAGACCATGCGCAGCGCCTCGATGTTGGACATGATGTTGTGGTGGGAGAGCATGATCCCCTTGGGTTCGCCGGTGCTGCCCGATGAAAAGATGATCGTGGCCACCTTGTCGGCGTTGAACTTTTCACGGCTGCAGAGCATGGGTGTCGGCAGGAGGCGTCCCCTGACCAGGGCGGCCGTCTTTTGGGCCTTGCTGATGGTGGCGGCGATATCTTCGAGGATGATGATCCCGTCCAGTTGGCTGAACTGGGGAAATTTTTCCAGAAAGGCCCGGGAGGTGATGATATTCCTGATCCCGCACTGCCGGATTGACGAGCGGATCGATGCCTCGCTGGCGGTGTAGTTCAGGTTGACCGGTATGCCGGCGGAGAGTGACAGCGCCAGGTTGACCAGTATGCCACCCGCCGATGGTGGCAGCAGTACGCCGATATGTTCGCACGGCTCAATTTCCTTTTCCAGTGCCACCCGCAGCGCCAGCGCACCGGCCAGTGTGTGGCCGTAGGTCAGTGATTTGCCGGATGTATCGGAAATGGCCGGGCGGTTCCAGTTGCGTTTGGCAGTGGCGATGAACTGTTCCGCCAGCGGTCTGCGATCACCCTTGCGTGAGTCGAACCAGTCGCAGGATAGTTGCATGACGGCATCGCGCACATCCTGGGCCTTGCTGGTTGATGGCATCGGCGTGCCGAAGATGACGCTGACCGGGTAGGGGGAGAATGCTGGCGGACGTGAGAGCAGCCGGCCGTGGGCGTAGCTGAGGATGCTTCCCCAGGCGCCGCCGATGTAGACCGGGATGACCGGATAGTCGCTTCCCTTGACGATTCGTTCGAAGCCCCCCTTGAACTCCCTGAGCATGCCGTTGCGGGTCAGTTCTCCCTCGGCAAAGATGCAGACCATGTAGCCCTCATCCAGGGCGGCGCGGGACTGCTTGATGAATTCAATCAACCCCTTTTTGCCATCCTCGGATGAGACCGGGATAACCCCCATCAGCCTGAAGAGCAGGTTCAGAATGGGTGTGTTGTAGATGCTCCGCTCCATGACGAAGCGTATCCGCCGCTGGCTGGTGGCCGAGAGCAGCAGGGCATCCACCCAGGTGACATGGTTCGGGATCAGCAGGGCGGCGCTGTCAATGGGCAGGTTCTCGATGCCGTGGATTCTCAGGCGGTAGAAGACGCGCATGGTTACCAGGGCGATGAAGCGGAGCAGGAAATCCGGCAGGAGCCAGAAGGAAAGCAGTGTGATGACCAGCGTCAGGGCACCGATAACGCTGAACCCCTGTGCGGCGGATAGTCCCATTGGTCCGCTGAATAGTCCGGTCAGTGCCGAGGCGATCAGTATGCCGATCCAGTTGATAAATGTAGCGGCGGCTAACACCTCGCCACGCTGCTCGGTCTTGGTGCTGAACTGGATGAATGTCTGCAGTGGCAGGCTGAACATACCGGCGGATACACCCAGCAGAACCAGAATGGCTACGCAGGACGGGATAGTGGATGGTACGGCATGCAGCAGCATCGGGGCTATGGTCAGTCCCAGGGCACCGATTGGAACAATGCCGAATTCCACATTCCGGCCAGATAGTTTGGCGGCCAGCATGGAACCGCCGCCGATTCCCAGTGCGGCCGCCAGAAACAGATAGCCGCTCCCCGCCTCGGAAAGTCCCATTTCGTTGATGCCGTAGGCAATCAGGTTCAGCTGCACATAGGCACCGACAAACATGAAGTAGGCCTGGCCGAGTATGGCCAGCATCAGGTCGCGGTCGTGACGGACCGTTAGGATGGTCTTGATGATTTCATTTGGAAACAGGGCAATTTTACGGTTCGGATCGGCGGCCACGGTCGGTTTGATCCGGCTGGAGGCCCATAATCCGCCAAGAGAGATCACGATGCAGACGATGCCTGCAATCCAGTACTGTCCTTTGATAGCCTGGGTTGTGGCCGATGCGAGCACAGTGCCGAAGATGATTGCCAGGTAGGTACAGGATTCAACAAAGCCGTTGGCGCGTGAAAGCTGGTCCCGTCCGGCCAGTTCCGGGATAATGCCGTATTTGGCCGGTGCGAAGAGGGCGCTGTGGGTAGCCATCATGAAGATGATCAGGTACAGCCCGGCCTGCCACCCCAGTGCAAAGGCGATAGCGGCGGCAACGGTTACGCCGACCTCGATGAACTTTACGATGACGATGATCCGTGATTTTGCCAGTTTGTCGGCCAGGCATCCGGCCGGTGCCGAAAAAAGCAGGAATGGTAGTACAAATGCGGCCCCGACAGATGCGGTAATGACGCCGGCATTTTTTCCGCCACTGACGTTGATCAGAAAAAAGATGATCAACAGTTTCAGGAAGTTGTCATTCAAGGCCCCCAGAAACTGGGCAATGTTCATGCTGCGGAATGAGGCACCAAGTGGTGTGTTTGCTGTTTGTTCTGTGGCGTTCATTGTTTTGTCCTGTTGTTGTGGTTGATTCTGAGCAGGCTGGCGGCACGTCTGAGGATTGCGTCGCTGGTGCCGAGCGCCAGTTTTAATTCGATGTCCCGGTCCCAGGGATTCTTTTCGGCATGGATCCGCAGCAGCCGGACCGGGTTGATGCGATGGGCGTGAAACCATGGTGATCCGGCTATTGTGGAGAGCAGCGGCATATCGCTTCCGTAGACAAGGCGTTCGTGCAGTTCATTCTGTCTGAGGATCCGGTTCAGGTGGCCGATGCGGCTGATGATCGTCAACGCTGAAATATCGGCGTACAGGTTGCTGAATTGCTGCTGCAGGCGCAGGAAGCGGCTGAAATTATGCTCCCCGGAACTTCTGCCGTGTGATGCGGCGTGTGCGGCAATTACGGTTACCCCCAGCGAGAGTGGCAGGCGCAGCCTGTCCGGATCGGCCAGTTCATCCCGTGACCAGGTGAAGGAACCTTCGCTGCCGGTATGGGTCAACAGCGGCAGGCCGTGCATCTGGAGGCGTTTGTAGAACGGGATCAGCTGCTTGCTGGCCGGGTCGATCATCTGGATCGATGGCAGCCATTTCAGTAGCACCGCGCCGTTTTCAACGGCCTTGTCCAGCCGCTCGATGGCATCACGGCGCAGCGGGTTGATGCTTGCCCCGAAATGGAGGTTGGCGTGACTGGCGCACTCAGAGACGATAAAGCCGTTCGGGATGTACATCTCGGTCGCGGTCATATCCAGTTGCCCCTGGGCGTTGATGATGCCGTCCATGGCCAGTATAACCGCTGAATCCACATGCCTTGAGGCGGTAAGTGTGGCCGAGAGGTCGTGCAGAATGCTGTTGTCCCCCTCCTGTTCAAGTCGTTGCTGGCTGGTTTTGAATGCCTTGAGGTACATACTGTAGCGCCAGTTTTTGCGCATGGCGCCCGATATGAAACAGCCGCTTCCGCCTGCTCCGATTCCGGCTGTGTGGCAGTGCATGTCAATGATCGGGCTGTGTTGCATGTCAGAAACTCCGAAAAATAGTCAAGAGGATAACAGAAGTTGCTTTAACGAAATATAATTTTTTGTTTCTTATCTATTACAGATTGTATGCCAATTATGTTTTTTTATGTAACTATTTGTATTTATTGAAATGTTTTTAGGGGGTCTTTGGGTGCTGTTTAAAAGTATTTTGTTTGTTTGACATTTTGTGATGGTTGGTTGTACATAATTTGTATGAATAATAAACGGATATTGACAACAGCGGATCGTGAGATGTTCAAGGATGTGGCCATGGCCTCATTTACCAATCCATTCAGCCAGGCCAGGTTTGATCTGGATCGCAAGATTGCAACGGCTGCCCAGTCCGTACCGTGGGATATCGCGGTGGAGCAGGCCATCAGCCGGGTCGGGGAACGGCTGAAACAGCTTGCCATCCGGAGTTCGGCCGATCTGCGGCAGTTCGGAGAGAAGGATCGTAATATTCTGCAAACGGCCCTGCTCTTTGATCTGTATCACCTGCATCGTCCAAAGTTCGATGGCTTTATTGTCAAACAGCTGGCAGCCGGTGATACCCCGCTGGCGGTCCCCTTTGCCCGCGAGATTCTTGCCCGCCTGGCGGAGATTGGGCTGACTGTGCCGGCGGCCGAGCGTTTTCTGGCCATCTTCTACCAGATCCGCCGGGCCTTCTTCTTTATCGAGTCCGGGTTGACCGGGCTTTCACCGGCCATGCACGCCCTGCGCCTGCAGCTCTGGGATAATATCTTCACCTGTAATATCAACTGGTACGAACAGCATCTCTGGAGCCGGATGGAAGATTTTTCGACCCTGTTGCTTGGCGAGACCGGAACAGGCAAAGGGGCTGCTGCGGCGGCAATCGGCCGCTCCGGTTATATACCCTATGATGAACGCAAGGGGTGTTTTACGGAGAGCTTCACCCGTTCGTTCATTGCCATAAATCTCTCCCAGTACCCGGAATCACTGCTTGAGTCGGAACTGTTCGGCCATAAGAAGGGGGCCTTCACCGGTGCGATTGAGAACCATGAAGGGGTCTTCAGTCGTTGTTCGCCCCATGGCTCCATTTTTCTGGACGAGATCGGCGATGTGTCAGTTCCGGTGCAGATCAAGCTCCTGCAGGTTCTGCAGGACAGAACCTTTACGCCGGTGGGGAGCCATGAGCGGATTCGATTCAACGGACGGGTGATTGCCGCCACCAACCGGCCGCTAAACGAGCTGCGCAGCAACGGCCAGTTCCGCAATGACTTTTACTACCGGCTCTGTTCCGATATAGTCACCGTGCCGCCGCTGCGTCAGCGGATCAGCGAGGATCCCCGTGAGCTGGAGTCCCTGGTGGAGAGTATCCTCAGACGTATGGTTGGCGAGAGTGTCCAGGGGTATGCCGGTCTGGTTTGCGATGTGCTTTTACGCGATGTCGGGCGTCAGTATGTCTGGCCCGGCAACGTGCGTGAGCTGGAACAGGCGGTCCGCAGGATCATTATTACCCGCCATTATCGTGGTGATAGTCTGGTTGAAAAATCCGGCGGAGATGATATGCTTGCAGTGGGATTGAAGAGTGGTTCGCTTGATGCGGATGAGCTGCTGTCCGGTTATTGCGGGCAGCTTTATCAGCAGCATGGCACCTACGAGGAGGTCGCCAGAATCACCAGGCTTGATCGCCGCACCGTTAAGAAGCATGTTCTGAATAGTAAAAAGTAGCCCTTCTGTTTAACTTTAATCGGGGGACGTGGTATGAGTAGTTCACTGAAAACCATTAGTTCCTCACTATCTGCAAAGAACCGGATGGCCGATGAGATCGATCATGATATAACCGGCCAGAAGAGTTCTGTTGATGATGTCGCTCGTCTTCAGGGTTTTTTGAAGGATATTCTTAACTCCCTCCCCTCTATATTTTTTGTTGTTGACCGTGACGGTCTGGTCCGCTTCTGGAATGATTATGCTGCCAGTTCGACCGGCATTCTCCCGGATTATGCCGTTGGAATGCCGGCGGATTCACTACTCCCCGATTTTTCCGATTATCTCCAACTGTTTTCAGATGTTATTGATGGAAAGATACCCAAGCTCTATGAGAGGGTTGCTGTTTATCAGGCTGGCGCGGAGCGGGTTTATAATGTGCAGATCTACCCCCTGGTTACGGAGGGGAGCGACCGCGCCGTTGTGCGGATTGATGATGTCAGTAGCCAGGCCAGGGTTGAGTCGCTGATGGTGCGCACGGAAAAGATGATCATGGCAAATGGCATTGCCGCCGGTTTGGCCCATGAGATTAACAATCCGTTGGGGGCAATCATGCAGCTGGCCCAGAATATGGAGCGGCGGATGCTGTCCGATCTTCCGGCCAATGCGGCCGTTGCGGCAGAGGTCGGGCTATCGCTGGACTCCATGCGTGCCTATCTGGAGAAGCGTGGTGTTGTCGGCTTTATCAGTCAGATCCGTGAGGCGGGCGCAAGGATGTCGCGGATTATCACCAACATGCACAAGTTTAGCAGTATGACGGAACCGGTGTGGGAAATGGTCTGTCTGGCGGATATTGTTGATCAGGCGCTGGAGTTGGCCAGGGATGACTATGCCATGAAAAAACATTATGATTTCAGAGATATAGATCTTGTCAGGGATTATCAACCCGACCTGCCGCTGGTTCGGATTACGGTTTCGGAGATAGAGCAGGTTCTGCTCAGCCTGCTGAAAAATGCTGCCCAGGCGCTGCAGGCCGTGTCGCACCAGCATCCCCGGATTATTGTCCGTGTCTTTCGGGACGGCGCCTACGCCGCCATTGAGGTGATTGATAATGGGCCTGGCATGGATAATAGTGTCAAACGGCGGATCTTTGAACCGTTTTTCAGTGCCAGGGAGGTTGGCGGTGGTGTCGGATTGGGCTTATCGGTATCATATGCTATTATAACCAATAACCATAATGGCTATATTGATGTCAGTTCACAGCCTGGCCAGGGAAGTTGTTTCAAGGTCAGATTGCCGTTTGACGGGAGGTAATTTATGGCAGCAGTAAATACCATACTGTTGGTGGATGATGAAAAGTTCGTTCGTGAATGTATGACGGATTTTTTCGAGGATGATGGTTTTATTGTCCATACCGCTGATAATGCGGAGGATGCCCTGGAGATGATGGCCAGGTTCTGTCCGCAGATCTGTATCACAGACTTGAACCTGTCCGGCATGAATGGTGAGGCGTTTATTCTGAAGGCAATCGCCATTTGTCCCGGATGCCATTTTATGATTCACACGGGAGAGTATTATCTGCTACCGGATTCACTGAAGGCGATCGGTATGACCCCGGACGATGTTCTGCTCAAGCCGATCCACGATTTTTTTGCCCTTTCCGCCCTGATCAAGGCGGCAATTGCCGCCGGGAGAGCTGCATGATTTCAGAGCAATCCAGACCGCTTTTGCTGACAATTGACGATGAAAGTTTTATCCGCAGCAGTATCAGTGCCTACTTCGAGGACTGCGGATTCGATGTGATTGAAGCGGCTGACGGACATGAGGGGATGAAGGTTGTTCGCAGCATGCGCCCCGATTGCGTGATTACTGATCTGCGTATGCCGCGCATGGATGGCATGGAGGTTGTCGATGCCGTGCGGAAGTTCGATGATAATCTGCCGGTCATCGTTCTCTCCGGCACTGGCGTGCTTAGTGATGCCGTCGAGGCGGTACGGCGCGGTGCCTGGGATTATCTCTCCAAGCCTGTGCAGGATCTGGTTGAGCTTGAGCTGGTGGTTGCCCGTTGTTTAGAGCGCGCCCGGCTTGTTCGTGATAACCGTGGTTATCATGAGGGGTTGGAGGTTCTGGTTGCCAAGCGGACAGCGGAACTGCGAAAGTTCAGCACGGCGGTTGAACAGAGTGCCAACACAGTTATCATCACCAATTTCGATGGCATCATTGAATATGTGAATCCCAAATTTGAAGAGGTGACAGGATTCAGTCTGGAAGAGGCCCGTGGCCAGACCCCGCGGATCATTAAATCCAACAAGTATCCGCTTTCATTCTATCAGGAACTGTGGAAGACGATTCGTTCCGGCGGCGTCTGGCGGGGTGAATTCTGTAATGTTGCCAAGGATGGCAGGGAGTTCTGGGAATATTGCACGATCTCGCCGTTGCGGGATGACGAGGGGAATATTACCCATTTTGTCGGCATCAAGGAGGATATTGCCGAACGCAAACGCTATGAAGAAAGGCTCTTCTATCAGGCCAATCACGATTTATTGACCGGGTTGCCCAACCGCTATTATCTTCAGAATTATTTGGAGCACCAGTTGATACGGTTGGGAAGTGAGGCCCGTACCCAGCCAATGCTTTTGCTGGATATTGATAACCTTAAGTTCATCAATGACACCTTTGGTCACAAGTTCGGGGATCAGCTTTTTAAGGAGATTGCCAGGCGTTTGGTTGCGGTTACCGGCAGCGATTATATGGTTTCGCGTTTTTTGGGCGACGAGTTTGTTGTGCTGCCATCCGTGTCATGCCATGTGGATGATGTACACGCATTTACCGAAATGATCCGCGGCGCAATGAACAAGGTCTTTGTTGTTAACGATACCGAGGTGGTGGCAACGGCCAGTATCGGTGTTGTTTATTATCCTGAGGATGGCGAAGGGGTTGATACCCTTCTTAAAAATGCCGAGGCGGCCATGTATCAGGCCAAAAAGAATGGCCGTAATACGGCGGTGTATTATTCACGTGATATGCATAGCCGCCGCCAGGAACGCATGGCCATGGAGGCGCGTCTGCATCAGGCGTTGGAACGTGATGAGTTTGTGCTTAAATATCAGCCGCAGATAAGCCTTGTTAATGGCGGCCTGGTAGGTATGGAGGCGCTTTTGCGCTGGGTGCCCAAGGATGGCCCGCCGGTTATGCCTGATCTGTTCATTCCCTTACTTGAGGAGAGTGGCCTGATTGTACCGGTTGGCGAATGGGTTCTTGAAACCGCCTGCGCGCAGTGTATGGCCTGGCAGAAGAAAGGGTTGCCGCCGTTAACTATTTCGGTGAATATTTCCGCATTGCAGTTTATCCGGAGTGACCTTGATGAAACCGTGGCCAGGATTCTGGAAGAGACCGGTCTTGATCATCGCCTGCTCTGTCTGGAACTGACGGAGAGCATGATCATGATTGACAGTGACAGAACCCTGCAGAAACTGCGGGCCCTGAAGGATTTGGAGATCAGGCTTTCGCTGGATGATTTCGGTACCGGTTATTCATCAATGGAGTATCTGGGACGTTTGCCAATTAATGAAATCAAGATCGATAAATCCTTTGTCATGCGTATGACCAACACAAAAAATGATGCGGTGGTGGTTAATACGATTGTCGCCATGGGGCATGGACTTGGTATGGAGTTGGTTGCCGAGGGGGTTGAAACTGAGGAACAGCTGGAAAAACTGATTGAAAGAAGGTGCCAGATTGGTCAGGGGTATCTGTTCAGCCCACCGCTGACAGCGGATGAGTTTGATAAATTCATTGTCGGTTGGGATCCTGAAAAGGTGATGGGGGTCTTGAAATAAGTGTAGGTTTTAGACTTATGGCGGGGTAATATCCGACTTAATTACAAAAAAGCATGGATTATCTTTTGTGTTTCTTGCTGAAATCCTTGAAGCTGACCTTTGGTTGTGGTGCTACCGGCTGATCCTGTCCGCTCCAGATCATGTTTGAAATACCCTTTTCAATTGGAAAAAGTACCCGCGCAATCAGATAGATCAGCAGGAAGAACATTAAAAAGGCAAACAGCATGACGAATGTTACTACGAAGAACTGGACGATGAGCGGCATTCTAATCTCTCCTCTGCGATGCCGGTTTGAAAAAATCTTAACCTGTATTTACTATACATGATTGTTGGCAATATTACAGCCGTAGATTTAGTTGGTTTGCAAAAATTTTGTTTGGCATGGTCAGGGTGGTGTCACATTTGAAAGTCTGCAGTCAGGTCTCTAATCTTCTCTCAGCTTTACCGTTTAATTTCCAGGAAGAACAATTTGAAAATTTGTTGATGTCGGATGCCGTCCGGATTGAGCGGATTGTCTCCAACGGGCAGGCGACGGCGGAGGGTCACTGGTATGATCAGGCGCTGGATGAGTGGGTTCTGCTTCTGGAGGGGAGCGCCGGGCTGCTCTTTGAGGGGGATGAACACCCCATTGTTCTAGGGCGGGGTGATTATCTTTTGATTCCGGCCCATTGCCGGCATCGCGTGGTCTGGACTGATGCGGGGCAGACCACGGTTTGGCTGGCGCTGCATTTCAATGCAAATTCAAATGTGTCCGCAGCGGAGGTGTCAGCGTGATTCCGGTTGTTCCCAGTCGCGGGCGGGTCTACTTTTTCCTGATCCTGACAACCCTCTTCTGGGGGGGGAGTTTCCTCTTCAGCAAGATCGGTTTGCGTGAGTTTCCGCCGCTTGCCTTTGTCTGTATCCGCTTTTCATTGGCCGCCCTGATACTGATGCTGGTTTTTTACAGGCGGTTGCCCCTGCTGAATTCCGCCCTGATCAGGCGGGGCGCCATTGTCGGCTTTGCCCTGGGGGTGACGAATATCTGTTTTGTCTTCGGTGTCAAGGACACCAGCATCTCCCGGGCCGGTATACTCAACAACCTCTTTGTACTGTTTATTCCCCTGATCACGAGATTGATCTGGAAGGATCGGGTGGGGGGAACCAATCTGGTCGGGATTAGTCTCGCCACGGTTGGAATCTGGCTGCTGGCCACCGGCGGCGGGATCGGTTTTAACCGTGGTGACATGATTTCAACCCTTTGCGCCCTTTTTATTGCTTGTCACATTATCACCATCTCCAAGGTTCTCCGTAATGATGACGTTTTCATGGTCTCGATGGTGCAGTTTGCAACGGTGGCGCTCATGTCTGGAACCGCGCTGCTGCTGACCGGCAGCGCGCTTCCCGCGACCTTTTCAGTACAGGCAATGTTCTCGGTGGTCTATTGCGCGATCTTTCCAACGGTTGTCTGCTTTACCCTGCAAAACAACTTTCAGCGTTATGTTACCCCGACCCGGGCTGGCTTGATCTATACCCTTGATCCTGTCTGGGGGCTGATCGCCGGATATTTTGTACTCAGTGAACGACTGACCCCGACGGAATGGATTGGTTGCACCATCATCTTCCTGGCCGCTTTTTTCCCGCTTGCTGTCCGCTATTTTATGGAAAGGAACGGATTGCGCAGGTCATGATCAGAGCGGTGTTTAAGATCTCGGCGTATTGGTTCTGATTGATAAGTTAACAATATGAAAATATTATGGTTTTGTCGCTTGACAAAAAAATAAAATTAAAATAACTGTATGAATAATCAGTTTGCTTTCAAAAGCTGCACAGAATATGCGAGGAATCCCGATGACCTCCGATCCACATTTTCTTGTAGTAGCCGGCCACAATGGAACGCAGGATCTCTATAGCAAAAAGCTAGATTCCCTGGCTGTTCGGTACAGTATTGTTGAATCCCCCAAGGAACTCCATTTTTCCCCCCAGAACAACACCTTTCACGGCTTATTGATTGATGTGCACAATTTTGTGCGTTTGTCCGTGGAATGCAAAGGCATCGTCAGGGATTACTCGCAGGTGCTTCCCACCATGAAGGTCTTTCACAGAAACAATAATTTTGTGGTGAATTATTCCAGCTTTGAGACCGAGAAGGTAAGAGGTATTGACGATTTTGTGGAAAAATGTTCGCGAATGTCCCCCAGAATTGTCAGGCGCAACCAGCGTTACAATATTTATCTGAATATCATGATTGACGGCCGGAAATGTGTGGTGACGGATATATCCAGATGCGGCTGTTTCATCATCGGCGCTGATCTGCCTTTTGCCCCGGGTGAGTACGTGAATATAACGGTCAACGAATTGATGGACGATACGCCGATCAGTGTGCTTGTGCGCCGGAACATCCAGTGGGGGACAAACTACATGGTTCCCGGCCTTGGTGCAGAATTTATAACCATGTCCGCGGGGCAGCGCAATACACTGGAGCAGATTCTGACGCAGCATGCCGAAAAGATTGCCCAGACTGACAGGCTGTTTCCCAAGACCGAACCGGTCGCCGATAATCAGGTTTAGACTGGTGGAGCAATTTTAACTTCACAGTCCAGTTTCACGTATCTGTCTGATATTCAAGGTGGTCTGAAATTGACCGGAATTTAATCTTTAAATGGCTGTTTTTTCTTGACAGCTACTCTGCATCTTTTTTGGTCTTTGCGAAAAAATGCCTGCAATATTGATCTCTTATCCCCTCTATTCTACAAGTTATCCACAAAAAATGTTGATACCGCTAAAAAATAATTACTGTTTTTAAAAGTTCCTTTATGTTGCCTGGTGTTACTTCGGCCCCTCCAGGCTGCGGACAAAGAAGTGTATCTTTTTGTCCTTCAGCGTGTAGAGCACTGCCGGTCGTCCCGGCCCCTCCGTGCGCCGTTTGCCCGTGTCCTTGAGCAGGTTTAAACCGACATATCTTCGCTCAATCGACTTTTTTTCGATCTTTCGCCCCAGAATCAGTTCGTGGATGCCGAGCAGATCCAGGGTTGTGAAGGTCTCTGGCAGCAGGTGTGCTGCCACGGAGGTGTACTCGACCTTGTTCCTTAAACGCTCAAGGGCCAGTTCAGTAATCCGGTTATGATCAAATGCCAGGGGCAGGGCGATTCTGCCATCCTCGATGGTCTCCCAGCGTACATCCGACGCGCCGTAGTCAGATGAGAGCGCCGAGTCTGGCTTGGGAATCAGCGCGTAATAGACAACCGTGATTGACCACCCGCCCGGATCGCGGCTCTCGTTTCCAATCGTTTCGACCTGTTCCAGATACGACGCAACAACGTTCGTCTTTTCCTTCAATTTTCGCATGGCTGCTGACTGCAGGTCATGATCCTTGTCAGGGTCGATTATTCCACCCGGCAGACTCCAGCAGCCGTTGTAGGGTTCGATGTTGCGCTTGACTATCAGGGTATGAAGCTTGCCTTCAAAAACCGTAAAGATTACCGGATCAACAGATGTCTTGATTGCCCTTGCACTGTTCATCATCAGTCTCCCGTTATTCTTGATAAAGTCCATTGTCGATAATAAACCGGGCTACCCGGCGGCCAACGCAGGAGACCAGCTCTCTGTAAAAGCCGTCCATTTGTTTCTTGACCAGCGCCCGTATCATTGAACTTCTGACTGGCACCCGTTCTTCGGCAACAGTGATCCCCCAGCGTTTGACAATCTCGTCCGACCTGTAAAATCGGTCCCACCCTTCGGCGTTGTCGGGGCCGACGATAAAGCTTAGCTGCGGTTCGGCCCCGCCGGCGCGATACTGTTTTTCCAGTCTCTCCATGACGTCGTAGGTATAAACCGGTTTTGTAGCACCCTTTTCGGCAAATAGTTCGCTTTCAATGCGGGAAAGCCGGATCTTTCCCGAATCAATCAGTTCAGCGCATGACTCGGAAAGGGCCATCTCGATCATCTCGATCCGTTTATCGTAAACGGTCATTTTTTTGCCAAAGGCGTGGGAGATGCTTGGCACGATAATGATTTCGTCAAAGAGGCAGCACGCCTGTTCAATCACATTGATGTGGCCATAATGAACCGGATCAAAGGCAGACCCCATGACACCGATTTTTTTGGGTTGTTTTGTCAGCATACGCGCCTCGGTAGACAGCATGAAATAGCAATTGCGATGGATGATTTGAATAATAACGTCATTGTGACTTTATTTCAAGTGTGAAGTTGTGAACTCAATTGTGGCTTTTGCAAAACCCTTCTATAGGCTCAGGGTGAATGGGCTTCGGATTGATGACGGGCTGATATTCCGTTCGTGGTGAGTCTGTCGAAACATATGTGGAATGTTTTTGAAAGAGTCTCGTATTTAACTGCTTTTAAATCACTGTGCTGTTTTTATGCTTGACGAGTTAAAGTGTAAAATATATATTAAAGTCACAGTGACGCAAAAAAGGAGGACGATATGGTCCTGGTCAGAGAAAAAACAGCCAGTTTTGATGTTGATGTCCAGAAGGGGTTCTCGATGCATTGTCCCGATGAGCTTCCTGTGCTGGGTGGAGAGGGGATTGTCGATGCGTTGAACCGGCAGGCCCGTTTTGCCGGGTGGCGAGTGGGCTCGAAGGATGCACATCCGGCCAATCCTGTCTGGAAGGCTGATGAGCGGAAACCGCAATTTTCACCGCTCGGTGCGCCGAATGCGGATATCCATTGGAATCTGCACTGTGTGGTCGGTACGCGGGGACACCAACTTCTGGATGGCTTGCCGGCATCCAGCGAATACAGTTTTTTTGTCCAGAAGGGGATGGAACCGGATATGCACCCATACGGGGCCTGTTACCACGATCTGGCCGACAGGCAGAGTACCGGTGTGATTGAATTTCTGAAGTTCAACGGCGTTACGACGGTCATCGTTGGCGGTCTGGCAACCGATTATTGTGTGGCAACAACCGCAATCCAGCTCAGCAAGGCAGGCTTTACCGTGATTGTTAATCTGGAGGCCTGCCGCGGCATAGCAGCGGAGTCGGTTGAAGCGGCCATAGGCAGGATGAGGGATAGCGGTATTCTCGTGCTGGAAAATCTGGAAGGGCTGGAACAAACCATGTCGATACTGTAGATTCCGTTATATGATTTGTAATGCTGATGCAGTCTATAACCTGGATGTTTAATCGCTGAAAGAGGACAAGAATATGAAAAAAGATACCCGGATCATTCAGACGCTGATGGATACCGATCGCTACAAGTTTTCGATGCAGAAGACCTTTCTGCACCACTATCCGGGCGCCTATGCCAGATACCGCTTCCGCTGCCGCACAAGCGGGGTGAATCTGGGGCGATATGCGGATGAGATCCGTGACCAGATCCGTGCACTGGATAGTCTCTCCTTCAGCAAGCCCGAGCTTGAGTATATGTCAAAGATACCATCCCTGGCGGCTGGCGGTTATATCGACTTTCTGAGGATCTTCAGGCTCAACAGTGATTATGTCACCGTGGAGCCGCGCGGCACGGAATTGTGGATTGAGGTTGAGGGGCCGCTGATTCATGTCATGCCGTTTGAGATATACCTCCTTTCAATCGTGTCCGAGGTCTGGAACAGGAATGAATATCCAGATCGTGGCTACGACGAGGCCAGGCGCCGCCTTAAATCCAAGGTTGAGCTGTTGAGATCCACTGCCGGGCTTGAGGATTTCCGTTATGCCGATTTTGGCGGCCGCCGCCGCGAGAGCAGGGAGTGGCATGAGGAAACCGTTGCCTATCAGCGGGAACAGGCTGCCCCGTACTTTGCCGGCACCAGCAACATGTGGCTGGCAATGAAGTACGGGCTCACCCCTGTCGGTACAATGGCCCACGAATATCTGCAGGCATTTCAGGCGCTCGGCCCGCGTCTGCGGGACAGTCAGAAGGCTGCACTGGAATGCTGGGTGCAGGAGTTCCGTGGTGACCTTGGGGTGGCGCTGACGGATGTGATTACAACCGATGCCTTTCTGCGGGATATTGACCTCTATTTTGCAAAGCTCTTTGACGGATTCAGACAGGATTCGGGCGATCCCGTGGAGTGGACGGACAAGATTGTCGCCAGGATGAAGGAACTGCGGATTGACTCGAGATCCAAAACCGGCACCTACAGCAACAGCCTTGATTTTAGGGAGGCGTTCGATATCTACTTCAAGGTGCGTGACCGGATCAGGCCCTATTTCGGCATCGGCACCTGGCTGACCAACGATTTTGAAAACCCGGCATTGAATCTGGTGATGAAGATGGTCGAGTGCAATGGTCAACCGGTGGCAAAGATCTCCGATGATCGCGGCAAGGGGCTCTGTGATAATGAAAACTACGTCAGGAATCTGATGGAGGTATTTCAGGTGCAATAGCGGTCGGG
>CAXYUZ010000028.1:0-40123 GCA_964292275.1 uncultured Desulfuromonadaceae bacterium
TGATAATATATAATCAGGTTTAGTTAGGTGTCAAGCAATCTGTTTAAACCCCCAAAATTGTGAAATATGATCAAGGCAAAAATGCGTCAAAGTTGGTCGGTTTTCCCCCACAGAGTCGATAGCGGTACCGCCCAGATTCCGCCGACCAGAGCATCGTCTCAGCGCCGTCGTACAGTAACACACCCATCTATTGGGGCGGCCAGGACCGCGCAGCCATGTTCTTCATACGCCGGGCTGTTTGTCGGCTTTTTGATTGACCCTGTAGGGGCTTGGCTATATATGTAATAGTTATTATTTTTCTATGGTTGTATAGGGAATTATTATCCCCCTTTTCGAAACAAATTACGTTTTGGGCGGTAAAGGAGAATTATGCAGAAAACAGCAGTATTTACCATCATTTCAAAAAATTATTGGGCTTTTGCCCGTACACTAATGCAATCTCTAGCGTCAGTACATCCTGAATGGGACCGTCACGCTCTGCTGGTCGACCGGATGCCTAAAGAGGGCCTACCGGACGACGATCTCTTTACCACCACTAGTGTAGAGGATCTGGCTTTGCCCAATCTCAAAGGATTCCTGTTCCGCTATACGATAATGGAGATGAATACCGCCGCGAAGCCCTGGATGTTTGAATACCTTCGAAATAAAGGGTATCAGCGGATCATCTATCTTGATCCTGATATCCTTGTCATAAAACCAATGGTTGATGTCGAGCAAATGCTAGAAGAGGGGGCCACTGCCGTGCTGACGCCTCACCTGACCGCACCGCTGACCGATGACAGATTCCCCACCGAATTGGCAATCATGCGCTCTGGCACTTACAATCTTGGTTTTCTGGCAGTAGGCAATACACCCCAGTCTGACAAGATGATATCCTGGTGGCAACAGAAACTGGAATACCAAGCGGTGGTTAATCTAGAAAAAGGCTTGTTTACAGACCAAAAATGGATTGACCTTGTCCCCGGCTTGTTTGAAGGCGTCTCCATACTGAGAGACTCGGGGTACAATACAGCCTACTGGAATCTTAGTCATCGTCCTTTGACCCGTGAAGGGGAAGACTGGTACGCCGGTGGGCGCCTTTTGCGTTTTTTCCATTTCAGTGGTCTCAACCCGGAACATCCTGGGCAATTTTCAAAGCACCAGAACAGGTTTAACCTTGAATCTCTGGGGGTTGGCAAAGAACTGGCGCTACAGTACGCAGGTCTGGTGCTGGCCAACGGACATCAGGATTTCAAAAGCCTAAAGTACGCATTCGGCTATTTTGACGATGGAACACCAATACCTGATGCCATTCGAGCTGTCTACCGGGAAAACAGAAGCATGCAGGAGCAAGTCGGAACTGACCCTTTTACACAAGTAGATCTATTTGCCGAATCTCCTCAATCTGGACTCGCACCGTTGTTGCAAGGGCTCTTGCATATCAGACCTGATATGGGATTCTATTTCCCCGATCCTGAAGGCCTGGATCGGCAAGCTTTACTGGAATGGTTTATCCGTGACCGTGGCGCAAGAACAGGTATATCTGAAAAGTTTATCAATCCAATCAGACAGATGGTCACCAACTCTCCCAAAGGCCGGGCGTCATGGAAAAGACATCACCAAAACGCTCGCAGTTGGGGCGGAGTGCTTGAATATTTACACTACCGTATGACCGGCGCTCCCCCTTCTTTTCAAAGAATCCAGCAGTACCGTTCCATCCATTCAATGCAGCAGTTTCTAGCCATGGGTCACAATCAGGCGCAGCGTTACTTCCGAGGTCGCGAGAACCGGCTGACATCCTTCTTGCTGCACATGCTAGCCCCAAAGCCAGCAGAACAAGCCGAGACCGTTAGCCTATCAAAGCGTAAACAAATCAGACAAGGGGCAATGCCTCAAAAAGAGGTAATAAGCGAATTAACGGGTGTAAACATCATTGGTTATGTGCGTTCTGAACATGGTGTAGGTCAGTCGCCACGGCTCTCTTCCGTGGCACTGCAGGCGGTTGGGCAACCTCATGTCCTGATTGACTTTAATATTGGCAACCCAAACCGTACCAACGATACCAGCCTTGAACACCTTATAGCGGAGCACCCGAGATATCCGGTCAACGTCTTTCATATCAACGCAGACCAGATGCCGGTGGCCTGCCGAAACCTGCCCCCAGATTTCTTGCGGAACCGCTACAACATAGGTTTCTGGCACTGGGAACTCCCCGAACTCCCGGACATGTTTCTGGATGGTTTCCAAGGCTTAGATGAGGTTTGGGTACCAACCAGTTTTGTCCATGATGCTGTCTCGAAAAAATCGTCGGTGCCGGTGATCAAGATACCCCATGCCATCCAGTTTTCTGTCAGCCCGTGTAGTCGCTCCGATTTTGGGCTGCCTGATAACCAGTTCCTATTTTTGACCATGTACGACTTTTCGTCCTACCAAGAGCGCAAGAACCCGAAGGGGGCTCTCGACGCCTTCGACCGCGCTTTTGATCGAAAAGACAACCGTATTGCGTTGGTCATTAAAACCCAGAACTCCCACCATCACCCACAGGCATTGGAAGAACTACAGGCCTGGCTTGAGGGACGTGAAAATGTTGTCTGGCTAGATCAGACCCTGACCAGACAGGAGGTCTACAACCTCGAATCGCTCTGCGATTGTTACCTGTCACTACACCGTTCGGAAGGATTTGGTTTGGGACCGGCCGAGGCGATGTATCTTGGTAAACCGGTGATTGCTACCAACTGGTCGGGCACCACCGAATTCATGCGCCAAGACAACTCGCTGCCGGTCAACTATGAACTGATCCCCATAGAGCAAAGCATTGGTGTCTATGAGCGGGGCCAGATCTGGGCAAATCCGGATATCGAACACGCCGCCCAGTTGATGCGTAAGGTAGCGGACGATCGCGAGTTATGCCAACGGATCGGCCTTGCCGCGCAGCAGTCTATCCACACAGAACTGTCTCCCTTGCGTATTGGCAAAATGCAGCAGGAACGGCTCAATTTTATCAAGAACTATTTTCTGGTCTGTTGATCAAAGAGTTAAATACTAATTTGTATTTCCGTTTTATTAATTATTATTTGGCACAGATTGGCAAGCCTTACAGTATTTTTACTGGAGTGATGCTTTGTCAATTACCCCGTCCAAGTAGCTAACGCTACTTCGGCGAGGCTTGTGTAGAATCAAGCCTTAATTGACTAGGGGCCGGGTCTTTGGACCCGGAGCAGTTGGTATGGTCATGGCACCATGGGATATTCCGCACGTTCCATGCAATGCCGCTGGTGATTAAAAGTCCTGAGAGGTAGGGACGGTGTTGCCAGTACGACAAGCCAATCCAACAATCCCGATGCGGCTCTAACAGATCTTCGGATCTGGCCAGCTCTATCTTAGCTGGCAACTTAAAAAGGAGGAGAACATGGTTTACGTTTTGAATCAACATAGCAAGTCCCTCATGCCATGTTCTCCAGGCAAGGCGAGAAGGCTTCTTAAAGACGGGAAGGCTGTCGTAGCCCAGAGGGCTCCGTTTGTAATTCAATTACAACACGGAACAAGCGGCTATGCGCAGCCAGTAGTGCTTGGTGTCGACAGTGGCTTTACTTATATCGGCGTGTCTGCTGTTTCTGAGGGAAAGGAACTCTATGCTGCCGAGGTCCAGCTGCGTACCGATATAGTCGAGCTGAACAGCGAACGCAAGCAGTACAGAAGAAACCGGCGTGGTCGTAAAACCTGGTACAGGCAACCACGGTTCGACAACAGGAAGAAGCCGGAAGGTTGGCTCGCTCCTTCCATTCAGCACAAGAAGGACAGCCACATCAAGGTCATTGAGTTGGTCAAGGCAATACTGCCGGTCTCGGAGACTATTATTGAGGTCGCCGCTTTCGATATCCAGAAGATCAAGAATCCGGATACCGAGGGAGCTGACTATCAGAATGGAGAGCAGAAAGGGTTCTGGAATACCAGAGAGTATGTCCTTCACAGGGACGGGCACAAGTGCCAGGCCCCCAAATGCGGTAGGAAGGACAAAATCCTGAACGTCCACCACATCGTAAGCAGGAAAGCCGGCGGGGATCGCCCGGCCAATCTGATTACGCTGTGCAACACCTGTCACGGCAAGCATCATCGTGGGGAAGTTGCCCTGAAGATCAAATCAACAAACGGATTCAGGGCCGAGACCTTTATGTCCACGGTCAGATGGAAGCTTGTCAACGAGACAGGTTCTAAGCATACCTACGGCTATATCACCAAGTCCCGGCGCATAGAGACTGGACTAGAGAAATCCCATATAAACGATGCGTTCATTATCGCTGGAGGCAAAGCCCAGGAGCGGGTTCAACCACTCCTTGTCAAGCAGGTACGCAAGTGCAACAGGAAACTGTTTAAAGGCGACAGGAGCCATATCAGGAATACCGCTCCACGGTGTATCCATGGGTTCCAGCGTTATGACAAGGTTCGTTTTGGAAAAACCGAGTGTTTCATCTTCGGTCGCAGGTCAACCGGTTACTTCGATCTGCGTTTATTGGATGGTACCAAAGTTCATGCTTCGGCGAAAGCCGCAAAACTGGCGTTGCTCGAAAGGGCTTCGACATTACTAACCGAAAGGAAAACGCAAGGATTTGGAACGGCGTCTGCCTGCGGCAGCGGCAATTCCTCCCCGCCCAAGTAGCTACGCTACTTCGACGAGGTATCCTTGCCGAAAGATTCGATGAATCTTGACGAGCAGATACAACAGGGGTCAGTTATACCGGTGATTCTTTCAGGTGGTACAGGCAGCAGGTTATGGCCACTGTCTCGAGAGCTGTACCCTAAACAACTGCTTCCGTTGGTTGGTGAGCAGACGATGCTGCAGGATACAGCCTTGCGAGTTTGTAACCTGCCTGGTGTTACTGAGCCCATAGTTGTTTGTAATGAGGAACATCGCTTTATGGTGGCTGAACAGTTGCGTGCGATTGATATGCCTGATGCCGCCATTATGCTTGAACCATGTGGGCGGAATACGGCACCGGCAGTGGCAGTCGCGGCGCTTGAGGCTGTTTCAAGGGATAAAGGGGCGTTGCTGCTGGTATTGCCGGCCGACCATGTATTACAGAACGTAGCGGCTTTTCAACAGACCGTACTGCAAGGCGTTCCTATGGCGCAGAACAGGAAACTGGTCACCTTCGGCGTTGTACCCACGGCTCCGGAAACAGGCTATGGTTACATTAAGGCAGGCACGCCTGTCAGTGACGGTGCGCTTCATATTGAAAAGTTTGTTGAAAAGCCGGCTAAGGGTATAGCCGAGCAATATGTGGCCGCTGGTGATTATTTTTGGAACAGCGGCATGTTTCTCTTTGGGGCACAACACTATCTTGATGAACTTAAACGCGTTGCTCCGGAAATGTACACGGCCGCTGCCGCTGCCTTTAGCAAGGCTCAGCGGGATCAGGACTTCATCCGTCTCGATCGGGAGGCGTTTGATGCATCTCCTGCTGACTCTATCGACTATGCGGTAATGGAAAAGACCGCAGATGGTGTCGTGATGCCTCTTGATGCCGGATGGAATGATGTCGGCGCATGGTCGGCGCTGTGGGAAATCGGTAAAAAGGATGCCCAAGGCAATGTCTCCCGGGGTGATGTCATATCTTTTGACACCCATGATTGTTACCTGGTGGCTGAAAACAGGTTGCTTGGCACTGTCGGCGTTGACCACCTGGTCGTGGTAGAAACAGCTGATGCGGTGCTTGTAGCCCATAAAGATAAAGTTCAGGATGTGAAGACAATTGTCACAGCTCTTAAAATGTCCAACCGCTATGAGGCAACCAACCACTTGCGGGTCTGCCGTCCCTGGGGTGCATATCAGTCTGTTGATGCTTCAGAGCGTTTTCAAGTCAAACGAATTACCGTCAATCCCGGCGCTGCGCTTTCGCTACAAATGCACCACCACCGGGCTGAGCATTGGATTGTGGTGAAGGGGACAGCGAAGGTAACTCGTGCAGATGAGGTTGTCCTGCTGTCAGAAAACCAGTCAGTCTACATACCGTTGGGGGTAACACACCGCCTTGAAAATCCGGGGGTGATCCCGCTGGAGCTTATTGAAGTCCAGTCAGGAAGCTATTTGGGAGAAGATGATATCGTGCGTTTTGAAGACACCTACGGAAGGAGTTAAGCTTGAACGCATTTAAAGCCTATGACATTCGTGGTCGGGTACCCGACGAACTGAACGATGAGATTGCCTATCGTATCGGCAGGGCCTATGCACAGCATCTGAAACCGCGCCGTGTGGTGGTGGGAAGGGACATCCGGCTTTCCAGCGCAGGACTCTGCACAGCCTTGGCGCGCGGTTTGGCCGAAGGGGGCGCAGATGTGGCGGATATCGGCCTCTGCGGTACGGAAGAAGTCTATTTTGCAACATTCAGTCAACAGATGGATGGCGGCATCATGGTGACGGCAAGCCACAACCCGATGGATTACAACGGCATGAAACTGGTCCGCGAAGGATCGAAACCGATCAGTGGCGACAGCGGCTTGCATGCGATCAGAGACCTGGTGGCAACTGAGTCCTTTGCCCTGCCGGCAAGGACGGGAAAAATATCTGCCCTTGATTGCAAACAGCAGTACATACAGCATCTGCTGGGCTATATAGATCTGGCGTCACTAAAACCTTTAAAGGTGGTAGTGAATGCCGGTAACGGATGCGCCGGACCGGTTATAGATCTGCTGGAACAGTACCTGCCGTTCCAGTTTATCAAGGTGCACCATGAACCTGACGGGCATTTCCCGCACGGTATTCCCAATCCTTTGTTACCAGAGAATCGTGATGCTACTGCGCATGCGGTGACCGCAGTTGGTGCAGATGTCGGTATTGCCTGGGATGGTGATTTTGATCGATGTTTTCTGTTTGATGAGCAGGGGCGTTTTATTGAAGGATACTATATTGTCGGCCTGCTTGCCGAGGTATTGCTGCAAAGCAAACCAGGGGCAAAAATAATCCATGATCCCCGGCTGACCTGGAATACGATTGATATGGTGACGGCATCGGGCGGGGAACCAATCATGAGTAAGACCGGCCATGCTTTCATTAAGGAGCGTATGCGTCTGGAGGATGCGGTCTATGGCGGCGAGATGAGCGCCCACCACTATTTCAGGGAGTTTGCCTATTGTGACAGCGGCATGATTCCATGGCTCTTGGTACTGCAGTTGATCAGCCAGAAAGGCAAGCAGTTATCTGCCCTGCTGGATGAGCGTATTCAGCTTTTTCCGGTAAGTGGTGAGATTAACCGGGTGGTTGGTGATGCAAAAAAGGTGTTGGAAAAGCTGAAAAAACATTATGCCTACCGGGCTACAGTGGTCGATCATACAGATGGGCTTTCCTGTGAATTTGCTGACTGGCGCTTTAATGTACGCATGTCCAATACCGAACCGCTACTAAGATTGAATGTTGAGTCCAGGGCGGATGCCGGTCTGATGCACAACAAGACACAAGAGATGTTAGACCTTATTGAGGATGCTTAAAATACCTCTTACAAAAGTATGCCGTACATGGTTCGACAAGCTCATCACAAATGGCATATGAAGCCCGTTCACCCTGAGCTTGTCGAAGGGTTTTTGCCAGAGGCTGATATAATAAATGACCTTATTTCTTGATAACATTATATTCTCTCTCCAGAAAGCAGGCGGCATATCCGTCTGCTGGAGCGAGTTACTTCGCCGGTTGCTGGCTGAAGATGACGACATCGTGTGCCTGGAGCGTCCCGACGCCTCCCGTAACCTCCAGAGACAGACCCTTGTAATCCCCCGGGCCTCTATCTTGCGGGAAACAGCTCCGCTCAAGCTGGCCCGCTATCTCCCCTGTTATCCTTCAATAGCCCCGGGGGCACTGTTTCACTCCAGTTATTACAGAGTCTCCCACACTCCCGGCAGCATTAATATAGTCACGGTACATGACTTCGTGTACGAGCATTTTTCAACCGGTTTGCGCCGGACAGTGCATTCACTGCAGAAAGGCCATGCCATCCGCCGGGCCGACATGATCCTGTGTGTTTCCGAAAATACGCGTCGTGATCTTCTGCATTTCTATCCCGGCACAGACGAAAACCGCGTGCGGGTTATTCCAAATGCTGCCGACCGCGTTTTCACCCCGCTTCCCGAAAGTACACCAGCGCCTCCGGAGCTTGCCGGCTTCCCGTGCGACAGGTATTTGCTCTATGTGGGCGATCGCAGCTCCTATAAAAATTTTCACCTTGCCGTTGAAACCGCTGCCCATCTGCCGGATACCGGGCTTGTTGTTGTGGGCGGGAAAGCCTTTACCGCCGTGGAGAAGCAACAGTTGTCCCGCGTCCTGGCAGGAAGATACCGTCATCTTACCGGCGCCGCCGCCGAAACACTGAACATCCTCTATAACAAGGCCTTCTGCCTGCTTTATCCATCCAGTTATGAAGGATTTGGCATCCCGCCGCTTGAAGCCATGCAGGCAGGCTGCCCGGTAATTGCAGTGCGTACGTCATCCCTCCCAGAAGTTTGCGGAGATGCAGCGTTGCTGGCGGAAAAACCTTCGTTGGATAACTTCCTGGCATTGATCAAAACCCTGGATAGACCCGCTGTATATGATGAAATGCGACGGAGAGGCATTGAACAGGCAACCAGGTTCTCCTGGGACAAGACCTTTGCAATGACTAAAGCCTGCTACGAAGCTATGGGCAGCAGAACCCGCTGTCAAGCCACATGATGGGCCTGGAATCACTTGTACATAATATCGTTGTTATGCTATTAATATTTTTTTAATCGCACATAAGTCTTGTATTGCGAAACCTTGCAATTGGGCTTGCTATCAACCCACGGGAGTATTCTGCATTATGAAAAAAGCATTAATCACCGGCATCACCGGGCAGGACGGTTCCTATCTGGCCGAGCTGCTGCTTGGCAAAGGCTATGAAGTCCACGGCATGATCCGCCGTTCCTCTTCCTTCAATACCAGCAGGATTGACCATCTGTACCGCGATCCGCACGAAGAAGGGGTCAAACTGTTCCTTCATTACGGTGATTTGAACGACGCCAGTTCCATCAACTTCCTGCTCCGCGACATTAAGCCTGATGAAATCTATAATCTTGGCGCTCAGAGCCATGTCCGCGTATCCTTTGATGTCCCGGAGTACACGGCCGAAGTAGATGCCCTGGGGGCTGTCCGCATACTGGAAGGCATCCGGGAGACTGGGCTGAACACCCGCTATTACCAAGCGTCATCTTCCGAGCTGTACGGCAAGGTGGTTGAAACCCCACAAAAGGAAACAACCCCTTTTTATCCAAGATCTCCTTATGCCTGTGCAAAGGCTTATGCCTTCTACATCACAATGAACTATCGCGAGAGTTACGGCATGCATGCCTCCAACGGCATCCTCTTCAATCACGAATCACCACGCCGGGGCGAAACCTTTGTAACCCGCAAGATCACCCGCGCTGCGGCCCGTATAAAGCTGGGGCTGCAGGAGTGCCTTTACCTGGGCAATCTTGATGCAAAGCGTGACTGGGGGTTTGCCGGTGACTACGTTGAGGCCATGTGGCTGATGCTGCAGCAGGACCAGGCCGATGACTACGTTATAGCCACCGGAGAAACCTATTCCGTCAGAAGCTTCGCCGAGTTGGTTTTTGAGCGCCTGGGTATGCCTTTGACATGGCAGGGTGAAGGCAAAAATGAAGAGGGAATCGACCGGAACAGCGGCAAAACAGTCATAAAGATCGATCCGCGCTATTTCAGGCCGGCAGAGGTGGATCTGTTGCTGGGAGATCCTACAAAGGCCAAACAGAAGCTGGGCTGGAAACTGAAAACCAGTTTCAAGCAACTGGTGGACATGATGACAGACGCGGACTTTAAGCAGGCAGAACAGGAAAAACGGATACATGGCTAAAACAGCGCTTATTACTGGCATCTCCGGACAGGACGGAGCCTATCTGGCACAGCTGCTACTTGATAAAGGGTATGATGTTTGCGGTACTGCAAGGGATGCACAGGTTGCCGGTTTCAGCAATCTCGACTTTTTGGGCATTAAGCATCGGGTAACATTGTATTCCATGGCCCCCAATGATTTCCGCAGCGTTTTGCAGACATTTGCCAAGGTATGTCCCGACGAGGTCTACAACCTAGCCGGACAAAGCTCCGTTGGGCTCTCCTTTGAGCAACCGGTGGAAACACTGGAAAGCATATCTTACGGCACACTTAACCTGCTTGAAGCAATTCGCTTTCTACAAAAGCCGACCCGCTTCTATAACGCCGGCTCAAGCGAATGTTTCGGCGATACGAACGGAGAACCTGCTGACGAAACAACACCGTTTCATCCCCGCTCTCCATATGCCGTTGCAAAAGCCGCGGCTCACTGGACTGTTGCCAACTACCGCGATGCTTACAACCTGTTTGTATGCACCGGCATTCTCTTCAACCATGAATCCCCCTTGCGCCCTCAGAGATTCGTGACCCGGAAGATTGTAGCCACTGCATGCCGGATTGCCTCAGGTAGTACAGAAAAATTGAATCTGGGAAATATTTCCATAGCCAGGGACTGGGGATGGGCACCCGAATATGTAGATGCCATGTGGCGCATGCTCCAGCAGGACACTCCGGATGATTACGTTATAGCGACCGGCCAGACAAATCCTCTTGAAACATTTGTTGCCGAGACCTTTAAACACCTCGGACTCGACTGGCGTGATCACGTGACGGCTGATGCCAGTTTGTTGAGGCCTTCAGAGATCATGATCAGCAGGGGAAATCCGGCTAAGGCACTTAAAAAACTAGGCTGGAAGGCACAGTATACAATGGCCGATGCCATAAGGATGATGATTGAATCAGAAAAAACTAAGCAGTTGCAATAAGCATAAATAATAAATAGGATATATTATTTAGTAAATAATATATCCTATCATTTTCCCCGCCAGCAGAAATCACTCACTAACCAGTATAGATAGTATATTCCATACCATTAGAGATAACACCGATGAGTTGGGCCTGGTTTTCAGGGCTCTCACTGAAGCCGGCCAGAACCTGTGCGACTGTCTGGTGGCCACTATTCAGTTCGTTCACCCAGTAATCAAAGCCGGATTGTTCGGAAGCGCGGTGCAGCACGTTCTGGTAGAAGCGTGTCACAATATCCGGATTGGCTGGAGATTGCCCATAGATAGACTTGAACTCCGCAGAGTTGACGAATCCAGAAGATACATCCAGCAAGGACAAGCCGTTGTCCATCTGCTTTATCCAGTAACCCAAACCTCCTGAGTCTGGCGTGCGGTTAAAGGCAGCCTGGTAAACGCGATAGGCCTCACCAGCATTGCCGCTAGTATCAAAAGCGATCCCCTTATCAGTAAATTGAAGCCTTTCGATATTCAGTAACGTATCGTTGCCCTCAGTGCTGTAGTTGTCTTGTACTGTAAGGCTGGTTGTAGTTTTGGTGACCGTGTAATTAGTTCTCGCACTGCTGTAGCAGGCGGTATCGATGCCGTCGCCGCCGTCAAGCGTATCGTTGCCGGCCAGGCCGGAGATGCTCTCATTTCCGGATGTTCCTGTGAGGTTGTCGTTGGCAGTTGTGCCGCTGATACTGGCGATGCCCTGGGTCGTGCTGGAGCTAAGCACCGACACGCTGGCACTTGTGTAATTAGCGGTGATCAGGTCGGCCTTGCCGTCGCCGTTGACGTCCGCTGTGGTCACAGACCATGGAAAGTGTCCGGTGGTGTAGTCAACCTTGGAGTTGAAGGTGCCGTCTCCCTTGTTGGTCAGCACCGACACGCTGTCGCTGCAGAAGTTTGCCGCAATCAGGTCAGCCTTGCCGTCGCCGTTAACATCCGCTGTGGTCACAGAGTATGGACTGCTGCCGACAGTGTAGTCGACCTTGGCGTTGAAGGTGCCGTCACCCCTGTTGGTCAGCACCGATACTGTGTTGCTAGCGCCGTTCGCGACGATCAGATCGGCCTTGCCGTCGCCGTTAACATCCGCTGTGGTCACAGAGTATGGACTGTCGCCGACAGTGTAGTCGACCTTGGTGTTGAAAGTGCCGTCACCCCTGTTGGTCAGCACCGATACGCTGTAGCTGTTGTACGGTACGCTATCGCTGAAGCGGTTTGCCACGATCAGGTCGGCCTTGCCGTCGCCGTTAACATCCGCTGTGGTCACGGAGGATGGACGGCTACCGGCAGTATAGTCGATCTTGGCGTTAAAGGTGCCGTCACCCCTGTTGGTCAGCACCGATACACTATCGCCAGTGTCGTTTGCCACAACCAGATCGGCCTTGCCGTCGCCATTAATATCCGCTGTAGTCACGGAGGATGGACGGCTACCGGCAGTATAGTCGATCTTGGCGTTAAAGGTGCCGTCACCCCTGTTGGTCAGCACCGATACGCTGTCACTTCCGTAATTAGCCGTGATCAGGTCGGCCTTGCCATCGCCGTTAACGTCAGCACTGGTAACGGAATATAGCCAGCTGCCAGCAGTGTAGTCGACCTTGGCGTTGAAGGTGCCGTCACCCTTGTTAGTCAGCACCGATACGCTGCCGCTGTTGCGGTTTGCCACGATCAGGTCGGCCTTGCCGTCACCGTTAACATCCGCTGTGGTCACAGAGTATGGACTGCTGCCGACAGTGTAGTCGACCTTGGCGGCATAATCAGAGGTCGGGAGACTACTGATTAGAGCCACATTGCTGACGGAGTTTGATGATAGTAACGGCATTGCGGCACACTCCTTAGATACAACAAGTTAAGTTCCGTCTAATACACATGATTTTAATAACAATTTGTAGTCGGCATTTCAACGTTTTTCAGCAGTCAGATCGACTGACTGCAAGATCAAGCAACAGCCAGCTGTGGTGCTGAAACATTTTCTTGAATATCAGATTGACGACCTTCAATAACTCTTTCAGAATTACGCTACGGAGTTGCCAAGAGTACACACCAAGAGAAAAATGCTCTAACGCCCTTGATGAATTTATTCACCTTTAGAAATTGTCTCTTTTGAGAGGCAAAGTTTGTGCAGGAAAAGTTTATCGGCGCTGAGCTACGCTCAGTACTCAAAAACACACCAGACCTTACGCAGCAATGCTACGGAGCGCCAACGGCGTTAAAAATCGGGTCAAAGCCAGTTCTGGTAAGGATTTGCGGTAGTGGGGCCAACTGGCCCCAGCGAAGGGTCTAAAAGCATATCTCAAAAGAAGGTTTAAATACCGCAGGATTAAGTGTTTTTTGTGCAAAAGTGGGGGATGTCCTAGCTTGGCCCGCCTCCTGGCTACCGCCTAGCAGGGGAATGTACTGGTGGGCGTTCAATATCCACCTTCGATACTTGACGAGCACCATCAAGACGCAAGCATGAAATTTTTTATCTCCTGCCCAATACCATCAACGCGACAAAATATGCGTAAATAATATTTCGTATTTGGTATTTATTAAATCTTATATGCCATGTAGTGTAGGGGCATCTTAAGAAGGTTGGGAACACGCCCTTTTGCCAACCCCCTTACAACACCCTAGTGGGATAAAACAGGCGTAAACGAGTAAGGGATCGACCGGAACAGCAGCAAAGCGGTCATAAAGATCGTACCGCGCTATTTCAGCGCCGGCAGATGTTGACTGTTGTTGGGGGTTTAAACAGATTGCTTGACACCTAACTAAACCTGATTATATATTATCAACATGAACAGATATGCAGGCATAGGCGAGACCGCCAAGTTTTTAGGGGTATCTATCCCAACCCTTCGCCGATGGGAAAAGGACGGAAAGATAACCCCGTCCCGTACTGCCGGTGGAACACGCCGGTATGATCTGGCTCAGTTGCGCCCAGAGCTGTTCCGGTCTCAAGGCGAAGCGGATCGCAAGACTGTGGCTTATGCCCGCGTCTCCAGTCATGATCAGAAAGCGGATTTGGAACGGCAAAAACAGGTTTTGGAGCTGTACTGCGCTACCCAGGGCTGGACGTTTGATCTGATTCCCGACCTCGGCTCTGGAATGAACTACCATAAGAAGGGTCTAAAACAGCTCCTGAACAGAATTCTCGATGGGGATGTTTCACGCCTGGTGATTACCCATAAGGATCGACTCCTCCGCTTTGGAGCCGAACTTGTCTTTGCAATCTGTGAAGCCAAGCAGGTTGAGGTAGTAATCCTCAATCGTGGTGAAGACACATCCTTCGAGGAAGACCTTGCCAAGGATGTGCTCGAGATTATCACCGTTTTCTCCGCCAGGCTTTACGGTAGCAGAAGCCGGAAGAACGCAAAACTGATACAGGATATCCATGCGGCGGTCGAGGCCAACGAGCATGTCACAGAGTAGAATCGCCACATACCAGGGAAGGCTTGTTCTGGATGAAATCCAAGCATCCTTCCTTGACGGCTACGCTCGGCACTATAACCACGTCGAGCGGTGCCTGTATGCCGACATGCGGCGGTACGGAAAACTTGCTGCTTCATTCAAAAATGAATATCTGATACGCCACAGCATCACGGCCCGTCAGTTCAACGCCATTGCCAGGAACCTGGAAGGAAAGATTGCCTCGATCCGGGAGTTGTTACCCCTACAAAAGGATGAAGTCGAGTCACGGATCGCCAGAGCCAGAAAAGTGATTACCAAGAGCCGGTCTCCTTTTGTGGTCCACCAGAAAAAACGGCGGCTTCATATTCTGGAGTCCCGGTTAGCCAGAACTGAAGACCAGATAACATCAGGTAACCCTTCCATCTGCTTTGGCAGCAGACGTTTGTTTCGTTCCCAATTCGAGCTGGCAAAGAACGGCTATGCCCACCATGACGACTGGAAGCGGGATTGGGAGGCAAAGAGAGCATCCCAGTTTTACGTCCTTGGCTCAAAAGATGAAACCTCTGGTTGCCAGGGTTGCACCATTAGCGCCAACCTGGATGGGAGTTTCAATCTCAGACTAAGATCTCTTTCAAAAGAGGCTCAGTATGTCGAGCTGCGAAACATCCGTGTTCCCTATGGGCAAGACACCATCAGGGAGGCCATGCGCAATCCGCAGGCCATCTCTTATCGCTTCCTGAGAGACGACAAAGGATGGCGAGCCTTTATCACCACCAGCCTGCCGGAGATAAAGACCCGTTCCATCCGGACTGCTGGTGCCATTGGTGTCGATATCAATACCGACTGCCTGGGCGTAAGCGAGACTGACCGGTTTGGTAATCTGGTCGGCACCGAGGTTATTCCTCTTGTGACTTACGGGAAGGATACCGACCAGACCAAGGCGCTGATTAGGGATGTGGTCAAAAGGATAGTGGATCTTGCTGCTTTATCTTCCAAGCCAGTAGTTATCGAAAAGCTGGACTTCTCGAAAAAGAAAGCCACGGTGGAAAAGGGAAATCCCCGGCATACCCGTATGCTTTCCAGTCTTAGCTACAGTGCCATTACCGAGGGGATCAAGTCCCGGGCCTACCGGAATGGTATCGAAGTCGTTGAGGTTAACCCGGCCTACAGCTCCATCATCGGCCTGGTAACCTATGCTCAAAAGAAAGGGATCTCCGTTCATCAGGCAGCATCCCTGGTTATCGCTCGACGCGGGTGTGGTCTCCGCGAGCGTCCGGTCAAGGGGGAAGTGTCAGTACCTACCCCCAAAGGCGATCATGTCACCTTTGCGCTACCTGTAAGGAATGTGTCAAAGCATGTATGGTCGTTCTGGTCAGACGTTAAAAAGATCCACACAGCGGTGCTTGCAGCACATTTCCGGCCTCCACAAGGAGAACCTTTGACCAGGCGGTCAAAGAGTAAATGCCCGATTTTTACGGTGAGACCCCGTAACGCGAATCGTCAGCAGCACTGTTTGGCTGGCGTCATGGGAGATATCCCATGGTAAGCCTTAATAGATTTGCACAGCAATGTGCAGGTTTGGATAGGTTTAAAGGAACGGCGTAAGAGGAACGAGATCAAGAGGCATATTGATCTCATCTTCAAGACGGGCTGCAAGTTTATATAATTTCCAGCCAGAAATCCCATCACATGCAAGATCAATGTCCCGTGCCGTCTCCGGACTTGCTTGAGCACTACCAAATAGGATAAGCCGTGTCGCACCGTAGGCCTTGGCCAACGATGTTATTTTGTCAAATTGGTCTTGGTTAAATGCCATATTCCCCCCCTTTTGCCTAACCCAATCCAGTAAGAGTCATTATATGAACTCTTTCGCCGAAACCGCTAACACTTTTGTCTGCATGCAGTTTTCACCGGTACACTTCGCGGCGATTGCCAACCTGCAATACGAGTATGGTGAGTTGACCATCCTCAATGCTGGCAATGATCCGATAGTTGCCTACCCTATATTTCCAAAAACTCCCTAGCCTTGAACCTTTCAGCGCTTGGCCAATACTGCGGGGATCGTCCAAAGTAGCAAGCCGTTCACGTAGAAACTTGATAATCCGTTTAGCAACGGGCTTATCAAGTTTTTCAAAGTCCTTCTTGGCGGATTCTTCGATTCTAATCAGCCAAGCCAAGAGCAACCTCCACTTCTTCTAGTGTGAACGAACGAGTTCTGCCCGATAACATATCTTTGTAGCGATTTTCGGCCAAATACAGGTCTTCTAGGTTTTCCAAATGTTCTAAGATTGCTTCACGGGCATAGTAGGTTTTTGTGCGGCCTGTGAGCTTTGCAATATTATCGAGGCGAGCTTCTATTTCGCTTGGAAGTCGTATAGCTAACATTGGTTTATCTCCTTTTGATATACATGTATATCAAAAGTGATTTACTGTCAATGTATGTTACTGAGCCTCCCCATGGATGAATCCAGGGGCTTTACAGCAAAGGCAGGCTTCTCGCTGGCATGGCGGTAAAACGAGCAAAATATTCGCTGTGGGATTGCCTGATATATGTGCTAAAATAGCATATATGATAGGGTGTGGACTGATTAGTTATATCATTTATCAAATATGATATATTAGGTGAACGAAATGTTTAACTATACAACTACAAGTGATGTTCTTGGCTTGGTTGCCAAGTATATTAAGCGGACAAGGATTGCCCAGCGTATTAAGTTGGAAGACCTCGCTTCGCGTGCAGGTATTGGAACTGCAACACTATCGAGGATCGAAAAAACAGGAATTTGTTCCACGGAAAATCTCTTTAAGGTCCTGGCCTCGCTTGGCAAGCTGGAACAGCTAGGACTCCTGTTTAAGGAGGAAGAGAGTTTATCTATATCAGAATTGAGAGCAATCAAGAAAAAGAAAACAGAGCGGCGGCGAGTAAGGTAAGGGGATGCAAATGCACTTCCAGGAAATACAAATAGTATTGGATATGGGGGGCGCCAGAGAGCCGGTGGGAGTGCTTGCTATAAACGATAATAAAGTATTATTCGAATATGATCCGATATGGATCAAAAAAGGGATCGAACTATCCCCTTTGAACTTGTCTACAGCCAAGGCAACATATCAGTTCGATGCATCAAAATTACCTGGCTCTATTCCTGGTGTGTTTGCTGACTCTTTGCCTGATGGGTGGGGCATGTTAATTATGGATCGGTTCTTTTCTAAAAAGGGGATCAATAGACACGAAATCTCTGTGATTGACCGACTGGCCTATCTTGGCAACAACGCCATGGGGGCACTCTGCTACGAACCATCATTGAAAGTGGATACCAAAGTGACGGAGTCATTAAAGATTGGTGCATTGGCAAGAGAAGCCCATGAGCTTTATGAGGGAAGAATAGAAGAGGCCGGTCGATTACTGACCAAGATAGGCGGTTCTCCAGGCGGAGCCAGACCGAAAGCCCTGATAGGGATATCAGATTCAGGGACAAAATTTGTGTCAGGCATTGGCCCTCTACCTGAAGGGTATACACAGTGGATGGTTAAATTCTCCGGGCCAGCCAAAAGCACTCTTCGTGAAATGGGCAAGATTGAGGGACTGATGGAGTACATCTATCTCCAGATGGCTCAAACTGCAGGTATAACAGTCCCAGATTTTATGTTAATTCCTGATGAAATCGGCCTGCAGCATATTGCCGTCAGAAGGTTTGACAGACCAACAGCCCACGAGAGAGTACATGTGGCCACAGCTTCTGGGTTACTCCACGCTGATCACAAGCTGCCTTCACTTGATTATCAGGACTTGCTCAAATTCGCTATGTGGCTCACCAGAGATATCAAGCAGGTGAAAGAACAGTTCAGGCGAGCAGCGTTTAACTTACTTGCTGTAAACCGTGACGATCATGCTAAAAACCACGGCTATGTCATGGACGTTTCCGGTAAATGGCAGTTGGCTCCAGTTTACGACATAACTTTTTCGAGTGGTCCAGGCGAAGAACATTGGACTGCATATTTGGGAGAAGGACGGAACCCCGGTAAGAAATCATTACTCCGGCTTGCCGAGATTGTTTCTATAAGCGAAAAGGATGCAGAAGTAATTATCGAGGAAGTCCGTTCGGCCGTGGAACAATTGCCAGCACTATGCAAACAGTTTGAGATCCCACCTAAACTGAGCAAGCCAATTATAGAACGATTGCACCACACTTCCGAAAAGGGATGTTTCTCGGTTTCGGCAATGCCGTGACATGCTCACGGCTCGATATTGTATAGCTGGGAGGGAGCATGCGAGAGATTATTAAACGTGAATTTATGGCCGATTCAAAACAACACGCGATTTATTCTCTTATCCTTTACAAACTAGAGGAAGGTTTTGTCGTGGAGACCCGGCGAGGTTCTGGTGGAAAGGTAAGCGGTAGGGAATGTTATTGGCGCCATTCAGAAGAGCAGGCGCAACAGCTATTCGACAGAATTTGCAATAAAAAGACTAGGGCTGGTCGAGTGCGAGTTTATAAAGCTGTGACTGCTACCCTGGAAGTCCAAATTCCATTGTTCTCTGATTGATAATTTAGAAGCGTTGCCAATGTTGACCATATGCTGATCGTCGATATGAGCCATTCTTCGTCGAGATTATCTCTAACATCCGGCTACTCATGCTTCTCTCCTTCATGGCAGGAATGTATCAATCATTGATGACCTGACAGAGGCTGGCGAAACGTGTCTTCGTTTCCTGCCAGGCAGCAAAGTCTGCCGGCCGCAGCCGGAATCTGGCTATGTTTCCCTCGTGCAACCCTTTCAATTCGGCATATACCAGGGAAATAAAACGTTGTTGGTCTTCTTCCGGAATATGCCCAGAGGCCCAAAGAACAACTATCTCATCTGCCTTTTCAGCATACTTGCTAACTACCTCACGGATGACTTCAGTCAACAATGCACGGTATTTCATCCGGAACGGGTCCGGCTCACCCAACTCCTCTCGCGTACTCAGGTAGCGTTTAACGGATCGTTCGTAGCCCCAGACAAAGACATCCCGTAACAGCTCTATGTGATTCAACTCATAGACCCCCAGAATCCCTTCTACATACGAACGCTTGGGGACATCAATGAACGAAAGTGGGCAGAGGTTGTGCTTTAACAATGGGATGTTTGCGGCAAGACGAGCTACCCGTTTGTTGACGTCTTCGAATGGTTGCAGATAGGAGAGGTGTACTAGGGAGAAAAAAGCCTGTTCAAAGGGGTCTTCTATCGCGGCAGCCGTATTAAGAACCCGCTGAAAATATTCGTCTAGGAGTTGCGGGGTGGACAGTGGTGTGTAGACCGAACCGCCGATACCTACAGCAATCTGGCGCAACCTGCCGCAGGCTTCCGGGTTGGGAAGCAGGTTGTCGGACAAAATCGCATGGATGTTGAGCACTGAATATCTGTTAATGCCGATTTCTTCAGCCGACTCTACAAGAAACTCGATGGCCTGCTTGTGATTCAGGATCATCTGGGTTTCTAAGAAATCTTTACCTTCGGCCGCCTGGCCGAAAGAAATCAAACGCTCTGTTTCCAACAGGGAGTATGTATTTCCTTCCAGATAGCTGGATGCCCAGGAAAGGTCAATAAGCAGTCTCCCCATTACCTGGCGGGCCATGGTTCCAGCAGGCACGGTGTCATGGTGGGCTCGTCCAATCAGATGCAGATGTTTTCGCGTGGTATCATCCAGATATGGTGCGTTTGCTGGATACGAAAGGAGGAAATCGCGATGGTATCCTGTCGGCTCGCGATGCTGTATCGGCTGGCTGACATAACGACGAATCTCTTTGCCAGCCTCGGAAAGTGGTATGAGAGATTCTTCCGGTTCTTTACCCCCCTCTGCCTCTGACGTAATTGGCCAATATACACGCCCTTTGAATGCGCCTGTTGCGCGAATGCGGTTGCTCTCGATCAGGATGCTTAGTCGACGCAATAGTGAACGCCGAATCATGACAATTCCTGCTGCGGATAAGGCCGTTTCCAGTTCGGTTATACCTAGCCCTTTCGGATATGCCGCAATCCTATCTTCAATCTGCTTTAGTTCATGCTCTGCTATTAATCTGGGCACAAAACTCCTTTCTGTCGCAAAACGGCTTTCGTGACGCAATAATATATTAATTGTCACAAAAAACAACAATCGAGACAGTAAAACTGAATCGGCTTGGAACATTCACTCTCTGGCAAAATATGGAACGGTATACCCGTTGGAGTTACCCCGCGACTACAGCTGGCCGGACTGCTCCGGAATGGTGGCCGCTTTTCCGCCGGATTCGTGGCCGGATTCAGTCGGAATACGCACGGTTGACCATATCCCGTCATAAGTGTACACTTGAAAAGTACATTTGAGGTGGGGGATGGGTATGGAAAAAATATCAGTAACTGCATTTAGAAAGCATGTGCCAGATTATCTCGGCAGGGTGCAAAAGGGGGAAGATATTGCCCTGACGTCGCGCGGCAAGGTCATCGCCAGGATCGTGCCAGCGACAGATGAACGTAAAGCTGCCCGGGAACAACTGGCTGCGTTACGCAATACGGCCATCCATATCGGCGATGTTGTTTCACCGCTGGAAGCGGAGTGGGAGGCCAGCCGTGCTGATACTTGACACCTGCGCTATCATCTTTGATGCACTTGAGCCGTCACGGCTGAGCCTCAAAGCAACAAAAGAAATCACAAAGGGTGACAATGAAGGTATGTTGGCCTGCTGCGATATATCTTTATGGGAAATCGCCATGCTGGTTGCCAAGGGGCGGCTTGATCCGGGAACAGATGCACAGAGATTTATTGACTTGGTTCTGGCGGCCCGAAACATCCGGGTCCTACCGATAACAGCCCAAATAGCAGCAAAAAGCGCCATGCCTGATTTCTGCCCGCATGGTGATCCGGCTGACCGGCTAATTGCCGCCACCGCCCTGCTCAGTAAAGCAGGGCTGGTGACGTCTGACCGTAAGCTAGCCGAAGTTCAAAGTCTGAAGATTATCTGGTAACCGGAGCCGCTCCTTTAAATCGATGATTGTGTGCGGGAGGATATCAAGCGATAGCATCATAGTATGTCCATTATTTATGGACATACTATGTAATTAAGTGGTAATTTAAGCTGTATGGGAAGAACTTTTACAAATACCCAATTGCTTAAAAATATTCCCTTTGAAGAGTTTGACTACCAGACTTTGCTGGATATTGTTCATGAGTACGCCAGCCCGCGCATGAAAATATCCAACATGATGAGCAAGGGAGATATTATCCGTATTAAGAAGGGGCTCTATATTCTTGGAGAACCGCTTCGCCGTCGGCCTTTCTGCAGGGAATTGCTTGCAAATCTCATCTATGGTCCGTCATACATATCCCTGGAATACGCTCTACATTATCACGGTTTGGCCCCGGAGCGGGCAGAGATGATAACCTCGGTGACGTGTGGCCGTTCACGGTTTTTTGAAACACCAGCCGGAACATTTTCCTATCGTAAGATTGCTATGGAAGCATTTCGAGTCGGAATGGACAGGGTAGAGATTGAGGATGGCCGCTCTTTTCTGATTGCTGTTCCGGAAAAAGCATTAGCAGACCGGATTGTCGCTGACCGGGGTGCCGACATCTCCACTCAGAAAGATTTGTACGATTATCTTCTCTCAAATCTCCGCATAGATATGAATATGCTGTTTCAACTTGATCCAGCCAGACTGGCTGTTATTGCGTATCATTACCGTTCACGCAGAGTAAAACTGCTGTCCAGCCTGGTAACCCGGTTGCGCAAAAGGGGGGGGGAATGAATGATGCGGTGAAGCGCATGCTCGCCAAGTACGATCTAAGAAGCCTTGATGATTCTATCAGGGGCCTGCGGGAAATCATACAGGAAGTTGCACTTCTGGGACTTTGGCGAGCCAAGTTTTTTGAGCATGCCGCTTTCTATGGTGGTACGGCTCTTCGCATTCTGTACGGTCTTGATCGCTTTTCCGAGGATCTGGATTTCTCGTTGTTGGAGCCGTCAGATGATTTTAAGCTTGCGAGCTTTACTGCATATCTCCAAGAGGAGTTATTGGCGTTTGGTTTTAACGTCCGGGTGGAGATGGTAGACAAGGTCTTACAATCGGCAGTGCAATCTGCTTTTCTTAAGGCCAACACCAGCAATGAACTTTTGGTAATTGAAACTGGTGAAGAGCTTGCTGGGAAAGTATCCGCTGGAAAAATACTAAAGGTAAAAATTGAAGTGGATACGGATCCACCGCTTGGATTTCATACTCATACTCGTTATCTGCTGCAACCGGTTCCGTTCGCCATCCGTTGTTATTCACTGCCTGATTTGTTTGCCGGTAAGATGCATGCGCTTTTATTCCGTAAATGGAAAAACCGGGTCAAGGGTCGCGATTGGTATGATTTTGTTTGGTATGTTTCTAACCATCCTCAACTGAACCTTGCCCACCTTGAGCAGAGAATGCGGCAAACCGGTCATTGGAAAGGGGATCACATCTTGTCATCCACAAATTTGAAAGATTTGCTATTTGATGCTATTGACAAGCTTGATATCAAGCAGGCGCGCAATGATGTAATCCCGTTTGTTAAAGATCCTCAAATGCTTGACATTTGGTCACATGACTTTTTTTATGACGTTGCAAACCGTATGTCAGCCGTCTGAACTCTCCAGCCTAGTATACCATGGCTTGGAAGGAACAGTGTTCTTGGTTGTAATGATAAAAATCATTTCACAAAACATCGGCTGATAGAAATAACTGCTTGCAAAAAAAGGGTATTTCTCGCAAGTATCATTTCAGTATCATTTCATTTCACATCGCACTCAAAAGATAAGCATGGCCATTAATCACGAAAATACACTCATTACTTTGCTTATGGCCGGTCCTATGGCCACAAAAGCAATTTGTGGAAAAATGGCAATCAGTCCTCCCACCCTAAACCGAGTGGTTAAAAGACTTGGCAATCGCATTGTTTGCATGGGCAAAGCAAGAGCAACCCAATATGCTTGTCCAAGAAGAGCCTTGGGGCTAGAGAGCTGTCATCATGTCTACAGGGTGGGTCAGGAAGGCAACGTGGCCCTGATAGGCCAACTGGTGCTGGTCCAGCCAAGCGGGTACTGGTTTGAACACAAAGCCTCTGTTTACAGGTCAAAGTTTTATCCGTCCATTCCATGGTTTATTTGCGATATGCGGCATGACGGGTTTGTCGGCCGGGCTTTTGCTCATGGCGAGGGTGTATCCCTTGGTTTGCCCGCCAAGTTAAATGACTGGAGTGATGACCATATCATTGCAGCTCTTGTCCGCCGCGGTGAGGATGCTATTGGGGATCTGTTGATCGGTGATGAGTCTGTTACAAGGTACATGACCTCTGCAATAACATGTGGGACAGTGAGTCAGGACTGCTATCCGGACTTTGCGGAAAAGGCTGTTGCCGGAGAACCAGCGGGCTCTTCGGCTGGTGGAGAACAACCAAAATTCACCTGTCTGGTGGAACGCAACGGAATTGACCAGAATGTGCTGGTCAAATTTTCTCCACCATTAGATAGCGAATCGGGACAGCGCTGGTCGGATCTGCTTGTATGCGAGCATATTGCGCTGGAAACCGTCAATGATTGCGGCATCCGGTCTGTTGCCAACCGACTGCTCCAACTCGGCAACAGAACATTCCTGGAGGTCGAGCGATTCGACAGGATCGGCAGACACGGGCGCAGCCCCATACATAGCCTGGGCGCCGTGGATGATGAGTATTATGGGCTGAGAGACAATTGGACCTCTGCAGCAAACAGGATGTTTTCCGACAAGAGGCTGTCTCGGGAGGACTGTTCACGTCTGATTTGGCTGGATTCTTTCGGGGAATTGATTGCAAACACGGACAGGCATTTTGGCAACATATCTCTGATCCCTACTGATGATGCTCGTGAGAAATTTGCCCTCGCACCGGCATACGACATGCTGCCTATGTATTACAGACCCAGGGATTCAGGTGTGGTATGCGACACATACACGCCTTCCCCCCTGGTCAGGGTGGTGCAAGGCCCCAACAATAATACATTGGATGCAGCCATTGCCTTTTGGGAAAAGACGTCAGAACATCCAATGATTTCAAACGAGTTCAGACAAATATGTAAAGCTAACCTGGCAGAAATCAGCAGCATACAGGAGCGTCCAAGGCTGCTTTCGGCAATTATTAACGCTTGACGTTATTAACGGTTACCGTAAGGTGACAAAAAAGGACAATTGAGCATCCGTATTAATGACCAATGGAGAATTTGTTTCAACTCGTTCGGCAGCGTCACCCCGTCCTCAAAGGGATGTTTAAGCCCCAGGGCATGGCCGATCTCATGCAGCAGCGCCTCAAAATTATAGGCACCGGCCGACCATGAATCCGTGGGATCAAGCCCCAGGGAAGAGATCCAGATATCGCCGCCGGAGGGATAAGTGGAATCAGGGAAATAGGCCCACCCCCACACATTGTCGCCGTTAGATACAGACGTCATGGCGATGCGGATATCTCCCACTACAGTAGCGGTGTCAATTGCTTCGGAAAATGAGACGTCAGCAACATTGCCCCGCGCTTGCAGTGCATTGCGAGTTGCGGCGCACTGATCAACGGACAGCGCCGTGCCGTTACTTGGCTCCCCCAGCGAAGAATATACATTAGATCCGCCTGGACCGGCAAAGGTCGCCGTAGCCGACCCAGTCCAAGGGAAGCTGTATGTCAGCTCTGTGCCGGTGCCTACCGGGCCCGTCCATTTTATGCCCGTCAACAGCGCATCGATATTCACTGTTCCGGACAATCCTACGTCACTGGTGGTTTTTGCGGTAAATGGCGAAGCCATGGCGACCTCCTCTTGTGACCGTTATATCATGGGGCCTTGAATACTTATGTTTTTCACGGAGCAGGAGGTCGCCGATCAGCAGCGCTTTGCTTTCAACTAAAATTTGACCGTGTCGCCGCATTGGGCCATGTACTGTTCCGCCGGCGTGGGTAGTGCAGCCTTAAGCGTGTTGGCATAAGTTGCACGTGCTGTCTGTATCAATCCAAGCTGCTGCTGCAGGTGCATAATCTGGGCATCAGCGATCTGCAGATTTACCAACTGCTGTTTGGCCACATCGCTCAACATATCCAGTTTGTATTCCGTTCCATCTATAGTGACAACTTCTGCCTTATTTTTGGTCATCTCGGCATATTCTCCTTTTGCATATTAGCGGGACACTGTGGGCCTGGCGGCTAAACGGGGCCGGCCGCCAGGATTTGTCGGTTTTGCGACTATTTTTTAGGTGCAGCGGGCAATTCGGCCTGCAAGGCGCTGGCATAGGCCGAGCGAGCGGTCTGGGCAATGGCGAGTTGCTGTTGCAGATGAATGATCTGGGCATCCACCACCTGAAGGTTGGCTAACTGTTGCTTGGCGGCATCACTCAGTGCGGCCAGCTTGTATTCAACGTCGTCAATCTTGATGGTATCGGATTTTTTTGCCATAAAACTTCTCCTTTTTGGTTATTATTCCCAATAAATTTGGGTCACTTTTGCGTGTTTGTGAAAAGTAAATATCACATTGGCTGAGCGATCACAAGCAGTCTCTCATCGTATTTAATAATTATTATTTATTATTTCTTCTGCCGCGAGCGGCCCAACACGAACTGGCCTAAACCCAACATTCGTGCAACCAAGCGCAAAGTAGCACTAAATATTCTTTACAACATAACGGTATTACTTACTTATTCCTCGCCAGTGCATACATTTTTTGCTGAAGGTTACTCGTTCAAGCCGCAAGCGGCAGCCGAGCCTCCATATCCAGCTCAAATCGCCCATAGGGGTTTATATGCAGGGTAATTAGAGGACTCAGCGCTGCCAGGTCACGCGGTGTCATCCGTTCCACCCATCCCGGTTCTTTCAGCACCTGCTGAATCATCAAGGTATTTATGTAGACCATGCTCGCTTGCAGCAAGTGCAGACAAAGCAGGCCCATCTCCTGGTGATCCTTTCGGTTCGTCGAAATCTCACCCCGTTTGCCGTAGTAAATGAAGCCATTGGTGCTGTTCCAACTCTCAACCACGTTAAGGCCCTCGTGGATCTCTCGCCGCAGTTCTTCTGAATTCAGGTACCGGCAAAGGAAGATGGTCTTGATGGCTTTCCCCAACTCACCCAACGCCTTATAGGCAGGGTGCTGACTGTTGTTTCGACAAAACCGCCGTAAAAGGCTCTCCGCATCGGCCATTCCCATTTTCAGGGCAACGGCGTGCTTTACCATGGTATCCAGTTGCTCTTCGATCAGTTCCCAGTTGATCGCCTTGTTTGCTATCACCGCGTTGATGTTCGGAAAACTCTGACCACTCTCTGCCTTGTACAGTTTCTGCCGGTTGATCCCTTTGAGCCGAGGCATCAGGTCGAACCCCAGCAGTCGGCAGAACGCGAAGGCCACCGCATTCTGTCCGTGGCTGTCCACAAACTGGCGGTCAACCTCCATTTCGGTGCAATGCCGGAGTACCCCCTGGATCATTGCCGCGGCTTCCGATGATGAAACCCTTTTGAACTGCGAGTAGATACAGGTTGCATTCTTCTCGACGTGCCAGTAAACCATGACCCCCCGACCGCCATAGCGCAGATGCCATTCAGTCAGGAGGTTCTGATCCCAGGCCCCGAACTGTTTTGAATCTGCGGCGCAGGCTGTCGTGGCATCCCCCCATATCCCCGGTTGCCGTACCGCCAGGGTGGCGTTCACCACCTGGGCGATGGACTGGCGCAATCCTTCGCTTGAAATGAACCGGCGGCGAACGTAGAGCAGGTCCTTATAGTCATCGTCCGGCAGCGACTCCATACTCTTGATGCCGGTATTGGTACCCATTCCGAACAGGGAAAGTAAGAGTCTGCGTTGAAGGGTGGCCTTGTCCATGTGGCTGCGTTCGGTGCCGCTTTGTATGAACCGGGTAAAGTCAGTCCTCAGGTCAGTTTCTTTCAACATATCGAGCAGGCTGGTTCCGGACCAGCGATGGGTAATCTCCCGCTTGAGCGTTGCCAGGTTCTCCGGTTCGGCTTGTGGTTCGAAGGGGGTAATCGATATTTTGTGGCCATCCTTCTTGGAGACGATCTTCACCTTGGGGTTAGAAGATATGCCTTCGTCAAGGGTTTTCAGGTGGTTGGTCAACTCCTCCCGCAGAGAGGCGGTGAACGTCTTTGCGTCCATCGGGATATCCAGTTCCGCGAAATAGTATTCCTTGCGATCCTCAAAATCCTGAGGCAGGTCCTCTTCCGGATTGCGGTACCGCCGGCTGCCCACCACCCAGATTTCCCGGCAGCGAAGTTGCTCGCGTAGCGTCTTCATGACGCAAATCTCGTAGGCGATCCGGTGAACCTTTCCGTCCTCTACGACCAGCGGCATCCAGTTTGCCGGTACGATACCTTTCAGTGGGATCTCAACACCTTCCGGAAAGAAGGGCTTCCTGAGTTCCATCTGTGATTTTATCAATACAAGAGCCTGCAACACCGGTTGGTGCTGGGCGTTTGTGCTGCAAAATTCCAGATTGTCCAGCAGATCCGGCAGCATTCTCCGGTAGTGATGATTGTAAGAGCGCTGCAAAGCTGTCTTGACCTTACCAGTATATCCCGACCCGGCCTCTACCTCCTGGATCAGGGTGAGAAGCCATTTTTCAGGGGCTTCGGGAAAGATCACCTCTTCAACGACACCCTGGGGAGCTTCTACCGAAGCCTTGGCAATCCGATAGAGTTTTGCCATCTTGCTGGGAGCCTTCTGAAGGGCGTCGCCCAGGCTATCGTCGATGCGCTTTTCAGCTTTCTTGCCCATCTTGTGGACGGTTTCAACCAGCAGGTCTACCAGGTGATCGGTAAGCTCCTCTTCCCGGCGGTGGAGGAAGGTCGCCATCAGCGTCAAGCGGAGAGGGGCCATATGGCGCCTCAGTTCGAACGGTTCTTCTACGGTAGCCCGTTTGGCGTACCGCTCCAGGAGTTTTGGATGGACCGCCTTGAAAAGTTCGGCTGGCAACCCGATGTCTCTCACGGAATTCAAGCGGGCAACCGCCTCTTTGATGCTTTCCAAGCCGGCCTTGCCTGGGTCGCTCTTGATGTTCTGCCAGGCGGTCCATTCCCCATCGGCCGAGGGCTGAAGCTGCAAGAGTTTGTTCATGCGATCGGTCATTCTTGCATTGAAATTTCCCCCTATAGAATTACAGAACCGCATTTCATGATCGGCAATCGCGGACTGGATCATTCTGTTGATCTGGTCCATGGTAGGAGGTTCAATGTGGAGGTGCCGATATCGTTCTAACACTGCTTCCTGAAGACGGTCCGGCCGGTGTTCATTGTTGAGGAGGTCGGCTGTCAGCCAACGCTGTATCGCCTTTGCATCGTGGAGGGACGCCTTTCGGAAACTGAAGAACTCGCGAATTTCATTGCGGTGATATGTGGTAACGCGTCCACTCCACGGATACTCTCGCCATTCTTTGATTGACAACTCAAGCTGGTCTGCAACAAAACGGATGCCATCTCGTGGTACTTCACGAGGGCCATCGGGGAATCGCCCCGTTATGTGAAAATATTTCATCAGCACTGCAAAGCCCAGCCGAGTTGGGCCAGTCTTATTCTTGAGCAGCTTCCACTCCTCGGCTGACAAGGTCCACCGCTGCTTCAGCTCTTTCCTTTTCCAGTTGAGTTTCATCCCGTCTCCTGACGTCATCGCGAATAAACCAATTGTCACTTAATCAACATCGTGACATTTTGCAAGACATAGTTTAAAGTACTGATAAAGTGACAACATAAACACGCAAAACTAGCAACATCTGATTTGTCATACAATCGAACGTTTAGGTGACACATGCTCATTGGGTATATGCGGGTTTCAAAAGCAGATGGTTCCCAGACAACAGATCTTCAGCGTGATGCACTCATCGCTTCCGATGTTGCTGCAGATCATATTTATGAAGATAGAGCATCAGGCAAGCTTGATGCTCGACCTGGATTGGATGCTGCTCTGAAGGCTTTACGAGAAGGCGACACACTGGTTGTCTGGAAGTTGGATAGGCTTGGACGGGATCTCAGGCACCTGGTAAATACGGTCCATGATCTGGCTGTTAGAGGTGTTGGGTTTAAAGTCCTGTCCGGCCACGGGGCTTCGATTGACACGACGACACCTGCTGGCAAGTTGGTGTTCGGGATATTTGCGGCACTCGCAGAGTTTGAACGGGAACTCATCTCTGAACGCACAAAAGCAGGACTGGCATCAGCACGCGCCCGGGGAAGGACAGGTGGGGCACCCTTTAAAATGACAGTGGCAAAGTTACGTCTTGCAATGGCGGCTATGGGGCAGCCAGAGACCAAGGTGGGAGATCTCTGTAATGAGTTGGGAATAACCCGTCAAACACTATACCGACACGTTGCACCAGACGGAAGTCTTCGTGATGATGGGGAAAAATTGTTGGCAAACAAACGAAGATAGGCCTTTTTACAGGTAGCGCGAATGTTGGTGTTACCCCTATTTCAACGGTGCCATTGATTAGTTTGTGAACAGCTTCACAGATTATATAAATGGCGGCACCAAAGATAATAACGGCTTCTATTGTCCCAGCAACATTTTCAATCTTTTCGTGCCCAAAATTGTGTTCATCGTCGGCAGGTTTGCCGGATTCACGTACAGCGAACCATGCTGCTATCAGGTCAATTCCGGAATGAACCGCCTCGGACAAAATTGATACCGAGCCAGACATGATGCCGACAACAAACTTGGCGATTACTCTTTAATTTCCTGCCCAGGACTAACAAAAGATATCCCTTGTCCTGAAGTCGCTCCAATCATTACACTCTCGATAATCGGTGTATTTATGGTTGCGTCGCTGCTCCAGCGGACGATGAAGTTGGCTCCAAACCCTCCCTTGGTATCGCTTTCAGCAAGATAAATATGATGGCTTGCCAGAGGTCCAAGTACCAAGGGAGAAACCAGATAGCGCCGTATGATACGCCCGTCGTTGTCATAATAGTCTATCGAGGTCACTCTGAACTTTGCAGAAAGATCTACATTTCTAATACAGAGCATCGTCGCCAGCTGAAAAGGATTTTTCCTTGGACCACTGTAGACATTTGAATAGGCGGTGAAACATATACTGTTTGACCTTTGGATAGCCGCAAGTCAGATGTGGCTGACCAGGTCTCCGGTGAATAGATGCCTACGATACCCGCAATTAGTAATAATATTGCAGCCAGTTTGATATGATGTGGTCAAGTAATAATGGACAGTTTGCTAAGCCACTTTTTTCAGATGGTAATATTCCTCATATTCTTTTGGGCTGACATACCCGAGATATGAATGACGCCTTCTGCTGTTGTAGAACATTTCAATGTAGTCAATGATATCTTTTCGAGCTTCGTCCCTGGTTTTATAGTTGGCAAAGAATATCCGCTCGGTTTTCAAGCTGCCAAAAAAACTTTCAGCTACTGAGTTGTCCCAGCAATTGCCCTTACGACTCATGCTGCAGGTTATGCCGAACGTATTCAACATTGCTTGAAATTCCAAACTGCAATACTGACTACCGCGATCTGAATGATGAATCAGCCCTCGCGCCGGTTTTCGCCGCCAAACCGCCATCCGTAATGCATCCATTACTAAAGTCCTGTCAATTCGGCTGCTCATTGACCATCCCACAATCTGCCTGGAAAACAGGTCAAGAACCACAGCCAGGTACAGCCAGCCTTCACTGGTCCAGATATACGTGATGTCAGACACATATGCTTTATCTGGCTCATCGACCTTGAATTCACGATTCAGCAGGTTTGGTGCAACTGGCAAGTTATGTTTACTGTCAGTGGTAACTTTAAACTTCTTTTTCTGTTTGGCTGCAACATCAGCAAGCCTCATTATCGTAGCAGCCTTGGTGCGCCCACATGAGATGCCGTGAGCTATAATTTCTTCAGCAATACGTCGCGCACCATAGGTTCCTTTTGAGATCTTATGGGCCTCCTGAACCACAGGGATTAATTTATCATATTCTCTTTGCCGGGCTGATTTATCCCGTTTTCTCCATTCATAATATCCACTTCGGCAAACATCCAGAACATCACATATGAGGGAGACTGGGTAAGTCTTCTTCTCGGTATCTACGAATTGATACCGCTCCCCGATTCTGTCGCGAAGAAGACTGCCGCCTTTTTTAATATTTCTCGCTCCAATTTCAAACGATGATTTTCTTTTTTCAGCCTTGTCAGTTCTGCATGAAGGTCTTCTTTTGCCGAAACAGGCTTGACGCTTTCACTAGAACTCGCTGAATCTCTCCAGCGACGTAATACACTGATATTGACGCCGAGATTTCGTGAAGCCTCGGAAAGTTGATATCCTTGTTCAGTTATCAACTTGACTGCTGAATCTTTGAATTCCTGTGTGTACTTTCTTCTCGTTACAGACATGAACACCTCCGTTGATTGGTAATAAAAACCACTCTTAAAAATGTGTCCATTTATTTCTTACCACGTCAATCCTTGATGGCGGCGCAGAACGCGTCCATAGATGGCTGATCCCGGCGCACCGGCAGGCGGACCTGCAAATCGATATGCTGCGCCTGGCCGACATGGCTGTCGACGTAATCGACATCGCAAGCGGTCTGGAAGATTGTATGGTGATGCACGAGCAGGAAGAAGGCGCGGTGCAGTTCGCTCGTACAGGCAGCCAGCGCCGTAACCACGGCGGGGTCATTGACCGCTGCCTGAAACATCGCGGCATTGGCGCGCGCATGGGTGAGCTGGTGCAGTGTCTGCAGACCGGCGATGGTGGTGTCGCGAATGTCGATATCCGGGCAAGCTTCTATAGCAGCAATGATGGCCCGAGAAGTGGATACGGCGTCCGTCCAGTCCAGCGTCGGTGGCAAGGGCAAACGGCAGCGGGTCAGGTAGTCCTGCAACGTCGCATCCACCGGTAGTACCGTGAGTACATCCGCATAGGTCAGTACCATATGCATCCTTGTTGTTATTGGGTTTGCAATCGAACCGATTTCAGCACACGAACTTTCGGGTGATGCCAACCACCACGCCGACGATGACCAGCTCGCCCTCCGGCTGGATCAGGGGATAGGCCGCGTTGTGTGCTTTGAGCGCCAGTCGGCCCTGATCCATCACCAGTTCCTTGAGCGTGAATTGACCCTCCACCCGGGCCACCACGAAGTCGCCGACCGACGCACTGCGCCGGGTGTCGACAATAGCCAGGTCGCCATCATCGATGTGGGCATCGATCATCGAGTCGCCGCGCACGCGAATCACCAGGGTGTCCGATGGCGATTCGATCAGGTATTCATCGAGGTAGAAAGGTTGCGTGCCAACGTCGGCAACCTCGGTCGGTAGTCCGGCCTGCACGACGCATTCGGCCAGGGGACGCTCGAAGAATCGCTTGCTTGGTATCCAGACACCGTCGCTGTTTCGCTCGAGGTAGCCTTGACGACCGAAGCGTTCCAGGATGTATTTGACGCCAGAGCGTGCCGCCAGACCGAGTACGGGCAGTAGTTTGTCGTAGGAGGGGAAGGCGCGCTCTTTGGCGTAGTAGCGTTGCAGGGCAGCAAGATATTCAGGGTCGCGTTCGTTCACTTCAATTCTCAAGAACTTTTGTTCAGGAGAATTTTATTAGCACGAATGTTCTGTCGTCAAGTGTTTCGGAATTCAATCTTTACGCCGAAACTGATCCGCCAACTCCCTGCGCCAGCCACGGCCCCATGTGCCGATGCCGCAGTTTCATGAACAGCACCTCGTCCGCCGTGTAGCGGACGTGCGCTATCGCCTGCAGCCGTTTCTCGAATATCGGGATCGGTATGCATAGGTCCAGCACCGGGCAGTAGGCTTCGCCATCTAACTCCAGCCAGGCGTGGCCGATACGGGTGCCATTGTGGCCATTACACTCACCGTGCACGAGTTCCCACTCTGGCGCTTGCAGGCAGCCGCGTAGCGCCAGCTCGTAGCAGCGACCTTCGCGTTTGCGCAGGCGCGGGATGCGGCAGGTGGGATTACCGTTGGGGTACCAGCCGAGGGGGACGGGTTGGGTGGTGGGCAGCATGGTTTACCAGCACATCACCGCCGCCGAAACCGATCCGCCACCCACGGCTTCTTCTTGCGCCACGCATTCCACGCCTGGACGAAGAAGTTGGTGTTTTCTGCGTATTGAAGCCACCGACGCGCGTAGTGATCGAGCCGCTGCTGCATCACCGCAGCGGGCAGGACTTCGCCGGTGGCCAGGGTGATGGACTGCTTGTTCATGTCCGCAAGGGCAGCATCCCCTTGGGCCGGACTCATGGAGGCGAGCAGAGCGGTAGCATCGTTCAGCCTGCGTTGCAGGGCGATATCAACCGAACCGCCCTTCTGCCAGTCAATGGCGTCAGGATTCTGATCAAGGCTGAACATGCCGTCGTGAGGCTGTTCGTGGACTTCGGGATGAATGTCCAGCGACATCAAGAGCGCATCGTGAAGATCGAGCCCGAACTCAAAACTCGATTCTGCCAAGTGGCTGACCAGCAGCAGGTAACCGGTGTCTGCCTCGATCAGAAGGACACAGGGCACACCATGTTTGAGCTGGCACGCACGTACAAACCACCGCCAGCGTGGTTGCGATGGTAGTTCCTGGTTGATGGTCGCATCTGGGTAGCGCTGCTGCAGCGCCGTGTCCATTGAGATGCTGTGGCTGATACCGGCGATGGTGAATCTCCTGAAATTTCACGAGAGACGCGTATTTTAGTCGCTGGACTGCATCACAGGCGATTTACGAGAGCCTCGACTCTAAAGGCGCATGTCGATTTCATGGATTGAACGCTTGACTAGTTTTTGCACCCCACAGCTTGAAACCCGATCAGGCCGAAGCCAGCAACGACGAAGTGTTTGTACCGGCTCCGTTTGACCCCGAGTCGTTGCGGGTGGAAGAAATCCCCTGGCTGGCCGGCCTGCATCACAGCTATCGCCGCGTAGCCTGACGCCCTTTCCCATCGGCCATACCGGCCTTCGGTTGCCACAGCCGAGGTGTTGTCACGCCTGCTGAGCAGAAAATCCTGCATTGAAGCCATTTCCAGACCGCTGATGGCTTGGCGAAATCCGCAAAAATAACGAATCGATAGTCGTTCGCGAGAAACTCAACCGGCAAACACAATGTCGAATGCATGACTCGGCCACTTGGCTAATTTTTGCACCCTTTAAGCGCTTCATTCAACGCCTTGGCGTAGGTCATGCGGGCGGTTTGCAGGATGGCGGTCTGGGCATTCAGTCTTTGCAGTTCTGCATCGACAAACTGGACCATGCCGAGTTGGGCCTTGGCTTCGTCGGACAGGGTATCGAGTTCGTAGTCTTTTCCGTCAATCTTGATAATGGGCATTTCTGTTTCCTGTTTAAGTAAGTCCCCGCTATCCGAGGAACAGCGGGGAGTGGGTCAGCGTTCGATCGTTCCGGAGAACGACTTAGGCGATGCCAAGTGCCTTCAGAATCGGCAGCAGTTTATCGGCAAAGAGTTTCGCCTGTGCAGTGAGTTCGGCGAGATTTTCTTCAGGGGTCTCCAGCGTCTTTCCTTCCTTGACCAGACTCTGGCCTTGGCTGGCGATCAGTTTCCAGACAAAGGCCGCCCATTCGGCCGGCTGCTGATGCCCCTGGATTCTTGCCAGCAGCATCAGTTGATGAAAGCGCGAAACGACTGTTCCACCGCCACTGACTGGGCTGGCTAGGTAGGCAATATCACTGCTACCGCGCGCTTGCTGGAGCAGGTGACGGTTGAGGCGATCGGTTGCTTTTTTGGCTTTGGCGATTGTTTGCTCGTCTTGAACCGCGACGATATGTCCGGCACCGGCCAAAACAATCGCAGATTGGCAAACCTGTGCGAAGGAGATGCCCTTTTCAGCCACGGCCTCAAAGATTTGTTTCAAGGTGCGCGGTTTATGGTCAGCCAGCAGATCGAGGATAGGTGCATAAATGGGTTCATTCAACTCCGCATCACCCAGGGCGCCGGCCACTTTAAGGGAAACATCCGGTCGGTGGTTTATGAGCAGTACTTTGACGTCACACATCGCTTCCGATTGTGCAAGAGAACTCAGTCTGCGCGCCCCCTTGACCCAGTAATCGCGTCGGAATTGCTGGTTGACCATGAAGTCGCGCACGGTCTCAAAGAACATGGCATCGGGGATTTCTTTGAGGAAGGCCTGTTGCTCTGTGGTCAGATTCACCAGAGGAATGTGGTCCAGATAGTGCGCCGAACAGGCGTAGTCGACTTTGGCTGACGAAAGCCATTCGGCCATGGTCGAGAAGTGCATCGGGAGCCAGTCCCGGTTGAAATACTCGTGGGCCAGATAGTGACGGTTTTGGTCCTTCAGCCGCTTGACGCGATCAGCGACCACCGGATTGGCTTTGAGGTAGGCCGGGTTGGTCTCGAGGAGTTTGTCTGCGAAGGCGACCGCGTCGCCGATTCGATTGATGATTCCGCGGCCTTCGGCACCAATCACGTCGGCGTGCTCGGTCAGCAGGTGGCGCATGGGGGCAAAGGCGGCCCAGCCCGGCTGGGTGTTATAGCTGATATAGAGTACGCCGCCGACTTTGAGTTTGCGCCGGATGAAGTCGACGATCAGGTGGCGGTTCTCATCCGAGATCCAGCTCCAGATGCCGTGCAGGCCGATGTAATCGAAGTCCGGTAGATCCTCGCGGTTGCAAAACTGGTCAAAGGCCTGGTCGACGAGTTGGGCGCCGGAGCCGGCGGCTTCAGCGAGTTCCTGAGCAAAGCCGGCTTGCGCCGGATTAAAGTCGGTGCCGTGCCAACGGGTCATTGAGCCGGCCGCGTGCAGATTGGCGCTCAGACCTTGTCCGAAACCAAGTTCGCAGGCCGTCCCGAAATCGGGGCAGTGGAGTCCGGCATTGATGAACGCGAGCTTGGCTCGCAAAGGGTTCAATTCAGGGTAATAGCCGTAGGTGTAGCCGATATCGGCCACGTAGCCGGCAGTCCAGTCGCTCATGAACGCTCCGTAATTAGTGTGAGCATCACCTGTGTCCTGGTGATGTCAGGCGGTTTGTGCAGGTTAAATATCAGTGGGCTAAATGGAAAAACCCCATCCGTGTGACGGGATGGGGTTCAAGTTCAGGTTGAACAACAGGGGCGTACTGCCGAACATGTGCCCCTGTATCCCTTCCTTGCTTAGGCGATCGCGGTGATGTTGCCACCGGCGATGGTGATACCAGCACCTACAGCGGCCGTACCAACCAGTTCGACCAGTACGTCGTTGCTGCTGGCGCCGGCGAAGCCGTCGGTAATGTACAGGTAGGAATGCGCCTGACCGTTGGCCCCGGTTTCTGCCCAGACCACCGAACCACCGGCTGCGCTGGAACCCAACGCGGCAGCAGCTGCCGTGATGTGTTGCGCCAGCGTGGTGTCAGCTACGTTAAACGTCGCAATACCAGCAGCACTGATGGTTGCCACGCCTGCTGCCGCCGCAACAGCTTGCGTACCTACGGAAAGGGCCGCAGAGTTAAAGTGGATGATGTCGAGTGCATTGACAAAACCAGCCACCGTATCCACATCAGCACCGGCATTCGCGGCCGAGCTGTCACCGGCGTTGAAGTTCAGCGTGATCGCACCCGTATGAGCAGCAGCACCAGCAACACCTGTCACGGCGTAACCCAGCGCAATCTTGTCAGCACCCGTACCTGCGGTAATGGCACCCGCTGTCGCTACGGCACCACCAACCACGATGGAGTCGTTGCCACCACCAGTCTGGATGCTGTATGCCACATCGGCCAACGCATACACTGAATCCGCAGCACCAGCACCGACGAAGGTTGTCATTGCGCCGGTCGAATAAACCAAGTGTGAGTTGGAGTCAGTTACGGTGTAAGTATTGCCACCCGTCACTGTAAAGCCACCAGCAACATTGACAGCGTTGGTTACAAGCGTTGCACCGGTATCGACCAGACGACCGTTCAAGGTGCTTGACGCAGCATTGAGTGTTGCACCCGTGAAACTGAGTGTCAGATCAGCACCTGAACCGACCGCAAACATATGATTGACGTCACCTGCGGCAACTGCGTTACCTGCAACGTCGACCTGAATGAGACCAAGAGTACCGGTACCCGCAAAGACATTGGTCGCCTTTGAAGCATCGTTTGCCGTGCTAACGTTGGCCAGCGCGGTTTCAAACGTACCTGCGCCGATGTTGAACGTGTTGTTGCCGTCGCCACCAGTGACACTATCGTTACCCGTACCGGAAGTGATCACGTTGTCGCCACGACCACCGACGATGATGTCGTTGCCCGTACCGGTGGTGATGAAATCGCTCTGAGCAGAACCGGTGATGGTGTTGTTACCGTTGCCACCATTGATGTTGATCAGCTTGCCGGACGAACCGTTTGCCGAGAACACATCGTCACCCAAGGTAGACAAGGTCACCACAGCGGCGTCACCCAAGGAGATCACAGTTGCCGTGACGTTACCACCCACACCCGATGCATCAAAGACCTTCAGGCTGTTGTTGGTGGCGTTGCCAGTTACCGTACCCAGGCTGACATTGCTTTCAGCGGCCTTCACGGTCAATGACGTTGCGTCCTTGGCCCAGATGTTGGCGATGCTGGTGGTCGACTCTTTGACCAACAAAGCTGCTGGCGTGGTGATGTCCGTCAACTCATTCGCGACATTGATGGTGATCGACGTCGTACCATGGGCGGTCAATTGCCCCAGGTTGTAAGCGGTTACACCGTTGCTCGGATTAGCGGCGGTGCCGGGATCGAGCGAGGCGTTGATGTTGACCGTCAGCGCCGTGGCGGCGTTGTTGGCCAGCGTCAGACCGTTGAAGTACTGAACGGTTTGGGTCGAGCTACCATCGGCCAGCTTGGTGATGGTATCGCCGAAGAAATTCACTTCGGACAGGTTGGAGTTTTGCAGCGTAATCACGGACGTCGTAATGTTCGTGCCACCAGCCACCGGCGCCGTAGTGAAAATCGGGGTGTGTAATGTCGCCGCAGTATTGTGCGCAATCGTTTCAACCGCCTGGTCGGACAACAGAGCCAGTTGGGTGATACCGGTTGCCTTGGACAGATCGATCGTGCTGTTGGCCGTGGCCATCAACTGGAACTTCTCGATGCCCGTCAGAACCGGCGTGCCGCCATCTTTCGCGTACCAAGCACGAACGGTGTCCGTACCACCTGCATCGGTGATCGTGTCGGTGCTGGTCAGGAAGTTCTTACCGTCGAAGGTCAGAACGTCGTCACCCGAGCCAAGCTTGATCGTCTGTGCAAGCACGGTTGTACCGTAGTTATTGACATCCAGCGGATCACCAACGCGCAGTTTCAGGTTGCTGAGCTGGGTCGATGCATCAACCGTGGTAGACGACAGCACGGGGGTGACCGTGTAGCCTTTACCCGCCGTACCGCCGGTCAGCGTGATGGTGCCGGTCAGGCCCAGAGCGGTAAGATTGCCCTTGGAGTCGTTGCCGGTGATCGCTGTAACGGTATTGGTTTCGTTATCGTTGTCGTTGATGGTCAAGTTTTCGACCCAGCCTTTGCGGGCGCCGACTGCATCAAACTCGGTTTCGAGTTTGATTGCGTAGTCATAGGTGCTCGACGTATTCAGATCGGTCTTGACAGTCAGCGAAACGGTGTCTTTCGTGCCCGTGGCATCGGCCATACGGATATTGACGGTGTCAACAACCGCAGTCGGGGTGCCTTGGCCGGTTGCGCCAGCGCCGGAAGCATGCATCAGGCTGATGCCGCCGTTGGCGATTGTGGCATTGACTTCACGCAGGGTGAAATCACCGGCAACAGAGGCAGCAGCACCCGTGGACTGCTCATTACGCAGAACGACAGTTGCCAGCGCGCTATCGAACGCCGCGAGGTTCACGGTGTCAGCGCCGCCGGTTTGCAGAAGGACATTGAGATTTTCGACGTTGGTCACCGAGGCGATGGCCTTCGTGAGATCGGTCTTGCCCACAACTTCACCGACGCGTTTGATGTCGGCATTGACCAGCTTCAGGGTGTCCGTACCGGTGCCACCATTAAGCGTGTCCTTCAACGTTGCTGAATCGACAGCCAGGGGGGCACTCGTCCAGAAGGTATCAGCACCCGCGGAACCGGTAATGGTTGCGAAGTATTTCTGGCCGGAGTTGGCTGGATCAGCGTGACCGCCAAGGGCTGCCGTAATGTCAATCGCGACCGTGCTGAGCGGATCAGCTGCCGTATTGAAGCCTGACAGGTCAATGGTGCGGATGCCCAGGCCGTCGCCGATCGCAATGCCGCCACCATTGAGCTGAACGCGGTCGGTTTGCTGAGTGGTATTGACGATGGACAGCGTGCCCGTGCCCGTCACCTTGAGGTTTTCCAGGTCAATGGCTTCCAGGCTCTTGATCTGGTTGATCTTTGACACGGCCAAATTCAGCGTCTCAAAACCTTGGGTATTGGCCACATTACCAACGTGGAGCTTGGTCATGTTGGTGCTGGAAAGCGTCACATTGCCGGTTTCGGCCGAGCCACCCGCTGTCGTGCCCGGAAGGACGTTGTCGATGTAGTTGAAATTGACCGTGTTACCGACAGATGCGCTATCTTTGACCGTCAGGTTGGCGGCTGGTTGGCCAATGTTATTGATGCTTACCGTGTTGGTGGCTTCAGCGGTGATCTTGTTGATCGACAGCGTATCCAGACTGTCGGCAAAACGAACGTCGAGCGTGTTGGTGTCGCCCGTGATCTGAAGGTTGATCGTTTGGATGTTGTTCAGAGTAGGCGTGATTGATTTCGCGCCGTTGTCGTTAGCGTTACCCAACACTGCATTCAATACCGCGGGGGACCCAGCAGCTCCGGTCAGGATGTCCTCAGACTGGAGTGCATTGATGCGGTCAGTGCCGGCTGGGTTGTAAACCAGACCAGACTCAAAGTCCGATGCGGTATGAACGTCGGTACCATTAGTGAGCGTGTAGGTCTGGCCGGATTGAGCGATGACTGCGGCTTCGG
>CAXYUZ010000029.1:0-39172 GCA_964292275.1 uncultured Desulfuromonadaceae bacterium
GCACATTGCCAGCCAGTTTCTTGGTTAGTGAGTTAAAAAAGGCCTTCTCGACAGACATCAACAACTGCTTTAGTCCACTCATACCGCCTCCCAAAACTAAATATTAGAACACAAGGCATATCAATCAATGTTACTTAAAATTTATACCAGAAAAATTACCTGTCAAATATTACAACCATTTAAAATTAAAGAAACTTTAACCGAAAAGATTTAGAATTGATTCGCTGCAACGTGGCAGAGGTGGAGAGATCCGAAACAGGGAATGAGAACCATTCACCAGCAGATAACATCCGTTCTATTTACCTATTTTTTTCAAATAATTACGAATACTATTCTCAAAAGTCTCGCCAATCTCACTCTTGGGATGATTAACGGTGTAATCCCGAAAATAGACGACCAGCATAGCCAGAACAACAAGCAGAACAATCGCAAGCAGAATATTGTTGATGGTTGGCAACCATTTAAACAGGATCGTCTTCATCGGCCCGGATTCTTCATCGGACAGATTACGCATCAGATAACTTTCGCGCAACTGCCGTATCCGCTTGAGTTGCACATTGGCAATATGATTAACAACAGCATCCCGGTCACGCTCATCAATACAAACGAATTTCATGGCAACATTGTAGCTGGGACGATCGGTACTGGCTGCATAATTACGGTTAACAAAGACAACCCGGCCAATGGCATCTATGATTCGCCTTGGCTGGGGCACCATAATCTCCAGCGGCACAAGTTGATCTTCACTAAACTCCTCATGGGCAACAATCCGTATCCCACCCCCGCTAATACTGGCCGCAAGTGGAATGATTGTATCCCATGAATCATCCAGTTCTGCAAGTTCTGCGCTGGAAGGCTCCTGGCGCCTCTCTTTGGGCAATTGTGATTTATCAACGATATAGCTATTGTCCCAGCGTTGCTGTTTGCGAATCAGTTCATCTTCCATACGCTGCAAGCGGCGTTCCTGCCACTGTTTGGAGAGCAAATCGATATGTTGTTCCGGGGAAATGAAATACTTTATGGGCAGGAATGCATCTATACGGTAAAACTCACGATGTTCATCAGTAACTATCTCACCGATCAAACGAAGGACAATCTCTCTGGCACGTCCCTCAAAAACGATAATGGCACGGCAACTATAGGATAAACTGCCCTGCTTGCCGCGCAATTCCAGTATCTGGCCGACATGAAGGCTGACATTTACCGGTAGCTGGTCACGCGACAACTGCAGAATAACCAGATCTTCATCGATCTCATAAATCAACGCCCAGTCGAAGAATACGTCGGCATTCGGCAAGGGAATGCCAACGCCAACCTTCAGACCGGGCGCGAAATAACTTTCATAGTGGACCATCTCACCCATGGTTCACATCCATTTACGGTTCAAGATGAGCGGTAACTGAATCAACAATCACAGCCGTTATTTAAGAGAACGATTGAGTGATTCTATCAGGTCGGCAACAATGACCTTATGAACTCCTGCACCATGTTCAATTGTCTCCAGATCAGCGATCTGACACTCATAACAGTCCAGCGCATACTCCTTAAAAACCGGCAAGGTTTCCGGGTGCTGTCTGATAACATCGGCGATAATCATATCTTTGGTAATCATGGCTGCTCCCAGCAAGTGGTATCTAAAAAATAGAAAAATTATTTCAGGTTTCTGATTGCGACCTCAATCCGGTTCATCCCCTCGACAATATTATCCATACTGGTTGCATAGGACAGTCTGACATAATTATCAGCTCCGAAGGCGATGCCGGGAACCAGTGCCACCTTGGCTTCATCAAGCAGATATGAGGCAAAATCAGTTGAATTGCCGATCACCTTACCATTGAATGTCTTTCCAAACAAAGCAGAAATATTAGGGAATGCGTAAAATGCGCCGGTGGAATTAAAACAGGTAATGCCGGATATCGCATTCAAACGTCCAACAATGTAAGTGCGCCTCTTTTCAAATTCCGCCACCATTTCAGCAACCACTTCCTGGCTTCCACCAATCGCCTCAAGTGCCGCCATCTGGGCGATAGAAGTTGCATTGGATGTTGACTGGGACTGCATCTTGGTCATTGCGGCAATCAGATTTTTAGGGCCACAGGCGTAACCGATCCGCCAACCGGTCATGGCGTAGGTTTTAGAGACACCGTTGACTACCACCACCCGTGATTTCAACTCCGGTAAGGCCTGAACAATGTTACAGAATTTTTGACCATCATAAATCAGCCGCTCATAGATATCATCCGAGATGATCGTAAAATCATATTTGAGACAAACCTTACCGAGCGCCTGCAGCTCATCAACTGTATAACTGGTCCCGGTCGGATTACAGGGAGAGTTCAGGATCATAGCCTTGGTTTTTGGGGTTATGGCCTTTTCCAGCTTCTCGGGGGTAATTTTGAAGACATTGGATTCATCCGTCTGGATAAAAACCGGGGTACCACCGGCAAGAAGAACCTGATCAGGATAGGAAACCCAGTACGGTGCTGGAATGAGAACCTCGTCACCATCCTGGATCAGCGCCTGTGAGACATTGTAAAGAGTATGTTTGGCCCCGCAGGAAACGGAAATTTCATCACGACTGTAATCAAGCCCATGATCACGCTTCATCTTGGCGATAATTGCATCCTTCAGCTCACTGACCCCGCCAACCGGCATATACTTTGTATAACCAGAATCAATGGCCTTCTTGGCAGCCTCGCATATATGTGCAGGCGTATTGAAATCAGGTTCTCCGACACCAAAACCGATAACATCAACCCCCTGTGCCCTAAGCGCCTTGGCCTTGGCATCTATAACCAGAGTCGGAGATGGCTGGATCTTGTTTACACGGTCAGCAAGCTGCATGGTAATTCTCCAATTACTCAGTAATTACTGTTCTATTCAAGCAAAACTTTTTACTCAAGCCCGTTCTTTATCCTAAGAGCGGCCTTGACCTCAGGTGGAACAAAATTATCAATATTGCCGTTTAAAGAGCAAACCTCTTTAACAATGGAAGATGAGAGATAACCATACTGAAGCGAGGTCATCATAAAGAGCGTTTCAATACCCTGACCAATACAACTGTTCATCTGGGCGATCTGAAATTCATACTCAAAATCAGATATGGCACGCAACCCTCTGATAATGACATTTGCCTTTTGCAGAGCTACATAATCTATCAGAAGTCCCTTAAAAGTGTCAACCCTGACCCGGTCTTCATCCTTGACAACCTCTCTGATCAACGCAATCCGCTCATCAACGGTAAACAATGTTTTTTTCTGCGAATTACAGGCAACGGTAATGATAATTTCATCAAAAACCTGCAATCCCCTTTTAAGAATATCGATATGCCCGTATGTAATCGGATCAAACGAACCAGGATAAACCGCTATCTTTTTCATCATTCCCCCATAACAAACAATTCAATAGCCGTATCACCATATACACGGCGATCAATCTTTACAAGTCCGCCCAGAACATCAGGAAGCGGATTCCTGGAAGCACTTTCGGCAACAAACACCCCGTCAATGGTCAGTAAACTCTGACTCACAACAGTTTCGGCAACAACTTCGTAAAACGGTGAGGCATAGGGGGGATCAAAAAAAATCAGATCATAACGATAACCGCGCCTGCCTAAAAATGAAAGGGCAGCAGAAACATCCATCTCCAGCAGCGAAGAACTCTCCTCAAAACGGGTAGCGGCAAGATTCTGCCTGATGCACTTGACTACATTACGATCTTTCTCAACAAAACAACAAGAGGCTGCGCCACGGCTCAACGCTTCGATACCAAGGGCGCCTGTTCCGGCGCACAAATCAAGAATCGCCGCGCCTTCAACCCCGAAACGACTCTGCAGAATACTGAACAACGCCTCCCGCACCCGATCCGCAGTTGGCCTGGTTTTCATACCAGATGGGGCAGTCAGCCGAATTCCTCTGGCAGCACCGGCTATAACACGCATAAAAACATCCCCAGGCAGATTTCAGCAAATTTTATAAAAACTACCTCAAAACAGTATGAGCGTCAAGCCGCAAGGGACTCATCAACGCCTTTTTCACCCCGTTCAATGGAGTTTTGTGCCTGGCGTAAAACCGGTGGAGAGAATAAACAATGCTACCCTTTTCAACAGAACTATGCTAATTCAAACAAACATTTTGATTCAAATCATCATCAGCGCCCGTAGCTCAGCTGGATAGAGTCCCTGGCTTCGAACCAGGTGGTCGGGAGTTCGAATCTCTCCGGGCGCGCCAAAATTACAGCCGCTTACAAAAGATATTGTAAGTGGCTGTTTGCATTTCTGCATCGATACATAATCCCTGTCCAAGCCTACACGAACCGCAACAAAATAAGCCTCCCGCTTTTCACCATCCCAATTACTGAAATCAAGTATCGGCAATCCCGCCAGCAAGGCAATGAGCTTTGCCAGCATGCATCCTAATCATCCGTTTCCTTCCCGGAAAGGGTGTATCAGCATCAATTCGACATGCAATTCAGCCAGTACACAAATAACTGGAAAGTAGAGGATACAGATCTTGCTCAGACTGACAAGTTTCATTTTACGATGTTTGTCCAGGCGTTACAACAGCACCTTCGCCCCTTGCCACTTCAGCTTCATCAGAAACAGTTGAATAAAAATAATGCCGTGGGCGGCTCTCCGTTGTCTTTATTTGCGGATGACGTTTTTGAATGTCAGGACGAGATTTTAGGAAATCAATGATCGGTTTTCGAAGATTGATTGCCATGGAAACTCCTATTATTCACAGAAACGTAATATAAAATTGTAAGGGAATAATTGTGATTACAGTAAACTTTGTTGTTCTTTCTCAGGTTCTCCAAACAATCCTGTCTGTACACTCTTTCCCCTAGGACGCAACCTGTCGTTCCATTTTGCCGCGAGACTTGCATTCAATAGCTCGCGATAAGCTGTTACTGAATTATCAGGTGAAAGCCCAGATCTTTCTAGGAGATGATCAAGTGCTGGCGGTGTAATGATCATATAAATTGGAACGCTGGCATCAATCTGATCACGATGGGATTTACGGCAATCATCACAAAGCAGAGATGCTGTTTTCGTATCGGCCAGTTCGGCGATATGCAGGTTTTCCATAGAACCGCAGGAGCAAAGCGGGACAAGGTCAGATGAGGTCGGTTCATTCTCTTGGATATTGAATAACAATCCCAATTGAGTCCATCCCGACAGGTCTTCGTCATCTGTACTGGCATTGCTGGTATAGGCATCCCCTTGACGGATCAGCTCAAGCAGGACTTGCCAGGAGAATTTGTCATTATCATTAATGCCGTTTCCCAGGAGGGATTGTACGCCTTCGGGGCTGAGTCGGTAGGTTACAATCCTGCCATTTACTCCGGCCAGGATGTAACATCCTTCTTTATTACGGTATGTGTGCAGGACTGGCATTGGCTATTACCCTTTTCCCAAATCAACCATTAGTCCTGAACTCCACCCTTTATATCTGCCATCTCGCAACCGATCAAAGAACCCAGTGTAATCTTCAGGCGATAGAAAATAAAAGTAATACCGCCATGGTTCTTCCGCTGCTTCCAGTGAGGTATTTAGCTTTGTAAAGTGGACCATCGCATCGCGGAATTTCGCCTTATTCCGGTTGTTATCATCTCCGTCCTGTTTTATCTCTACCACAAGCACATCATGGCAATTCTTGAGGTGAATGAAAAAATCAGGATTGAAGAATTCATTGACCACATGTGTTTTACCTGTTTTGGCTGGTTTATATGAGTATGGGAATGAATAACAGCCACGATCAGGCGGTTTAACGAATGAAGTTACCAAACTACTATTTTCAAATAACAGTTCACTGAACTTGCGTTCAGGAGTGTGACTGGCGTACAGCACATTCACAGGTGATTTAAATTTCAGGTTATCAATTTTATGCAGACTCTTAACAATTTCTTTAATGTTGTCTGGTGTTTCTTCACCGAATGCCTCATACATTTTTATCCATTTGCAGTACTGATCCCAAAGGTGGGATTCGTCATTATTGAACGGTTTATCATCTCCATTAACATGGTAGACCGCACCGCTCTCCTTGACCCTACCTTCTGAGAAGGACTGTCGCATGGACTTGCGGTAATCAACGGTAATGAGATCCTTTGCCTTCTGTGTTTTGCGGGGATGCTCCCGATTTACATCACGAAATAATGGACCAAAAGCTTGCTGAACAAGAGTCGCATTTTCTCTGCTGAGGAATGAGTCATCCCATTTGCCAGCTTGTAGTGCATCCTTAATTAGTTTCCTGATACGGCTTTTGGGCCACTTTTCACCGAGTTTACTGTCTTTTTCAGAAATTGCGTTGTGCAGTGATGAAACAACAACATCTATTTCCTGAATATTTTCATGCAATATTTCAATGGCCAGTTTGCCACTTTCGGAAAAGGTAGAATACTCGGTGCTTGTACGACTTTGAGGCCTCAGCTCAAGCTTGATGTCAGTGGCTTTCTGTTTCTTGGTTTCCACAGTTTGATCGACTAATTCATAACTGAGATTATAAAGAGGAAATACATATTCATCGCGGCGACTGTCATAACCCCATGACAGGGTATTTTCGATTTCCAGCACATCTTTCAGCAGGTTGGCAATCTCATCAGACCATGCCTCATGGTTTGTTACCTTCACCAACGGATGAACATCAAGTGTCGGTGGCACACGCAAACCACGTCCCAAGACCTGGGCGATGAGCAGCTTGGAGCCAAATGCTCGTGAATCGTGCGGTACGATCTGGAATACATTTTTAACGTCCCATCCTTCAGTAAGCATGCTGACAGATACAATCCATTCTACCGGGCTATCAGGGGCGTCAACACTCTTCAGAGTAGTCAGGTTTTCCTTGCGGCGCTTGTCAGGTGAATCCTTGCCGTCTCGCGGACAATAAGCTGCTACAACTCGGTCTTTTGCTACTTTCGCCGTTGGTATGCCAGAAGTAACCCAAATTACTTTTTTCTCTGCATCCGCGCGGCTGATTTTTTCTTTCTTGACGAGAAAGCTAACCAGCAAATTCCACTGTTCAACACACTCGGCAATATCTTTCGTCACAACAATGGTAAGCGGTCTGACCTTGGAGCCGTAGTCCTTCCAGTTCTGCTGGTGAACTCCGTAAATTTTGTCCCAGCTTTGTTTGGAATAAGTCTCCTCCAGAATGTAATCAGGCTTTTTTACTACTTTGGCTTCTACAGCTTGTTTCAAGCCGAAACGATAGATCACATCAGGGAAATAATCGTTGCCCGTGTAGGCTGTGCCGGTAACGTGTATCAGATAACGGAAACCATAATCAGGGCTGACAAGGAATTGCAGCCACTTCTTCATGGATGCTTCATCGCTATCATCCGGACTAAACAGATGATGGGCTTCGTCATTCAGCACCAATGTTCTTGAACCGTTCTCCTTGAAACTGTCGGCTATTGAAGAACCTGCATTTCCATACACCGCATGAATATTCTCAATGCAGATATCACCCGGCTGAATAGTCTCATTACCACGTTTGATCCCTGGAATTGCCACAACAGCGCCAAGTTCTTTCATAATCTCAGTAAGTCGGGGATTGCCAGCCAGTGAGTTAAACTTCTCCAGTAGTCCATCTTCGATAGTCAGTGATGGGCAGAGTACCAAGACACGGTCAACCAACCCTTCAGCTAGGGCTATAGCGGCAATGCCGTACATCAAATAGCTCTTACCGCCACCGGTAGCAATATCCAGAGTTGCCGCCTTGCGATCTTTCAGCGGCATCTTGGAAAGCAAAACATCAATGGAGTTATGACGCTGAGCGAGTACCGGCCTGTTGATCCAATTCTCACGCACTACTCGTTCAAGATCGGGATATTTAGGTGACATTAGAAAACGAATAACTGTGCGAGCGGCATCACGTTGATACGCATAATCACCAGAGGAAAGCAGATTAAGAAACGCGTCGTACTTGCGAACTATCGCTTCAATAGCATCACTGGAATCATCAAGCTGGAGGACTTGATCACTGATTCGGAATTGTACACTCATTGAAAATCCCCCTTGCCAAAGACCAGTGTTTTTTCATTTCCATAGCGGTCGCAGAGAATGACCATCATCTTCTCCCCTTTGAAGTCCTGTTCAGGGATACAAATATCAAGCGACTTGGCATTTTCGAGCCCACCAGCAGCCTTCAATAAATCTTCACTCCAGAACACACGATCCAGCCGGAAGACATCACCGTCGTAGTTGAGATCAACCATTGCCATGGAAAATGTCTCAAAATTTGCGAAATCTTCAGGGTCGGTGGTAAGGGTCTTTGAACGGAATTCACTGACTGAGACTGCCAATTCCTGGAAAAGGCCGTTTTTCTTGAAGCCTGTTTTGTATTTCACTATTGGTTGGGAAATGAAGTCAAATCCGATGGCATCTATGACTTCGTTTACATCTGCCTCTCGCATGGGCTGTTTGAGCGCTCCCGGTTCATGTTGTTGAATCAGGCGCAGGATGACGGAAATCGGTACTTTGAGAAAAACATACACCGCTCCGCCATGTTCAATCTCATCCTCGGCAAAATCCATGGCTACAGTTGGGGCGATAACATAGAACCGCTCACCTTTTTTGCCTCTCAGGTTTTGATGCAGGTTGTCAACGTAACCATAATCAAGAGTAAGAGTGGGGTGATCGGGATAATTCCAGACAAGAGCGGAATTGGTTCCAATGTAGCCGTCCAGTTCCATACCGTAGCGATTATGGGCTTCTTCACGCACACCGAAAAGTTTGAGCACAAAGGGGCGATACTCTTGCCATTGCATACCCTTCAGTGCTGTCATGTCATAGAGACCGGCGCGATAGAGCGCAAATTCCTTGGGCGGCAGCGGCTGTTCCTTCTCCGGCTTCTCTTTGGGTGCGATCAGGGATATGCGGAATTCCTGACCGTCAATGGTAACTGTCTTTTCACCAGGGCCGTCGTCCGGATCAGCGTCATCCAACCGGTCATGTGGGATATTGAGTTTGTCTTCCGGGCAGGCGATGGAAAGGGGAGAGCCTTTTTTGAGGAGGTCGTATTTTGAGATCAGCGCGGCAAGGTCGGCCAACAGGTTAAGCGTAACCTCGCATTCCCCTTTTTTTGCTTTTTCGGTGACGAGGAGAAGGCCAGAATGGTTTTTTAGGTGGTCATTCCAATCAACAACTCGTTCATGTGCAAATCGTTCATCTTTTTTTGCAGAACCAACATTACTGGTTAGTGAAAACAATCGTTTCTGTATGGTGTAAATCGAGAGTTTTCCACAATCAAGAGCGATCCATCGCCGTCCCAATTTTTCAGCAACAACAGGAGTTGAACCACTTCCTGCGAAACAGTCAATGACAATGTCCCCTTCATTTGAGGAAGTTTTTATAATCCGTTCAAGTAAACTTTCAGGTTTCTGAGTCGGATAATTTACACGTTCTGATGCTTGCGAGTTAACAGGGAAAATATCTAACCAGAGATCCATTGTTGGCTGACCTGGCAGTTCGTCAAGATATCGTTTTATCCTCACTCCACCTTTTTGAGAATAATAAAGCCTATTTTCTGCTTCATAACGCTGCATCGTGGTAATGGGGCATCGCCATATTTTTTTAACGCCTTTCCACTCGTACTCGTAGCCGCCACCTCGTAAACCAGCCCCTATCAAATTATCATCAGCAAACCTTCTCCCATCATTGTCTATATGATTATACCTTTGCAGAATGTGAGCTTGGGAATATTGGGTATATTGAGCATTAAATATGGCAGCATCTGACTTGGTATAATAAAGAGCCGTATCATGGACGTTTGCGTATGTTTTTGAATCACTGTGAGCAGAAGTTCGTTTCCAGATGATTTCATTTTTGAAGTTGTATTCTCCAAAAACTTCATCCATGACTGCTTTCATGTAATGTACCTTTTTAGTATCCAAATGCAGATATATGGAACCATCATCGGCAAGAAGCTCTCGAAGCAGGATTAACCGACGGCGAAGAAACTCAATAAACTGAGCGCCGAACACCTTGTCCCGATACGCTTTCTCCTTGTCTTTCATGAAATCTTGCTTGGTGGCAAAAGGAGGGTCTATGTAGATGAGTTTGATCTTGTTTTTGGTGCCATAGCGATTCGGCCCCTGCTGGTCAGCCAACAGTTCGCGCAACGCCAGGAGGTTGTCACCCCACACCAACAGATTGCGCCAACCATCACCATGAGGCCGATCCTCAGCAAAGCGGCGCACCAACTGCCACGGCGCTGCCGGTGTCTCCGCCAGCACCTGCTCACGCTTCATCTTGCCGGCATATTCCAACCGGTACTCCTTGCCTATCTCTACACTCTGCATACCACCGGGGAACAGCTTTCCTCGCAAGTGCGCCGGTATCGGTTCACCCGCCTGCAGCAGGCGGATTAGTTCTGTTCGATCATGTTCAGTAAGCATATTTATAGAGTCCCATTTGATGTAATTGTTTTGCAGAGTGATCTGGAGGTGTCAGAGGTGCATAATTTCCCAATACCCGCCTTTATCCGGCCCAACACGCTTTACAACCCCATCTTTTCTCATCCTGTCCAACTGATACTTGATGCCATCCGCTGTTATTCCAATTACGGCGGCCAGTTCAATACGGCTGATTCTCGGATTGGCGGCAATCAGTTCAAGAATTTTCTGGGTAGTTTTCTGGGTAGTTTTCTGGGTAGTTTCTCCCGAAGTTTTCGGGACACTTTTTCCGAACTCAGCAGGTTTGGTAAGTTCGTAACTGTTTCTCTTGAACGTAGTAACAAACTGAACCGTACCAATTTCTTCAAACACGGTATCCGGTTCCCGCTCCAGGATCATCTTGATGCCGCGGCCCCATTTCTCGATACGGTGACTACGTTGGAACAATTCAGCCAGTAGCTCATTTCGACGGGCAGACACCATCTTGTTTCTGATGGTGGCGATGGTCAGGCCGCCATACAGCAGACCGGGACTCCTGATCTCGACTCGATCCTTGAAGATGGCAATATTTACGGAATCATACTCCCGATAATCACGATGGCAGAAGGCATTGATGATCGCCTCGCGGAAGGCCTCGCGGTCGATCTCTGGCACATCTACCCGAAATAAACCATCAAGCCGCATACCGATATTGATGTGCTCAAGGATGTATTCCTCGGCTTTTTTGATCAGGTAAAAGACGTCACCATAAAAATCCTGCATGGTGATGGTGACGGTAGTGTCCAGTGTACCGAATACAGCACAGCGTAACCGGGCATTGGGGAAGAACTTCTCCGGTTTGCGGGCAAAGCAAAGCACAGCAGCATTCAGCAGCTTGCCATCTCGTAGCAGATTCAGTTTTTCGAGGGAATTGGCGATAGTGTCGAACTTGAGAGCGCTGAGTTTCAGGAAGGATCTCAGCTTACCTGGTCCGATATCATCGATTGTCGCCTTGGCACAAACCTCGGTATCCCAGTGGAGCCGGTCACGGTTCTTGGTTAGGATCAGATTTTCCAGCTCCTTGGCGCTTAACTGCCGATCTTCATCACCGACACGGATATATGCGCGTCCATAGGCGTAATAAGGATGTTCACTGCCTTCGACTCGAACCTTGATACACTGGTTACCGTCAACATCCACCTGTTCAACAACTGGATAGATCTTTGGTTCGATATGATCGGCAATCGCCTTCGATACATCACGGATGGATTTATCGGAAACCTGCTGGCCAACAACGGCGCCATCATTTTTCACACCGAACCAGACTTCGCCTAGCTGGTGCTTGTTCAGCATTGCAACAATGGAGATCACCGCCTCTTTCAGTTCAGAGGTGGATTTTTTTAATTCGACGGTTTCAGTTTCCTGATATTTCATCACTATTTCTCATGGGTTATCTGGATGGATATGTTGACTTTCTTAGCAGATAACAGCTCAAATAGCCACCGGAAAGCCTCTTTATTAAGGCACTGTTTCCTCACACTGGTGTGGTTTGTTCTGTGTAGTCTCGAACCATCAGAGAAGCCAAACAAAAAGCGAATGCATCCTTCAGCGCCCCATTGACGCGGTAATCATCAAAGGCATGCCCACCCGGTCGCCGTTCGATGGTCAGCGCAATATCCCTTGCGCTCAGAAACCGTCTGAACTCCTCATCCTCATATTCCGTTCCATCATCAATGTTGCTGAACAGCATGAAACACTTGCTCTCCAGATTCAGTAGCGGGGTTTGAATGGCAGCTTCCGCCATGCCACAACCGGCGATGGCAGCAAGCGCGTTGCCACCGGCTAGAGAGAACGTCAGGTAACTTGCCAGGTGAGCTCCGAAGGAATTGCCCACAAAAGCCATGACAGGCGGGCGCGGATTACCGGTTCCCGGTAGCAGCTCAAACAACAGATGGCTGAAAAAGTCCTGAAGTATGCCGTTCTGCCTTGACTCGCCGCTGGGTGGTGATGACGAAATCAGCAGATCAACGGCTGGTTGACCCGCACTCATCCACGCCGGCAAAAACTCATCCACGACAGGCGTCGGCTCACCTTTCAGACGCGACAGATAGACATTTCTACTGATGGAGCCACCGATGTAGTGGATCAATGGCCGCGACTCTACCGTCAGATCACCAAAACGATAACAGTCAGCAAAGGCCACATCGCCCAGAATCGAATCATCGATAATTATTTTATCATGTAGTGGCATAATGCTCTTTAATGGTATCATTTTTAACTATTTTGAAAATACAATAGTACTCTCATTTGTCTCCACTCGTCATATCTGCGCCTCCCCATCCAGCCATGGTTGATAAAACAGTTTCATTTCATCAAGATTGATTGCCACCAGATTCCCCAGATTTGGCTGTCGGTTGGTGAATGCCCCCTTATCCAGATAAATTCCTCTGAGTAATCCCCCGGCTCTGCTGGGGGATGCTTACTTCTTGGCATGAAACCTCCCTTACGCTGCTAGCGATGGCAACAATCCCAGTGATTTATTCCCGACAGGAGTTACCCCTGATTTACGCCGACTCCGTTCTTCCTTGGCCGCCGCCACACCCTGCTTATCATCACGCATATCCGATGCGGTAATATACCATCCAAGCTCCCAGTCATCTTGGTCGGCAAGCTCATTGAAACAATTGTCAGCGATAGAGAGAAACTCGTTCACCGCAAACTCTCTGCCCATATCCCGCAAAATCTGGGCCTGCAGAACATAGTACGGGGCTGAGCTGTCTTTCAGCCGGATAGCCATATCGATGGCATGTTTTGCCTCGTCGAGCCGTTTCTGCCTGTGCATCAGGAGTGCAAGATTGAACCACGGCGTACTTATGGTTGGATTGGCGGCACTGGCCTCGCCATACAGCTTCTCTTCTCTGGCAACATCACCCATATAGCCGTAATAGAGTGCCATCCGATTGATTATGTAGGCGTCCGGCTCATTGCGTTGACGCAGCAGTTCGGTCAGACGGGCAATAGCCTTCTCGTACTGGCGGATCTCGGCACAGTCTTCGGCGAGATGCATAATGATGTCTCTACGCTCCTCTGGCTGGATGATGCCGGTGCGGAGTCTTTCTTCCGTTTCTTCTATGCGCAGTTTGACCGCCTGCGGGTTTGATATATGGGTCAGCGGATGCTCTTTTCGTTCTTTAAGCGGCCTTACATCGTCACGGTTTGCATGGAATGCCCGCACTTCCAAGACCTGATTCTCGTCATAGCGGTACTCCAGCCTGATTTTTTCTCCCGCCCTGACCGGTGCCGGTATATCCCACAATTCGCTCAGCAGAACATGCTGGCCCGCCTCCTCACGTGCAATCACCTCAACCCTCACGGTGACGGCTTCATGAGGTGAGGGTTCCGGCAGCATCAGATTGGTAATTTCCCGGTAACCGCCTTCCGGAGGCCACGGCAGTGTGCCTCCCCTTGGAACGAGATCAAATGGGCCGTTACTGGTGACGAGTGCAATTGTTTCCTGGCAGACAGGCCGGATGACCGGTCGTTCCTGAATGGCAAGCGATAGTGCGTTCAATGCTGCGCCGCGTGCAACGGCGGTTTGCATGGCATCGGCAGTCTCAAAACTGAGGATAGCGGCTTTCCCGAATACCTTCTCGATGGCAAAACTGACTTGAGGGATAAGACAGCTGCCACCGGCCAGCAAGCAGAGGTCAATCTGTTCTTCGCTGAGCCTGCAACGATCAAGGGCATCCTGAATCGGAACAAATATGGATAGCGTCTGAAAATACTCCGTCTCGCGGGTGAAAAGCATATCTTCATCAAGAAACGGCAAAAGCACTTTGTCGAAAGTCTCCAGGCTTAAGGTTGGATTGACTAGCGTAAGTTTCCCTCCTTCAGGCAATTGACAGACAAATTTCTTATGACAGGTTTCCACAAGGTCAGTAATGACGTCATCATTTTCCTGTCCCTGAAGAATCTTTTCACACAAACCTATTTTGAGCTGTTCGGCAACACCGATAAATGCCGGCTCAATGACTGATTTCTTGGTCTCGAAATCGATTGAGTGACGGTCAAGCCCGTTTTGCTCAAGCAGTTGTTGTAAGAGGACTTCGTACAGGATGGCCTGGTCAATGTCGCCGCCTCCCAGGCGGTTGTAACGTGATACGGACAACGAAGCCACCATCAGATTTCCGGCCAGGTCGGTACTCAGCCGAAAGATAGCCACATCACAGGTTCCGCCACCGAAATCGAAGACCAGCAGATGTTTTGTTTCGCCGATTTCGACAAGTTTAAGGTCAGGGTGTTCAGCCAGGTAGCCGATGAATGCCGCCACCGGTTCGTCAAGCAGGTCGCCGCCCCTGACGGTAAACTGAGCCAATGATGCTGCTTTGAGCGTGTCATCCCGCTGGGCCGCCTGAAACGATGCCGGTACTGTTACCGTTGTGCGGGCCGCTTCCTGTGCCTTGTCTTTCATTGCAGCGTCTCTGAGAAATGCCAGAATATGCCCGCTGACTTCTGCCGCTGACCGATAGCCACTTGGAGCCATATTGTAGGTTCTGCGGAGCCCCATGTGGTTTTTGACGGAGGCGAAGAGATTACTTTCCTCGATCATGCCAGCCTCGCGGCTCCTGCTTCGTAGCAAACGAGCGCCTTCACCGACTATCATCTGACCGTCATGAATAGCTACAATTGATGGAACAAGCGGGTTCCAGTGGCTTCTGGTTCCGGTCGGCTGCTCCACCGCCAGACAGCGGACGCTGATGTCGCTCTTGCCGGATGGATCGTAGACAACCTCTGCAACGGTGGAATTAGTGGTGCCCAGATCAACGCCCAACACCCGAACCGGCTTCTTTGATCTTTTACCTGGAATCCCTTCCGGAAAGATAAGGTCCTGAACGCTCATGGTGTACCTCCTGAATCAGTATTGGCAGCCTATGGTGCCAGAATACCGGATCACCTACCCCAAGTAGCGTCATATGTTTATTTTTTTCTGTCATATTTTCTGATAGGGTGAATTTTATTTCATCACGGTGGGGTGAATCATGGCGGATCAACTGTTTTTCGAGCGTTTTATCTGGTTTGACGCGCAGGTCAGAAAAGGCAGGCATCCCAGTGCAGCGAAGTTGGCAGATCAGTTTGAGATATCAGGCAAGACGGCGCAGCGGAGTATCGAATACTTCAGAGACCGTTTGAACGCCCCCCTTGAATATGATTCATCCCTAAAGGGCTATTACTACGTTGACAACAGCTTTGAACTGCCCCTGATGAAATTGTCCGAAGGTGAGCTGATGTCCCTGCTGATTTCCAGAAAGTTGTTAAGCGAGGCCTCCACCGGCAGGCTTGGCGAAGCGCTCTCGGCTGTGACCAAGAAGCTTGGCGGTCTTCTCTCCGCGCATCTGCCTGGAACCGTTGACCCTGAACAGGCATTCTCATTCCGCTGGAATCAATTTTATCCGAGCGACAATCAGAATTTCAAACAGGTCTCTACGGCACTGCTGAATTGCCGTTGTATTTCCATCTGCTATTACTCTCCCAAAAGCTCAGAATGCACCACAAGAACAGTCGAGCCCCATCATATGGTGAATTACATGGGTACCTGGCACTTGATTGCCTGGTGCCGGAAGAGGAACAGTTGGCGGGATTTCATGCTGTCACGCATGTCTATGGTGAAACTCGCAGACGAGCTGTTTACGCCGCATTCACAGCATGAATGGCAGCCGCAACTGACAGAAACCTTTGGCATATTCCAGAACTGCGACCATTTCGACGTAGTGCTAAAGTTCACTCCAGAAAGATCAAAATGGGTAAAAGGGCAAGTCTGGCACCCTGATCAGAAAGAAGTCACACTTGAAGATGGCACATTCCAATTGACGATCCCGGTGTCCCATCATGCAGAGATTATGATGCAGGTACTCGGCCATGGATCTCATGTAACCGTTGTTGAGCCTGATTGGTTTCGCAGCATGGTAGCAGATGAAGTAGGCAAAATGCAGAAACTGTACTATAACTCCGATGGTTAAATATATGAAGCGTAGTGGCGAACGGCCGTTCGCCCAGTCAGGGCAGGTAGAAAGTGATAAAAATAAACTTTTCAAGCATTTATGCAAAAAGCGGGAAAGACTCCGGTCTCTCCCGCTTTTTATTTGCCCTGAAATCAGGCCGGGCACAAGCATGCATCCGGCCTGTTATTTCCAATCCTGTTGATTATCGGGTCAGGATTTTTTTAGCCTCGGCATCAAGCGCATCGGTCATGAAACTGATCCCAGTCAACTGTTCGGTCTCACGGTTGGCAGAGATCAGATCCTCACGCTTCAGTTCAGAGAGATTAAACCGGCGGGCGCCGGCCATGAACTGTTGCAGGCCGCACTTGAGCTTGTCGGCATAGGTGTACATGGCCACCGCGCCAAACGGGATCTTGTCCATTTCCGCAGCGCCAACCCTGCTCTTGACCTCTTCCCAACCAGCAAAGATCTCCTCCGGATAGCGGCCAATATTTGTCACGGACGCTGGCAGTTCATCCCAGTGACCGTTCAGTGCTGCGCGGTTTTCCGGTTTAAAGACACCTTCGATATTGCTGCCGAGGTAGCCGGGGATCATCGGGGCACGTCCCATACAGACCAACTTTGCATAGGGAGCATTCAACGCCATAGCCTTGAAGATGTGATCTTCACGGGCAAAACCGCCTGCCAGGGAGATGTCCGGAACCCTGATCCCCTTTTCATCCAGAATGCGGCAGTATTCATAGGTTTTGGCATGCAGCGCCAGTGAAGGCACACCCCAGTGCTGCATCATGTTCCACGGACTCATGCCGGTGCCGCCGCCAGCGCCGTCAATTGTCAGCAGGTCCAGCTTGGCATCGGCGGAAAAACGGATAGCCATGGCCAGCGCCTCCATGCCATATGCACCGGTTTTGAGCGTAATGCGTTTGAAGCCGATCTTGCGCAGGTAGGCAACCGCCTCCATAAATGATTCGCGGACCGCATCGACACCCGGCAGATCAGTGCCACCCAGACGACTGTGGCGGGCGAAAGATCTAATGGCACGCGAGGCATAGGCCGCCTGAACGGTAGGGCAGTACGGATCCGGGTCAACCAGATAACCGCGGTCCTTGAGGAACTTGGCATACTCGATGCTCTGAACCTGGATCTCGCCACCGATATCCTTGGCACCCTGGCCCCATTTCAGCTCGATAATGACCTTCTCACCGTATTTATCGATGATGTACTCGGCTACGCCGTTGCGGGTATCCTCCACATTCATCTGCACGATGATTGCGCCGTATCCGTCGTAATATTTCAGATAGGTATCAACGCGGCGGTCCATTTCAGGAGCGGATGTAATCTTTCCGCCGGACATCTTGGACTCTTTGTCAACACCGACAACGTTCTCGCCAACCACGATTGGAATACCGCACAGGGCAGCGCCGACAGCAAATGAATTCCAGTATTTGGCGGCAATAAAGGTGGAACCGAGCGCTCCGGTCATGATCGGCATACGGCACTTGGTCTTGACTTCTGCGCCGAATGATGTTTCCAGATCAACGTTTGTAAAGAGACAGTTATCCGGGCTGACATTGCTGGTACCATGGGCGCCGTAGGCATACCCCTGGATCCTCAGGGCATGGTAGCCGGTCCCGACAGCGGTCACATTGTTGGCACCGGCAGTAATTTCGCCGAAATTACGCGGATAGAGCAGCTTACGTCCGACCAGCGAAGACAGCCAGGTCTCGCAGCTCCCTTTGCAGGATGCCTGGCAAAGCGTACACAGTCCTGACTCGCAAGGAACACCTCTGTTTACAGTACCAAGTGCATCATTGTTCTTAGCCCATGAAATCATTATTCCCCTCCAGATTGAATATATCAGCTGCAAGCAGCTGCCCGGCAATACCAAATCGCAAAACGGAAATATCACAGCACAAAAACGATTAATTTTTAATCAGAGCAATCGACCAATGCCTACTTTTAAAGCAAAAAATGTGCCTATTTTTAGTGCAAACCACACCCACCCAGTTAACACAATAGAAATCTGTATCTTTTTTATGCATAAAATGTTTTCAGCACAAAAAAACAAGCTCCACGATCAGATCAATGAGTTACAAACGAACTCTAGTGAGTAACATATATTTACAACAACTGCTACCACACCCTCACACTGCTACATTTCGTGTATCCAAATAACCATCGCTAGAAATTAATCGAAGAAGATAAAACATGTGGTATTAAAGACAGGGTTTTCTGGCATCATGAAGGCCAGTGAAACAGATAAAAGCAGGATATCAACCAGATCAGCTCCCAACCTTAAATGGACGTTAGAAACGGAAATCTGATCATACTGTTGGCTGAAACATATACGAGCATTTTATCGCCACAGCTATTACAGTGATAACAAACCAGGCGCGATTTTCTGGCAACTACAATTCCCCCCTGATACCGCGTTGAATCCATTCGATCACCCGACCGATAAAATAAAGCACTCCCATCGGAACACCCCAGGCAACGGCACAGAAAAAAATGCCCAATATCTGCTTGAACGAAAGACTGGAAAGATCCTCCTGATATGCATTCCAGAGCTTATCAAAGCGCTGATTGCCTTGCGGACCGACACGATACTTGCCGCGCTGTTCAGCAATCCAGCTTTCATACCCCTTGCTACGGGCAGCCATGAAGATATTCCGGGGTGATTCGCCAGCAAAAGCCATACCGTCATAACGGCGCAACTCTTCCGTCACATCAAAGACCATCCTGCTTTCAATGCTGTCACGTGTTGGCATGATCAGATAGCAGGTACCGCCCAGCATCAAAAGCCAGACCATTCCAGTCACGATCCAAAGACGCTGCCAGGCCTGCAGCCGGAATCTGGGTTTGCGCGGCACCTCCCAGGTACCGGAGGAGTTCTGCTCCATGGTGATACAATCCGGTTCAGACTGTTTGGAGTTCATATACCGGAAATAGTGCCCATGATTTCGTCAGTTGACTTGATCTGGGCATAGACGCTAGCAAGGGCAGCCAAAAAGGATGCCTGAACATGCTGGGCAGGCACGGTGACACCATTGAACGTCAGATCCTTGGTGGCGCAGGCATCATGGGCAACGGTACAATCAAAACCAAAATCAAAGGCGGCCCTGACCGTGGCATCAACACACATGCTGGTCATCATGCCGCACAAAAGCAGACTGTCAACCTTGGCATCCCGGAGTTGCTCCAAAAGGGTTGTCTGGCGAAAACTGTTTGGAAAATGCTTGATAATGACCGGCTCATCCGGCAACGGCCTGATGCTGTCATGAATAGCAACCCCGGGTGTGTCAGACAGAAAGAAGCCCGCCCCTGGCTTGGTGGAAATATGCTGGACATGAAACAGCGGCCAGCCAATCTGCCGAAAGGCCTTCAACAGCAGGGCAGCGCCTGCCGCAGCCCTCTCGCTTTCAACCAGTTCCATTCTGCCACCTGGGAAATAGTCGTTCTGCATATCGATGATGATCAAGGCAGTACTCATGAAATGTTTCTCCATTCTGAAATCTGTAAATACAAGTCTAAATCGTATCAAACGGGGCTGCTTTGTCAAACAAAGTGGTCAATCTCAAGCAGTCCTAATTTCCCGGCATAATTACGGGCACTGGAATAGCGCCAATCCTCTGCCAGATCCACATACCCCCTTTTAACCGGGTTGATATGGACGTATTCCAGCGTTTTCAAGACAGAGTCATTATCCGGCAGCAGTTCCACCTCAAAATCATCCTGCCAGATACGACCGGCAGCAGGCGCACCAGCTGCCCCCCTTTTCAGCCGCAGCAGAAAACGTTCCAGCCGCTGTTCCTGCAGATATTCCAAAATTTGTTTTTCAGTATCTCCCATGAAATCCGACAGACAGCTATTCAACCTTTCAGCCTGGGCAACAAAATGGAGATGTTCCTCCATAACAACATAGGCAAACAACTGCAACCCCTCACGTTCTCGCAGATTCCGCCAGCGTTCAAAAATAATATCAACAATCCCCGGTTGCGAAAACAACGGCAGTAGTCCCCCCACAACACAGGTAATATGATAAGGTTTATTCGATTCTATTACGGCATTGCAACGGTCCATAGCCAGCTCCCCTCCCTTGAACGGACCAGATTACCACAAGCGCCAGCTGGATACATTGATATTTTCAACGACCGATTCCAGATGGCGGCGCAACTCTTTTCTTGTGCCCAAGGCACACGACACGCTACAGTAGAGGACATTTCAAGCCGTTGGAGGCGTTTATACATGCAGACCGTATTTGGTATCGACTTTGGTACCACCAATTCAGCACTTTCAATCTACAAAAACGGCAGCGTCGAGGTAATTGCCGTTGAAGACAACGATCAGAGCGGAGAGTTGATGCGCTCGGTGCTCTATTTCAACGAGGAGAACGAGATCTATGCCGGACAGGAGGCGATTCGCCAGTATGTGGGCGATGGCGCAGCCGGTCGTTTCATGCAGTCGATCAAGACATTTCTGCCAAACACCAGTTTCGACAGCACAGAGATATTCGGCAAGCGCTACACAATTGATGACCTGGTGGCAATCATTCTCAGAAAGATCAAGGCCAGGGGCGAGGCGCACGTGGGCTACCCGGTGGAGAGCGTGGTATTGGGACGTCCGGTTGTCTTTTCAACGGACAGCGCCAAGGATGCCATTGCTGAGCAGCGCCTGGAAAAGGCGGCCCGCAAGGCTGGTTTCAAAAAGATCTGGTTCCAGTACGAACCGGTGGCAGCGGCCCTCGCCTTTGAAGATTCGTTAGAGACCGGTCAGGAGAAGATTGTCTTTATCGGCGACTTTGGCGGCGGCACCTCTGATTTCTCCGTAATTCGCGTCAAAGGGGGCGACTTTGGCCGCTCTGACCGCCGCAGCGATGTGCTCTCCCTGGGCGGGGTCTACGTGGCCGGCGACAAGTTCGACTCTCAAATCATGTGGGACAAGATCGCCTATTATTTCGGACGTTACGCCCGTTACAAGACCATGGGCAAGGATGACTGGGTCAATGTCCCCAAAAGCATCATCTACACCCTCTGCCAGTGGCATCGTATCCCGCTTCTGCGGGCGCGCAAGACCAGGGAGCATATCCGGGTCATCAAAAATACAACCGATAACAGTCAGGCCATCAGGCACCTGGAAAACATCATTGATGACAACTACGGCTTTTTCCTGTTCCAGGCCATTGAAAAGGCCAAGTGTGAACTATCCGACCGGGAACAGACCGAAATCAGCTTCACAGAACGCGACCTGGCCATCCATGAAAAGCTTGGCAAGGGTGAATTTGAGCATATCAACCGGGACAATTTCCAGCAGATTGCCGACTGTATTGACCAGGTGGTTGCCAGTTCCGGCCTCCAGGCGTCACAAATGGATACGGTCTTTCTGACCGGCGGCACCTCGCGCATCCCCCATATCCAGGCACTGTTCAGCGAACGTTTTGGCCGCAAAAGGCTGGAAAACCGGGACGCCTTCACCAGCGTTGTCCATGGCCTTGGCTCCAGTGTGCCGCTGTTTTTATAGCGGCTGATACAGCCCCTTAAATCCTGCAGCCCATTGTTGCTCATTTCGGATTGCCCGCCACTCAGACAAAATTGATCGAGCATCTCCCTTGAACAGCAACGGACAAATCACTATAATCACCCGAAATGCAATTCCCAAAACCATTGGAGAACTGAAAATGGAACTTGATCTGGACGTACTGCGCAATCTGATCAACAAAAGAAGAGATGAAATTGAAAAGAGCGTTGCCGGCACCGGTTATCTGACAAAAACCGTTTGCGGGGTCGGAACGTTTTTACTCGACAATGAAGGAAATATCGACCTGCTCTCCGCCAAGCAACGGGCCACCTTTGACAGATTCATTGTTCCACTGCTGAACAGGTCACGCCGCTGACAGCTCACCAACACCGGATTAAACAGTCTAGCCTGTCCTCGAATACAATCAGCTGAACAGCTGGATGGAGACATTTTTATGCGATACCCGATCAAAAAACTGCTCACAAAAGGAATCACCGGCCAGGACTATCAGGCAGCCGGATGGGTACGTTCAATACGAATCTCAAAGGGAATCGCATTTATTGCCTTAAATGACGGATCAGACCTGAATGGGATCCAGATCGTTGTCGAGGGAGATCGACCTGACTTTGAAGCTATCTCCCGCATCAGTACCGGGGCCGCAATCAAGGTCAGCGGAAGTCTGGTTGACTCCCCTGCCGCCGGCCAGCAACGCGAGTTGAGGGCCGATGCCATAACGATTATCGGCAGCAGCGACGAAAACTACCCGCTCCAGAAAAAACGACACAGCTTTGAATACCTGCGCAGCATTGCCCACCTGAGACCGCGCTCCAACACATTCGGTGCGGTTTTCAGATTGCGTTCACGCCTGGCCCAGGCGATTCACCATTTTTTCAGCGAAAGGGACTTTCTCTACGTGCACACCCCGATCATCACCGCCAGTGACTGCGAAGGGGCCGGAGAGCTTTTCCGCGTAACGACCCTCGACCCGGCAACGCCACCGCTGCTGGATGGCCAACCGGATTTCAGCCAGGATTTTTTCGGCCAAAAGACCGGTTTGACCGTCAGCGGCCAACTGGAAGGTGAACTTTTCGCACAGGCCTTTTCAAACATCTACACATTCGGCCCGACCTTTCGGGCAGAGAATTCCAACACCGCCCGCCACGCATCCGAATTCTGGATGATCGAACCGGAAATGGCCTTTGCCGATCTGGCCGATGATGCCGAGCTGGCGGAGCAGTTCGTGCGCTATCTCTGCCGTTTTGCGCTGGAGGAGTGCAGCGAGGAAATGGCTTTTTTTGACAAGCAGATCGAAAAAGGGCTGCTTGAGCGAATCAACAAGGTAGCGGAGGCGGATTTTGTCCGCATGGAATACAGCGAGGCGATTGAACGGCTGCAGCATTCCGGGACAAGCTTCTCCTACCCGGTCGAATGGGGACTGGATCTGCAGACGGAGCATGAGCGCTATATCACCGAACAGATCGTCGGCGGCCCGGCCTTCATCATCAACTACCCGAAGGAGATCAAAGCGTTCTACATGCGCCAGAATGACGATGGCAAAACCGTTGCCGCCATGGACCTGCTTGTTCCAAAGGTCGGCGAGATTATCGGCGGCAGCCAGCGTGAGGAGCGGCTGGACAAACTGCAACGCCGCATGGGAGAACTGGGCATCCACGAGGAGCCGCTCTGGTGGTACATGGACAGCCGCCGCTGGGGGAGCGCCCCCCATGCCGGATTCGGTCTGGGCTTCGAACGACTGGTGATGTACCTTTCCGGAATGGAAAACATCCGTGACGTAACGCCGTTTCCCCGTACACCGCGGCATGCGGAGTTTTGATGAAACAGCATGATCTGCATTTAGTATATCCGCTCGAAACGAAGAGAACCGCCGCAAAATACCGTCTGGTATTATCTGAACAGCAGGGCCGCCTGCACGGTTCAATCCAGTGCGGAAACGAAACCGTTCAACCCTGGACGACACGCGGCATACCGACCGATATCGTCCGTTTTCTATCCTCATGCTTTTACTACGAGTCATCGCCCCGTTACTTTGAAACCTTCCAGCGGATAACCAGCGGACATTACCCGATTATCCACCATGACGAATCGGGAGTGGAAACCGTCCTGACATACCGCCCGGAAGAGCCCTGTCACGCCTGCATTACATTTGACATCAGAGAAAATGAAATACAGATCACCCGCACACTGGATGGCTATCTGCCACTAGCGGAAACAGCCGTAATCCATGAGTCAATCAAACTTGATCTGCAAACAGCTACGCTCCATCCGATCATTAATCTGCGGACATGGAAGACCCTGGAGGAAATCGAGGACAAGCTCTACGCACTGGATGACTCTGACGACGAATTTCATGACAATGATGACGATTGGGAATATGAAGACAGCGACTTTGACGAGGAGCAGGATGGTAATGGATTAATTTCGTCTGGAATCCATGAGATCCCGCACGGTATTGCTGTTACGGCAACCCTGTTCAATACCGCAGCAATCAGGTTCAACCAGGCCCTAATTGCGAATTCCGACGAAAATTTATTTTTCCTGCAGAATGGCCTGCCCGTCGAAACGCCAAAACCGGCCGTTCCATCATTTCACCTTAACATTCCGGCGGGAATATCGGATAAGCCTGTCAGTCTGGTGCCGCACGGCATGTATGAACAGCAGTTATTTCCATTTTCAGGCAAAACCTTCTGGCTGCTCAACCCGGGTCTACGCTCACAGCTTTCAGCACCGCTAAAGGCAAAAAAACGGGTTCGGGCGCTACTGGAGGCCGGTTTTGAACTACTGGATATTGTCAAGCCAACCGCTCGCAACAGCTTTATCCGTACAACCCTGTCAACACCCGACTTCCTTAAACGGAATATCAAACGAGAGGCCAAGCAAATCCTGACCACGTTCGCCGAACAGTGTCAGCAGAAGGTTGTCCTTCTCAGGAGCGCTGCTGACGGCTGGAAATTCATTGCCGACGACCGCCTGCAACAGGCAAAGCTGTTGCAGATCATGCTGGATCTGTTTGGCATGGACGCCTTTACGGATGATATCATGCCAGGCTCTGCGCTTGTACCGCCAGAGACCTTGATACGCGAACTGCCCAGCCTTGCCGGGAGACTAAAATCAGCCGGTTTTTCACTCCTTGTCAATGACGCCCCGTTGACAACGGCATCATGGGAATTCAGCCTTGACGCCACCAGCAGCAGCCTGGACTGGTTTGAACTGCGCCCTGAAATCCGTTGCGCCGGAGAATTGCTGAGCGGGGCCGAGTTACAGGAACTCATCAACGGAAACGGCCTGTTGCAGCGTAATGGCCGCCTGATGCTGCTGGATGAGGTTAGCGCCCAGGTACTGGCCATGTTTGCCGGGGCAATACCTAACAGCAAGCGAAAGCGCAAGCACGAACAGGAAGCGGTTCGCGTACCGCGCCTGCAGATCCTGGACTGGATACAGCTGCGGCAACATGGCGTGACCGTCAAGCTGTCCCCCGATGATGCCCGGTTGCTGGATAATCTGCTCAACTTCGATAGCATCCCCGAAAGACCATTGCCAGACAACCTGACAGCCACCATGCGCCACTACCAGAGCGACGCCTACCGCTGGCTGGGATTTCTCTACGAGCACCGTTTCGGCGCCTGCCTGGCCGATGACATGGGACTGGGCAAAACCCTGCAGGGCATTGCACTGCTAGCCGGCATCATGTCCGGCACGATAAGTTCATCAGCCCCGGCAGGCACCCCCCATCTGGTGGTTGCGCCCCCCTCCCTGTTGTTTAACTGGGAATCAGAGATTACCCGTTTTCTGCCGTCTGCCCGGATCATGCTCTACACCGGGCCAGGCCGTTCCTGTGACGGTTTCAGCGAAGTTGACATCATTATCACCAGCTACGGCATTATCCAACGCGATATCCATCAGCTTTCGGAACTACGTTTCAATGTAATGATCTTTGACGAGACCCAGGTGGTCAAAAATCTCCAGGCAGCCACGACTAACGCCGTCCGCCGTCTTAAAGGGTCATTTGCTCTGGCCCTGACCGGTACACCGGTGGAAAATCACCTGGGCGAGTATTATGCCATCATGGATCTCTGCCTGCCGGGACTGCTGGGCACCCGGGAGGAATTCAGCCGAATGATCGGACAAAACCACCCGAAGGGGACGGCACGCCTGCTCCGCCGCACCCGCCCATTTGTTCTCCGCCGTACAAAACAGCTGATTGCCACAGAACTACCACCCAAGATTGAAACCGACATCCAACTGGAACTGACCACAAAACAGAAGACGCTTTACCAGAGAACCGTTGAAGAGGTACGCGGGGCGATACGGGAGGCCTATAGCAGCCATGCCCCGGCCCAGGCCCGCATCATCGCCCTGACCGCTATCCTGCGCCTGCGGCAAATCTGCCTGGTCCCTGCCCTGGCCATACAGGGAGCCTCATCAACATCACCCAAACTGGATTTTCTGACAGAACAACTGGAAGAACTGCGGGATGAAGGACACAGCGCCCTGGTCTTTTCCCAGTTCACATCATATCTGGACATTATTGAGGAGGGGTTGAGACAACAGGGGCTCAACTATCTGCGCCTGGATGGCTCTACGCCGCTAGCCAAACGCAAACAGCTTGTTCAGTCATTCCAGAATTCAGAAGAACCGGCTGTCTTTCTGATCAGCCTCAAGGCAGGCGGCAAAGGCTTGAACCTGACCAAGGCCACCTACGTCTATCACATGGATCCCTGGTGGAATCCGGCCGTCGAGAATCAAGCCTCCGACCGCGCCCACCGTATCGGCCAGACCAATCAGGTCACAATCACACGCCTGATCATGCGTCACACCATCGAGGAAAAGATGATGGCGCTCAAACAGCAGAAACTTAAACTCTACCGTTCGATCCTGGAAGAGGGCACAGGTGGCAGTGGCGCCGGATTAACCCGCGACGACTTTGAATTCCTGCTGGGGTGACGACATGCACATCTACTGTCTTGAAATCCATCTTTCCCTGCCGTCATCCTCCCTGAAGGGGAAACGAGGAATCATCAAAAGCATCATGGGGCGTAGCCGTAATAATTTTAACGTAGCCTGTGCCGAGATCGACCGACAGGATAATCCCCGGGTTGCCGTACTGGCGTTTGTAACGGTCAGCCCCGACAAGGTCTATGCCAGAAACCTGCTTGAACGCCTGGAAGACTGGGTTTACGAGGGGTGGCCTGATGTGGAAATCACCGCTGCTGATATTGCGGAGATATAATTTTCAGCCATAAACCCAAAAAATAGGCTTGACTTGCAGACCGGTTTTAAGATATTTAATACGACTCAATATGGTGGCCATGGTGAAGCGGTTAACACTTACGACTGTGACTCGTACATTCGAGGGTTCGATCCCCTCTGGCCACCCCAATTAAATTCAAAGCACATGGATATTTTCATGTGCTTTTTTACCATCCAGACGACAGGTGACACAATGTACGCAAAACTGATTCCCTTAATCGCAACCATCTCATTGCTCTGCTCCTGTTCACCCAAAATTGACAACAGCTCTGAAAAATGGGTTCTGTTTGCCAAGCAGAACAACGATAAACTCTATTACACAAAAGACAAAATGTCTAAAACAGACAACGGTATTGTCAAGATCTGGGTTAAAACCGTCCTGGGTAAACAGATCGTTATGGATGACAAAAAGGTTGCCTACGCAAAAAACATGTACATGATCGACTGCAAAAACAAAAAATACCATATGAATATTGGTTACTACTTTTCAGAATCGGGTGACACGCTCTCCAAAACCACCACTGAACAGACCGATGTCATGCCACTACTGCTGGACAAATCCAACAAGGTTTACACATTCAAGGCAATTTCGACACCAGTATTGGAGTTTTCCGCGATTACAGATTCAAGCCCTATCTCAAAATTGTTGCCAGTTGCCTGTACAAGCGGGCCTTGATCCTGTTTTTAACCGACCTCGCTAAACGCGCGGGCACGAAATTCAGCACCACATTCCTCGGCCAGCAGACGGCAAGCCTCCATATCCACACCAGGGGCGCTGACAGCACTTGCCGCCACCTGCGGAATAACCTTTACGGCCTCCCTGATAAACTCACAAACCGCATCAAAGCCTGACTCACCGAATGGCGACCGGCACAACTGCATGTAGACAGCCGCATTCGGCGCATTCAGACTAACCGAAATGCTGTCCACCAATCCGCCAAGTTCCGGCAAAACATTACGCCCATGAACAAGGTTGGCCTGACCATCCGTATTAATACGAACCTTATAGCCACGCTGTTTCAATTCTGCAGCAATCCGCTTAACCAGATCAAGCCGAATCAGCGACTCTCCGTAACCACAAAAAACCACTTCATCAATCGCCTGATCGGGCGTACCGATGGCCGCCATAATCTCTTCATAATCAGGCTCACCATCCAGCAACAGGTTATGCCCCTTTACCGTAAAATTATCAAACTTTGCACAAAACGTGCAGCGATTGGAACAACGGTTGGTGATATTCAGATAGAGCGAGTTTCGAATCCGATAGGCAATCTTTGCGGACTGATCCCAAACATGGATACCGAAAAGGTCACGGTTATTCTTTGTTGTAATCCTGGAGACATCCTCAAGCGTCAAACCTTTGAGCGCAGCCACCTGCTCGGCCGCCAGACGGAGATAGGACGGTTCATTACGTTTGCCGCGATGGGGAACCGGTGAAAGATAAGGACAATCGGTTTCCAGCAGCATCCTGTCAACGGAGACGGATTTTACAACCTCGCGCAACGCCTGGTTGGATGCATAGGTAATCGTGCCCGGAATGGAGATATACAACCCCATCCGAATGACCTCGGCCGCCATGGCAGCATCACCGGAAAAACAGTGCAGCACCCCATGTTGCACCGCCACCTCCCTAAGACAGGCCATCACCTGTTCGTGGGCATCACGATCATGAACGATAACCGGTTTACCCAACTCCGTTGCCAAGTGGAGAAAGCGCAAGAAAACCGTCTGCTGCAGATCACGCGGTGAACGGTCGCGGTAAAAATCCAGACCGATCTCACCAATGGCAACAACCTTGGGACTGGAGAGCGCCAGATCACGGATAACATCATAACACCTTTCCGTGACACGTCCGGCATCATGGGGATGCACACCAACAGCGGCATACAGCTGGGGATATTTTTCAGCCAGTGCGACAGCCTCACGACTGGATTCTATATCAGTACCAACCACCAGGATCGCAGCGACACCGCTATCCGAGGCGCGTTGCAACATCTCTTCAAAATCGCCTGCATAATCGTGGTAATAGATGTGGGCATGCGAGTCGATCAAAACAGGTTGTTGTGACATTGCAGCTTCCTTTTTAAAATGTTTTGGTAAATTCACGCACCACCGAGGTGGCATAACTCCCCTTGGGCAGATCAAACTCCAGCACCAGGGCCCCATCACCAAGGGTGTAGCACGGATTGCCAAGCGGCACCCGCAAAGGACGCCGTTCCCCCTCCATACGCAGCCCGCTGCCCAGGTCAAAACTTTCGGCACTGAATCCTTCGGCGGCCAGAAGTTGCTGTTCTAAATCAAAAACCGCTCCGGCTGGTTGTTTCATCTTGCTGCCAAACATGGGGCCGCTGGCCGATATCTCAAAATTTGCCACACGGGCAGCCTCTATTCCGGCATCCTCAACCAGAAAACAGGCACCATTGATATGCTTAAAGGCCAGATCACCCGCTACAACCTGATCAATCATCGCCAGACGCTGTTCGACAACCTTGTCAAACAGGCTGGACTGGCAAGCGGACAAATAAAGCCTCTTCAAACGTGGATGTACGGCGTTAAAGGCACGCTCCCATGAAGTTGGCTGCGATGCTAGACGTTGCAGAATATCACGCTCGCTACGACAGTGCCGTGGCATACGCTGCAGGGCTACTGCAATATCACCATCCTGAAAGGCCTGGATAGCACCACGCCACCCCTCGTCATGCACTGCCTTCGGATCACCGATCAACCGTTCAACCGCCCCCTGCCAATCACGACGAAGCATGGCCGCCCCGATCAGATGGGAATTACCCTGTACACCATAGCGCTGGTAACCGAACCAGTTCGGGACACCGCGACGGTTCAACTGTTCCAGAATGGCTGCCACACGGGCATCGGCGTCAGGCACTACACCGCGGACAACAATACGAAAACGGTTTCCCCGGAGATGTCCCAACCTGAGTTTGTTGCCATGGCGTACAGCCGACAGGACATGCACCCCGTCAAACGTACGTCCGCAGACATCCTCCGGCCGGATCCGCTGCAATGAAATGGTCTGACGGGTGACACCAACGCTGTCTTTCATACCGGCATAACCGATATCACGCTCTGGAACAGACAGTGCCCGGCCAATCCGGCGAATGGCCTCAAGCGTTGTAAGGCCGCGCTTCTCGATTGTCAGATAGACATGTTCACCGGACCCGCATGGTTCATACGCCGGAATCTCGCTAACAACAAAATCATCAGCGCTTTCCTTGATCAGACCACCAACACCCGGTATCTCCGCCGTCAGATAGCTATGCACAGCGGCCTGTCTCTGAATATTATCAGGCATATCCGCCATCAGACAATCCTGCCAATCTGCCGCAACGCCTCGTAGAGGACAATACCGGCAGATGTCGACAGATTAAGACTACGCACCGCATCACCTGGCATCGGAATTGTGATTGCTGTATCTACATTTTCAGACAACAGTTCAGCTGGCAATCCCTTTGTCTCCTTGCCAAACACAATGAAATCCCCTGCCCTGAAAGTCGCCGACAGATAACTGGGCGCCACCTTGGTGCTAAGATAGAAAAAACGGCCATCCGGAAAGGCGGTTCGCAACTGGTCCAATCCTGACCAGACATGCAGATCAACACTCTTCCAGTAATCAAGCCCGGCCCGTTTCAACTGCCGGTCATCAATCGAAAAACCAAGTGGCTCGATCAAGTGCAGCGCCGCCCCGGTTGCCGCGCAAAGCCTGGCAATATTGCCGGTATTAGGCGGTATCTCAGGCTCCACCAAAACAATATTAAAAACAGCTCTAGTAGTCACAACACTCCTTATCACCACCCCGTCGGCAGGCAGTTTGTCATCAGGTGCCACCAGACATGAGCCAGCCAGGTCACCTATGCACATTTTAAAAATCAAAATACGATTAATCCGACAACAATAGAACAGTCATGCAACAAAATCAACCAGTCACCCCGCCAAGCCTTTTCCTGCACTTGCTTTTTTGAGCATGCAGGACTATTATATTTTCTTTGAAAAAAATATTTTGAGGATAAAAAATGAAGATAATCGTCACAGATGAAGTTTCAGCAGAAGGCTTGGCGCTACTGACCCAGGAACCACGTATTCAGCTTGATGTTAAACTAGGACTTTCGAAAGAACAGCTCATTGGGATACTGGGCGAATATGATGCAATGATTACCCGCAGCGGCACAACCGTTGACAAAGAGATTCTCGATGCCGGCAAAAAACTCAAGATCGTTGCCCGCGCAGGTGTTGGGATCGACAACGTTGATGTTGACTACGCCAGCAGCAAAGGTGTCATTGTTGTCAACGCACCGTTCGGCAACACCAATAGCGCCGCAGAGCATGCACTGGCACTCCTGCTCAGCTACTGCCGCAACGTTACCATTGCCAATGCAAGCCTTAAATCCGGCGAATGGAAGCGCGGACCGTTCACAGGTTACGAACTCAAAGACAAAACCGTTGGCGTTATCGGCATCGGCAAGGTTGGTGGCCGTGTGGTAACCAGACTTAAGGCATTTGAGTGCGAAGTCCTTGCCTGCGACCCGTATGTTTCCGCAAAACGCGCTAACGACTTGGGCGTCAAACTGGTTTCACACGATGAAATCTATAAAAACTGCGATATCATCACCCTCCACACCCCGCTGACCAGTGAAACCCGCGACATGATCTCAACCCGCGAATTCGGGCTGATGAAAACCGGCGTAATCATCATCAATGTTGCCCGTGGCGGTATTATCAATGAACAGGCATTTCTCGACAACCTTACCTCCGGCAAGGTGCTTGGTGGTGCCTGCGACGTATGGAGCGAGGAACCACCGAAAACTGACCTGCTCAAACAGCTGATCGCATGCAAGAATCTGGTTGTCACCCCGCACCTCGGCGCCAATACCCACGAGGCACAAATCAATGTTGCCGTTGACGTCTCCAAGGAGATCATCAACTATCTGGATGAAAAACCGATGGAAAATGCAGTCAACATCCCAAGATTCGATCTGGCATTGATGGATCAGATGAGACCATTCCTCAACCTGATGTCGGTTATGTGCGAATTCGGCATTCAGCTTCTGGACAACAACCTTGAAAAAATCAGCTTCGGCTTCTCCGGCAATATCGCACACTACGACTGCGCTCCGCTTGCCGTCAGCGGTCTTTCCGCACTGCTCAACCGCATGGTTGACCAAGAAGTCAATATGGTTAATGCAAAGCTGATTGCGGAGCAGATGGGTATCGTTATCGAAGAAATCAAATCCACCAAGGCAGATGCATTCTCCAATGTCATCACCCTTGTTTTTGAGGCACAGGGCAAAAGACGCCTTGTCTCCGGCACCCTGTTCGAGGGTATGCCGAGAATCATCAAGCTGCGCGACTACTCCATCGACTTTGCACCGGAAGAGCACATGCTGCTGCTGAACTACGTTGACCTGCCTGGCATGATCGGCAAAATCGGCACCATCATGGGAACACACAACATCAACATCGCCTCCATGAACCTCGGTCGTCGCGAGAAAAAGGGTGAGGCAATGGTTATCCTCTCACTTGACTCCGCAGCACCGGAAAACGTCATCCAGGAGATCAAGGGTGCCACAGAGGCAACCTTTATCAAAGCACTGCACATGCGTTCAGTATCAAATTTAAAACCCACCGCAGCCTGATAAACAATGAACTTTCCACAGATTGATCCTGTATTCCTGAACATCGGCCCGCTCCAGCTACGCTGGTACGGGCTGATGTATATCATCAGCTTTCTGGCCGCTTTCTTCCTGATTCGTAGCGAGGTAAAACGGAAGAATATCTGTTTGAGCACAGACGATATCAGCGACATGGTATTCTATGGTGCCATGGGCGTTGTACTTGGCGGTCGTCTCGGATACGTAATTTTCTACAACCTCCCCTTTTACCTAAAAAACCCGCTCCATGTTTTTGCTGTTTGGGAAGGTGGTATGTCATTTCATGGCGGCATGCTTGGCGTTCTTCTGGCCATGTATATCTTCTCACGCCTGAAAAATACGAGTTTCCTGACCTTAATTGACATGCTGGCCCAATGTGCCCCGATTGGCCTCGGGCTTGGCAGAATCGGCAACTTCATCAACGCTGAATTATATGGCAGAGAAACAGACGTCCCCTGGGGAGTTATCTTCCCTGGGACAAACGGCACCCCCCGCCACCCGTCACAACTTTACGAAGCATTTCTGGAAGGGCTATTACTGTTTCTGATCATTCGCTTTGTATCACGCCGCTGGAGCAACACCGGCATTGCAACCTGGACTGGATTCTGCGGTTACGGCCTGTTCAGGTTTATTGTTGAATTTTTTCGCCAGCCAGACATCCAAATCGGCACCATATTCAACTTTTTTTCAATGGGACAACTCCTTAGCCTGCCAATGTTTTTATTCGGCCTGTACATGGTCATCAAGCTTTCAAAGCCACAATCCTGACATCAAATACATAAAATAATCATCAGCACTGCAATAGAGGATTGAAAAAGTCTTTTTTCAGGATATACTTCCTACAATAAATCAATGGGAGGTATCATCATGATTAGCAAGAAGATGTCTGACTCACTCAACAAACACATGAACCTTGAGCTCTACTCAGCCCATCTGTATCTTTCCATGGCATCCGTCGCGAATGAACTTGGTCTCAAAGGAGCAGCCAACTGGTTTACCGTGCAGTACCGTGAAGAAATGACCCATTTTTTCAGATTCTATACATACCTGATTGATCAGGGCGAAAACATTTCCCTTCTTGCCAGCAAGGCCGTACCAAATAAATATAAATCACTACTGGAGATGTTTGAGCAAACATTAAAACACGAGCAGCTGATTACAAAATGTATAAATGATTTAAGCGAACAGGCCGTTCAAGAAAAAGACCATGCAACACAGATCTTTCTGCAATGGTTTATAACGGAACAGATTGAAGAAGAGAACAACGACCGTGATTACATTGCAAAATTGAAGTTGGTCGGTGACAATGGTCACGGTATTCTGATGATCGACGCAGAGATGGCCCAACGCGTCTTTATGCCTGCACCAGGCACAACAGTCATGGTTTGATATATATGAAGATAAGATTCTGTGAGCACAACAAGGGCAAAGGCAAGATCTACAGACAACTCAAGGAGAGCTATCCTGATTTCAACATAAAAATCAAGGATTGTATTAAACAGTGCGGGACATGCGACAAAAAACCGATGGCGATAGTTGAAAAAGAAAAGATAACAGCGGATGACGCAGACAATCTTTATAAAAAAATTCTGGACAAGATAAGCAACTCTTAGCCCAAAACAATATTCAATCAAACTATAATAAGAAAGGCATTCAGTTGGACTGAATGCCTTTTATTTGGTGCGGTGGAATGGATTTGAACCATCACGAGATTGCTCCCGCCAGCCCCTCAAGCTGGTGCGTCTACCAATTCCGCCACCACCGCAAATCAATTTCTATTTACTCGAAAAGAGTTAATTTAATTACCACGATAGTTTTAAGATTGCAACAAAAAAATCACTTTTTAGTTTTTTCTGGTACAACCGGTGCTGGAGTAGCAGTTCCCTGAGTTGCAGGCACAGCTGACGGCTGAGTTGGCTGTTTTACATCGACCACAGGCGCCTTAACACCTGACATTACTGATGATGTAGAAGGCTGACCAGCAAAATATGCAAGCGAAAGCGAGGTAAGCATAAATACAACTGCGACTACAGCCGTTGCCTTACTGATAACCGATGAGCCACCACCAGCGCCGAAAACGGATTGACTACCACCACTGCCGAAGGAAGCTCCCATCTCTGCACCCTTCCCGGATTGCAGGAGAACAACAGCGATCAAAAAAAGACTTACAAGCACATGAACAATTGTTAAAAATATAGTCATCAAAAACCCCTACAAATTTTTATAAAGAGTACATTTAGCACATTACAATTAAATTTGTAAAGAAATTATCAACTTGACAATGCCTTTATCAATGACTGCAACTAGCGGCTATCTCTGCAAAAGAGTGGACATTCAGACTGGCACCACCAATAAGAGCACCATCAACATCAGCTTGAGCCATCAAAGATTTGACGTTATCAGGTTTTACACTGCCACCATACAAAATACGGGTTCCTGCTGAAACGGCAATACCCAAAAGTTTTTCAATCCTGGAGCGAATAAATTCATGCACTTCCTGAGCCTGCTCCATTGTTGCGGTTCTGCCGGTTCCAATTGCCCAGACTGGTTCGTAGGCAATAACAACCTGTTCCATATCAGCGCATGTAAGACCTTCCAACGCCTTATCAACCTGCCCGCCAACAACCGTAAAGGCCTGCCCAGCTTCACGTTCTTCCAGCGTTTCACCAACACATACGATTGCAGCAAGTCCGTTTGAAATAACCGCTTTAACCTTTTTATTTACGGTTGTATCACTTTCACCAAAAAACTGGCGTCTTTCTGAATGTCCGACAATTACATAACTACAACCGGCATCTTTAAGCAAAGCAGGAGATACCTCACCAGTAAATGCGCCTTCAGGCTCCCAAAAACAATCCTGAGCAGAAAGCTTGATGTTTGAACCTGCCATTGCATCAGAGACCTTGCTTAATGCAGTAAAAACCGGGGCAATTACAATCTCAACATTACTTATACCGCTAACCAGAGGAGACAATTGTTTAACAAAGGAAACAGCTTCTACGATTGTTTTATTCAACTTCCAATTACCTGCAATAACCGGTCTACGCATATATCCCCCTAGTTGTTGAAATCACTATCAAGAGCCTTTATACCTGGAAGCACCTTACCCTCAAGCAGCTCTAAAAAAGCACCGCCCCCGGTTGAGATATAACTGACCTTATTCTCGACGCCAGCCTTCCTTACTGCAGAGTCAGTATCGCCACCACCAATGATCGTAATGGCATCAAGGTTTCCAACTGCCTCGGCAACCGCATTGGTACCCTTTGAAAAGGCATCCATCTCAAAAACACCCATTGGACCATTCCAAATGACAGTCTTTGCATCAAGCAAACTCTCTGCAAAAAGTGTGGCGGATGCAGGGCCAATATCCAACGCCATCCAACCAGCTGGAATTTCCTGTGCCGTAACCGTAACCGTATTAGCCTTGGCGTCAAAGGTGTCCGCAGCAATACAATCGACCGGCAAATAAAATTTAACATTATTGTTCTTTGCCTTTTCCATAATAGCAATAGCAGTGGAAAGCAGCTCATCCTCAACAAGCGATTTGCCGACCTGCAGACCCATTGCCTTAAGAAAGGTAAAGGCCATGCCACCACCAATCACAACCTTATCAACCTTATTGACAAGTTCCTCAAGGACTTCAAGCTTACCAGAGACCTTTGCCCCACCAAGTATTGCCACCAATGGTCTGGCAGGATTTTGAACGGCCTTTTCAAAGTAGGTCATTTCATCCCTCATCAGAAATCCTGCTGAAACGACCGGAATCAATCTGGTAATAGCCTCTACAGAGGCATGAGCACGATGGGAAACAGCAAATGCATCATTCACATAAACATCACAACCATTGGCAATTTTTTCAGCAAACTCGGCATCATTCTTTTCTTCACCCGAATAAAAGCGAATATTTTCAAGCATCAGAATATCGCCATCATTCATAGCCCCGATCATTCCAGCAACATCCTCCCCGAAGCAATCAGCAGCCTGAGCTACTGGAATACCAAGAAGCTCTGACAGACGCGTTGAAACAGGCTTCATGCTATATTTATCGTTTTTCGCACCTTTAGGCCTGCCAAGATGTGACGCAAGAATGACCTTTGCACCACAACCCTGAACATATTTAATTGTCGGCAGGGCACCGCAGATTCTCGTATCCTCGGTTATCATTCCCTGTTCATCCTGGGGTACATTAAAATCAACGCGGATAAAGACTTTTTTACCTTTCAAGTCAGCAACCTGATCAATGTATTGAATCGACATGAATCCCTCCGGTAAACATATTTAAAAATTACGCCCCTGACAGCAGACACAAAAAGAGGGGGAATAAGATTCCCCCTCTAAAAAACCAATGTTCAAGATATTACTGACGAGCAGCTATCATATTCATCAAATCAACAACACGGTTTGAAAAACCTGCTTCATTATCATACCATGAAATAACCTTGATCATATTATCTGCCATAACCTTTGTACAAGAAGCATCAACAATGGATGACAAAGGGTTGCCGTTAAAATCAATCGAAACTAGTGGTTCTTCACAGAAACCAAGAACACCTTTCAATGTTGTTTCCGAAGCGGCCTTAAGAGCCTCATTAATCTTAGCTGCAGTTGTGTTGGTTGAAACCGTAGCAACCAGATCGATAACGGAAACGTTTGGAGTCGGAACACGAATTGCCATTCCGTCCAGTTTACCTTTCAGTTCCGGTAGTACCAATGAAACAGCCTTGGCAGCACCAGTAGTTGTTGGAATCATGGAAAGGGCTGCAGCTCTTGCCCTGCGCAGATCCTTATGCGGCAAATCAAGAATATTCTGATCATTGGTATATGAATGTACTGTTGTAACCAGACCTTTTTCAATACCGAAAGTCTCATGCAACACCTTTGCTACTGGCGCCAAACAATTGGTCGTACAGGACGCATTAGAAATAATGTTGTGTTTTGCAGGATCATAGAGATTGTCATTCACACCCATAACAATTGTGATGTCTTCATTTGTAGCCGGTGCAGAAATAACAACCTTTTTGGCACCCGCCTGAAGATGCAGTTCAGCCTTATCACGCGCAGTAAATAATCCGGTTGATTCAAGGACTACATCAATCTTTTCATCCTTCCAAGGAAGTTCTGCAGGATTTCTCACGGCAAAGATCTTGATTGCCTTGCCATTAATAATCAAACTGTCTGCTGTATGCTCAACCGTATCCGGAAAGGCACCATGAACGGAATCATATTTAAAAAGGTGAGCCAATGTAGCAGCATCCGTCAGATCGTTAATAGCAACGACCTCAATAGCATTAGATCTACTGGCCGCCCTTAAAACCATCCTCCCAATCCTACCAAAACCATTGATCGCAACACGCATTGACATTTTACAGCCTCCTGAATTGAATTTTACTTTTATAACAACGACACAAATCTTATCAATAATAGAACAATAAATTGAATCGTCAACAAAAATTGCGTAGAATCCAAGAGAATTAATAATTGGAAAATAAGGATAACATGATGATCACGTTTGCTAACAACCAGGCTATTCAAGCGGTAATATTTGACTTTGACGGAGTTATTGTAGATACAGAACCGATACATTATCAGGCGTTTCAAGATGTGCTTGCACAATACAATATCGGTTTTTCATGGGATGAATATGTGAATATTTATATGGGATTTGATGACAGGGACGCATTCATTGAGTGTTACAAAAACAAAAAACAAGAACTAGGCAAAGAACATCTATCAAAACTTATAGCTCAAAAGGCAGTTTCATTTCAAAGCATCATCCAGAACGGAGTCAATGCATATCCAGGCGTAATTGACCTGATAATGGAACTATATAAAAACAAGATTCCAATGGCCATCTGTAGTGGTGCGTTAAAATCAGATATCAATCCAATTCTGGAACAGTTCAAAATAAAGGATTTTTTCAAAATTATTGTCACAGCTGAAGATGTAACGAAAAGCAAACCAGACCCGGAAAGCTACAAAATCACATTTGAAAAGCTCATCCAGATCTATGACCAAAACATTATTAGTAAAGAATATACAGCTGTCATAGAAGACACCCCTGCCGGAATACAGTCAGCGTATCAAAACGGTCTAAAAATCATCGCTGTCACCAACAGCTATCCAGCATCTGCCTTTAGTAACAAGCATACTGTTGTCAACACACTGGAATCATTACTCCCTTTAAAAGGTTCAGTTATTTGATTTCTGTTCGCCTGCCCAACACCATCGCTACTGTTCGAACAAAGGCTATTTATGCTTATCAATTCAAGCGGGGGTATATTTATAAATAGTTCAATTTTTGGTATAGAAAAAGCCCCCACTACTTTTCAGTAATGGGGGCTTCAATTTATTCCCGGC
>CAXYUZ010000030.1:0-37474 GCA_964292275.1 uncultured Desulfuromonadaceae bacterium
TGCCACACAATAACATTCGACAACGGTAAAGAGTTCGCTGGGCACGAACGCATAGGAGGGTGTAAAATAGATTGTGTAAATGGCCAAATTCGGTTGAAATTAATTCCCCAAGGAGGAACCGATGGCCACTACCGACGAACTGCTCGACATTTTGATGAAAGACTATAAGAAGCCCGAAGATCTTATCGGTGAAAAGGGACTTCTGAAACAACTAACTAAACGACTTTTAGAACGGGCAATGCAGGCTGAGATTACGGATCATCTTGGCTATGACAAACACGCTTGTACCGGCAAAAATAGCGGTAATTCCCGTAATGGAGCGTACAAAAAATCTATCACTGGAGAGTTCGGCAATCTCGATATTTCCGTCCCGCGCGACCGAAATTCAACCTTTGAACCGATTATCATTCCGAAGGGAGAAAGCCGCTTTACCGGCTTTGACGACAAGATCATCTCCATGTATTCCCTCGGGATGACCACACGCGACATCCAGAGTCATCTGGAGGATATCTACGGTGTGGATGTGTCGCCCGGCCTGATTTCTCAGGTCACCAATGCAATCAGCGAAGAGGTAACGCTCTGGCGGAACCGTCCCTTGGATGAAGTGTATCCCATCCTCTATCTTGATGCTGTTCGGATTAAGGTGCGCCATGACAGCAAGGTCATTAACAAGGCCGTCTATCTTGCCATCGGCGTCAATATGGACGGCATCAAGGAAGTTCTCGGCATGTGGACTGCCGAAAACGAAGGCGCCAAGTTCTGGCTTCAGGTTGTCACAGAGCTGAAAAATCGGGGAGTAAAAGAAATCTTCATTGCTTGTGTAGATGGACTCAAGGGCTTCCCAGAGGCGATTGAATCTGTTTTTCCGCTGACCCAGGTTCAGCTCTGCATGGTTCATATGGTACGCCACAGCCTGAACTACGTATCCTGGAAACAGCGTAAAGAAGTGGCTGCTGATCTAAAGGCGATTTATCAAGCGCCAACCGTAGAGATGGCAGCGGCAAACCTTGAGGCATTTGCCACCAAATGGGATGCCAGCCATCCAAGTATATCGAAATCATGGAGGAATAACTGGGAACGGATCATCCCGTTGTTTTCTTATCCGCCGGAAATTCGGAAGGTGATCTACACGACCAATGCCATCGAATCACTAAACATGTCGTTACGCAAAGTCACGAAGAATCGAGGGCATTTTCCCAGTGACGACGCCATGTTCAAACTGCTTTACCTGGCACTAAGGAACATTGCAAAGAAATGGACAATGCCGATCAAAGATTGGAAGTCAGCATTGAACCAATTTACGATCATATTTGAAGACAGAATGCCTATTTTATGAAAGACCGAAAAAACCATTTACACAATCTGGTTGACAGGCCCACGCATAGCAGAAGAACTCCAGACATCGATTTATTTCGCTCATCCATACCACTCATGGGAGCGAGGGTTGAACGAGAACAGTAACGGGCTGTTACGGCAATATTTTCCAAAGAACATGGAGTTGACAGACATTACTGAAGAACAAGTACAATGGGCGGTAGAACGACTTAACCACCGCCCACGTAAAGTATTGGGATTCAGATCACCGCATGAGGTATTATTCGGGGTGAAAATGTGTTACACCAGACCACCATTGGCTGTTGCACTTCGAACTTGAATCCGCGTTGTTTTTTGTTGATTAAAAAGTAATAGTAGTCCGGTCGGAGTTATATTCATTGTTTTCGAGGATTGACAGGGATGAGAATGAGAGGAATGTTCCTGTTATATCACCATTGAAGCGGGATGAATGGCGATAGTTTAGTTGTATTAATAAGTCAAATTAATGGAGATATATCAATGAAATGTATCCGCTTACTGTCTATTTTATTATTGACCAACTTGCTGTTTATATCCTTCAGTCACAAAGCGGAAGCAACGCGTGCCATATCATATGGTGATGTAATATATAAAGGTAAAACATATAATATATTATCTTTAATGTTTGTAGAAACTGCTTTAGCTGATCAATTTTCTGGTTGTTACGATATTAAAAAATGTAGGGTTAAGCACAGAAACTATGAATTAATAAATAATCATTTGTATGTAAAAGAATTAACCATATACAAGGAAGATAAGAATTATTTGCCAATTAAAGGTATCAAACCGGTGATTGATGAAAAAAATTCATACGCCACATATAGAAATTTGAAAATAGCTTTACGAGAAACAGGTAAATTCAGACTGGGCCATAACTATATACATACAATCCAGATGAAGTCTGCAAAGCCAGCAATCAATTACGAAACTGTCCTGGATATTACCTTTAAGAAAGGGCGTGTAGTCAAAATTGAGGATCGATCAATTGAAGTAAAAAGAAAGCGTGAGGCCTACAATAAATACAAAGAAGAAAAGAAAAAAACAGGCAACACAGCGAATGCGCCTGTTACTTATATACCATTCGATGATCATATTAAGGAATAATACATAAATCAGGGAGGGTGTTTGAGGATGTTGGAATTTCTCTTTATTTGAAAAGCTTTTTAATTTTAATTCTAAAACGTTTGTCTATATAGCGTTTCCATGAGTTATCTTCTTTAGACAGATCTGAATCTGCTAGCGTAGTAAGTAATTTTATCGAGTTACGGGGACAGTATATGCAATTATAAAGGGTCTCGCTCCTTGGTTATATATACTGTCCCTAGAACTCCCCAAATAAAACTTAGCCTGTTGGAGGTAAAGTCAGATGAAAATACAAAAACAGCTCACTTTGAAAGTGATTTATTTCTCCATGGCAGTCATGCTGCTGTCGGCCCTCGCTGGATGTGGCAGCACCAAATATGTATGGTATCAGCCTGGCAAGGATGTGGCCTCATTCAGGCAGGATCATCTGCAGTGTGAGGAGGAATCCGCAAAATATGCAAGATACATGGATAAACGTGGCGACAAGGATATCATCTTTGAACGTATGAAGGAGTGCATGGGGCTGCGTGGCTATATCAGAACCCCGGAACAGGAACTGCCCAAAGGCGCAGCAAGATTTGACAGCTCCAACTGAATAAAGAGATAAACAGCTTGCCAAGCCCTGTTGGATAATATCCGGCAGGGCAGTTTTTTTGAAACGCATTGTTTGATGCTATCGAAAATACTATTCGAAAGGTACTTATAAGGTGTCAGAGCTATATTCTTGACAGTGTCAAATGTGTAGTCCTGACACTTCTTTCTTTCTCTTATCGTATGATTCTTGTCAGTTTATGTAAACCGAAGGAGGTTGTATGAGTTATGATACTGGTAGAGTTAGTGCCGTCTCGATTTGGTTTCCGCTGGCAGGACATGCCAGGAAGTTGTTGCTTTCTGGTGTTTTGGTTCTTATGTTGTTTATAGGTGCTTGCTCCCGGCAAGATAAAAAGTCTACGAAGAAAACAACAGAGCAGCAACCGGTAAAAGTTGTTCCTCCCAAACCATATAAACCGACAGCGGATTTGATGAAAAAGATCAGAAAACCGACCAGCCCGAAGGAGCTGTTGCAGAATATTAAATTTGCCGTAGACAATGATCTGCTACTACGTGATGATTTATATACTGATGATAATTTAAAGATGTTGCTTGGCGGCAGGCGCGTAATTTGGGATAATTATCGACATTTGTATACTTTGCCAAATATGCATTCAATGTATGATAAATCATTGGATATGCATGCTAAAGTTACTGATATGGCAGATGTTTATCTGTCTGGCCGTCAATACAGGGGCATGGGGTGTAGCGTGTATCATGGGATTTATGAAAGTGTATATAATGCTAAGAAAGGTAGATTTGATACTATAGAATCCAAAAAATTTGGAGTTTTAGCGGGCGCCCCTCCCCGTGAATCACCTTTTCTTGTTGATTTTGTGGATGAATTGTTTGGCAGTAATAGGGAGGTAGAAGATATTGTTGTTGAACCAGGTAACCCACATCATCCCGCACCAGCATTACCGAAACCGATACATAAGTTGGGCAATAAATTGATAAAATACACATTTGATAAGCCGGCATCGAAGGTAACTATCTCGTTTCAAATTTATCACGATGGAGTCGTAAAATCCTATTATTTCAAGCAACAAGAAAAGTAGTGTGGTGAGGACGAAATTGATTCTGGTATCATTAGGTTTTGGGTGAATGTATCGTTCTTTCAGAACCCCGGAACAGGAACTGCCCAAAGGCGCAGCAAGATTTGACAGCTCCAACTGAATAACAGAGGTAAACAGCTTGCCAAGCCCTGTTGGATAATACCCGGCAGGGTTTTTCTTTTGAAACGCATTGCTGATACCGTTGCAAAATCTTCCCTGTTTTGCGGCCTCTAATCTTGTGTCGTTGCCGAGACTCGGCTCGCTTGAGCTGTCACGCTTTTCCCCTCGTGTTCTCACAGCTAAAATAGCAAAAACTGAATAGCGCCTGAATATATGCTCTGCTATAGTCGCCTTCATAAAAACGACTATAGCTGTTTGCGGAGCCGTGCCGATGGCGTTGAAAGAAAATACCATAGACGATTACAGTGAGAGGTTGAATCGCGTTCTCAAATATATCCTCGACAACGCTGAGTGTTCCATGTCGCTGGAGGAACTTGCTGCAATCGCCTGTTTCTCACCGTTTCATTTTCATCGTATCTTTTCGGCCTACACCGGGGAAACAGTGGGCAGCTATATTCGCCGCATCAGGTTGGACAAGGCTGCATTCAGGCTCTGCAACAGCAAGGCCACTGTTACTGACATAGCGCTGGCCGCAGGTTATGACACGCCGGCGGCGTTCAGCAGGGCATTCAGGGAACAGTACGGGCGAACGCCATCGGACTATAAAAGGGCTGGTGAAAGAATATATCTTAAACAGGATGTCATCATAACTGCACCAACTGGGCGGAGGGGGAAAAACGTGGATGTGAAGATACTGGAGATCGAAGAGCAGAACGTTTTGTTTGCCAGAAAGACTGGAAGATATGATCTGGCTGCTGAAGCGGCCTGGCAGGCACTGATGTCATTTGCCTATCCGCGAAAGCTGATGAAGAAGGAGACGCGGATGATTGGCATCGGTCATGATAATCCGGAGATTACCGCTGAAGACAAGATCCGCTATGATGCCTGTATAACCATTGATAGCAATATCACGCCTGAGGGTGAAATCGGCATCCAGGCTATTGCTGGCGGACTTTATGCGGTATGCCTGCACAAGGGGAGTTACAGCGGGCTCTCGGCAACTTACAACGCTATCTTTTCCGATTGGCTCCCTGCCAGCGGCAAAACCCTGCGCAATGCCCCCTGCTGGGAGGTTTATCTGAACCGCGATCCGCGCCGCACCAAACCGGAGAATCTGAGGACCGAGATATATATTCCGATTGAGTAAATTGTAAAGAGACAGAAAAGATATTCTCTGGTTTGCTTTCAGCCAGGCTACCCAGCTATATCCAGCTTGCTGAGTGCCGCAAGCTGATGCAGATAGATGCAGCAGTGACACCGTCCTTTTTGAAGGTTCCACCCAATAATTAGCTCAGATGATCGTTTATTGGGTAAAAGGCTGCTCCCTGTGCATTTTCCTGACCCGACGGGGTTTGGTCATTGACTGCCATAGGACAGATCTAAGGGTGTGGTTATACGATCCTTATTCTGGGATTTTTACAAGTTGTTTCATCTGGCTCACTATTTGGTTTGATTCTGATTCATCTAGGCCAGCACCGAAACGATAGGTTTTTGCCCCATAATCGAATGCAATTGTTCCGCCTGATACCCCCCAGAATTGTCCAACAGATGAAATGTCGAAAGGATTATATCCTTGGGGAGCAACGCGAAGATTCCGGATATGCTGAATGCCGTATTCATGCTGGCGTCCGTAGCCGAATACAGATCGTTTTTTTAGTAAAGCTGTCGGAGTAAGTGTTATTATCTCTTCACCTTTCAGTTGCCAAAGCCACACGTAAATTGCGAAGCCTCCACCTATAGTCCAACACCCTAGCCATGCAAGACTAAATAACATTGCTCCTGTAGGCGCGTCATGCTTGAAAAAAGCGAAAGGGACTGCAAACTCACCTACTGCCCATCCGCACAACCAGAAGGACAGAAAAAGAAGAATGAACCAGTTTCTCTTTGCTGGGATGACGATTTTGATTCCATTTGCTTCAGGTGTCACTGAGGATCGCATCGGGGCAGGTTGGACATATGCCATTCTTATTTCCTCTTTTTATAGTATAACGGGGTGGTGGTGCACCGGCGGAGCGGTCTCCGCGCCGGCCAGCTGCCGTCGAGAGTTGGGACTTGTCCCAGCTCCAGTTTTTTGCTCTTGTGAAAATCTATCTGTGCAAATCCAGCAAAGTCAGTATTGATGTGGCTTTGCACAGTTTTTGCTTCAGTGTCCCCGCAACCAAGCTGGAAAAAAACGGTCGCAACCTCCGCCGCGCAAATCCCGAAGCCACGAAAAATTATAAACCTGCAAAGCCAGTATTGATACGGCTTCACAGACTTGTTAAAACCAATGTCGTGAACTTTCAGTGTGCCCCTTGAGGTACTAATTCTGTTATAGCAACATCCTCGTAACGTGTTCCGGGATAGGTTTCAAGGATTACTAATTTGACTACAGAACCTGGTTTGATGGTAAAAGGCGTGAAATTCACTGACTGGATTTCCATTGAATCTGCAAGCCGAACTTCGTATAGCGGCTTGTTATTGTGTTCAATTCTGAATCTCTTAATTCTTGAATTTTCTTGCCACACCGTTTTGTTTTTGGCGTAACCATTAATAAGTTCAAGCCCCCAAAACGTTGTACTTTTCATATTTTTGAAGTGTTTCTTTTTAAATACAAAACTAACTGATTCTCCAATGCCGTTACCAGTCGGAATCCAAGCGGTTTTTAATTTACCATCTTCTATATTCTCAATGCCGTATTTTACTTTTCCTTGCTGCTCACGAGTGGATGATGCCTTTATGTCCCAACCAACAGCGCATCCTAGTGAACATCCACCGCCAAGATCCTCGGTTGCTGGGCCCTCAAGAGTCGCTTTGATTAACTGGACTCCAGCTGCATAAACGGATGTTGAAAGTGTTAAGCAAACAAATAGTAGTGCTGTTATTAATTTCATCTTTTCCCTCATTCCTTGCCCAACTCGTAAATCACCCGTCCGGGGTGTTTATATACATGTATATGGAAGTATCTAAATGTATATGGTTCTATCTACATATAGATGACGACATGCTATATACATGTAGATAGATAAAAAATCAAAAAAGCAGGCATATTTCTCGTATATAAGCTGTTTTTGCAATATCTCCGGTTATACCACCACGAGGATAAAACTAGGGACACTTCCCGGTTTTTCGTGGTCGGCCCGGCGATTTGGGCCGTAATTTCTGGTTCAGGCAGAATTCCAACTGATCTATAAACTGTTCCGTTCCAAATGGTCTCCCTGTTCTGGTCGCTTTACGGATGGTGTTGTCAATATCCTCGTCTTCTTCTCTGATAAACTCCGTATAAGATTTTAGTTCTTGCGGAGAGAGCCAGGCAGTCGCACAAAGCAGCGGGTCGTCTATCCCGGTAATGTGGGCTTTCGCGCTGGACCAGCGATATGTCCCCGCGTTTTTCGCTAAACCTGCCTTCAATGGATTGCGCTCGATATAGTGTGCTACTGTCCAGAGATATTGATTGTTCTCAACCACACAAGAAAGAGGAGGACTTATAAGGTGTCATACCTACGTTCTTGACAGTGTCAAATGTGTAGGCTTGACACTTATTTCCTCGTCCTACTCTAAAATATAGAGCGTATATTGTCGTCAAAATTAAAGGTATTGAGGACCCATTTCCCGTCAGGGCTATAGAAAATGAAGTTCCAACGCATGATGTGCTTTTCGAATTTTTGAATTTGGACAATCTTTAACAATGACTTTCCAACAACTTTTTCACTTATAAATTCATATCCAAGTGTCTTGCCGAATCGTCCCTGAATTGCTGGTAGTTGCAATTTTGTTTGTTCAACCACGACGTTGAACTCAGATTCTGGAATGATCAGGTAAGGTTTCATCAAAAGAAATCCACCTTCAATATCTCCTGATGCAACCTTTATCATAATCTGGTCAGTCAATTTTTTTGCTGCGTCTTTGGATTCCAGTGTGGCTGCACTCACAGTAGCTGTTGTCATTATCAAAAATAAAACTACCGCGGTAAAAATTCTCATCCTTTTCTCCTTCGCTTTTTATTGAGGTAACGTTATTTGATCAGTCTTTTCCGCATGCCGATGATCGCCAGCGGGAAGAACAGTGCGCTCCAAATGATCAGGTAGGCTAGCGCGGCAAAGGTTTAAAGTGTCAGACCTACATTCTTGACAGTGTCAGATGTGTAGGCCTGACACTTATTTCCTTATTCTCATTTCCTTATTTCCTTGCTTTTCATGGCAACAAAACTGTTAAAAACGATATTGTGAACTACGGAGGCTTGAAAGAACCAAGAACAGTAAACGCTAGCTTTTGTGGGGTTTTAAATAGTTGTCAGTCAATATCAGACTTCCTTCCATTTAGTTATGCTATCTCCACTGTGCAACATTTATTTGTAATTCTCCTGCTGATTCATCAAACTTGAAGACAATAGCTGCATTTTCATGACGCCCATGGATTTTTTGATTATCTAACATCCATTTGGTTAATTGAGGAAACGCTTTAATTTCCAATAGATTCCTGACTTCACTCTTTAATTCACAGGGTACTGCATTGACAGTAATTTTCCATTTTGGGCTATAATATCCAGATGCTATCCATTTATTTGGAGCATTCCTGTCTGGAAAATCAAAGGTATATTCCACCTCAAGTATTGAATATGTTTTTTTAATTTCTTTTGTCTTATGTATTTTGAAATCTCCATAGAAGTAAATGGAGAGATGTTCAATTTGGGGGGTACCTGCTAACGCGATCGATAGAGCTTCTGCACCAATTGGGTAGGAGAGCATTTTAGGGATTTTTTCTTTATAAATTGTTGGAATCATAATTTTACTCCAATTATCGCTCAACGGGGTGCCCGAGGGTTTATAAAGTGTCAGGCCTACATTTTTGACAGTGTCAAATGTGTAGGCCTGACACTTCTTTCCTTGCTTGGTCAGTCAATTTTTTTGCTGCGTCTTTGGATTCCAGTGTGGCTGCACTCACAGTAGCTGTTGTCATTATCAAAAATAAAACTACCGCGGTAAAAATTCTCATCCTTTTCTCCTTCGGTTTTCTATTGAGGTAACTGTCATAATGCTGAGCGGCCAGCTTTTGTGTCGCTCCCGTCGCAGGTTGTAAGTTGTTTGGATCTTTAATGGTTTTAATTTATTGATAAGGTTTGCTTTACCTATATTTTGATGATCCGTGCATTTTTGAATATTTCCAGGAATTTTCTCTTAGAGAACCAAACTTCGATCCAGAAACCGGCACTAGTCAATAACATTATTGCCACTACTAACCCAATTTGGGTGATTAATGTCGATGACGGGGAAAATCCGAAAAGTGCCATTGGCAGAATAATTACAAGCACACAAATGGCAAATGGGTTGAGCATCATTTCAATTGATATTTTTGTGCCATCTGGTGCGGCTTCAAGTATTCCATACAAGACAGGTATAAAGGAATTTCTATAGCAAATTTTCCTCTCAATTTTAAAAGATTTTTCAGACACCTCACCCTCAAAAATATAATTCTTTTGTATCTCGCTCTCTGCTGTAATTTGTTGAAGACCTGATTCATAATTCACATTTTTCTTTTTTCCAAAAATTGACGGTAGGATTTTTGCTAATCCCTTCGGTCCAACACTGGCAGCAATTAATTCTCGTGCTTCGGATATGTGCATATCCACGACAAAAACTATTTTGGTGTAAGGAAGTAAATTCATAATTGTATTTTCCCAACCGCTATTTGATCAGCCTTTTCCGCATGCCGATGATCGCCAGCGGAAAGAATAGTGCGCTCCAGGTGATCAAGTAGGCTAGCGCGGCAAAGGTTGTTATTCCGATCTTGCCCAGGCAGATGCTGCGCACCAGTTCAACCAGATGGGTCAATGGGAGCAGCTGGGCAACTATCCTGGCCCACTCCGGCAGATTGGAGAGGGGGAAGAATGTTCCGCCGAAGAGGAACATGGGGGTGATGAAGAGGAAAATCGGCAGGTTGAATACCTCGATGGTGGGCACCTTTGCGGTACAGATCATGCCGATGCAGGCAAATGCCAGCCCACCCAGAAAAGAGACCGGCAGTAGTAACAGGACCGTTAGCGGGCTGATTAGTCCGAACAGCGCAATAACGCTGCCCATCAGGGCCGTGCCGATAACGGATTTGGATGCGCCCCAGAGGAGTTCTCCGGTGATGATCTCCTCCAGTGTCAGCGGGGTGGCCAGCATGGCATCGAAGGTCTTTTGGTAGTACATGCGTACAAATGATGAGAATGTGTTTTCAAAAAACGCGCTCTGCATGATGTTGACGGCTATCAGGCCGGGTGCGATGAAGGTTGTGTATGAGTAGTGTCCGCCGCGGTAATCCACGTTGCCGATCATGATTGACAGTCCAACCCCGAAGGCGGCCAGGTAAAAGATCGGTTCCAGTAGTGGCGGCAGGAAGTTGATCTTCCATGTGGATCGGTAGGTGAGCAGGTTGCGTTGCCAGACACGGATGAATCGCCGTGAGATTTTGTTTTTGAATAGTCCCATTTTAGTCCCTCAACTCCCTTCCTGTCAGCCGCAGAAAAAGATCCTCCAGTGTTGCCGGGCGCAGCATGCAGCCGTCGCGGCAATGTTCCCCCAGCAGATGACGATAGAGCTCGTCCGGTTCCTGACTGTAAACGATCAGACGATGATCGAGATCTTCGTATTTGATCTGCCTTTCATTCAGCAGATTCCGTATGTCCTTGCAGGGGGCAACAATCTCGATCACATCGCTGCCGACATGCTCACGGATCAGTTCACGGGGAACTCCTTCCACCAGTATCTTGCCCGCATCCACAATAACCAGGCGATCGCAGAGCCGTTCGGCCTCATCCATGTAGTGGGTGGTTAGCAGGATTGTCATGCCGCGCTGCTTGAGATCCTCCATGCGTCCCCATAACTGATGGCGTGACTGCGGGTCGAGTCCGGTCGTCGGTTCGTCCAGGATCAACAGCTCCGGATTGTTGATCAGCGCCCGGGCCAGAACAAGGCGGCGCATCATCCCGCCGGAAAGGTCCCTGACATGTTCATTGCTGCGTTGCTCCAGCGAGGTGAAGCGGAGCAGTTCAGCGGTGCGTTCCGTTACCACCTGCCGTGGAATGTTGAAGTAGCCGGCAAAAATCTCCAGGTTCTGGCGAATTGTCAGGTCGGGGTCGAGGTTGTTGTCCTGCTGACAGACCCCGATTCTTGCTTTGATTTCGCGCCAGTTGTCATCGCAGTTGAGGCCGAAAATTGTCAGATCTCCGCCGCTGCGCGGGGTGAAGCCGTAGAGCATGCGGATGGTTGTCGTTTTGCCGGCGCCGTTGGGGCCGAGCAGGCCGAAGCATTCGCCCGGCTGTACCGAGAAGCTGACGCCGTTGACGGCGGTAAATGAATCGAATGTCTTGTACAGGCCGTTGGCCTCGATGATTGCTGGCATGTTGTTACCTCTTTGGGGACAGGCCGGTAATGAAATGAACCGCCGCCTTTATCGTATATTCTACCAGATGTATTCCCGGGCGATATCCCGTTTGTCATGACCGGAGAGGATATGCATGATCCGCAGTTGCTTCAGTTTTACCGGTGAAAGTGAGCCGAGCGGGATGTAGACGATCTTGCGTCCGATGCGGGCGGCCATCTGTTTGAAGATGCTGCGCGGCGGACGTTTGGCCACATAGACGACGTGCTTTTCCAGTGAATAGTCCAGGGCGGCCATCAGCAGGACCTCGGCGCGGCTCTGGGCACCACCGTAGTCCGGGTCATCCCAGACGTCATACATCCGCCGGGGAGGGTAGCAGAGCATGAATCCGCCGTATTCACAGCGGCAGATACCGGGGCCGACGATGTTATCCTCCGGTCGGGTAGCGTAGAAGGCCATGTCCGACTCCTGATCATGTTCACCCAGCCAGGTCATGTTATAGGGGTAGTGCTGGCCGCCACGATCCTCGTCGAAGATCATCACGACCGCGCCCATCCCCCCTTTGCTCCGCTGTTCGGACTTTACGTAGATCGCCCCTTCGTGGATATTGCGCAGGGTTTCACGCATATCGATCCCGTCCAGCATGGAGCTGCTGAACTTCTCGCTGCGGCAGAGCTCTTCGGAGAGCTGCATCCCCCCCTTGCGGCGCAGAAATTCACCGTACCCTTCAATGGCAATGTCCTCCGGCGGATAGGAGCAGATCGACGGATCATCAAACCCCTCCAGCCATTCACCCGGTCTTCGTTCACGCTTCCGTTTCAGAAATCCGAATTGCGACATCCCCTTGCTGCTCTTTTTGCGGGGGCGGAAACGGATCTGACGGCTGCCGCCCCAGAGATCCTCCGGCGTCAGGCGGATGGTGGCCAGATCGGCACCCTCTGTCTGCCACGGGTAATGCGTGGCCAGGCGGAAGAGGGCGTAGGCGAAGTTGTCATCAATGCAGCCGCGTGCGGAGATCAGCAGTTGGTAGAGATCGGGGAGCAGCATGCCGCCGGCCATGGCATAGTTGCGGCTGAAGCGGAAAAAGGCACGTTTCTGCCAGATATGCACCGTCTCACCGGTCTCCTGCCGGTAATGCCGGGATGCCTCGCTGAACAGGTGGTATATGGCGCGCTGTCGGTCCAGCGGCGTACCCTCGCTTCCCATGCGCCGGGCGCTGTGGCGGATGGCGTTGTCCAGCAACTGCTCCTCCGTGCATTCCCGGCGTCCGCCGGTGATCAGTTCCAGCGCATTGAAGCGTTTTCTTAATCCGGTCATCTCCGGCGGTTCACCCGGTAATTCTCCGCGCCGGTATTCGTGTAGTGCGGTGATGAACGGGAACTCCGTCATTACCTCGCCGCATGAATCCGGGTGCAGATTGAAGATGTCGATGCCGTCTCGGTGCAGCCGCTCCAGCGGCCTCGTCTGCGTCTGGCTGAATGCGAGTTTTATCCGCTCCAGGTGTGACATGCCGCAGATAAACAGTATCCGTTGATACTGCTGTGACAACCCCTGCAGCCGGTAGGCCATTCCCCCCTCGCGGCGTTTGTCTTCAATCTCTACGGGATCGGAGGCGGAGGCGCGGATGAACTCGCGGTAATAGGCGGCCAGCCCGATGCGGGTGATGCTGTACGGGTCGGGGAGATGCTGGCGGATCTGCGGATAATGATCCGTATCCACGTCGATCAGCTGAAGCGGTATTCCCTGTTCATCGGCCAGTCTGGCGGCCTCGCAGAACGGGTCACCCGGTTCGATCAGCAGATAAACGGGTTGGCCGCTATTCTGTCCGCTATCCGTCTTGTAGCTGATAACACTGACCTGCGGCAGCCGTGAAACGGCGCGTTTAAACGCCGCCTCCAGGGTCGGTGGTAGTTCGATGGCGATGACATCCGGTTTGACCCTGCGGATGGCGCTGCGGACGAGATCCGTAAACTCAATCCGTCCATGCAGGATCGGCAGTGCGTGAATATTTTCAAAGATTTCCAGATGTAATCGGTGTGGCATGTTTTACTCCGCTTTCTTGATCATTGCCTGTGCAAATTCCATTCGATCATACATACCAACGACCACCGCGGTAATTGCGACCCCTCCCTGCAACTGCCAGCCTTCCCGAAGGGCCTGATTAACCTTTTCAGATAGTTTCTGTTCATTTCCATCCGTGAGAATATTGTAGACGGTGTTTTCCATGTGCCCTCCCGAGTGTTAAAATTTTATCCGCAGAAAAATTACCTCAGATACTTCAATGCCTCTTCACCCAGGATCCGTTCCACGGCCAGTTCGATTCTGTTTGCCGGTGCGATTCCCTCCACGGCAGCCATCTTCAGTGCGTAACGGGCGATGTTGATGCCGTCGCGCACGGAGTAGAGTTCATCGGCGGAGTGGGCCCGCTGCAGAAAATTAACCACATATTTGAGGATCTCGTTTTCGGCAAAGGGGAGATTTTCCTTGAGGATCAGTAGTTCTTCGTCCCCCTCGGGGAAGTCGATGTAGATCTGCGGCTGTAGCCGTGAATGGATGTATTCCGGCAGTTCGAAGGTGGAGGCGTCCTCGTTCATGGTGATGACAACCCGGAAATCGCGGTGGGCTGGAATGCGCAGGCCGGTGATGATCGATTCCACGTAACGGCGGTCGTCCAGCAGCGGGGCCAGTGAGGCCCAGGATTTTTCGCTCATCCGGTTTCCCTCGTCGATGATGACCACACCACCGGCCAGCATGGCTGAGACCAGTGATGATGCTGCGTACTGGATCTTGCCGTCCGGGCCGATGACCGGCGTGATGATCAGGTCCTCCGGGCGGGTGTCCATGGTTGCCTGAAAGAGGTAGACCGGGCGTTCCAGCCGTTTTGCTGCTGCATAGGCCAGGGTTGTTTTGCCAACGCCCGGCTTGCCGATCAGGCGCGGGTTAAAGGGGATATCCCGCTCGTCGATCACCATCCAGGCGGCTAGCAGCTGGTTAAGCAGTTCCTCCTGGCCGATCCATTTCAATGGTAGCTCGATCGGTTCTGCAAGTGTAATATGTATTCCATCAATGGTGGTCTGTTTCATATCCGGGGCTCCCGTGTAGTTGAAATGAAGTAATTTTATAGCACGAAGCCGCCTTGAATGCACCAGCTTGTCAGTATTTTTATGTCCGGCGTGTAAATTGCAAAGTCGGGATAACTTTGCAGTGAAATGATCGGAATGACAGGGGGTAACATGATTGACCGGGAGGTTGGAAAGGCTTTGTACAAGCGTTATAAGGAGCAGCGCGCCGGTTTGCGCAACGAGCCGTTGATGGAATCGGTCTGTCTGATCTGTGCCTCGGTGGATGTTGTACCGGTTGGTGACGGTGATCCGACTGCCTATTATTGCCGCAATTGCGGCTTTAAATTTCATCGTTACCGCTGCGAACTGTGTGGTGGGATGGTTGATAGCCGAGACCCGGAACGCCCGGATTGCAAGGCCTGCGGTCGAAATTAGTTTGATTCCATTTGGTTGACACATAACCTCCCGTCCTTTGATCTGCTGCTCAATCATGAGGAACAGGTGGAGGTTGAGTTTAACGGGGATATGATGGTTGCCTGATACTCATGAGCCCCTTGCAAAAGTCCTGAAACTGTCATTCCCGAAGTGTTTCTGATCGGGAATCCAGATTTAATTGACTGGAAAAATTTGATCCATGATAACAACATTCGGGGATGACAAACTTTTTGCAAGAGCCTCTCATGAGTTTATTTCCTGATCAGATAGCGGATGGAGGGGCCGTTCTGTTCGATCAGCAGAACCTCGTATCCGTGATTTTTTGCGTCTGCCGGAATGTTGTTGATGGACTGCGGGCAGTCTGACAGCACCTCCAATATCTCTCCCTTTTGTAGTTGCGGCAGCGCCTCCAGTGTGGCGACCGCCGGATAGGGGCATGGCTCACCGAGCATGTTCAATGTGTAGTCAGGGGTTATCTTGGTATTCATAGCGTTCCTTTACGATTTTTGAAGAATTGTTTCTCCCAGAGAAATATTAATAACAGGCAGAAGAGCAGGGCGGCATAGGTGATGGCAAGCCCCCCCATTTCGCCGAACTCCTTGAGCAGATTGACCTTGTCGTATGTAGTTGCAATGTATGGGGCAATATCATCCCACTGGGCCGCCAGGATGGTTGCGCCGATGATGTTGCCGACCCCGACGATCCAGTAGTGTACCTGCCCCTCTACCGCACGGTACATCCAGCCGGTTTCGCAGCCGCCGGCGAGTACGATCCCGAAGCCGAACAGTATCCCGCCAATGACCGCATTGGGGCCGGCCCACATGATTTTAAGCGGAACTCCGAGTTGTGAATAGCTGAAAACCCCTATTGTGCTGACGGCCATTCCGACAATAATCGCCTTGGCCATAACGGTTCGTCCCGTAAGCCACAGATCCCGGAATGCGGATGTGAAACAAACCTGTCCCCGCTCGATCAGAATGCCGAAAATCAGGCCGAATAGGGCGGCAAATCCCAGTTTTGCCTGACACGATGCCTTGACCAGTGCCAGCAGTACCGCGGCTGTAAATACGACACATCCCAGAATAAAATTCCTTTTTGCCGTGCCGGAATAGGTCGGCATATCGGTTAAGGCGTTTGTCTTTTGCAAAACCACCGGAATTCTAAAGAATGGAAGCATGGAGACCTTTGCGCCGAAGTATGAGCCGATGGCGGTTGCAAACATGAAGAACCATGCGTGAAGTGAAAACTGCGGGATTCCGGTAAAAAAGGCGGCCAGATTGCATCCCATTGCCATACGGGCGCCGTAACCGGCGATTATTCCACCGACCAGTGCCTGAAAAATCCTTCTGCGTGATGTTGGCATACGCAGCTTTACGTTGTTGGCCCACAGGGCAGCGGCCAGACAACCGGCAAACATCCCCAGGATCATCAACCCGTCAACCCTGTTAAATACACTCCCCTCGAGATGAATGATTTTGAAATAGCCCCAGGTTTCTGCTGGCAGTCCGAAAAATTGCAGCGCACGCCCTCCCCAGCGGGTGAATTCCCCGGTTACAGCCCAGAAAGTGCCGGTAAGACCAAAGTAGAACGCGGCAAAAACACCGGCCATGACGACGGTTGAAAATGGGTTCCAGAACTGTACGAAAAACTTCTGACCTGCCTGTTTTGACAACATTAACGATCTCCTGTTTCTGGTATTGAAGGTGTAGCCCGGTCTGCCACTTATGCTGGTGACAACCTTTAATGAATCTATGGTCCTTGACGACCGTTGTCAAATTGTTATATCTAATAAAACGATTGGTCCTATTCAAAAAAACAATACAGGCAAAATATGAACCTGCGACAATTGGAAGTGTTTATTGCTGTTGCTGAAACCAGAAGCTTCTCCAAGGGGGCGGAGGCCTCCTGCGTCACCCAGTCAACGGTGAGTCAGAATATCTTTGCCCTTGAAGAGGAGTTTGGGGTCAAGCTGTTTGACAGGACCGGCAAGGGGGCGTTGCTGACCGAGGGGGGCAAGGTCTTGCTGCAACGGGCGCGTCGTCTGCTGCATCACGCGGAGGAGATCCCTGCCGCCATGGAACGCTTCAAGGGGGTTGGTGAAGTGACCCTGAAGATCGCCGGAAGCAGTATTCCGGGTGAATATCTGATTCCGGCCGCTTTGCCGAAATTGACGGAGAGATTCTCACGCCTCAGTATCAATTTAAGACAGGGTGATAGTAAGCAGGTGCACGAGTGGATCATGTCGGAACTGGCGGAGTGCGGAGTGGTGGGGGGGCACTTTTCAGGGGACGGGCTGGAATTTGTCCAGCTCTGCAATGATGAGATTGTGTTGGTGGCCCCGCCGGGACATCGCTGGACTGAAGTCGGCCGGATAAGGGTCGCGGAGCTTTTGGAAGAGCCGTTTGTGGTGCGTGAAACAGGCTCCGGCACGGGGCAAAGTACGGCGGCTGCCTTGAAAAATGTCGGGATTACAATGGATATTCTGCGAAAAACTGCGGTGCTGGGCAGTAATCTTGCCGTGATACGCGCCGTGATGGCAGGGGTGGGGGTGTCGTTTGTGTCGGCGGTATCCGTAGAACATGAATTGAAGCGAGGGGAGCTGGTGAGCATACCGGTTGAGGGTATATCCATCTCAAGGCAGTTTTGTCTGGTGAAGAGAAAGGGTAGGGAACTCTCCCCTGCCGCCAGTGCATTTATGGTGGTGATGGGGGAGATGTATGGTGTCTGATTGAGCTCAGTGCCCGGCGTTGATCTCTTCGCCCAGGTTCTGTTTTTTCAACAGCAGCAGGAAGGGGATGATCACCAGAAAGGCGATTCCGACCACCCAGAAGACGTAGTTGAAGGAGAGGGCTCCCACCTGTCGGCGGAGCGTGCCATATATCATGGCGATGGCGGTCTGGTCGGCCTGTGATGCGGCCACACCCTTGGCGAGCAGCGTCTGTTTCAGCTCGTGCAGGCGCATCTGCCAGGCAGCACTGTAGGGGGTGATCTTGGCAATCAGGCTGTTCTGGTAGAACTGCTCTTTTCTGGCCAGGATGGTGGCGGACATGGCGATGCCGACGCTGCCGCCGATGTTGCGCAACAGGTTGAACATGCCGGTGGCGTTGCCCATCTCATGTTTGGAGATGCTTGAGAGGGTGACGGTGGTGAGCGGCACAAAGATCATCGCCAGTCCGAAACCGAGAAAAACCCGCGGCATGACAAAGTTGATGTAGGCTGCCTGCAGGTTCATCCCCTGCATCATGAACATGGAACCGGCCCCGATCAGCAGACCGGCGAAGACGATTTTGCGGCCGTCGTATTTCTGCAGCATCGCCCCGACGAAGGGCATGGTGCAGAGGGTGGCAATGCCGCCCGGGGCCATGACCAGACCGGCGTCGGTGGCGGAGTAGCCGAGCAGGTTCTGGAGGAAGAGCGGTATCAGCATGATCGAGCTGTAAAGGCAGAACCCGACGATAAACATGATCAGGTTACCGGATGCGAAGGAGATGTTTTTGAACAGGCGCAGGTTGATGATCGGGTGGGCATTGGTCAGCTCAACCCAGACCAGACCGATCAGTGAGACGATAGTGATCAGTGTGAAGGCAATGATGTAGGACGAGCTGAACCAGTCCTCCTGCTGTCCCTTGTCCAGCACGACCTGCAGCGCCCCCATGCTGGTGGTCAGCAGCAACAGTCCCCAGTAATCGATTTTGATCTTTTCGCGTTTTTCCTGCAGATAGGCCGGATCAAAGATGAACAGGCCGCACATCAGAAAGGCGATCAGACCGATGGGGAGATTGATGTAGAAGATCCAGCGCCAGTTCATGTTGTCGGTGATCCAGCCCCCCAGGGCCGGGCCGATAATCGGGCCGAACATGGCGCCAATGCCGAAGATGGCCATGGCCATGCCGCGCTGGTTGGGGGGGAATGTCTCCATCAGGATCGCCTGGCTGATCGGGATCAGGGCGCCGCCGGCCGCCCCCTGGATAATACGGAACAGAATCAGTGATTCCAGGTTTGGTGCAGCTCCACAGAGTAGTGAGGCCAGTGTGAACATGGCGATACAGGCCATCAGGAAACGTTTTCGCCCGAATACCCGCGACAGCCAGCCGGTCATGGGGAGGACAACCGCGTTGCTGACCAGATATGATGTAAGTACCCAGGTGATCTCGTCCGTGCCGGCGTTCAGGCTTCCCTGCATGTGCGGCAGCGCCACATTGGCAACGGATGTGTCGATGATCTCCATGATCGTCGGCAGCATGACCGTGATGGTAATCAGCCATTTGTTGATGGTTTTATCGTCGCTGTTCATAGATTTTATGCCGTACGGTTTTTGAGATTTAGTGGGAGGCTTCAATAATGTTATTCCCGCAACAGTTCGGGCCGGGAATCCCGATTCTAACTGAATGGGAACTCTGGATCCCCGATAGCGGAACTCGGGGATGACAACCTTTTTGCAGGTTAATCCACATGGATCGTCGGGATCACGCTCATGCCGGCCCGCAGCAGATGCTCCGGGTCACTGTTTTCATCGATGCGGATTTTTACCGGCACACGCTGAACGACCTTGACGTAGTTGCCGGTGGCGTTTTCCGGCGGCAGCAGTGAAAAGGCCGCCCCTGTCCCGGCCATGATGCTTTCAACCTTGCCGCTGAATTTACGCCCCGGGTAGGCATCTACCGTGAAGCTGACCTTCTGCCCCGCTTTGATCCGACCCAGTTGCCCCTCCTTGTAGTTGGCGGTGATCCAGACCCCTTTGAGGGGAACCAGTGCCATCAGCGGCTGGCCAGCCTGGATGTTGGCCCCCGGTTCTACGTTTTTACGGGTGATATACCCCTCGGTCGGTGCGGTCAGCCGGGTATAGGAGAGTTGAAGCCTGGCCTCGTCCAGCATCGCCTTGCGTTGCATCAGTTTCGCCTTGTTGCCACCCTGGCCGGTCAATCCCGCCTCGCTCCTGAACCGTTTAAGCCCGTCTTCAGCCTCTTTCAGCTGGTAAATGGCAACCCGCCGGGCTGTCCTGAGGCGATCAAGCTGTTCCTTGGGGATAACCTCACGACTGTAGAGCGCCTCGCCCCGTTTAAGATCCAGTTCCGCCTGCTCATATCTGGCTCTGGCCGACTGTACCGATGCACCCTGTCCCTCGGCCTTGAGATAGTCGGCGCCGGTCTCATTCTGTGCCAATCCCATGCCGGCCTCGGCCTTGGCGACCTGAACCTTGTAGTCGACATCGTCCAGTTCGATCAACGCTTCACCCGCCTTTACCTGCTGGTTGTCATGGATCAGTACATTTTTGACTGTTCCGGGAACCTTGCTGGATATGGGGATGATGCGGGCCTCGATAAAGGCGTTGTCTGTGCTGATATGTTTTTTGCTGTCAATCCACCAGTAGAACGAACCGGCAACGCAGAGCATGATTGTAACCGATAGCAGGGCCAGCGGTTTCTTCCGGCTCTTGCCCGGCTTGGTCAGCGGTTGGCTGCCGTCGTTTTCTTCCGTTTTGTCAGCTGCATATTTTGGCGCTTCTTCACTCATTGTATCCTCCGTAATTGCTATCAGGTCTTTGAAAAACTACTGCGGAGAGCCGTCTGCTGCGTTGCGCGGTAATCGCAACCTTAGAGCTTATCCGCAAATAAGCTTTGCGGTCTTGCATCCTGTATTCAGGCCATCTTTGACAGCCATTCAATCACAAAATCCTCGACGTAGCCCAGCTACGCCTGTGGTTTTGTTCAATCATGTCTGCCAAATCTGACCCAAATCCAGGCGCAATACCTGAACAAAGTTATTTACGGACAAGCTCTTAGTTAACTACCTGTTATGCCTCGGCTGCTCCGTTCCGTGCGTCTTGCATCCGGCCTTCCTCATGACGTTTTTCAAAGCCCTGCTATAGCTCGCCGGTTGCGTGTTTCAGCCGTGCAGCGGCAACCTGGCGGTTAAACAGCGCCCGGTAGTAGTTTGTCCTGGTCTGGGTCAGCAGTGTCTGGGCATCCAGAACCTCTGTTGCCGTGCCAACACGCTCCTGATACCTTTCTCGGTTTATGCGCAGGTTCTCCTCACTTTGGCGGATAGCGGATTCAACTACGCTAATCTGTTCACCGGCCAGTTGCAGGTCATTGGTGGCGGTTGCTATCTCCAGGCGGACCTGGGATTTTGTCCTGATCAGGTTGTCTTCGGCCTGGCTGCGTTGCCGGATCGCCTTTTCCCGGGTGGCGGTGGTTGCCAGGCCATCGAAGATGTTGAAGCGGATCCCGACTGTGGCGGCCATGATGGTCTGTTCACGAACCTTGTCGTTCTGGACATAGTCCAGTCCGACTTTGGTGAATATCTCTGGAAAGTAGTTGCCTCTGCTTTCGTCAAGTTCGGCCTCGCGGGCCTCAAGTCTCTTTTGCAGTGCCAGAATTTCACTTCGTGATTTAAGGGCATTTTCACTGTCGGCCTTTATCGCATCGTTGTTGAGCAGGTTGCTGTCTGACTCCAGTTCGGCGCGGAATGTTTCGCTGTTTCCGGTCAGATCGTTCAGTCTTAGCCAGATGTTTTCGCGGCGGTTCTTCATTGCCAGCAGATTCTGGCGGGCTGTGGCGAGCCTGACATCTGCCTGAAGAATATCGTTGCGGGTGACGACACCCTCTTCGAAGAGCGCCTGTGCGACCCGGCGATGCTGCTGAACCTGGGTGACCTCATCCGTTGCCGCAGTAATCAATTTTTCCGTTTCCAGTATGGCGAAATAGGACTCGATGACCTGCAGGGTGATATCCTTGTTTAGCGCCTGGTAGGAATGGGCGCTTGATTCGGCCGCCGCCGTTGCCGCTGTTCGCCGTCCTGCGCGGCGTCCGAAATCGTAGAGCGTATAGTTGGCCGAAACACCGGCAAAGGCATAGTTCGGTTCCTGGGTTTCAATCGTCCGACCGGCAAAATAGCTGGCCTGGGCGCTCTGTTGTGCGGTATAGCCCCCCTGGGCATCGATGCGCGGATATAGCGTGGATCTTGCCAGACGGACATTTTCCGTGGCAATCCGGCTTTCCCAGGCCGCTGCCTTCAGTGTCTGGTTGCCGCTCTTTGCCATCTCGATACATTTTTGCAGTGAAAGCTGTTCAGCCCTTGCCGTTGCCGTCTGAAACAGTGTTGCTGCCAGTGCGATGCTAAAAAGAAGGGTTCTCATAGATTTTCTCTTCTCCGCGGAGTTTCTTTAAGGTTTTTGTCAGTTGTGCAATCTCACCCTCTGAAAGTCCGCCGGTCAGTTTTTTCAATGATCTTTCGGAGCATGCGATCAGTTCCGGTATCAGTTTGGAGGCCTTGGCCGTTAGCATGATCCGGTATGCCCGCCGGTCGTTGGGGTGTGGGTGGCGTTCAACAAAACCGTTTTTTTCCAGACGGTCAATCAGACCCCCAATCGTTGTCCGGTCTACCTGGCTTCGTTCGGAAAGCTCTACCTGGCTCATGCCGTCCTGCTGGCAGAGAAAGCGGAGGATCCCGAACTGTGGCGGGGTCAGGTCGTATGGTGCCAGTTCCTCCTTGAAAACGGCAAAGGTCCTTTGATAAACCTTTGCCAGCAGGAAGCCGAGTCCTTCTTCAATATCTTTCATCGTCTTTACCTCATCAGATTGATAAAGTCATTATACAGATAATCAGTATACTGTCAATGTGGTGATTCTGGAATTGAATCAAATGGATGAAAAATGGTTTGGATGCTGCGGATGGGAGGTGGTGTTCTTCTGGGCTATCGGTCGGAGATGCTTCCTGTTGCACAGCCGGGGAGGGCGTCAGCCTGAGTTAACCTGCTTGTCGTGATAATGGAGCGCTGATTTTTTGATGATGCCACCCGTTACGTCCGCCAGGGGATGGGTGACGATGAAGGCCGAACTGTCGATGTCGTTGACAAGGTTTTTGACCCGGCCGATTTCAAGGCGGGTCACGACGCAGTAGAGAATGTTGACCAGCTTTCCGGTGGCGCCGCCGCGGCCGACATAGATTGTGACGCCACGGTTCAGTTCGGCGACAATAGTCTCCCTGATCATGTCACTCTGTTCGGATATGATGATTAAGGCGGTGTATTCTTCAATCCCGTGGATGATGAAATCAACGGTTTTTGATGCAGCCATGTATGTCAGGATTGAATAGAGTGCTATTTCAGTCCCAAACAGAAATGCGGCAGCCATAAATATGAAGATGTTCAGGATCAGGATGACATCTCCGACTCGCAGGATATGGCTATTTTTGCTGATCAGCAGGGCCGTAATCTCTGTTCCGTCCAGAACTGCGCCGCCGCGCATGGCAAGTCCGATCCCGGCCCCGATGAAAATGCCTCCGAACACGGCTGTGAGGAGTTTGTCAGGTGTAACATCCGGGTAATCTACAAAGGCGATGCAGGCGGCAAGCCCGGTAATGGCCAGGACGCTGCGGCAGGCAAACTGAATGCCAAGCTGCCGGTAGCCGATGATGATAAAGGGAATGTTGATGATGATCAGGATAATCGGCAATGGATAGTTAAGTGTGCTGGATAACAGCATTGAGATGCCGGTTACACCACCATCAATGAAATGGCTTGATAATAGGAATCCTTTCAGTCCCATACCGGCCGAGAGGATTCCAAGAATGATCAGGCATGCATTTTTGATTTCAGTTCTGAGTTTGTGCATATCGGCTCACTGTACTGCAATCTCTACGGTTTGATTTCCTGGCCGGGACTGACAAAGGAGATCCCCTGTCCTGATTTCATGCCGATCATGATACATTCGATAATCGGCGTGTTGACCTCTTTTGTTGAATTCCAGCGGACAATGAAATTGGCACCGCTCCCTCCGCTTGTATCATCCTCGGGGATGTAAATGCTTGCGGATTGTAGCGGGCCAATGCTCAGCGGACGGGAGATGTAGCCTCTGACAAGCCTGCCATCGGTGTCGTAATAGTTGGCGACTGTGACCGAGATGGAATTGTGCATGTCGGTATTGCGTATGCTCAGCATGGATGCCAGATTGAAGGGAATCTTCTTTGGTGCGCTGAAAATGTTGGAGTAAACCGGAACGTATACGGTTTGCCCCTTTGATGTCTTATAAAAGGTGCCTGCGCTGGATGGGCTGCTTTGAGTGGCAATGAACATCAACTGGATAAAGACGAGAAACAGAAATTTTACACAGGAAGATTGATTCATGTTGCCCTCCATGGATGTTGATTTGATTTTGACCCGGATCTGGCTGTTTTGTTAGCCGGTTTTTGGGAGAATAACATTAAAACGGGTTAGATCAAAAACAAACAACTGGTCTCTTGCCATAAAATGATGAAGCGTATTTGAAAATAATTGCTTTTGTGCCTGTTTTAACTATCATAAGCGGATGTATTCAGAAGAGGATTTAACCATCAGAGCCATGTCTCTGGATGATCTCGACGATGTCCTGGCGATTGAGCAGGCCTCCTATCCGCAGCCATGGAAACGGGAGCATTTCATCCATGAAATTCATTCCCACCTGGCCTTTCCGGTTGTGGTTGTGGAAGGCGGCCGTCTGCTTGCCTATCTCTGTCTGATGTCGTTGTTTGAAGAGGCCCAGGTCATGAATATTGCCGTTGCGCCTGACCAGCGGGGCAGGGGGATCGGGCGGATGCTGATGGAGCATGCGATTGCCACTGCCCGGCAGAAGGGGGCAGAGAACCTTACCCTGGAGGTGCGTGAATCCAACCTTGCGGCGATAGCACTTTACGAGGCCTTTGGTTTTGAACGCTATTTCGTCAGGAAGGGGTATTACGAGGGAAAAGAGGACGCCATTTTGATGGAAAGACCGCTTTTAGACTAACAAAATGCAGAGCACCCTCATCCGCCCCTTCGGGGCACCTTCTCCCCGAGGGAGAAGGGATAGGTTGTTTTGATGTTACCCCTCGCCATGAGGGAGAGGGTGACTTAATAATTCATTAGTCCCTGATTTTAAAGGAGTTGTTATGCAGTTCAAATCAATGATTATCTCCAATGCCGAGGTTTCTCCCGGTTACTGGCGGATGCGGATGACCGCCCCGCAGGAATTTGCCGCTGCCCAGCCGGGGCAGTTTGTTATGGTGCGGGTCAACGGTGCGATTGATCCGCTGCTCAGACGTCCCTTCGGGATTTTTGATGTCGGAACCCATACACCGCCACAGGCGGGGGCAAACCCGCAACCCTGGTTCGAGATCCTCTACCGTGTAGTTGGCAAGGGGACGGCCATGCTCTCCGAACTGCACGAGACCGATCAGCTTGATATCCTCGGTCCTTTGGGACATGGCTTCGATCTTGGTCAGCCTGGGGAGGAAAAGCTTATCGTTGGTGGTGGTGTCGGCCTTGCGCCGCTTTATATGCTGGCCCGGGAACTGGTCAAGGATTCACCTGTTCGCCTCTTTGCCGGTGGGCGAACCCGTGACGATATCCTCTGTATCACCGAGTTTGAGCGGCTTGGAGTGGAGTGTTATGTGGCCACGGAGGATGGCTCTCTGGGGAGATGCGGTCTGGTGACCGAGGCGCTTGTATCTGCGCTTGACCGGCTGGAGGGTGGGGCAACTATTTTTGCCTGCGGCCCGCACGGTATGCTCAAGGCGGTGGCCGGTATCGCCGAGGGGCGTGATATTCCCTGTCAGGTTTCGCTGGAGGGGTATATGGCCTGTGGTGTCGGGGCCTGTCTGGGATGCGTGACCCCTGGCCGTAATCATTCGCCAGAGTCGCCCGATTTCCGCTGTGTTTGTGCAGAAGGGCCTGTTTTTGATGGCAAAGAGCTGGGATGGGGGTGTTGAAGATGAAACCTGATATGTCTGTGAATCTGGCTGGTGTGGAGCTGCGCAATCCGGTTATGACCGCATCCGGCACCTTTGGTTACGGCGCGGAATTTTCCGATTATGTCAATCTGGAGCAGATCGGCGCCTTTGTCACCAAGGGGCTGTCACTCAAGCCTAAGGCTGGCAATCCGACCCCGCGCATCGTTGAGACCCCGGGGGGGATGCTGAATGCGATTGGTCTGCAGAACGTGGGGATCGACGCATTCATCGAGAAAAAGGTTCCGTTTCTGAGAACGGTTGCCACACCTGCCTTCGTTAATTTCTTTGGCAATACGATTGACGAATACGTTGAGCTTGCCCGGCGGCTGGATGAGATTCCGGAGGTGGCAGGTCTGGAGGTCAATATCTCCTGTCCGAATGTCAAACAGGGGGGCATTGTCTTCGGCACCGATCCAGCTTGTGCCTATGATGTCGTTTCCGCCTGTCGTGCTGCCACAATCAAGCCGCTGATCGTCAAGCTGTCACCAAATGTTACCGATGTGGTTGCCATGGCCCGTGCCGCTGCCGATGCCGGGGCGGATGGTCTGTCGCTGATCAATACCCTGACCGGGATGGCGATTGACATCAACCGCCGCCGCCCAGTTCTGGCCAATGTGACTGGCGGCCTTTCCGGGCCGGCCATCAAGCCGGTTGCGCTGCGGATGGTCTGGCAGGTTGCCCAGGCGGTCAAGTTGCCGATCATTGGTATCGGCGGGATCATGAATGCTACCGATGCCCTTGAGTTTATCATGGCCGGGGCGACTGCCGTGCAGGTCGGTACGGCCAGTTTCATCAATCCCTCTGCTGCCGAGACGGTTGCCAGGGATATGGAACAGTGGCTGGCGGATAACGGTGTTGCCACCGTGCGTGAGTTGATCGGATCCCTGGAGGTCTGATACCCGTTTCGGGGAAGTAAGATAGTATTCAACCGGTAGGGGAGCGGCAGCCATGCAAGGTCTGACATCATTTTTAGCAACGGTTTCTTTCAGCGAGTTGCTGGATATCAATTTCATACTGATTAACCGCCTGTTTGTGCTGGCCGTGACGGTGATATTTTTTGTCGCTATCTATGCCACTCGCCGTCTGCGCGGGCTGGAAATCCATCCCCGCATCCTGGCACCGGTAAAGCTGGCCCTGTTCGGTTTTGTCCTGCTCTATGCCGAACTTTCCCTGGCCGGTATTCCTGGCTATCAGTCGCTGCTGCATGGTTTCCAGACAATCATCGTTCTCCTCTGTCTGGCCAAACTGGCCAACTACCTGATCATCGACATCTACATCAGAATCCATACCGGGCGTGAGGTTCCCTCCTTTGTCCGTGATATTGTTCGCCTGGTGGTTTATCTGCTGGTCGGCATGATCTCGTTGCGGGTCGTCTTTAATGTCGATCTCTCCGCCATTCTGACGACAACAACCGTGATTACCGCCACAATCGCCTTTGCCATGCAGAGCACCCTGGCAAACGCGCTTTTCGGCTTTTCGATCCAGAGCAACAAACTGCTGGCGCGGCAGAACTGGATCTCCATCAAGGATAAGAACATCTTTGGCGAGATCATCAATGTCGGTTTTCGCTACACAACCCTGCGTAACCAGGAAAATTATCTGATCATGGTTCCCAATAGCCTGATCATCCAGAATGTGGTCACCTTTCATGGCAGCCGTGAGACGGTTGACAAACCGGCGATCCAGGTGGATGTCATGCTTGGTTACGATATGCCGCCGGAGACGGCCAGGGAGCTGTTGTTGAAGGTGATGCGTGATGAACCGCTCCTGCTGGAAAACCCTGAGCCGGTTGTACGCCTGATTTCTCTGAATGACAGCGGTATTACCTATCAGCTCAAGTTCTGGATTGAAGATCCATCGGGAAAGGTGGCGGCGCAGGATTCAATCTACAGCCAGGTCTGGTATGCCGTTAATCGGGCCGGGTACAGCTTTCCGTTTCCACATCGTCAGATTGTTACCTCCGAGGCAAAACAGCCGTTCAGCTTTCCGCAAGAGCAGATTGCCGGAAATTTGCGCTCTTCGGAACTGTTCTCCATGCTCGATGACAATATGATTACCTCTCTGGCCGGTGACTCGCAGGTTCAGGTCTATGGGCCGGGCGAGATTGTGGTTAATCAGGGGGATAGCGGTGATTCGCTTTTCATCGTTCTCAAGGGGAGTCTTTCAGTTTCTGTTGATGGCTGCCAGGTCGGGACAATTGAGGAGGATTCCTTTTTTGGCGAGATGTCGTTGATGACCGGAGAACCACGCAGCGCCACAGTGCGCGCCGTATCGGAGGTCTGGCTTGCCGTTGTGACGAAGGGACAGTTGGAGCCGCTCTTCAAGGATAATCCTCAGGTTCTGCTGGCATTGAGCGCCGTACTATCGGAACGTGAGGAACGTACAAAAAACCGGCTCGATGCGGTCGCCGATCCGGTTGCCGCTGTCAGGCGCAGTGATGACTACCTGAAGAGGCTGAAACATTTTTTTCGATTGTAGCTGATGCAAAACGCCCCCCGGAATGAATAGTCCCGGGGGGCGTTTTGGTTGCATTGTAATGTTTACGGTTGTTTTGGATTACAGGTAAACACCGCTGCCGATCCAGAGGTTGTCATCAATTTTGATGACATAGGATGCCTTGTTCTGGATCTGGTTGGTGGACGGGTTGGCCCATTTGTATGTGTACCAGCCGCCACCCTGGTTGGCGACGTCGATCAGATCCTTGATCAGAAATTTGCCGTCGGCATCCTTCATTTCAAGCAGGTTCTGGCCAATTTTGCCAGGGCTGCTGACCAGCGCCTTGTTGACGCCTTTGAAGTCATAGGCAAAGATGTACAGATCTCGATCAACAAAGGCCCCTTTGGGATTGTTGAATTCGGCAATGGCCTTGTCCTTGCCATTCTGTTTGATGAATAAGGCGGCCTTTTCAACCAGTGCCTGTGCCTCTGATTTTGAAGCCTGCGCAGCGAAAACCTGACCAACCCCAACGACCATAAACAGACCAACTACCAACATTGTAATAAACTTCTTCATCTTATCTCCTTTTTTTTGTGATTTCCCAGCCCAAGTCAGGTTGATTTGATTCGAGTCTGGGTCAGGCGTGATGCCTGCAGACATATTCCGGAGCATCGTTTTAATTGCGATCTGTGGATACTGTGTAAAGTTTTGGTGAACCACCACCTTCCATAATGTTGTGAAAGGTTTTTAACACGCGGCTCATTTACAAACTAGCACCGGATGGTCATTTATTTCGAGTCTGAAGGGCGTACTTCATTGGGATAACAAAAGCGGCAAAGGTGTTACAACTAAAGGGTGAATATCTTTGTTGCAGCGGATGGATATGGATCTGGATTCAGAATGAGTGCGGAGGGAAGGCGGCGTTAAATAGCGGAGGTCTCTGTAAAAAACACATGTTATCCTTCGACAAGCTCAGGACAAATGGGCTTGAGTCCCTATAATCTATTACTTCAATGCCAATCCTGATATGTAAAATCAAGTTGTATTAAATCTAGTTTATGTTATAAACTGCATCAATTTTGAGTAAAGCTTCACGTTAAGAATGGATCAAATTTCATCGCATGACTCCCCGTCAAATCCATCTGAGTCGTTTTAAAAACAATCAATATGAGCCTCTTGTAAAAGCATTCCGTCCATGGTTCGACAAGCTCACCACGAACGGAATAAAAGCCAGTTAGCAATCCATAATCCGTTCCCCCTGAGCCTGTCGAAGGGGGTTTGCAAGAGGCTCATATAATAATCCATTCCTGATTATTAACACTGCACCGTAAAATCTGTTTCATCAAACATAAGAGGGGCCATATGAAGATTAAATTGTTGTCCATCCTGTTGTTGTCGCTCATCCTGTTTTCAAACACGCTAATCCATGCAGCCATGCAGCCTGTCGGTAATCTTCAGGTTGCGAGGAGCATGCATACTGCAACCATGTTGTCCAACGGCCTGCTGCTTGTGGTTGGAGGTAAAAATGGAAATACCGTGCATTCCTCCGCAGAGCTTTACAATCCGCAAACCGGCGAATCTGTCATGGTTGGCAGTATGTCCACTCCTCGTTATGCACACGCCGCCATACTGCTTAAAAATGGCAGTGTGTTGATCAGTGGCGGGCATAACGGTACGGCCAAACTTGACTCCGCAGAGATATATCACCCTGAATTAAAGAAATTTGTACCAACCGGCAATATGAATCTGCCGAGGCTTCAGCACACGGCATCATTGCTTGAAAATGGTAAGGTTCTCATTGGCGGCGGTATGAGCGGTAATGAGAGTGCGCCGGTTGGGGCAGAGTTATATGACCCGAATACCGGTCAATTTGAGTCGTTTTCAGTATTTGATAAGAGCTTTCGCAACCATACCGCCAATGTCCTGACAGACGGCAATGTGTTGATGACCGCCGGTAACGGTAAAACCGGGGTTACATCCGTGTCGTACCTGTATAACGCACAGACCAATACAATCGGTTTGACAAATGCGTCTCTTTATTATCCCGTTACAGAACATGCATCCACCATGCTTCCGGGAGGCCATCTTCTGGTTACCGGTGGACATGATAATAACGTCAGCAGAAGTGAATATTATCTGTATAGCGGTGGCAGTTTTATTACCGTGGGGACTATGCCGCAGAAAAGGGCGCGTCATTCATCAACACTGCTGACAGACGGACGTTTGCTGCTGTGTGGTGGCATTGCATTGAACGAAGTCGGTGCCTTGCAGAGTTGCCATACATATTCGCGTTCCGCCAACAGTTTTGATCTTGCTGAGCCGCTGCTGACATCACGCTATTATCATACGGCAACGCTTATTCCCGGCGGCAGGGTTGTTTTTATCGGCGGTGAGAACAGCGGTGGGGCTATCAGTCAGGTGGAACAGTTTGACAATGCAATTCCCGCCATGTACAGCAGTTCTGTCATGCTAAACGGCAGAAGTCATCATGGTATGAGTATGCTAATGGATGGTCGTGTGTTGCACAGTGGCGGAGAAGACGGTGACGGTACCATGGCGAAGTCGGAGATTTATGATCCGGCCACGGATTTATATACGGTAACCAATCCTATGACCGTATCACGTGCGGGTCATAGCAGTACGCTGCTTAATAACGGCAAGGTGTTGATTGCGGGGGGCGGGCGGAAGGCACCGTTAACCAGAATTATTTTTATGAATAGTGCAGAACTGTTTGATCCGTCAAATGGAACATATACCGATATAGCCAATATGAATCATTACAGAAGCGGGCATACGGCAACACTGCTTGCAAACGGTAATGTACTGCTGGCCGGCGGCAGTGATGCAAACGGCAGCCTTGCTGCGGCAGAGATATATAACCCGGTTAGTAATACGTTTACAGTTGTGGGGAACATGCAGTTGGCACGTCAGGGGCATGCGGCCATATTGCTGAATGATGGTACGGTTATGATCACCGGTGGTTATAGTACGCCGGGAAATTATCTGGCCAGCAGTGAGATATTTAATCCGGCCACAAACAGTTTTTCCAGCGGGCCGGCCATGACAGCGGCGCGTGCATATCACTCCATGTCATCACTTGCCGCTGGCAAACTTCTGGTTGCCGGTGGCTATAATTCAAATTCCATATCCACAGCAGAGGTCTATCATCCTGTAAGCAAAATATTCTATTCAGTTGGGAGTATGAATACCCCCAGACGTGACCATGTGGCGGTTACCATGCGTGACGGCCGGGTATTGATTGCCGGTGGCTACAATGCTGCTACGGCTTCCAAATTGAATTCCATCGAGTTGTTTAATCCATTACAGGAACAGTTTGAGGTTTTGCCAATTACGATGATTATGCCGCGTGATGATGCCAGGGGGGTACTGCTGCAAAGTGGTAATATACTGATTTCAGGCGGCAGTACAAATAGTGGCTATCAAAATCATTCCGAACAGTTTGAAGCCGGCCTTGAAATTGGTAATGACAGGCTACGCCCGGAAATTGCTGATATGTCTGTGAGTGATAGTGTGAATGATCAGATAAATCTAAGGGCCAATGGAACCAACTTTGGAGGTGACAGTGAGGCCGGATCTGGACAGGGTAACAGCTCATCTGCCGCGGTTCCGGTGCTGCAGTTGCAGAAAATAGACAACGGGGCCATATTTAAGGTGCCATACGGCTACGCCATGTGGGATAAAAATCAGTTCAGTATCTATCAGTCGGATTTATCTGCAATTCCAAGCGGTCATTATGCTGCAACAATCAGCGCATCGGGAATGACATCAAAGGGGTTCATAACATCGGTTATGCCAGTTGCTTCTTTGTTCCCGGAGAGAAATGACTTTGGAAGTGTGGTCCCCGGCAGTTCCTCCGCTTCAACTGTTTTCACGATTATGAACCTGTCAGGTCGTACGGTGGAGATCGGCACGGTTACGCTATCTGGAAGTCATTCCGGAGATTTTATAAAAAAGATGGATCAATGTTCCGGGATTCAGCTCCCACCGGGGCAATCATCATTTTGTACCTTTGAGATTGTTTTTAAACCGCAGAGTGAAGGCGTAAAGAGCGCAGCCATAACGGTTACGTCCAATGCTAAAGCTGTGCCTGCGGCAACCATCAGTGGTACAGGGGTGTTGACATATGTCCTTACGGTCAATAAAACCGGATCTGGAGGTGGCGCGGTGTTGTCAGACGGCGGTTCAATCAGCTGGAACGGAAATACAGGTACAGCCAGTTATACTTCTGGCCGCGGCATCAATCTTACCGTTGTTTCGGATGCCAATTCCCAGTTCAGCGGATGGGGCGGAGATTGCAGCGGAACCGGTACTACTTGCACTCTGGTGATGAATGTAAATCATAGCGTCACCGCCGGTTTTGAAACGACCGATCGCGTAAAAATTGGCTCTACGGCTTACGGATCAATTGCCAGCGCCTACGAAAATGCATTAAAGGGAAATGTTATAAAGGTTCGAGCACTGACCTTGACTGAAAAGCTGAGCTTTGACAGGGCGATTTTATTTACATTGAAGGGTGGATATAATAGTGGTTTCAGCAGTCAGAGCGGCTATAGTATTGTCGATGGTTCTATAACGGTTAAAACCGGCAGTGCCGTTATGGATAGAATCGTCGTGAAATAAACTCCACAAGATAGTCAGTTTTGATTTAAGGGCGAGACGGATAAAACTGTTTCGCCCTTTTTGGTTATTGATAAACCAAAAACTGATTATCAATATTTTTCCGCTACCCAGAATATCATCTCCGAATGTCTTTATCGTGGATTCATGATTTAAGACAGTTAAAGGCAGTTTTTTCAGTTTATATGCAACAATTTCGCCTTTGGTTTTGGTTTTCAGAGTTTACCGGCGGCCTGACTTAATGAATCAGGCCGTCTAGATTCTGGCGTTGCGCGACTTGTGCGGCAGCTTGCTAAAAATCCGGTCATACAGCCAGTTCGGCAGGCGTTTCAGCAGCCAGCCAACCAACCCCATCTGCCAGGGGACCACTGCAAAGGAGCTGCCTCGTTCTATGATCGCCGCCATTCGTGCGGCAGCGTCGTCGGCCTCCATCAGAAATGGCATGGGATAGCTGTTGACGTCGGTCATCGGCGATTTGATAAAGCCGGGTGCAATGGTTACCACCTTGATGCCGCTGTTGCGCAGTTCGACACGCAGACTTTCCAGATATGAGATGGCCGCCGCCTTGGAAGCCGAATATGCCTCAGAACCGGGCAGTCCTCGAAAACCTGCCACACTGGCGATGCCCACCAGTCGGCCTTTACCCGCCCTGCGCAGCGGCGCGATAAATGGCTGGAAGGTTTTGGCCATCCCCAGCAGGTTGATCTCCAGCACCTGCTGGAAGCTCTCCAGATCTTCGGAGTGTTCCGTGAGTGTGCCACGGCTGACGCCGGCATTGGCAATAACGATGTCCGGCACTCCCGCGCGTGTCATAAAGTCGTTTGCCGCCACGTTAATGGCTGCTGCATCGCGCACATCAAGCACATAGGGAATAACCTTGCCTGGATATTCAGTAGACAGCTTTTCAAGCAGTTCGGCCCGTCGTGCAAAGGCGGCAACGGTTGCACCCTGTTTTAGGTAATGGCGTGCAAGGGCAAGGCCAATACCGCTTGAAGCCCCCGAAATCACAACGTTCATGGTTCTTTCTCCAAGGTGATGTTGCTTTACTAAAAAACTGAAGATACACCTTTGATTATAAATGCGCCACACCTGGTTCAAATGGTTATGCACTGACTTATGAAGCTCTTGCAAAAGTAACTGTCATGCCCGAATGTCTTTATCGGGCATCCATGATTTAAAAAAATTATAAGCTGGATTCCCGATCAGAATCGCTTCGGGAATGACAAAAACGGACTTTTGCAATAGGTTCTTGTTTTATCTTTTAGCAGGTACTTATTGTAACAATGCGTCAATTTTTTGTAATCCCTCCAAAGCACCGCAGGTCAGGGAAAGATGAGGGTTCTCGATTGAAGGTTCACGGGGATTGATACGAATAACCGTTATATCTTTCTTTCGGCCAATCCGCTCCGAAGTCATCCGGATTGTCGGAATCGCCGTGCCGGCACCCAGTTCGATAACCGCAATTCGACGACCGGAATTGATTTTCAAAAACTGACTAAAAGCTTGTTTTTGCTCGAGCGTTCTATCGTGCAGCCATGAATAGTCACCAAACATCAGGATATTCGGCCGACAAACCTTGTCACAGACGATGCAGTGGGGTAGGGGATCAAGGGCACGCATGGCGGTTTCATCAATCTGGAAGATATCGTTGTTACGCCAGATACTGTCATTGCAGTTATTCTGACACTGCAACCAGTGAATGGAACCGTGCACTTCATAAATTGATTCCTCGGCATATCCGGCCTTTTGAAACTGTCCGTCAACATTTGAGGTGACAACAAAATATTGGGCGCTGTTCTGCTCTATCCATTTTCTGATGATATTGAAACCGTGGTGTGGAACCGTATCGCGATACAGATTGGTGCGATGTCCATAGAAACCCCAGGCAAAGTGCGGATCTTTGATGAAATGGTGCGGGTTAGCGCATTCAACAAATGACAGACCTAATCGTGCATAAGCAGGGTAAGCCTGCCAGAAACCATGATCTCCACGAAAATCCGGCAACCCGGAGTCCACACCCATTCCAGCCCCGGCTGTAATCACAAAAACCTCAGCCTCTCTGATTACCGCAGCAGCGCGCTCTAGTATTACCGTTTCAATTTCCATGGTGAATCCCCTTCACTTGTTTTACGGTTTGCTGGATTTAGATATTACACAGGTAAGTGCCATTTTGGGACATTATGCATAAAAAAGCCCGACATTTTTGCCGGGCTGGATAATGGATTGAATGTGATGGCCTTAAATTTGAGCGTTATTTGCAAGCCCTTTGGAAGTCAGATGTACTTGGTAATATTGTTAAATTCAGTGAGATATGTTGTGCGGCAACATCGCCTGCAATAACTAAAACTCCTGGGGCGTACCCTTTGGCTACGAGCTTGTAAACGCTAAACATAATGCCGGTTTGGTATGATGCAATTTTACTGTTATTTTCGTCGCATATAAGTTTTACAGTAGTGATACCTGATTTTTTGAGGCTTGCTATAATTTCATCTTCATTGGCCCCGTCATTCACAGTTGAGCTAAAAACAAATTTGCGTATTCCGGCACGTGATCCTATTGCAAGTATTTCCCATTTCGCATTTGTATTTCGCTTGTAAGCTTCCTTAGCTGGTTTAGCGTTAAATACGAGTAAAGGCTTCACGGTGCCATTATACTCATCTGCGAACTCCTTCTTTTTAAATATATAGTTTTTGGAATTGTCGAGCTGATCCCAGCCTGCATGATAGCTTGCGATCGGATCAACTTTTTCTTTTCCCAAGTATACGAGCTGTTTTTTGACCAATGTGCCAAATTCTACCGTTTTTTGCTGGGCAGCCATACAGGATGAAGCCCCTATGAAATATACTGCTAACATACTGATAACCATGTATTTTTTTAATAATCGTATCATGATGTATTTCCCTCGTTGATATTTATTCTGTTGGGGCTTGGTTCGTTGAAAGTAAAGGCTGACTATTCCAAATAGAATTTATTGCAACTGGAACAGCGGTAATGTTCATCACCGGCAACTTCGACCGTCTGGCTGTCGAGGCCAAACAGCGTGATGATCCTACTCACGTCATCCGGCGTCAGGCAGGGATCAATATAGATGGTAAAAGAATTTTTCTTTGGAAAACAGACCACACGCCCACGGGGATAATAATCGTAATCATGCGCCTTGAAACGATGCTCGACTGGAGTTGATGGTTCAAGGTGTTCATGAAATTCATAGTGTCCGCTATACCCAATGGCATCACCGTAAGGTTCGCCATTGGCAAGTGGCACAGCGTCAATCAGGAAGTTGTTGCCGACTTTGAAGAATATGCCGACTTTTGCTATTATCATTGATGAATTTGTTGTTGTGGCAATTTTTCGGTAACGACTTCAATTCCGAGAGCTGTCTTCATTTTAGAGGATAGCTTGTTAAGATGATCAAATATCCAACTGGTAAGTTCCTCGCCTTCAATGATTTTTATATTCGCTGCGTCAGCCCTATTACGTAAATCCGCATTAACTTTGGCCGATGTAATAAGAAATAATTGATGATCAAGGTAATTGTCATGGTTCTTATTGATTAGTTCCAGTTGTTTAACGCCCCAGGTACCTGTGCTTCCCTGATGATGTTTGACCTGTATAAGCAGTTTTGATTTTGTAAATCTTATTGATTCTGAAGTATCTGTTCTCGTTGCTTCGATATCAGCATCAGCGCAACCTTTAAATTTTCGCTTTCCCAAAACTTTTGCTCTATAGCCTTCTATTGTGAAAAGTTCCTTAACTAACTGCTCAAGGCCAATGCCACCAGCTCGTAGATATGTTTTTCCGTTGTTTAACTGTTTTAAAAGATTCGCAGCAAATTCTTTTTTAGATTGACTATTTTCCTGTACCCAAGTTTCTTTATTAAGTGGTTTACCTAATGTTATAAATTCAATCACATTATCAATTTGGTTTCTGAATTTATATATATCCTTGACGACTCCACCTGGTACTTTGATGCTTTTTTGGAAAGCATGGTTGAGACTTTCGCTTCCAATTGTAAAAAGCTTTTTGTCGTCTTTTATATAAAATTTTACACTTCGTTGATTAGAACGGTCATTAGCCTTATCATATTCTGAATAAGTAAGTTTATCATCATCAATAACACCAATTGCTATTGATTTTACGAGTGGGACAACAATAATATCGCCTTTCTTCATTCCGAAAAAACGTAAAATAGCCGGTTTACTTCGAGGAATTTTATATATTGCTTGAATTGATCTAATGAGGTCATTTCCAGTGAGGTGTTCAGAAAAGTTGACACGACTCCATCCTATGCCAATGATACCCTTTTTAACCAATTCTGGTCGAGTTCTTACTAAATAATATCGTGGCTGCGTGCTTTCCATATGTAACTCCTAAGTTCAATTATCTTTGGCAATGTCGAAAGTTAAATATTTTGTCAACCTATCACAGAATTACTGTTCTACGTAACAACCTTTTCTTGTTTTTTACCAAACAAAAGCGGCGCCAAATGTACCTTTCTGTGTCGTTCAATTGCCCCGTAAATATCAACAAGGCTAGGTTTACCGGTAACATTGCCCTTAACAGGCCTTTGAAAAACAACTACAGAAAAAGCCTATTTTATGGTAGTATTTA
>CAXYUZ010000031.1:0-36261 GCA_964292275.1 uncultured Desulfuromonadaceae bacterium
ATCTAACTGGCACGTATTCTAAATTCTAGCGTGCGCAGACCTTGAAATCTTCTCCCACCCAGCAGGCCTTATCCTTTTCAGAACGTTTTGCCTCGCCCCAGCGTGAATTGATACCGTCGCTGGTCAGGCCGCGCACCTCGGCAACGCCCGGTTCAATGATGGTAACCGATACAACAGAAATTCCGGGGTAGAGCGGTTTCTGCTTTTTAATGTTGCTGAGTGAGAACGATCCTTTTTCTTCGGGTGAAAAGACACATTTTCCCTTGAAGGCGGTCTTGTTTTCAGAACTGATCTCGCATCTGACGATCCTGTCAGCCGCGAACGAGGTTTGGGCAAACATTAATACAAGCGCCAGGCAACTGATGATTTTTGACATTGCGTCTCCCTGTGAAGAATGATTTGAATTTATTAAATCTTGATAGTGGTCTTTGTCAGGATTGTCAAGCCAAGAAAACAACCGCTAATAATGGTGGGGATTGAACGGTACATGGTGAGGGGAGGGGTTAGCTCCTGGCAACCTCAAAGCGATTTCTGCCATTATCTTTAGCGCGGTAGAGTGCGTCATCTGCAGGTTTTATACATTCGTCCATACTCATGCCTGGTGTGAATTTTGCGACCCCCATGCTGATGGTAACAAGAATAGCCTCATCAGCCCATTCCGTTATCATGCTGTTGATCGTTGAACGTAGTTTTTCCGCCACTATAATGGCCTTTTCCAGATCAACCTTGGGGAGCATGATCAGAAATTCCTCGCCGCCCCAGCGACCACAGACATCCTCGGCCCGGATTGATGATCTGATTGTATCGGCGACGTTTTTAAGCACACGGTCTCCTGCCAGATGGCCAAAGGTGTCGTTGACAACCTTGAAGTGGTCTATGTCGGCAATAATGATGGAGAGCGGGGATTGCTGGCGTTCTGCCCGGCTTTTCTCAGCGTTGAAGTGGTTCATCAGCTCCCAGCGGTTGGCCAGCCCGGTCAGCAGGTCTGTACGGGCGGCGTTTTGGAGGGTTGCCTCGGCCATGAGTTTGTGAGCGCAATCAATCAGTGTCTCCTGAAGCTGAAAACCGTTGACCGGCTTGGTGACATACTTGTCAACGCCAATGTTGATCGAGCGTTTCAGGTAATCAACCTGCTCAAAGGCGGTCAGGACAATGATCGGGATATCGTTGTCAAACTTGCGGATTTCCTGGATCATGGTCAGACCGTCCATATTTGGCATGAGTATATCGGTAATTATTATATCGGGCTGATAGGCCTGATGTGCTTCAATTCCCTCCACTCCATCCCTTGCGGTAACCAGAACACCGACAAGCCGTTTGAGAAAGACCGTGAATTGTTCGCGGACATCGTCTTCATCCTCTACATATAAAACAGTCAGTTTTTTCAGGTATTCCTGATCCTGTGTGGCGCTGTCCATGTTCTACTCTCCGATATTAACGATGCCCTTGAAAACGTTATGCATGAATAGCGACGGCAGCATATTTACTCAATTTGTGTCAGATCTAACCTTCGATGCCGGTTTTATGACGTCTCTCTGCTGAAATTATAAGTCGCCGCCACTGAAAGTCAAATTACCTAAATTGTCATTCCCGAAGCGCTTCTGGTCGGGAATCCAGACTTTAACTGACTGAAATTATGGATCCCCGATAAAGGCATTCGGGGATGACATTCTGAATAGCGGAAGAATTTAGTGTTAATCAGGTTGAGCCTCTTGCAAAAAGCTGAAAAAAGTCAAAACCATACCCCCCTGCTGCGCTACTCTTGCTTACCCCCTATAAAATAGGGGGGATTAAGGGGGGGCATTCTCTGGCTTTGTCTACCATTGTGAACTTTTGCAAGAGGCTCAGGTTTATTATTGATTTAAAACCGGAATCACGGTTCTTCGGCAAGCGGCGTTGAAATCGAAAATTCACAACCATCTTCAAAATTGCGTGTCTTCAGCTTTCCGTCCATGTTGCGCTCAATGATCATCTTCGACATGTACAATCCGATGCCGGTTCCCATGCTCTTGGTTGAAAAATACGGTTCAAAAATTTTGTCCAGAACGGCCGGTTTTATGCCGCCTCCGTTGTCACGTATTGTTACGATCCCGAAACTATCCTGATTTTTCAGGCCTATGACGATAGATCCCTTTGGGTTCGCGGTTCCGATAATAGCATCCTTGGCGTTACCGAGCAGATTTAACAGCACCTGTGAGTATTCATTGGGAAAGCCATACAGGTTGCAATCACTGTCTGTTTCGATGGATATGGAGATGTTGCTGCTTTTGAAGGCATCCTCCACCAGATCGACTGCGTGCTGGATCTGCTGCAGGGCTGAAAAGGGTACCTTCTCCTTGTCGGGACTGAAAAAGTTGCGGAAGTCCGAGATGGTCGTCGACATCTTCTGAATCAGGCGGTCGGCTGTGGCTGCAGAATCGTCAAGGTATTCGGTTGTCAGTTCGTTGTCACGCTGGGCAAACTGGATGTTGCTGATCAGCATGGAGAGTGCATTCAGGGGTTGGCGCCACTGGTGGGCGATGTTGCCGATCATCTCACCCATGGCCGCCTGACGTCCCTGGCTGATCAGCAGCTGGTCCATCTGGCGTATCTCGGCGATTGAGGCATCCACACGTTGTTGCAGCGACTGATTGAGCGCTTCCAGTTGTTTCTGTTTAAGCGCAAGCTGTTCCTGGGCCTGCTGACGTTCCCCGATCTCCTCCTCAAGCATGATCGTTTTTTCGTGCAGCAATTCCTCCGTCAGTTTTCGTTTGGTTATGTCCGTGTGTGTACCGGCAACCCTTAATGCCCTGCCATTTGCCAGTCTCTCAACAACCTTGCCGCGATCGAGAATCCAGATCCATTCACCGGATTTCTTGTGCACGCGGTATTCAAGCTCAAAGGGGGGGGCGACCCCCTTCAAATGCCGTTGCATCGCTGCGGAGACCCAGGCCAGGTCATCCGGGTGGACAAGGACTGACCAGTTTTTTGTGGTCGGATTGACAAAATCTTCAAGTTTGAAGCCAAGCATCTCGGCCCAGCGGCTATTGACTGTGATCTGACCGCTGGTGACATCCCAGTCCCAGAAACCGTCGTTGCTGCCGTCCAGTACCAGCTTGAGCCGTTCCTCACTCTCCGATTTAGCCTTCTCACTTGCCTCTGCCGCCTCCTTGGCCTTGATAAGTTCATCCTCGCGGGCTTTGTGTTCGGTGATATCGCGATTGCTGGCCCGTTGTCCAAGGAATGTTCCTTCTGTCGAGAAGATGGCGCGGCAGGTATGGGCAATCCAGCGGATGCTGCCATCACGGGTGATGATCCGGAACTGGATTGAGGTTGAATCACCCGATTTATGGCTCTGTTTGCAGTGCAGTGTGTAAAGATATTGATCATCGGGATGGATGATCTGCTGCATAAGATCGGGATTGCGGTGGAACTCCTCGGCAGAGTAGCCGCAGACCTGTTTGCATGATGGCGAGATATATTCAAAATGGCCATCCGGCGCCTGCCAGAACTCCCAGTCGGATGTGAAGTTGGCAACGGTTCGATAACGAAGCTCGTTGTATTTGAGCTTACGGTTGCTGGTCAGCAGGCGGATACCGAGCAGCAGGATGCACAGGGATGCCAGTCCGGCGCTGATAATCAGCCAGTTGTAACGTTTCCAGATGTCTTGAGTGGTAAAGGCAGGGCTCTTTTCAAAAGGGGGCAGACGCAATTCGCGGAGCATGTTTTCGACCAGGGTGTAGTCGGCCGGCACAGTAAATCCCTGAATGCCGTTTTCCTGTTGGAGGTGCTCCATCCCCAGCAGCGCGGATGCCACCCGGCGGGTAGTGATTTCGTTGACGTGCGGGAGCGCTATAAATGACCATTGCGGATAGAGGCGCGTTGAAGATGCAAAGGGATAACCGGGTAAAAGCTGCTGGTTAATGATCTTGATTTTGTGTCGGTCGAGTTTGCCGCTCTTGATCATTGTCTCCAGGGTAGCGGTGCGGAGCAGGGCAACATCGGCCTTTCCGGCCAGCAATGCCTGTACGGTCAGGTCGTGGGGCATGCCGGTGACAATCAGGCTGGCATCATTGGACAGTCTCACGCCAGACTGGAGCAGTTCGTAGGCCTGGGCCTGATAACCACCCAATGAGGCGGTGCTTACAGTGGCAATCCGTTTTCCCTTCAGATCCTTTAAGTGGTTGATGTCTGTCCGGTCGCTTCTGGTGATGATCACTCCGCCAAATGAAACACAGGGGTAGCCGTTTTCACGTTCGATAACCGTTGCCAGTACGCCAGACATGCGGTTTTTGTGTCTCATTTGAATGTAGTGCCCTGGGTTGGTGATGACAAAATCCAGCCGGTTGGTTGCCAGAGCTGCTTCCAACTCGGGAAAGCTGAAAGCCTCCAGCCGTATCTTGTGATTCGGCAGGTTTCTGTTCAGATGTTTAACCATTGGTTGAAAGCCGGCCTCTGTTTCAGGCTTGTGACGATGGGATAACACGCCGATGGTGATTGTGTCATCAGCGCCAATGGCTGGTTGTGTCTGTGAAAATATCAGCAGCAGAGACAGTGCAAACAGTGAATTAAACAGACCGCTGAGCTGTTTTAGATGTTTCATGATCTCTCCTCTGGCAGGCATGAATTTTGTCCTGCAAGCGGAGTGCTGATTGAAAATTCACAGCCCCCTTCAATATTGCGCGCCTCAATTCTTCCGTTCATATTACGTTCGATGATCATTTTTGACATGTACAACCCAATGCCGGTGCCCCTGCTCTTTGTGGAAAAATACGGTTCGAAAATCTTGTCCAGAATGCTCTGTGATATCCCGCCACCATTGTCACGGACCGTTACAATGCCCATGTTGCCCTGTTCCCTGAGCATTACATTGATGCAGCCATGGGCGGGCCTGGCCTCGACAATTGCATCCCTGGCGTTGCTGAACAGATTAAGCAGCACCTGGGAATATTCATTGGGAAAGCCTTGCAGGCAGCAATCACCCTCTGTCTCGATTGAAATATTGATATTGTTGTTTTTAAAGGCCGCCTCCACCAGTTCAATCGCCTGCTGGATCTGCTGCCGCGCTGAAAATGGCACCATCCGCTTGTCCGGACTGAAGAAGTCGCGGAAGTCATTTATGGTTGTGGACATCTTCTGAATCAAGCGGTTGGCGGTTTCCGCGGATTTCTCCATGTATTCATCCGTCAGTTCCCGGTCACGCTGTGCAAGCTGGATATTACTGATCAGCATTGCCAGGGCGTTTAATGGTTGACGCCACTGGTGGGCAATGTTGCCGATCATCTCACCCATGGCCGCCTGGCGTCCCTGTGTGATCAGAACCTGATCCTTGTGGCGCAATTCGTTCACCGCCTCTGCCACATGCTGCTGTAATGTCTGGTTCAGGGTCTCCAGTTGCTCCTGTTTGGCGGCTAGTTGCGTTTGTGCCAGCAGGCGTTCGCTGATGTCGTTGAATGTGACAACTGCGCCGGTTATCTTGCCAGCCATCATCTGTGGGTGCGACCAGTATTCAGCCGGAAAGCTGCTGCCGTCAGATCTCCAGAGAACCTCATCATCAACATAGACCCTTGTCCCTTCGCGGAATGCCAGGAAGATCCGGCATTCTTCAACCGGGAAGGGGGTTCCGTCCGGGCGTGTGTGGTGAATCAGCCAGTGCATGTTTTGGCCGAGCAGCTGCTCCTGATCTTCATATCCCAGAATTCGTAGACAGGATGGGTTGGCAAAGGTGCACTGCCCCTGGAGATCGATGCCATAGATCGCCTCGGCAGTGGAATTCAGCAATAGACGAACCTTTTCCTCGCTCTGTGACATGGCCTGCGCGCTGGCCTCCGCCGACTCCATGGCCTTCTGGAGCTCGACGGTTCGTGCAGCAATGCTGGCCTCCAGTCCTTCATTGATGACGGTCAGTTTCATGAAGCTCTCTTGCAGGGCATTTTCCATCAGGCGGAAGTTGTCCTGTAATTCCTGCTCCTCCTTGACCTTGGCCGCTGGCCAGCTTATCAGCTCGCCTTGCGCAATCTTGAGCTGTAATTGGCTGGTGATCCTGCTCAGTGTTGAAATCGGGTTTAACAGACGTTTGCTGAAATAGCGTGACAGGCCCGCCAGTATCAGCGCCAATAAGGCCAGAATTCCAAATATGAATGATGTGCGGTTATTGATGATAACCAGTTTGGGGAGTAGTGGGGCCTCCGCCACCAGACGGAAGCCGGATTCAGGGTCGATCTCAACCTCGCTGATATAGAAGGAACCGTTCCAGCGCTTCATGGCAGCGATGCCTGGTTGCGGGTTGGGGATCCATTGGCTGATTCCGTTTTCGGCTGGAAGTAACTTTCCACCTTTGGGGAGGGTGAATGGCTGTAGCGCCTTTATGTCAGTTCTGGTGGAGGCTATTACACGCCGCTGCCGGTCCAGCAGGGTCAGATTGATCTCCTGTTTGCTGACAATTCCCCTTAGCAGAGAGGCAGGATAGTCGAGCATTATTACGCTGAAGACCGCCCCCTGGTATTGGTTTGCGGTCATACATGGCGTCATGATGATCATTCGTGGCCCTGGTTTGCCGATCCTGCCCATGAATGTTTCGTAGACCGTCGGATGGCGTGGATTGTTCAATCCGGCTATGTATGGACGGTCACCAAGCCAGATTCCGATGGTGGATTTTCCATTTTCATCATGTTGCGGGGAAAAGGCGCGGGTGATCTGTCGATTGTCGATTACACCAATCCTGAAGCTGTCTGTATGGGCAGCGTGGGATTTTTCAACCAGCCGCTGCATCTCGTCTCTTGACGCTTTTGATGGATCTCCGATCAGGTTTGCTATGGCATGTATCTTGTGTCTCTCCTCTGTAATCCAGTTTGCAAGCGTCAATTGACCGATTTCAGCGGTGCGGAGCGTGTCATGCTGCAGGATTGTCAGCTGGTCTTTGAATTGCCCGTTGATATCGGCATAGGCCAGTAGAAAGGATGGCACCAGTACCAGTCCCATCATGGTAATTCGCAGGCGTCTGCCGATGGAGGGGAGTTGTTTGCTGCCGGAACGGCTCCAGACAAACAGAAACAGGATCTCGGCCAACAGGGTGTTGAAGATTCCATTGATTGCCTGTTTCAAGGCAATCAAAAGAGCCGCATTGGCCGTGAAGTCCATCAGTATGCTAAAGAAAAACCAGATCAGCAACAGACCGCCGCTGAACCAGAAGATGATATCTCCGACAATCAGCCCCATGCGCCTGCGGTTCATCAGCCAGCCGGCGCAGAGCGCCTCGCTTGTGAAGATGATCATCCCCCAGGGGTGATGCCAGTGGATCCAGGTACAGCCTGAGGCAATCGCCGCTGCCAGCAGACCCGTTGCCGGTCCAAAGCGGAGCAGGGCGAACATGCTGAAGATGGAGCCGAACAGAAAATCCACGTCAAAAAACAATGGGAGTTTGAACAGGTTTACGATAAACCCGGCTGTCCCAAGCGCTATGCCTGCAAGTAGTTCACGTCGGTTCATGGATGCTGCCTTGTTTGGTTGATAAAGGACGTTGGCGTTGCTTGCCCTTGCTCTGGATAGTGCTATAGTTTTCAGTATATCAAAATATTTGACGGTTACAGGGGGCTTTTGCAAAAAGCTGAAATAGTCAAAATCATTACCCCCCTGCTTCGTTAAGCTTGCTTCCCCCCTATTTTATAGGGGGGATTAAGGGGGGTAGTATTGTGAACTCTTGCAATAGCCTCACATGAGTAGAATAATCCTGCTGCGTCTCTTCTGTTTTAAACTGTCCGTTTGGGAGGTTTTTTAGATGAATAATTCCGCGTCCATACTGCTTGTCGATGATTCAAAGTCTGTTCGTATGTATATGCGTGTGCTGTTGGAGGGGATGGGGCACTCGGTTGTCGAGGCCGGGGATGGGCTGCAGGGGCTGAAGAATTTTGAATTCAATCTGCCGGATATGATTATAACCGACCTGCAGATGCCTGAAATGGACGGTTTGACGTTTATCTCCGAGGTGAGAAACCGGAGTCCCCATGTACCGGTTATCGTGATCTCATCGCGTGATTCATCCCACGAGATAATCGAGGCGATTCGTCTGGGTGCCTGGGATTATCTGGTCAAGCCGCTCAAGGATGAATATGAAATCGAAATTACCGTCAAGCGGACACTGGAGCGTGGCCGGCTGTTGAAGGAGAACCGTCGTTATCAGGCCCATCTGGAGGAGATGGTTCAGGCCTATACACGGGATCTCAGGGAAAGCAATCAGCGTTACAAACGGCTGCTGGAATCATTGACCAGTTATGTCTATACCGTCACCTTTGCCAATGACGGCACCGTCAAGACGGTCCACAGCCCTGGCTGCGAGAAGCTGACCGGCTATAGTGCTGATGAATTCCGTTCAATAAAGTATCTCTGGTACCGCATACTGCTGGAGGATGATCGTCCCCATGTGCTGAATATGGTTGAGCGGATCATGACCGAGCATGATAATCAGAGTCTTGAACACCGTATCCGTCACAAGGACGGCTCGATCCGCTGGGTGTCGAATACCCTTGTTCCCTGTCGTGCCGGTGGGGTTCTGCTTTCATACGATGGTATCGTTACCGATATAACGGAGCGCAAGGCTGCTGAAGAAAAACTGGTGGCGAGTGAGGAGCGTTACCGGATTGTCAGTGAGCAGACCGGTCAGGTGGTCTATGACCTGGATGTGAACAGCGGCCTGATCTATTGGACCGGTGATATTGAGCGTGTGACCGGTTTTCGGGATGACGAGTTCCAGGCGATTAATGTCGATTGCTGGGAGGCACGCCTGCACCCGGATGATCGGGGCACGGCCATGGCGCTGTTTGACGAAGCCTTGCGTAACGTTACCGCCTATCGTACCGAATACCGTTTTCAGAAAAAGGATGGAGAGTACGTCTATATGGAGGATCATGGCATCTTTGTTGCCGGTGAGGGTGGCACCCCATGCCGTATGCTTGGCACAATGGAGGATATATCCTATCGCAAGAACGCCGAGGAGGCGCTGCGGGCCAGCGAGGCGAAGTTGCGTCTCCAGTTTGACCGGATGCCGATCGGGTGTATCGGTTTTGATGCCGATTTTCGGGTCACATCATGGAATCCGGCGGCAGAACAGATCTTCGGTTATTCAAGTGATGAAATCATGGGTAAAAAGCCATACCGGTTTCTTGTTCCCGAGGATACTTGGGGGCATGTTGATAGTGTTTTGAAACGTCTCCGGGATGGGGAAAATGTCATCAAGTGTGAAAACAGGAATCTGACCAAGGATGGCCGGGAGATTGTCTGTGCCTGGAACAATAATCTCATGTGCGCTGATGATGGCGCTCCAATCGGGTTTCTGGCCATGTGTCAGGATATTACAGAACGGAGGGCTTCTGATGAAAAAATTAAGCATCATATGGATAACCTGGCCGCCCTGGGTACCATCGATACGGCAATCAACAGCAGCCTGGATTTGCGGATTACCTTGAATGTGCTTTTGCATGAGACCATGAAACAGCTGCGGGTGGATGCATCCAGTGTTTTGCTGCTGGATCCCCATAGTCAGATGCTGGAATACAAGGCCGGTATTGGCTTTAATACGAACCGGATCAGTTCTGCCCGGGTCAGGCTGGGTGAGAGTTTTGCCGGGCGGGTTGCAAAAGAGCGCAAGAGTCTCATCATCGGTGATATTGTTTCCGGTGCTGATCAGTCTGCCCCGATCGCATTGATAGATAGTGAAGGGTTCAGGGCCTATGTGGGGATTCCACTTGTCGCCAAGGGACAGGTTAAGGGGGTGCTGGAGATCTTTCATCGGGCTCCGCTGGAAACCGATGACGGCTGGCTTGGTTTTGTCGAGACATTTGCCAATCAGGCGGCCATTGCCCTGGATAACGCGGATATGTTCGATAACCTGCAAAATTCCCATAGCGAGCTTTTGCTTGCCTATGACACGACGATCGAGGGTTGGTCACGGGCACTTGATTTCAGGGATAAGGAAACCGAGGGACACAGCCGGCGGGTAACGGATATGGCGGTGCGCATCGCCCGCGAGATGGGGATTGGCAAGGATAAGCTGATTCATGTCCGGCGTGGTGCCCTGCTGCATGATATCGGCAAGCTTGGCGTGCCGGACAGCATTCTCCTGAAACCGGGTAGTCTGACCGATGAGGAGTTTGCGATCATGAAACGGCATACGGAGATCGCCTTCAGCATCCTCTCGCCGATCGAGTTTCTGCGTCCGGCAATGGATATCCCTTATTATCATCACGAGAAATGGGATGGTAGCGGTTATCCCCGCGGTCTTAGGGGCGATGAGATACCGCTGGCGGCACGCATATTTGCATACGTGGATGTCTGGGATGCCCTGCTTTCGGACCGGCCGTACCGCCCTGCATGGCCCCTGGAAAGGGTGCTGGAGCATATCCGCTCACAACTTGGCAGACATTTTGATCCCAATATCTGGGACGTTATTGAAAGGGTCATGTTTTCCGATCCGGGCAGGTAGATCTTTGTTATTGATCCGGTGATTAAAAATAAAAACCCTTCTGTAGGGGCGTATTGCATACGCCCAGATTGGGCGAACATCGGTTCGCCCCTACAATTCGTATATTTAACCACCGAGTAAATAAAAAACCCGCCGTTTTTAGCGGCGGGTTGGAAACGAAATTAGTTGATGTAGTCGGATCAGGCCTGGCTTGACCAAACGCCATGCAGGTTGCAGAGCTCACGGGCTGTTACCGTTGTGGCGGTAATATTGAAGGTTGCCGTTGGCGCATCGCCCGGATTGAGGAACTGGCGGTATGCCTTGCCGTCTGCAATCAGTTCGATCCATTCGATGTAATGCTTTTCTTCCATCGGGTGGGCAACGCCTCCGATGGTTACTGTGATAGTTCCTTGGCCAATTTCAATGACCGGAACATGTTTTTCCTTGGCGGCATCGACGGTATTTTCTGTCAGAAGCTGCATTGGCTGGCCGCAGCAAATCAGTTCTCCACCACCGGCATGGATTGTTTCAACGATATTTCCACAGAGATTACATTTGTAGACTTCGAGCAGTTTCGGCATGTCTTGTTCTCCTTTTTTGTGGTTACGACGATTGACTTGCAGATTACCAGGAATTACCAGTTTTCACCCAGTATTTCAAAGTGCGCCTTTGGATGTACGCATGCCGGGCAGAGCTCCGGGGCATTTTTGGCGCTGTGCAGATAACCGCAGTTACGGCAGCGCCAGACAACCTCGTTGTCACGTGCAAAGACCTTTCCCCCCTCAATGTTGGCCAGCAGGTCGCGGTAACGTTTTTCGTGCTGTTTTTCGGCAACGGAGACGGCGGTCCAGAGCGCGGCGATTGCTGGAAAACCCTCTTCAGTCGCTATCTTTGCAAAGGATGGATAGATATCGCTATGCTCTTCATACTCGCCGGATGCGGCGGCAAGAAGGTTTTCGGCAGTTGTGCCAACCTTGCCGGCTGGGAAGCAGGCGGTTATCTCAAGGTCGCCACCTTCCAGAAAGGAGAAAAACCGTTTAGCATGCTCCTTCTCCTGGTTGGCGGTCTCCGTGAAGATATCTTCAATCTGTACATAGCCTTCCTTTTTTGCAACGGATGCAAAATAGGTGTAGCGATTGCGGGCCTGGCTCTCGCCGGCGAATGATTTAAGCAGGTTTGCTTCTGTTTTGGTGCCCTTGATTGATTTACTCATAACCCCTCCGATTGGTATATAAAACTAATACGACAAACTTTATCCTTTATAGCGCAGTTTTTGATTTTTGCAAGCCGATTTCTGCCATCGTAGTGAAAAAAAGCTGCCCAAATCTGTGCCGGGACAGTCCTGTGCTTTTTACGGATAGATTTGTTAGGGGGCTTGAACGTGAATACTTCCGGCGTTGCCGGAAATGCTGATTTAGGTGGTATAATTATATAGCAGCTTGGCAGTTCAATAGCATGGTTCCAAAAGGATGGGGGTGGATCATGGCAGAGGATAGACAGAACAAGATACCTGGCGCCCCTGGTTTTTATTGGAGCTATATTGCTGCAATCTCCTTCATCGCACTTCTATTCTATCTCTGGAGCGGTCTGTTCAACTCAAACACAAATACCCTTCGTAATACAATCAATTACAGTCAGTTCGCCGAACAGTTGAACAGCGGCAATATCAAGTCGGTCTCCATAAAGAAGGAGGTTGTCAGCGGTGAGCTGGTCAGGGAGGTCGCCCTGCCGCTGGTGAATTCGGCAAAACCGCTGCCTGTAAAATATTTCGTGACCATTTTGCCCACCTTCCAGGGCGAGAGCCTATTGTCACTGATGAAGGAAAAGAAGGTCGTGATTACGATCGAATCGGCTGAGCGGGATCTCTTCTGGCAGGTGTTGGCGGGCGTTTTGCCCTGGGTTTTGATAATCGGTTTCTGGTTCTGGTTTGTAAAACGAAGTCAGCAGGCCCAGGGCGGGGCGGGCGGACTCTTTTCATTCGGGGCAAGCAAGGCCAGGTTATACGATAGCAATAAACCGAGCATAACCTTTAAGGATGTGGCCGGGATGGATAGTGTCAAGCTGGAGCTGCGGGAGACGATTGAATTTCTCAAGGATCCGTCCCGATTTGCCCAGATCGGTGCCAAGGTTCCCAAGGGGGTGCTTCTGGTCGGGCCGCCGGGAACCGGCAAGACGTTGTTTGCCCGTGCGACGGCGGGTGAGGCCGGGGTTCCGTTTTACAGTATCAGTGCCTCCGAGTTCATCGAGATGTTCGTTGGGGTTGGCGCCTCACGTGTCAGGGATATGTTCAAAAAGGCAAGGTCTACCCAGCCGAGCATTATTTTCATCGATGAGATTGATGCGGTCGGGCGTACGCGAGGCGCCGGTATGGGGGGCGGGCATGATGAACGGGAACAGACCCTGAATCAGCTTTTGAGTGAGATGGATGGTTTTGATCCTCACGAAGAGGTGATCGTCATGGCTGCCACCAACAGGCCTGATGTTCTCGATCCGGCCCTGTTAAGGCCGGGAAGGTTTGATCGCCATATTGTCATTGACCGGCCGGGGTGGCGGGAACGGATGGCGATTCTTGAAATTCACGGGCGCGGCAAGAAGATTGCCGGGGATGTGAATTTTGAAACCCTGGCCAAGGGAACCCCCGGCATGACCGGTGCCGATCTTGAAAATCTGGCCAATGAAGCCGCCCTGGTTGCCTTGCGGAAAAATAAGGAAACGATTGATATGGGCGATTTTGGTGAGGCAGAGGACTGCATTCTGATGGGGATGGTCAAGGAAACGACCATCAGTGATATGGAGAAGCGGATTACGGCCTATCATGAGGCCGGACACACCCTGGTGGCATGGGAACTTCCCGGGGCCGACCCGATCTACAAGGTCAGTATTATCCCCCGTGGCATTGCGATGGGGGTGACGCAACTCCTCCCTGGTGAGGACCGGCATTATTTCCCGCGCAGTTATCTGATGAACCGTTTGAGTATCAATCTGGCCGGCAGGGTTGCCGAACAGATTGTATTTAATGACACCAGCAGCGGCGCACAGAATGACCTCAAGGATGCAACCTCATTGGCTGAGAAGATGGTGGCCCAGTGGGGGATGAGCGACAAGGTCGGGCCGATCAATCTCGGTCGTGGCGAAGAACATCCGTTTCTGGGGCGGGAGTTGTCACTGCCCAAGCGTTACAGCGAGGAGATGGCCTGGTTGATGGATCAGGAGATTCAGAAAATCATCCTTGATGCAGAGGCGAGGGCGACGGAGCTGCTGAACGGGAAGAGGGGTACGCTTGACGCACTGGCAGAGGCACTAATCAGGGATGAAACACTGGAAAGGGTGGCTGTGGAACGGATTGTCCTTGGTTTGCAGGGATAACACCTTCGATCTGGTTGTGTGCTGGATATGCAAAAGCCGCCCCGGCTTCTCGGGAACGGCTTTTGTTGTTTTAAGGGGATCAGGCGGGGTTTCTGTCGCCGGAAATGGCCCACTTTTCAAGCATGGCGGTTGTGACCGATTTCGGACGCTCGATCGGGTAGCCAAGGGCGCGATTCCAGATGATGTTGGCCATGCAGCCGATGGTGCGGCCGACTCCAAAGAGTACGGTGTAGAAATCCCATTCTGTCACGCCGTAATAGGCCTGGATGACACCTGATTGGGCATCCACATTCGGCCATGGATTCTTGGTTTTGCCATGTTCGGTCAGAACCGCCGGGGCTGTTTCAAAGAGGATTGAAACCAGCTTGAAGAGTCGGTCGTCCCTCAGCCCCTCTGTGCGCAGACAGAAATCACGTTGGGCGGAATAGCGCGGGTCGGTCTTGCGAAGCACGGCATGTCCGTAGCCAGGAATGATCTGACCGGCGTTGAGTGTATCCCAGAGTGCCTTGGTAACGTTTTCCTTGCACGGTTCGTCGCCGTTGAGTTTTTTTTCAAATTCGATGATCCAGCGCAGCGCCTCCTGGTTGGCCAGGCCGTGCAGCGGGCCTGCCAGACCGTTCAGGCCGGCCGAATAGGCGTAGAAGGCATCGGAGAGTGCCGATGCAACCAGGTGGGTTGTGTGGGCCGATACGTTGCCGGATTCATGGTCGGAGTGGATGATGAAATACATCCTGGAGACATCGTCGTAGGGCGCTTCAATGCCCATCATATGGGCGAAATTTGCCCCCAGGTCCAGTTCTGGATCGGGGGTGATGATGTCGCAGTTCTTATAGCGGAAACGGTAGATAAAGGCGGCAATCTCAGGGATTCGGGCCACAAGGTCGCTGGCGTCCTCGTACATGTATGACCAGGATTCACGTTTATTGAATTTGCCGGAGTTGTAGAAACGGGCAAATTTGGAGTCGCGCTGCATGGAGAGAACGGCGGTGGAGAGCATGACCATAGGGTGGGTGCCGACCGGCAGTGCCCTGATAACGTCGTAAACGTAATAGGGAACGTTGGCCCGCGCCCGGAACTCGTGCAGTACCTCTTGAACCTGCTCTTCGGTCGGTACATCGCCGGTCAGCAGGAAATACCAGAATGCCTCAACAGAAGGGTAGTAGGAGCCATTGATCTTGGGAAGGTCGGCAAAGGTTTCGTTGATGGTCTTTCCGCGGAAGCGGATGCCGTCGTGCGGGTCAAGGTAGGAGATATCGGTCACCAGTGAAGGGATGTCGCGTCCGCCGCCGATGCATTGATCGATTGTGACATCATCAATCTTGACCTTGCCATACTCCTTGAGCAGTCTTTTGGTGCGTGGTTTGAACTCTTCTATCTTTTGTTTAAGGGTGTCTTTCAAGCCCATCTAATCAATCTCCATGAAACGGTTTGACACGCTTCAGTGCGATAATTCGCAAAGTTTTTTGTCTGTTTTTGTGAGTCTTCAATTTTAAAAAACAGGGTCACTATAGCAGAATCTGAAAATATGGAAAACCCATTTTTGTATACAGTATACATCGAATGGGTCCCGGTTCGTTTGCTGGCAGTACTGTGTTTGTTGGGTATCTAATTGAAGAACCTTGGCGGCTGTCTGTTTTTAGCCGGGAATGATGATCAGTTCCTCACTGGAACAGGTCAGTTGCTCCAGGCCGTTTTCGCCGAGATAAAAGGTGTTTTCAATACCGATTGCCCCTTCGTCTGGATAGACAACCTTCGGTTCAAAGGCGAAGACCATCCCGGCTTGCATGGTCATGTTATTGAATCCGCGGGCAATGAACGGGTATTCATCGATTTCAATGCCAAGGCCATGTCCGATGAATGAGACCTGTGCGCCAAGACTCCCCATGAAATAATCGGAATAGCCCAGTTTGACGGCCAGACCGTGGCATTGGTCATAGATCTCGCCCCAGACCACCCCTGGAGCGGTTATCTCGATCATTTTGCGCTGAATCAGCAGCATGTCGTCGTAGGCGCGCCGCATCTTGTCGGAAATACTGCCGATGGCAAAAACTCTTGTCTGATCGGCAAGATATCCGTCAATACTTCCAGCAAAATCGACAATAATCGGTTCGTGGGCTACAATCTTCTTGTAGCCGGCCCCCTGGCCGAAGGCCGGTGTCATTCCGCGTCCACCGAGCGGGGTGTCGGTGTATGCCGGGGCGGCGCTGTCGGCACCGGAAAAGGCGTGGCCAAAGAGCATCTCACCGTTCAGGCCGCGCATACGGATCAGTCCCAGATGTCCTGCCCGGCGGGCCACATACTCAAGCTCGGCGGTCAGTTCCAGTTCGGTGATCCCCTCGCGAATAACCTCATAGGCACGACGGCAGACCAGATCGATCTGGGCGGCGGCCATTCTGATCAGTTTGACCTCGTATTCCGATTTGATCATCCTGACCTTGCGGATCAGCGGTGTTGCATCTGTGAATTCGGCATCGGGATAGACCTTGCGGTAGCGTTCAAAAAAACTGACCGGCAGGATGTCCATTTCAAGGGCGATCCGCTGCGGTTGCGGATAGCCGAACCGGGTCAGTATTTCAGGAATGTCACGCATGGAGCTGAATGATACAACCCGTTCCAGACCAGATTCTGCCTGGGCCCGCTTGAGATCCTTGCGGACCATGTAGACCGGTTCACCCTCAAGCGGTATGTACAGATTGGCACTCTGGACGGTGCCGGTAAAGTAAAACAGGTCTGCATTCTGGACGATAATGGCCGCATCCAGATTTTCCTCTGCCAGATATTTCTGCAGTCTTTTGTAGCGTTGTTCAAGTTCGGAGGCTGGGGTAAGAAGCATGTCTCTATTTTCCTGGATAATTGCAGGGGCGACCATGTCTGGCCGCCCGGATTGAGGTGATTGTCAAATTGAATAGAGAAACTATCGTTTCATCATCATAAGCAGCAGGATCAGCAGCACAAACAGGCCGGCAGCAACTGCCAGTGCAATCTTGGCAACGGAGTATGGCCGTTCGCCCTTGGCCTGTCCGTTTCTTGCATTGACGATGAAGCGGTAGGTTTTGTCTCGGTAGCGGTAGGCGCTGATCCAGACCGGTAACAGGATGTGTTTGAAGGTGATATCGGCGTAGTTGGTACGGGCTGAATGGATACGCTGGTGGTTGCCGCCGATATCGCGCTGGATGCTGTTGGAGATGGTCTGATCCATGATCGTCTTGGCCTGTTCAAAGCCGGTGCCCAGGTCAACCTGGTATGCCTCGGCCTGGAAGCCGCTCATGAATTCAGCGCGGTACGGTTCAAGGTTTTTAAGATCCCATGGTTGCAGCGACTGGATGATTTCGGCAGGGAGTGATTTGCCGGCCAGAACCAGTATGTCGTCAAATCCGTTTCTGACCGTGCCGCTGGTGAAGTACCAATTGGTACGGACGATTTGGCGCGAACGGGTGACTACATTACCGTTGGAATCCTCTTCATCGTAATATTCGGTCTCGTAATAATCCTCGCCCCGTTCCCCCTCGTAGACGGTTGTTGCATCTGCATCATAGGTCCAGTAGGGGATGTAGAGCCCTTTGATCCCGCTTAATGAGCTTGCCTGACGTTTTAGCTCGCCTGGTGCGAACCATAGATCCCCCAGCCATGACCTGAATTTATCGGTTGCCTGGTTGCGGGTGATCTTGAAGGGGAGTACCGCTCCAGGCTTGATCAGTCTGCTGCTGCGCGCCTGGGCCATCAGTTGTGAACCGCAGAATGGGCAGCTGGTCATGGAAATATTCTTGTCCACCGTCGATTCAGCGTTGCAAGATTTGCATTTAACGGTCTGAACATCTTCCGATTCACCCTGTTCTGTTGCCCGGGCAAAGTATGCGTAAAAATCGAGTTCTTCGACAGAATCGTCGCTCTTTTCGATCTTGTTTTCCTGGCCGCAGTATGGGCATTTCAGTGCCGAGGCACCAGGCGCAAATTCCAGTTTGGCGCCGCAGGAACTGCAGGGGAACTGTTTCTGTTCTGGGTTTTCTTTCATGGTGGCCTCAGGAAGGCTTCCGCAGCATCATGGAGATGCTGCGGAAGATATATAGTTTGGATTGTTCGGGTTTAAGAAGGGTGGTTAGTTGCCAGGTGGAACTGGTGGCGGGACAGCGCCGAATACGGATTGCATCTCGACAACCTCACCGGCGGCAGCCCAGTTTGCCATCCCCTGTTTCCAGACCAGTGACTCTCTGCTGATCTGGTTGGAGAGAACCATCTGCTGGATTGTGGCCATGTCGAACGGGCCGCTCTGCTGTCCGTTTACGGCAACAAAAAACTGAACCTGCGGCGGAAGGGGTGGTGGTGCGGCTGGTCCCCCTTGTGGCTGGGACTGGCTGTTGAACATGCCACCCATTGCGCCGGCCATCTGGCCCCCCATGCCAAAACCCATGCCGACGCCGACACCGGCAGCGGCCAGGCCGCCAGGGTTGTTGGCCGCATCATTGATTGAGCTTGCGGTTTCGTACTGGGTGTACATCTGCATATTGCCGATGGCCCGCATGGCACCAGCCTTGTCAATCGCCCGTTCAACCTCCTCCGGTAGTCCGATGTCCTGAACCTGCACCTCGGTCAGATCAAGGCCGAACGCTGCAAAGGCCGGCGCGATGCGTTCCTTTAGTGTCTCGCCGAGCTGAATGACCTTGCCCTCCAGGTCAATGATCGGGATGCCGGCATCCGGCATGACCTCTTTGATCCGTGTGCCGACCTTGCCGCGCAGGTTGTCTTCGATGCTGTCGGTCGTAAAGTTGCCGTCGGTTCCGACGATCTCACGGATGAAAACAGACGGATCCTTGATCTTGATCGAATAGAGACCGAATGCGGTGACGCGCACAGCCCCGAATTCCGCATCGCGCATGGTCACCGGTCCGGGGGTGCCCCATTTCAGGTTGGTGAACTGGCGTGTGCTGCAGAAATAAACCTCGGCCTTGAATGGGCTGGAGAAACCGTACTTCCATCCCTTCAGTGTGGTCAGGATAGGCATGTTCTGGGTTTCCAGCGTGTAGGTGCCTGGTTTGTATACGTCGGCCAGCTGCCCCTCGTTGATGAAAACCGCCATCTGCCCTTCGCGTACAATCAGTTTGGCGCCGTATTTTATCTCGTTGTCACGGCGTTCAAAACGGTAGACCAATGTGTTGTTTGTGTCGTCAAGCCATTCGACAATATCAATCAGTTCCGCTTTAAGCTTGTCCCATAGACCCATTTTAATCCTCCTCAGGATTGTTGGTAAAACAGATTGTCCCCGTGATTATAATGTAAAAATATTTTTTTGCATCTTATTCCAGAGCAAGTTCCTTGATCGCCATTTCACGCATCTTGAATTTCTGGATTTTGCCCGATGCCGTCATCGGGAATGATTCGACAAATTTGATGTATTTCGGAATCTTGTAATTTGCAATTCTGTTGCGGCAGTAATCCTTCAGCTCTTCCTCGGTCATCTCCACGCCCTGTTTGAGGATTACCGAGGCCATGACCTGTTCGCCGTATTTCTGGTCCGGTACGCCATAGATCTGCACGTCGGATACCTTGGGATTCGTGTAGAGAAATTCCTCGATCTCCCGTGGATAGATATTTTCACCGCCGCGGATGATCATGTTTTTGATGCGTCCGGTGATCTTGAAGTAGCCGTTGTCGTCCATGATGGCCAAGTCGCCGGTGTGCAGCCATTTGTCGTAGTCAATGACCTTGGCAGTCTCCTCCGGCATCTTGTAATAACCCTTCATGACCATGTAGCCCCTGGCGCAGAGTTCGCCCTGCTTTCCGGGGGGCAGGGCGTCGCCGGTCTCGATGTCGATGATCTTGACCTCGGCTCCCGGCAGAACCCGCCCAACCGTTGAGACCCGCAACTCAATCGAATCGTCAGTGCTGGTCTGGGTGATCCCGGGTGATGATTCGGTCTGGCCGTAGACGCTGGTGATCTCGGTCATGTTCATCTCGTTGACCGCCCGTTTCATTATCTCGATCGGACAGTTTGAACCGGCCATGATTCCGGTACGCATGCTGCTCAGGTCAAATTTGTGGAAATCGGGGTGCTGCAGTTCGGCAATGAACATGGTCGGCACACCATGTACGGCGGTGCATTTTTCGCTGTCCAGTGTCTTGAGTACCTTCAGTGGATCAAATATCTCCACCGGAATCATGGTGGTTCCGTGGGTGACGCTGGCCATGATCGCCAGCACCGAGCCGAAGCAGTGGAAAAACGGCACCGGTATGCAGAGGCGGTCTTTTTCAGTGAATTTCATGCATTCGCCGATGTTGAAACCGTTGTTGATGATGTTGAAGTGGCTGAGCATAACCCCTTTGGGGAAGCCGGTCGTGCCGGAGGTGTACTGCATGTTGATCGTCTCATGACAGTCGAGGGAGGACTCGATTGCAGTCAGATCCTCCTCCGTGATGCTGCCATCATGGTTGGCAATCTGGTTGTAATTGAACATGCCGGCCGGTGTCTCAGGATCGATGATGACGACGTTTTTCAGGAAGGGTAATTTGGGGCAGTCCAGTTTGCCAGGCGTACTTTCGTGCAATTCAGGTATGACATCATAGAGTGTTTGAACGTAGTCAAGATCCTTGAATGAGCGTACGGCAAAGATGGTCGTTGAATCGGATTGCTGCAGGATGTATTCAAGTTCGGCGGACTTGTAGTTTGTATTGATTGTTACCAGAATCGCCCCGATCTTGGCAGTGGCGAAGGAGAGGATCACCCATTCAGGGACGTTATAGGCCCAGATCGAGACGTTGTCTCCCTTTTTGATTCCCATGCCTGACAGCCCTCTGGCGATGTTGCGGCAGATGTCGTTCAGTTGGCTGTATGTGTATCGGATTCCCCGTTCAGGGTAGACGAGTGCTTCATGGTTGGGAAAGCGGTGAGCCATGCTCTCCAGCAGTCCTCCGACTGTCAATGTGATCTGTTGCGGCATTGCAATAGCCTCCGCTAGCTTGTGATATTGGTGATGACTGTTTGAAAATTCTGTGCGCAATAAGATTGCAACGGAATTAAATCAATAACTAACCAGATTAGCGCCAATCTTCCGCTGGTCATAAAAACGGTCATTTCCGAGGCGCTTCTGATCGGGGAATCCAGCTTTTAACTGTCCGAAATCATGGATCCCCGATAAAGACATTCGGAGATGAAATTTTTAATAGCGGAAGAATAAAACTAATCTGAATAACTAATTAGAATAAACTATTGAATTTATGGAAATTCCATAGCATATGCCGTCAAATAAAGTCAAGCGTCATCACCTGCTGTATGGATGGGATAACCTGATTTTGATTGTTGTGTTACTTAGTTGAGTATATTTAAAACACTGTGGCCACTGTGGTCTGGATATCATCTGCAGGGTGTGACCAAATTTTAATTTATAAATGCGTTACAGCAATTGTTTTATCAGCGAATTACGGTATTATATCCAGTTGCGATGATTGAATAATATCTGAATCCATGATTAGGCATGTTCCTTGCTTTGAAAATGGGTTGGTCGGGGTGCTTACACACTCGTTATGTCAAGCCTGCCGACAGACTCGTTTATGATTCGATAGCTATTAAAACAATAAGTCGTTACAGAACTACATTATTTAACAAAGGTTGCAATATGAAAACAAATGGATTGCCAAAGAAGCAGGGTCTTTATGATCCACAATTTGAGCACGATGCCTGTGGTGTCGGTTTTGTCGCCAACATTACCGGAAAGAAGACACATGAGATTGTTCAGCAGGCGTTGACTGTTCTGACCAACCTTGACCATCGCGGTGCCGTCGGTAGCGAACACAACACCGGTGATGGTGCCGGTATTCTGCTTCAGATACCAGACGCATTTATGCGCAAGGTTTGTGCAGAACAGGGTATGGAACTGCCTGAGTTGGGTAAATACGGCGTTGCCATGGTGTTTACTTCACCGAATCCTGATGAGCGTAACAATGCGACCAGTCGTATGGAACGTATCGTCGCCCAGGAGGGTGTGACCGTTATCGGTTGGCGTGATGTACCCACCGACAATTACCTGCTCGGCAACACCGCCAAGGAGGGCGAGCCGTTTGTAAGGCAGTTGTTCCTGAAGTGTAATGATGCCTCTTGTGATGAGGCGGCCTTCAATCGCAAGCTGTATATCATCAATCAGCGTGCTATCCACGAAATTCGCGATACTGGTGATGACAGCTTCTGGTATGTCTCCAGTATCTCCACCAGAACCATTATCTACAAGGGTATGCTGATGCCGGCACAGGTGGACCGTTACTATCCTGACCTGCGTGATCCGGATATGGTTTCTGCACTTGCCCTGGTACATTCACGTTTCTCCACCAACACATTCCCGAGCTGGGATCGCGCCCATCCGTACCACTACATGGCACACAACGGCGAGATCAACACCCTGCGCGGTAACGTAAACTGGATGCATGCCCGTCAGTCGCTCTTCAAAAGCGAAGAGTTTGGCGACAACATTAATCGCGTTCTGCCGATCATCAATGCCAACGGCTCTGACTCGGCCATGTTCGACAACTGTCTGGAACTGCTGGTTATGACCGGTCGTTCGCTGCCCCATGCGGTGATGATGATGGTTCCTGAGCCGTGGGAAAACCATGAGGGGATGAGCAAGGAAAAACGTGCCTTCTATGAATACCATTCATGTCTGATGGAGCCGTGGGACGGCCCTGCAGCGGTTGCCTTTACCGACGGACTCAGCATCGGCGCCACACTGGACAGAAACGGTCTCCGTCCGTGCCGTTACTACATTACCAGTGATGATATGGTGGTTATGGCCTCCGAGGCGGGTGTTCTGCCGATCGAGCCTGAAAAGGTGGTCAAGAAGGGTCGTCTGCAGCCGGGCAAGATGTTCCTGGTTGATACCGTACAGGGTCGCATTATTCCCGATGAAGAGATCAAGCAGCAGCTTGCAGCGGTTGAGCCATATGGTGACTGGCTGTCAGGTAACCGTCTGATCCTCAGCGAACTGCCTGAGGCAAAGGTCGAGACACCTGCCCTTGACCGTGAGGCTCTAGTACAGAACCAGCAGGCATTCGGCTATACCTTTGAGGACCAGGATGTGATCCTGGGACCAACCGCCAAGAGCGGTGCCCAGCCGCTCGGCTCCATGGGTACCGATACACCTCTGGCCGTGCTTTCCAATCAGCCGCAGCTGTTGTTCAACTATTTTCACCAGCTGTTTGCGCAGGTTACCAATCCGCCGATCGACCCGATCCGCGAGGAGATCATTACCTCAACGACCACACTGATCGGTTCGGAATCAAACCTGCTCAAGCCTACCGCCGCCAGTGCTCGTATGGTGGAACTGGAACAGCCGATCATCTCCAACGACGAACTGGCCAAGCTGCGTGCGCTTGACAAGGAAGGCTTCCAGTCCAAGACCATTTCCATGCTGTTCAAGGCCGCTGACGGCGCAGCAGGTATGGAGGCGGCCCTTGACGCCCTGTTCAGCGCTGCTGCCAAGGCGATTGAAAACGGCGCCAATATTTTGATCCTCTCCGACCGCGGCGTAAATCAGGAGATGGCTGCCATTCCTTCGCTGCTGGCGGTTTCCGGTCTGCATCACTACCTGATCCGCAACGATATCCGTGCCCGTGTTTCCCTGGTGCTTGAATCGGGCGAGCCACGTGCCGTACATCACTTTGCCGTACTGCTCGGCTACGGTGTCAATGCCGTTAACCCGTATCTGGCGTTTGACTCCCTGGATGACATGATCGAGCAGGGGATGCTTCCGGGTGTGGATCACAAGAAGGCTGTCAAGAACTTCCTCAAGGGCTCCGTTAAAGGTGTTGTTAAAACCATGGCCAAGATGGGTATCTCCACCGTACAGAGCTATCGCGGTGCCCAGATCTTTGAGGCCGTCGGTCTGCATGATGATGTAATTGATAAATATTTCAGCAGAACACCGTCGCGTATCGGCGGTACAAATCTGGACGGCCTTGCCGAAGAGCTGCTGGTCAGACATCGTAAGGCGTATCCGCAGCGTGTTGCCCCGGAGACCACACTGGAGCCGGGCGGACAGTACCAGTGGCGTAAGGATGGAGAAGAGCATCTCTTCAATCCGCTTACCATTCAGTCGCTGCAGAAATCCACCCGTAACAACGATTACGAGGAGTTCAAAAAATTCTCGACACTGATTGACGAGCAAAGCAATCGTCACTACACACTGCGTGGTCTGCTTGACTTCAAAAAGCGTACCCCGGTCTCCATCGATGAGGTTGAACCGGTGGAAGCGATCATGAAGCGTTTCAAGACCGGTGCAATGTCCTACGGTTCGATCAGCCAGGAGGCCCATGAGGCGCTGGCAATCGCCATGAACCGTATCGGTGGCCGTTCCAATACCGGTGAGGGTGGCGAAGATCCAGCCCGTTTCACTTGGACTAACGAGAACGGTGATTCCAAAAACAGTGCCATCAAGCAGGTTGCCTCCGGTCGTTTCGGTGTAACCAGCCATTACCTGAGCAACGCCAAAGAGATTCAGATCAAGATGGCACAGGGTGCAAAACCGGGCGAGGGTGGCGAGCTGCCTGGCTCCAAGGTTTATCCGTGGGTTGCCAAGACACGCCACACTACACCGGGTGTTGGTCTTGTTTCTCCTCCTCCGCACCATGATATCTACTCCATCGAGGATCTTGCCGAACTGATCCATGACCTGAAGAATGCCAACCGTCGCGCCCGTATCAGCGTCAAGCTGGTTTCCGAGGTCGGTGTCGGCACGATTGCCGCCGGTGTTGCCAAGGCCCATGCCGATACCGTTTTGATCAGCGGTTTCGACGGCGGTACCGGTGCATCGCCGCTCTCCAGTATCAAACATGCCGGTCTGCCATGGGAGCTCGGTCTGGCGGAGACACACCAGACACTTATGCTGAACAACCTGCGCAGCCGTATCGTTATTGAGGTTGACGGTCAGCTGAAAACCGGCCGTGACGTTGCCATTGCAGCACTGCTGGGTGCAGAGGAATTCGGTTTTGCAACAGCGCCGCTGGTTACCCTCGGTTGTGTGATGATGCGTGTATGTCACAGCAATACCTGTCCTGCCGGTGTTGCTACACAGGATCCGGCGCTTCGCGCCAGATTCAGCGGCAAGCCGGAGTACGTTGTTAACTATATGCGTTTTGTTGCCCAGGAAGTACGTGAGATCATGGCGCAGCTTGGTTACCGCACATTCAACGAGATGGTCGGTCAGGTTCGCGATCTGGAGCAGAAACAGGGTGTTGAGCACTGGAAGGCAAAGGGTGTTGATTTCTCCAATATTCTTTACACACCGGAAAAATCGCCGTCCAACAGCACCTACTGCATCGAGTCACAGGATCATGGTCTTGAGAAGTGCATGGATATCACCAAGCTGCTCGATATCTGTCAGCCGGCCATTGGAAAGGGTGAGAAGGTATTTGCTGAACTTCCGATCACCAATATTGATCGCGTTGTCGGCACCATCGTCGGTAATGAAATTACCCGTAATCACGGTAAAGACGGCCTGCCGGAGGGGACCGTTCACCTGCGCTTTAACGGTTCTGCCGGTCAGAGCTTCGGCGCATTCGTACCAAAGGGGATGACACTTGAACTCGTTGGCGATGCCAACGACTATCTGGGCAAGGGGCTCAGCGGTGGTACCATCGTTCTCTATCCACCGGCGGTATCAACCTTCAAATCGGAGGAGAACATCATCACCGGTAACGTGGCGCTCTACGGTGCCACCAGTGGTACCGTTTATATCCGCGGTATGGCCGGCGAGCGTTTCTGTGTACGTAACTCCGGCGTCAATGCCGTTGTTGAAGGCGTCGGTGACCATGGTTGTGAATATATGACCGGCGGTAACGTGGTTGTTCTCGGTACAACCGGACGTAACTTTGCAGCCGGTATGAGCGGCGGCGTTGCCTATGTTCTGGATGAAAAGGGTGATTTTGCCGGACACTGCAACACCGAAATGTCTGCACTGGAAACCCTGGACGATGCCGATCTGACAACGGTTCACGAAATGATTTCACAGCATGCTGAACGCACCGGCAGTCCGAAGGCCGTTGCCATACTGGCAGACTGGGCCGGATATTCTGCAAAGTTCATCAAGGTTATGCCTAAGGATTATAAGCGTGTACTCCAGGCAGTTGCCAAGGCTACAGCGGCTGGCTTGAGCGGCGATGATGCACTTGCAGCGGCGTTTGAAGAGAACAGCAAGGCCTGATTTGAACGGATTATCAAATAACTTTACGATATAGGAAACGACTATGGGAAAACCAACCGGCTTTATGGAATACCTTAGGGAGCTCCCTGCGGATCGCGATCCGCAGGAGCGCGTCAAGGACTGGAACGAATTTCATCTGCACATGTCAGAGGAAAAGCTGCGCACTCAGGGCGCACGCTGCATGGATTGCGGCATCCCGTTTTGTCATACCGGCAATCTGCTTAGCGGCATGGCCAGCGGCTGCCCGATCAACAACCTGATTCCGGAGTGGAACGACCTGGTTTACCGTGGTCTCTGGAAGCAGGCGTTGGAACGTTTGCTCCGTACAAACAACTTTCCGGAGTTCACCGGCCGCGTATGCCCTTCACCATGTGAAGGCGCCTGTACGGTTGGTATCAATGATCCACCGGTAACCATCAAGAATATCGAGGTCAGCATCATCGACCGTGCATTTCAGGAGGGGTGGATTGCAGCCAGGCCACCGAAGGTCCGCACCGGCAAGAAGGTTGCCGTTGTCGGTTCCGGCCCTGCAGGCCTTGCGGCGGCGGCCCAGCTGAACAAGGCCGGTCATAGCGTGACCGTGTTTGAACGTGCCGACCTCCCCGGCGGTCTGCTGATGTACGGAATTCCGAACATGAAGCTCGACAAGCGCGAGGTTGTTCTGCGCCGCATCAAGCTGATGGAGGAAGAGGGAATCAGCTTCGTATGCAATACCGAGGTTGGTGGCGCCGCTTACCCGGCTGAAAAACTGCGTACGGATTTTGATGCCGTTGTAATTGCCACCGGTTCTACCCAGCCGCGTGACCTGCCGATCGAAGGGCGTTCGCTGAAGGGGATCCACTTTGCCATGGACTTCCTGACCGCCAACACCAAATCGGTTCTCAATCCGGCTGCCGAGATCATCTCTGCCAAGGATAAGGATGTCATCATCATCGGCGGTGGCGACACCGGTACTGACTGTGTAGGTACCTCACTGCGCCACGGCTGTACCAGTGTAGCCCAGCTTGAGATCATGCCCCAGTCACCGCAGGAGCGTGCCGGGGATAATCCATGGCCGGAATGGCCGAAGGTACTCAAGGTTGATTACGGTCAGGAAGAGGCCGCCGCACGTTACGGTGCCGATCCGCGCGTATATCTGACCACTGCAACCAGATTCGAGGGGGATGCCGACGGCAATGTCAAGGCCGTTCATACCGTTCAGGTTGAGTGGAAGAAGAATGAAAAAGGGCAGTTTGTACCGGCACCTGTTCCTGGAACAGAGCAGGTACGTCCTGCCTCACTGGTACTGCTCGCCATGGGCTTCCTGGGACCTGAACAGGGTTTGCTCGATGCCCTCGGTCTGGACCGTGATCCGCGCAGCAACATCCAGGCGGAGCATGGCAAGTTCAGCACCAACATCCCGGGCGTATTTGCCGCCGGCGACTGCCGACGTGGTCAGAGCCTGATCGTCTGGGGCATCAACGAAGGGCGCGGTGCAGCACGCGAGTGTGACCGCTTCCTGATGGGTGAAACAGAGTTACCATAATCTCTTTGTGAAATTTATATTGATAAAAGACGGGTCCGCTGAAAAGTGGGCCCGTTTCTTGTTTGATGGGTGTAATTGTCCAATTATGTCAATGCACACGGATATAGTTATTTCAAGAATAACAAACCATTGCATTGCAGGAGCGGATATGAAACCGGAATTTTTCAGAAAACGGAATCGTGCCAACAGGGGAAAACGGATCGATAAGGTGGCGGGCGAGTATACGACATTACTCGGCACCTGGTTGCTGGAGATGGCCCTCATTTTGGAGTGGTATCGCCCTGTCAAGCAGGGGCAATGGCCGGATATTTTTCTGGATGATGAATTTTTGACCTTAACCGGTATTTCCGGTCCTTTAGAGCAGAATGAGGGAGATGTAGATGACGATGATTCCATTCCCTTTGCGACAAGGCAGCTGTGTAAAAAGATCCTCGAACAGCGGTTGGCAGCGCTGCATAAGACCAGGATAGCGGATCGTTTGGTACTGTGCGAGAATATCGAACTGCTGGCGGAACTGATCGGGCTGAACAGTGCCGACCAGTGCTTGCTGCTCTTTGCATCGGCATTGGATCTGTTCTCGCAGTTTAAACGTGCAATTTCTCCGCAATGCGAAAAAGTGTCAAATCAGCTCTTTTGCCAGATTATCTCCGGGATTACCGGTGTATCCGAGGGTGATTTGCGGGCCTCCATCGGCGGAGAGAGTATCCTTGTCACTACGGGTTTGATGCGGGTTGACAACGGGGTGGTTGATCTTGAGGATAAGATTGACCTGATCAGTGGACTGAGTTCTCTGCTGTTGACCCCAGATTTGAGTACCGAGGAGCTTTACGGCAGGTTCATCAAACGGGCCTCTTCGCCAACATTGACACTGGATAATTTCCCGCACATGAAAAGTGATGTTGTTGTGATGCGTGATTATCTCACAAACGTGCTTGCCGAGGGGACTACAGGTGTCAATGTTATGCTTCATGGCCGGCCGGGGGTTGGTAAAACTGAATTCGTCCAGGCTCTGGCGGCAGAGATCGGTGCAGATCTGTATGAGATAGCATTTTCTGATGAAGATGGTGACCCGATCAAGGGGGCTTCACGATTGAGGGCATATAACTTCTGTCAGCGGCTGCTGGCCAGAACCAGCAATGCCATTCTGATGTTTGATGAGATTGAGGATGTCTTCCCGGCTGACTTAGGCATGTTAAGTTTCTTGGTTGATGAAGACGGAGGGGGGAAAAGCGGCGGGAAGGCCTGGGTAAACCGGACAATGGAACGGAATCCGGTACCGGCCGTCTGGATCAGTAACCGTATCGGCCATATCGATCCTGCCTATCTGCGCCGTTTCGACTATTCGGTTGCATTCTCTGTTCCGCCACTCGCTGTGCGGGTAAATATAGCCGAGTATCACCTGGGCCGTTTTGATCCTCCGCGTGCGATGCTGGAGAGAATCGCCGGTAATGATGAAATCACACCGGGACAACTTGACCGTGCGGCAAAGGTTGCCGCGATTGCCAGCGGCGGAAACAACCTCCGCGCAATCCAGCTGATTGAGCAGACGCTCGAGCGTAGCTCAGCCCTGCTTGGGCAGAGGCGCAAGCCAAACCGCACAGTTCGGAGAACCGGATATAACCTTGAATTTCTGAACACGGATATCGATATTGCTGCAATCATCCACGGGGTAACACGGCGGCCGCAGGGTACCTTCTGTTTTTACGGGGCTGCCGGTACTGGCAAGAGCGAACTTGCACGCCATATGGCCGATGAAATCTGTAAACCACTTATTTTGAAGCGTGCATCCGATATACTCAGCAAATGGGTAGGGGAGTCTGAACAGAATATTGCGGCGATGTTCACCGAAGCCCGTGACCAGGATGCCGTTCTTGTCCTGGACGAGGCCGACAGCTTCCTGGCTGACCGGCGTGATGCCCAGAGGAGCTGGGAGGTAACGCAGGTCAATGAACTGCTGACACAGATGGAGACATTCGAGGGAGTTTTTGTCTGTACGACAAACCTGATGGAGAAACTGGATCAGGCCAGTCTCCGGCGCTTTGCCTTCAAGGTCAGGTTCAATCCGCTCAATCCCGGGCAGAGATGGCAGATGTTCCGTCAGGAACTGGAACGGTTGGGCGGGTGTTATGATGGTATCGAAGAGTGGGAGAACAGGGTTCGGAGGCTGGAAAGATTGACCCCTGGCGATTTTGCGGTGGCAGCACGTCAGTTCGAGCTTTGGGATCTGCCCGCCTCACCAGGAAGCCTCTATGAACAGCTTCAGAAGGAGTGTGCCGTCAAAGAGGGGACCAGGCAGCAGATCGGCTTTGGTTCCTGAAGTTCCTCGGGGCTACCTGTACAATGCAGCCATCTTTCTGGCTGCATTGTGCAGCTCCTCACGCATCTCTTCCGGTTCCAGAAGTTCCGCGTCGGGGCCGAAGGAGAGAATCCAGCGTTTCACATCGTACCAGCCGGAGGTGCTCATGGTCAGGATGATTGAACCGTCCGGCAAGTTGGTGATCTCCTGCTCCTTGGCCCAGCGGCGCTCCTGGATGTAGCGGGCCTGCCCCGCTGGAAACCTGACCTTCACGGTGATCGGATCGTCATAGTAGATTCCAAAGGCGTTTTCCAGAAGAGCGTCCGGTTCGAAGTCTTTCGGATAGTCAAATGTTGAATCCATAATCGAAATGTTTTGTATTCTTTCTACAGCCAGAACCCTGATATCACCGTATGATGTGGAGCGAATGAACAGGTAAAGTCCGCCGTTACGTTCAAAAAAACTGAGCGGATCGATATTGAAGTTCTTGATCTTGTCATCCCCGAAGGAATGGTATTCTATCCGGCAGCTCTTCTGTTGAAGTATCGCCTCTGTCAGGTCATCGATGATTTTTTCCTTGTTGCTGTAGTCCTTTGTAAATTGCGCCGACGCACTGAAGAGAGATTTTACTTTTTTCAGGCGCTTTTCAAAACCGTCCGGGACAAAGGTATCCAGCTTGGCAAAGGCCCGGTTGATCTCGGTTTCTATTCCAGTCCCCTGATACAGGCGGGCGTGTCCTTTCAGGAAATAAAGTGCTATCACCTCGGTCAAAGACAGGTTCAGATCGGCAACCTTCATATTCTTGAAGCTGGTAATCTGATCCTTTTCCTTCAGGTAATGACGCACCTCGCTGCCGAACAGAGGCTGCTCTTTTGTAACTACAAAACAGAAATCATCCTGAATGGTATCAATGGTGCGGTAGGCCTGCCGTTCAGTTGTTTCAAGGCACTTTGCCAGATCCTTGATGGTCGTGCCGCATGGTTGCGCCAGCAGGTTAATGGCATCGAATAATTTTTTCATTCTGCGTCCGCGCATGTGGCCTCCGTATTATTCATCAACAAAGAGCATCGATTTAGGGGTATTAAACCGCATCTCGAACAACCCTAAGATCCAACATTAGCTCTTGAGCTGCCTCATCAGGGAATAATAGCCTTTCAGCAATTTTATCCGTAACCCCAACTTCTGACTTGTAGTCCTCACCCATGACAACCTTGAACCATCTCTCTCTATCCATGACAACACGGTACATTTTCTCGTCTTGAGTTTCAGATATGTAGGGTAAATACACACGAATCGGTTCACCGCAACGTTCTACCTTGGCACCGATGCGATCAATGCGTCCCGTGCGCTGTTCAAGTGTACTTGGATTCCAGCAAAGATCGTGGTGAATGATGTGGCGGCAGTTCAGATGGAGATCAACCCCTTCAGCCATGATCATACTTGCGATCAACACCTCGGGGTAAAAGGGGGTGTTGAAAGTCAGCATCAAGCGCTGCCGGGCGTCTTGCCGTGTTTCGCCGTTTGCCAGTCGGACATTCGGCAGAAGAAGAGCTTTTGAACCTAGCGCAACCCTCTCTTCCTCCGAAAATGAGCGCATGGCATCCCGTTGTGCGTGCGAACCGGTCTGAATGCTTTCGAGTGCTCTCACGTAGGCTGCCTGCTCCGCTTCAGACTGCTCGGAAAGAAACTTGAAAAAATCCTTCAGAATTTTCTCCAGTGTCATGTTTGACCGATCCGAGGTCTGGAACAGCTCGACCACCTCCCTTTCCGAGAGGCGTTCTTTCGAAAGAGGGAAGAACCTCGCCAGAAAGGAAGGTGTACGCACAAACCTCCGTGTTATCTCCGTGAGGTCCGATGTATGAGATTTGAGTACTGGATAATCGGCCAACATCTTCTCGACCCTCTGGTCAAAAGCACGTCGCACGGGGGAATCTTCATCGAAGAAGCGCTTTCCAATTCTTTCTAGCGCCTCTTCTGCTTCCTGCGGCGAGCAACCAAGCCGCTTGGCCGCGAGTTGGCGGATTTGAGCAGATATGGCCTCGGAAATCCGGTTGCGCAAAGCTCGACCGGTTGCCAGGTAGTGGCAGAAGATGACAACTTTCTCCCCAGCACTCCAGAGTTCGACAGCTTTCTGCGCAGTCGCTTCGACCTTTGGATGAGCCATAAAGCTTCCACCTTCACCGCGTGGCAGACAGGTTTCCAGTTGGTTCAGATACCATTCCGCAGAAGCTGAGCTAAGTGGCGCTTTGCCTTCCAGATCATCATCGCTATCACGTGCTGCCGCCCCTTCAGCTTTTCGGGTATGGATGAAGGCCTCATAGCTTGAAGCGAGGCCCTCACCGAACACCGGCCTGGCTGTAGGGTTCAGTGACGAAACTCGTGCAGCCAAAAGGAAGGGGAGAACGGAACCCTTGTCTATGGAAAGCCCAGGGGCATTGTCAGCTGTGCCGTCGTCAAGAATCGACCTGCCAGCATGCCTCATACGACGAGGTTTCCCCTCATGAGGCTTGAAAAGCGTGCGGGAACGCAGATGTCTGATTACGTGTGGGCGGAGTTCATTTTCAGCTTCCTGCATCTTTGCCATGACTTCTTCAAAACATTTCATCACCTCACTCCCGGCGGGTGTGAGCGGTGTTCCAGTCCTTGCTTTTTTCCACCATGCGTCAACACACTCACTATGCTCTCCATCGGCCCAAAGGTCAGTGCTCGAAAGCTTCCCCCACTCGCGATCAAGACGGGCTGCTGCCATCTGCGCGGCGTCGAGCTTGGTAGAAAGCATTTTCAATTCGGCAGTGAATTGCTGCCGAGATACCCTCGGGGAGCTGGGGGAATCCCAGGCGATGCCGTCAAAGCGCTGCAAGACCGAGCACAGTTCGTAGTGACCCAACTGGAAGGGTGTGGCCGTCAAGAAAAGCATCCTCTCGAAGACTCCCGCCAAAGGGCCCTTCGTAACTTCGTCAGCGTCGTCCTTTGCCTCTTGTGATTGGAAGAGGGAGGCCAAACGGGTGCTAGGGTTCTTGAGGTGGTGTGCTTCGTCAAGAATTAAAAGAGGTAGTTTTAACAAAAGACCCGTTATGCACTTCACCCAAAGCCCAGAAACACTATCACCGATTACTTCGCGGGCTTCGGCCAGACGGCTTTCGAATGTTTTTGTTCTATGTATTGGGATGCTAGCTAGGCTTGCATAAACATCATTCAGGTCCGCCCCCTCGATTGCTTCTAAAATTGCCTCTGGGACAGGGTCATCATCAGGGTTGGTTACATTCGCGAGTTTGACGCCGTGCTTCTTGAGAATTTCAGTCCATTTCTTCGGGTCCGCTGCCAGCAACTTCTCCCAGACACTGTCATTCTGCTGCGTAATCCATCGCATGCGGAGAAGTTCACCGGCAAAGCGACCCACAGCGATGCGGATTTTGTCAGCTTCTTTCCGGTACTTGAGCGCCCGCTGGATGATCGCCAATTTGACCCAACCATCCTGCAGTTTTTTCTGCGGGCTCATTGCGCCATGTGTGAGGAAGATTACGGAGGCTCTGCGCTCAACAGGGTCATCAAGAAGCTTTAGGAATTCAACCGCAGATTCCGCAGTCGCGCATGTCAATTTCGAGGCAGCCTCGCCAAGTATGCATCTATTGGTGAATGTCGTGAAGTCGCGGGGCCATTTCTCTTTCAGTGAAGGTGGCACCATGACCACGACGGGTCGGCGCTCCTTGTCCCCAAGCGCCACGGATACAGCGACAGCCAGTGCGACGAAGGTCTTTCCCATACCGACTTCGTCAGCCAATATGAGCCCAGGTTGTAGGGTGAATCGGTTGAGAATTTCCGAGGCAGTAGTGCTCTGCCTGGCAGCATCATTGGCAGAGACTCTGCCGGCACCCTGCATATTCAAATCGGGCGACAAGGGATAGGTGTAGCTCATCGGTTCAACTCCTTGAAGGCCGCATGCACATACTTTCTCATGGAAGGATCCAGGGTTTTGACCTTGCGTGTGGCTAGTTTCGCGAGTTCTAATCCCATGGCTTGCAATTCACTACACACCTCACCGGGTGGTACAAACCCAGGGGCTGAGCCCGGGATAACCCTTGAAAGCTCCAAATAGAGCTCCGTAAGCAAGAAACAACGCTCCTCTTCACTTTTTGCGGCTTCACTCATGGCTTTTGCCAAGGCTGAAATGCCGACAGGCCCTCGCAGTCGCCAATCAAGGGCTTCCTTGGAGGGCACTGGTCGCTCAAGCCTCTCTTTTAGCCCCCGAAGGGCTGCGCCGACCTGGCGTGTGCGCTGGAGCAAGAAGGCAGAGGTATCGACTTTCTTGTGGGGGTCGATTGCTTGCTCCGGCTTTTCATCTGACCCCGTTTTCTTTTTCCGGAGGTGATTTGCGAGGATGACGTGCAAAGGGAGCGCGCTCGTAAGCGCCCGCAAGAGGATTTCCAACGGCAGGTCCCTTAGCTCAGCAGGTGGCGGGAGGCTTAAGGCTTGCTCCAGATTGACTGGTAACCACGATTTGAATTCCGCCCCCCAACTGACATGAAAGCCTGAAGGCGGAAGCAAGCGTGGCCAATCGAGCAGGGCTTCTTTGGGACGCCCCTTTTGCTTCCATGTCTCCTCATCAAGAAAGCATGAATCGGCTATATCTTCGCAGTTGAGTCTCCAACCAGATGGAGAGTTCTCGGTAAACGTAAGGGCAACCGCTGCCTTTCCCTCAATGCTCCGGTATATGGCTTGATCGAAAAAAGGCGGTAAGGGAATGTGATCGGGGCTGGTCTCGTCCAGACCAGCAGGGTCAGCAACAACCCAGCGCAGATCACATCCTTTCGGGACATGCGCCCCATTGGGGAGAGCTAATCGCAACGTTTTTTCGGCTTTGAGGTTCCCGGAAGAGGAAGTCAGATATAGTAGGTTGGCCTCAAGGTTCCTGCGGTGGCCCAAGCCAAGCCCTGCCGTGGTGAAATTCCCCGAACCTATAAGGTAGGCAACCCAGTCGGCCCCTTCCAGGAAGATGCTCTTCATGTGAAGAGGTCGGATATTTTTACCATCCTTATTTTCTTTGAGCAAACGGATAACCGTCTTGGTGCTCTGCCGCTGGCTTGGTGTCGCGTGCTTCAGTTCCTCAGGGGCACGCAGCAGAAGCGTCCCTGAGGGCTCAACCTCATCAGCAACCACGTTGAAGGTGACTTTGGCCGCACCCCTTGCTCGAAGGAGTTCCCATATTTTTATTGCAGGAATATTGGGTGAACCCGGTTTGTCGAAGAACGGACTGGTCACGATAGCTTCAGAGGGCCGTACCCCTTCGGGCCAATAATTGATAAGTTGCTCAAATGAGCTTTTTCGCCCTGGACCAGTAAGTACAGGGTGAACGCGGAGCGTCTTTTTGCCTGAATAACTAGCGGTAATGCCCCAGCCTGAAGCTGTTACATTAACCCCTTCTAGGAACGAGAGCCACCGTTTTGTCACTTTTGATGGGGTACCAGCGTAACCTACCGCTTCACCCAAGAAAACAGTAATCTCGCGCAAGCAGGCTAGCGGAGCATCGCTTCCTTCGTGATAGTCTAGAATGCCAAAGACCTCTTGATTTTTACGATAACCTTCCTCTGTGAGATTCCCAGAGCTCACGATGAGCCGTATCTGGTTCGTCCAATGCAGGAGTGATATTTTCGCATGAAGTATTCCACTGGGCACACGTGCGGAGAGCAGATCCCAGCGAAGACTGCGAATCCCCCGGCAATGTTCAGTATCGGCAAGAACCGCAGCGCACCGGAGGCTCGCCATTTTCTCTTCCCGCTCAATAAGGTACGCAGCACCATCTTCAGCCGGGTCAGTCTGCATGTTGAGGAAGCGGCAAAGACAGTCTTCTTCAAAAAATGCGGGGGATAAGGTGAAGGTGGTGGCAACGCAGCCGACGGGGTCACCACCTTCAATTGGCGCCTGCCATGCTTCAACCAGTTTGGCTGAGACGTCTTTACCATTTTGTTTTGCCATCTCTTAATCTCCTCCCTTACCCAAATCTCGTACAAAGGACCATAGCGGCTGTGTCCGGTACTGGTGGACATAGCCGCCGGCCTTCGCCGGAGGCTCCGAGCGGAGATAGCTAGGTCGAATTACAACCGTTTTGGGGTCAATGTATTCAAACCAGGGGTTTTTGCCTTGGGGAGGCTTTCTCTTTTGGTTATTCACGTGGTGGTCAAGAAGGGATCGAACCCAATCCGTACGCGATGCCCCTGTTCGTAGCGACGAAAAGGCATCGTCAAAGCGGCCTGCGAGTGCCTGCGTCTCCAACGCCTTCAGCGTTTTGTCGAAGGCTTTCGTTACAGTGTTGTGGGCCAAGGTACATGCCGGTTGATCTGCCACCTCATCGAGCGTGGTCTTTGTACCCTTTTTGCTCATCGCAAAGAGACAAGACTCAAAGGCATCTGAAGTGGCTATACTTTACCGGACACACAAATCAAGGCAATATGCCTAACCACGA
>CAXYUZ010000032.1:0-35986 GCA_964292275.1 uncultured Desulfuromonadaceae bacterium
CCACTATGTCATATATTGAAACCAAGCGAAATATTAAAAGTTACATGGTACTAGTTTGAAGCAGTTTACAGCGCCATCAATCCCGTCGATGCTCGCTATATCTGAGATCAGAACGCACAGGATGGGACGTATCGTCTATGAACGCGGCATAATACGCAACCCAAAATCGGTTGCATGGTTTCTGCAAAAGGGCATGCCTCTTGGCAAGCTCAGGGAGGCCAATCACTTAGTTGCTGCATATCATTTGAATAGTCTGCTTTAATTGAAACTGTTAAATAGTTTTATATTTCAGGTGATCGACGAAGTCAACAGAGATGGAATCGGGAAGGTGACGGCATACGGCCCAGGCATGCCGCCATGACAAATAAAACTGCCTAATTGGGCTTTGCGGAATCAGTCTTCTGGGCTGCGTTCTGTTCCTTCATCAGCTTTTCATAACATTCCGGGCAGATACCATGACTGAGCATCGCCTGTGAATGTTCGGTAATATAGGTCTCCAGCCGCTGCCAGATTTCATGATCATCCCTGATTTTATGGCAATAACAGCAAATGGGGATGATCCCCTTCAGGGTTTTGATCTCTTCTTCCAGCTTGAGTTGCAAGGCTTCACGGGCTTCTTTTCTTTCGGTAATATCTATACAGCTGCCGATGTAACCGGCAAACTCGCTGTTTTCATTATAAAAGGGAACCCCGCGGTCAAATATCCAGCGAAATGCGCCGTCAAATCTCATCAAGCGGTATTCCATTTCAAAGATTTCCCGCTTTTCAAATGCGTCCAGATAGATTTTCACACACTGTTCAACATCATCCGGATGTACCCCCTGCACCCAGCCATCGCCGTACTCCTGCTCCATGGTGCGGCCTCTGAACGATAACCACCTTTCATTGAAGTAATCGCAGAGTGTCTGAACATTGGCCCGCCAGCTCAATATTGGAGACTGTTCAACCAGGGCAGCATATTCCTGAACGGATAATCTGGGTTCAATCATGGTTTACCTTTCCCGACAATCTTTTAGCTAGAGCTGATAATAGGATATGACGCATTCAATGAAAGTCAAACCGGCAGGTTCATTCGTTGGGAAGAGCAATTGAACTAAAATCCAAGACATTTGAGCAGCCATAAATCAACAACCGCCACCAACGAGGAATCTATTTTTGATATTCCGCTATAAACGCATCCACCAGGGCTGGATCGAACTGTTTTCCTTTGCAGCGGATCAATTCATCAAATGATTCCTTATAGGACAGGGCACGGCGGTAAGGGCGGTCGGATGTCATGGCATCAAAGGCGTCCGCAACGGCAATAATTCTGGCGATCAACGGAATTTCTTCCCCCTTGAGCTGGTCGGGATAACCACTGCCGTCATAATATTCGTGATGGTTGCGCACACCAGGGATAACAGAGCGATGGGTCTTGATATGACTGAGTATCTCCGCGCCATAGAGGGAGTGTTTGCTCATTTCCTCAAATTCTTCCCGGTTCAGACGACCGGTTTTCTGCAGGACACTGTCCATGACACCGATTTTGCCGATATCATGCAGAATGGCCGCCAGCCAGAGCGATTCCATCTCCTTCTCGTTCATCTGCAGCCTGGCACCGATGGAATGACTGTAACGGCTGACCCGCAACGTATGCCCGCCAGTATAGCTGTCACGCATCTCCAGCGCCTCGGCAAAGGCCATGCTGACACCAAAGAAACTGTCCCGCAGCAGTTCATGCATACGGGCATTTTCGAGGGCCGGGGCAACCTGATGCGCCAGACTGGTCAACAATTCCAGATCATCATCCGAAAAAAGACCTTTACGCTTGTTGACCGCCTCAAGCACCCCGATAACATTATCACCACTCTTGACCGGCACCACCACCATGGTGCGGGTTTCATAGGTTATCGCCAGATCGGCTTCACGATAAAAGCGGCTGTCATTCTGGACATCATTGGCAATCACGCCAACACCATGCTGGGCAACCCAGCCCGAAATTCCATCGCCAAGCTTGAGTCGAATTTCACCCAACACCTCATTCCTCTCGCCACTGGTGGTTGTCATCTCGAAAAACAGTTCCTGACTATCCCTGTCCAGCAGTAAAAGACTGGCGGCATCGGCATTCAGCAGTCTTGTCACGGCAGTAATCGCACGCTGACGTATTTCACCTGTATCAAGTGAACCATTAATTATAGCGGAAAACTCCATCAACAGATCAAATTTGGCACCCAGATTTATCTCACTCATAATCTTACCCAGCCTTCTCGTTTCAAAAAAAAGGAATCAGTCTATTCATTATAAAAAATAGCCGATGAAACGGGCATTTACAACATGCAAAATCATATCATGTAAAAAAGCCGTAAAGCCTATATCAAAAGGCTTTACGGCAGTTAAAAAATTCACCCAGCAATACTGGCAAACGGCATATGGTCAGCTGCCGGACGAACCGCCGGCCCCCTTTTCCTTAAGAATGGAATCCACCCGCCAGCCACCGCCGATTGCCTTGACCAGGGAAACTGCCGCTGTCATTCGTCTGCCGACAATACCAATAGCTGTTCGCCTGTTGGTTAATTCAGTGTTCTGGGCAGTCATGACATTCAAATAGGCGACAACCCCTGCCTTGTACTGATTCATGGTCAATTCCGTCGTTTGCCGGGCAGCCTCAACGGCCTCATCCTGAACCATGGATTCATTCTCCAGAATTCTCAATGCCGCCAGGTTGTCATCAACCTCCTTGAACGCGGTCAATACGGTCTGACGATAGCTGGCGACGGTGGCATCGTAGGCGGCAACTGTCTGATCATTCTGCGCGCTGCGCAATCCACCATCGAATATTGTCTCCGATATTGTCGGCCCGATTGACCAGAACCTGCTGGGCCAGGCGATCCATTTGGCGATATCCGATGCCTCCAGACCGATGGAGGCGCTCAGTTTGACCGTTGGATAATAGGCAGCCCGGGTGACGCCAATCTGCGCATTGGCGGCGGCCATACGCCGTTCAGCCGCAGCGATGTCAGGACGGCGTTCCAGAAGCTGCGACGGCAGAACCGCCGGAATGGGGGGGGGATTGGCATTCAGCGGCAAAGGGGGCAAGGAAAACGAACTGGCCGGCTTGCCGATCAGAACGGCAATTGCATGTTCCAGCTGCGCACGCTGAACGCCCAGATCAACCATCGAGGCCTGGGTGCTCTTCAAAAGCGTCTCCGCCTGCAAGACATCCGCCCTGGAAACAATGCCGGCATCATAGCGATTTTTTGTCAAATCCAGCGACCGGCGATAATTACTAATACTTTCGTCAAGATACTGTTTCTGGGCATCAACGGCCCGCAGCTGAAAATAGTCGGAGGCCAGTTCGGCATGCACACTCAGCCTGGCTGCCGCAAAATCAGCCGCACTGGCCTGAAAACTGGAACTGCTCGCCTCGACAGAGCGGCGGATCCGTCCCCAGACATCAATCTCCCAGGAGAGATTGGCCGGCAACAGATAATTGGAGCTAACCGTCCCCTGCCCCTGGCTGCGGTTGTCTGATGTTCTTGCACGGGTTTCAGAGGCGCCCACCGTAATAACCGGATAAAAGGCCGCCTTGCTTGCCTCGGCAACGGCACGTGCCTGACGATACTGGGCCTCGGCAAGGGCAACATTCTGGTTTGATACGACAACCTGCTCTTCAAGGCTGTTCAAGACCGTGTCATTGAACAGTTGCCACCATTTCTCAGACAACGCCTGATCATTGGGTTGGGCGATCTTCCAGTTGCCATCCTCCTTGAATACCGGGGGAAGCTCCTGATTCGGTCTTACATAATCCGGCCCGACGGAACAGGAGGTAAGCAGTAGCAGCAAGCCGAATGGTATCAGACAGACAAGCTGTTTCAGATTAACAATGGACATCGAACTGTCCTTTCTGTTGAAGATATATTTCCAAAAGCATCAGATACGGCCACGCTTTCTGAGAACCCACAGCCTGAAGCGATCCATATACAGATAAACAACCGGGGTTGTATATAGTGTCATCATCTGGCTGAAGATCAGACCGCCAACAATGGAGATCCCCAGTGGAGAGCGCAATTCCGAGCCGACACCATGCCCAAGCGCCAGCGGCAATGCCCCCAGCAGCGCCGCCATTGTCGTCATCATGATTGGCCGGAAACGAAGCAGACAGGCGTCGTAGATCGCCTCTTCCGGCGTTTTGCCCTCCCGCCGCTCAGTCTCGATGGCAAAGTCCACCATCATAATCCCGTTCTTTTTGACAATCCCGATCAGCAGGATCACGCCGATGATGGCAATCAGGCTCAGCTCAACCCTGAAAAGCATCAAGGCTGCCACAGCACCGACCCCGGCCGAGGGGAGCGTGGAGAGAATCGTGATTGGATGAATATAGCTTTCATAGAGGATCCCCAGGACAATGAAAACCGTTACCAAGGCGGCAATAATCAGAAGAGGCTGGTTTTTGCTTGATGCCTGGAATGCCTGGGCAGCCCCCCGAAAGCTACCCTGTACAGAGGCGGGAACCCCGATTTCGGCGGTTGCCTTTTCAATGGCCTTGACACCATCACCCAGGGCAACCCCGGGGGGAAGATTGAACGAGATGGTCACCGATGGAAACTGCCCCTGGTGATTGACCGCCAGCGAGGTCGCCTTCGGCTCGTAATGGGTGAAGGCGGAGAGTGGAACCATGGCGCCGCTGCCGGAGGGAACATGGATATCCCGCAGGGTCTCCGGACTCTGCCAGAATACGGGATCCACCTCCATAACGACATGGTACTGGTTCAGCAGGGTATAGGCGATGGAAACCTGGCGCTGGCCAAAGGCATCATAGAGCGTGTTATCAATCGACTGTGGTGTTATCCCCATCCGGCTGGCCGTCGGACGATCAATCACCAGCGAGGCCTGACGCCCCTTGATCTGCTGATCACTGTTCAGATCCACTAACTGCGGTACAGTGCGCAGCTTCTGAAGCAGCTTCTGTGACCAGTCATTCAGCTCGCTTACATTGGCGCTCTGCAAGGTATACTGGTAAAGGGCGCTGCTGGCACGGCCACCAACACGCAGATCCTGCACCGGCTGCAGAAAGGTGGCTGCGCCGGGGATACCGGACAGTTTCTTCCGCAGCCGTTTGATTACGGTCTGGGCCGTTGCCAGACGCTCCTCAAACGGCTTTAGGCTGATGAACATGCGACCGGTATTGGTTGTGGATCCGCCACCGCCGCCACCGCCGGTGAAGCCAGAGACAAATTGCACATCCGGGTCATCCTTGATGATATTAACAATCTGGGCCAGTTTCTGCTCCATCGCCTGATAGGAGATATCCTGGGCGGCCTGGATATTACCGGAGATCCGGCCTGTATCCTGCTCCGGAAAAAAGCCCTTTGGCACGGCCATGAACAGAACAACATTTGCGGCCAGCGTAATCCCCAGAATCAGCATCATCAGACGTGAATGACGCAACGCCCATGACAGCGAGGTGGCGTAGTGCGTATTCAACCAGATAAACATCCCCTCACTGGCCCGGTAGATCACCCCGTGCCGCCGTCCCTGCTCCGGTTTCAGGATTGTCGCGCACATCATCGGCGTCAATGTCAGCGAGACAACCAGTGAAACCATAATGGCGGTTGAAAGGGTAATGGCAAACTCCCTGAAGAGCCGACCGACAATCCCCCCCATCAGCAGAATCGGAATAAAGACCGCCACCAGCGAAACGCTCATGGAAAGAACAGTGAAGGCGATCTCCTTGGAACCTGAAAGGGCGGCCTGAAACGGGGACTGCCCCATCTCGCGGTAACGGGTGACATTTTCCAGGACAACAATGGCATCATCAACCACAAAACCGGTCGCAATTGTCAAGGCCATTAGGGAAAGGTTATTCAGGGAATAGCCGAACAGATACATCATTGCAAAGGTGCCGATAATCGATACGGCGACCGCCACCCCTGGGATCAGCGTGGCGCGCACGTTGCGCAAAAACCAGAACACCACCAGGACAACCATCAGACAGGAGGTAATCAGGGTCCACTCCACATCCCGCAGCGACCCGCGAATCGAGGGAGTTCGATCCTGCACGACTGACAGTTTGATTGCCGCCGGCAGGGCCGCCTCCAGCTGTGGCAACTGACTGCGGATATTATCAACCGTTTCAATGATATTGGCACCCGGCTGGCGGGAGATAATCACCATTACCGACGGTTTGCCGTTGACCAGTCCCGTTGAACGAATATCCTCCACCGAGTTGCGCACTGCGGCCACATCGGCCAGACGCACTGCGGCGCCGGAACGATAGGAAACCACCAGCGGCAGATACTCCTCTGCCTTGCGCAGCTGATCGTTAGCGCGAATTTCCCAGCTGCGATCACTGGAGGTCAGCTCTCCCCTGGGGCGGTTGACATTGGTGTTGGCAAGCACGCTGCGCACATTCTCAAGGCTGATGCCGTATTTACTGAGCGAGAGCGGATTCAGCTCCACCCGTACCGCCGGAAGCGAGCTGCCACCCAGAAACACCTGACCGACCCCCTTCACCTGGGACAGTTTCTGCTGCATGATCGATGAAGCGGCATCGTACATCTGCGGCTTGCTCATGGTCTCGGATGTCAGGGCCAGAATCATGATCGGGGCATCGGCGGGATTGATCTTGCGATAACTCGGATTACTGGGCAGGTTGGAGGGAAGATCGCCGCGGGCCGCATTTATGGCGGCCTGCACATCACGGGCTGCACCATCAATATCACGGCTGAGATCGAACTGCATGGTGATGCTTGTGATTCCACGATAACTGGTGGAGGTCATTTCGTTTACGCCGGCAATCCGGCCGAATTGACGCTCCAGCGGTGCGGCCACCGAGGTGGACATGGTCTCTGGATCAGCACCCGGCAGACTGGCGGAGACAGAGATCGTCGGAAAATCCACCTGGGGCAATGGTGATACCGGCATAAGCCGATAACCGATCAATCCGGCCAGAACGATGCCGATCGTCAGCAGCGTGGTCGCGACCGGTCGCCGTATGAACGGGGCGGAAATATTCATTGGCTGTCAGCGGCGCTCTCTACTGCAGTTGATCCATCATCCACAACATCCTGGCCACGTTTCTTCCCCCGCCGCCTGGCCAGGCGGTCAAAGGCGAGATAGATCACCGGCGTGGTGTAGAGTGTCAGGATCTGGCTGAAAATCAGACCACCAACGATGGAGATACCCAACGGACGGCGCAGCTCAGAACCGACCCCATGCCCCATGGCCAGCGGCAGCGCCCCCAGCAGGGCTGCCATTGTCGTCATCATGATCGGCCTAAAACGGAGCAGACAAGCCTGATAGATGGCCTCATCCGGACTCTTCCCTCCCGTGCGCTCCGCATCGAGAGCAAAGTCGACCATCATGATCCCGTTCTTCTTGACAATACCGATCAGCAGGATAATGCCGATAATGGCGATAACACTCAGATCGGTGCGGCAGATCATCAATGACAACACGGCGCCAACACCGGCCGAGGGGAGCGTGGAGAGGATCGTAACCGGATGGATATAACTCTCATACAGAACACCGAGTACAATATAAACCGTGATCAGTGCGGCCAGGATCAGCAGCGGTTCATTGCTGAGGGAGGATTTGAAGGCCTGGGCCGTTCCCTGGAAGGTACCTTTCACGCTTGCCGGCAGCCCCAGTTCTCTGGTTGCATCCTCCACCGCCGAAACCGCCGTTCCCAGTGACATCCCCGGCGCCAGATTAAATGACGTGGTCACTGCCGGAAACTGTCCCTGACGGTTGATAACCAGCGGCCCGGTTGATTCGCTGGCCCGGGCAATGGTACTGAGCGGGATGATGCCGCCAGATGTACCGCGCAGGTAGACCGATTCCAGCCCAAGCGGCCCATGCCGGAAATCCGGCTTGACCGACAGGACAACCCGGTACTGGTTCAGCTCTGTAAACATGGTGGAGATCAGCCGTTGACCAAAGGAGTTATAGAGAGCGTCATCGATGTTCTTGGTGGTTATGCCGAAACGGGCCGCCGTATTGCGGTCAATATTGAGAACCACCCGCAGCCCCTGTTCCTGTTGATCGCTACTGACGTCACGCAGTTCGGGGCGCGCCCTGAGTGCATCGACCACCTTGGGGGCCAGCGCCTTGAGCTCATCGGTGTTGGGATCCTCCAACGTGTACTGGAACTGGGTCCGGCTGGCCCTGGCGTCAACCGTCAGATCCTGCACCGGCTGCATGTAAAGGGCAATGCCGGCAACCTTGGCCAGTTCCGGCTGAAGACGCCGAATAATATCACTGGCATTGGCATCCCGCTCCGCCAGTGGTTTCAGATTGATCATGATCCGGCCGCTGTTAAGGGTGGTGTTGATGCCGTCAACCCCGATAAAGGAGGAGATGCTCTCCACGGCCGGATCCTTGAGCACGATCCGGGTAATCTCCTGCTGGCGCTGGGCCATGGCCGGAAACGAGATTGATTGGGAGGCCTCGGTCACACCCTGAATCACCCCGGTGTCCTGCACCGGAAAAAATCCCTTTGGAATCAGCAGATAGAGGGCAACTGTCAGAACCAGCGTACCGATTGCCACGGCCAGTGTTGCCGTCTGGTGACGCAGCACAATCTGCAGCGAGCGGCCATAGGCGGCAATAACCCGATCCAGAAAGCGTTGGGAGGCGTGATAAAACCACCCCTGCCGTTGATCGGGAACATGCTTGAGCAGGCGGGCGCACATCATTGGTGTCAGGGTCAGTGAAACAACGGCTGATATCAGAATCGTGACACCCAGTGTGACGGCAAATTCACGGAACAGACGGCCAACAACATCACCCATGAAGAGCAGCGGGATCAGCACGGCAATCAGCGAAACAGTCAGCGAGAGAATTGTGAAACCAATCTGCTTGGACCCCTTGAGTGCGGCCTGAAGCGGATCCTCACCCTCCTCGATATAGCGGGAGATGTTTTCGATCATGACAATGGCATCATCGACAACAAATCCGGTCGAGATCGTCAACGCCATCAGGGTCAGGTTGTTCAGACTGAACCCCAGCAGATACATGATACCGAAGGTGCCGACGAGTGAGAGCGGCACCGCAACACTGGGAATGATTGTGGCTGAAAAATTGCGCAGGAAGAGGAAGATGACCAGCACCACCAGGGCGACGGCCATGAACATCTCATGCTGCACATCCCGGACAGAGGCACGAATCGTGTTGGTGCGATCGGTCAGCAGCGAGACCTTGACCGAGGCCGGCAACGAGCTCTGCAGCTGGGGCAGAAGCCTCTGAATACGGTTAACGACCTCGATTACGTTGGCGCCCGGCTGGCGCTGGATGCTGACAACCACCGCCGGTTTTTCATTCATCCAGGCCGCCTGATTGACATTCTCGGCATCATCAATGACCTCGGCCACATCGGAGAGGTGAACCGGTGCGCCGTTCTTGTAGGAAACCACCAGAGACTGGAAATCCTTGCTGGAATAGAGCTGGTCATTGGCACCGATGATATAGGATTGGCGAGGCCCGTCAAAGCCACCTTTAGCCTGATTGACATTGGCAGCGGCAACGGATGTGCGCAGGTCATCCATGATCAGGCCATAGGATGACAGAGCGGTCGGGTTGGCATGAATCCGGACTGCCGGCCGTTGCCCCCCGCTGATGCTGACCAGGCCAACGCCGGGCAACTGGGATATCTTCTGGGCCAGACGTGTATCGGCCAGATCCTGCACCTTATAGAGCGGCATGGAATCCGAGGTCAGCGCCAGGGTCAGGATCGGTGTGTCGGCAGGATTGACCTTGCTGTAGATCGGCGGATTGGGCAGATCCGTGGGGAGAAAGGAGGTTGCCCCGTTTATTGCGGCCTGGACCTGCTGCTCCGCCACATCCAGACTCAGATCAAGGCTGAACTGCATGGTCACCACCGAACAGCCGTTTGAACTGGTGGAGGTCATCTGGGTCAAGCCCGGCATCTGGCCGAACTGGCGTTCCAACGGGGCCGTAATCGATGTTGCAACAACATCCGGGCTGGCGCCAGGATAAAACGTGCGCACCTGGATGGTTGGATAATCAACCTGGGGGAGTGCTGAAACGGGAAGCTGCTTATAGGCAACGGCACCGGCCAGCAGAATGGCAATCATCAACAGGGTCGTCGCCACCGGCCGCATGATAAAGATGCGGGAGATATTCATTTAAGCGGCCTTTGCCCGTGTGCGCCAGGCGCCTGGCCATTACCCTGCTCTGCCGGCTTGCCCGCCGCCCCATTTTTAGCGTTATTCCCCTCCTTGACCTCAACCCTGCTCCCCTCTTTTAACCGTTCGGCACCATCCACAACAACCTGCTCACCCAGTTCAAGTCCGGCGATGATGGCTGTTTCATCATTCTGGACCGGGCCGATCTTGACCGGCCGCACGGTAACTGTTTTGTCTGCCTTGATCAGATAGACGAAGGTCCCCTGCGAACCGCGCTGGATTGCAGCGGTCGGAATGACGATTGCATCCCGCATGGTTTCAACCAGCAAACGGGCATTCACAAACTGGTTGGGAAACAGCTCATTCTGACTGTTGGCGAAAAGTGCCTTCAGCTTGACCGTTCCGGTTGTGGGATCAATCTGGTTATCCATGGTCAGCAGCGTGCCGCTGGCCAGTTTCTGTTTCTGTTCACGATCATAGGCATCAATCGCCAAACGGCTATTGGATTTCATCTTGGCCAGCAGTTTGGGAAGATGATCCTCCGGCACCGGAAAGATAACCGTAATCGGCTGCAGCTGCGTGATCACCAGCAGCGGGTTTGTATCGCTGGCCTTGACCATATTACCCGGATCAACCTGACGAAGACCAACACGGCCGCTGATCGGTGCGGTAATACGACTGTAGGAGAGCTGCAGTCTGGCACTGTCGACCTGTCCCTGATCAATCCTGACCGTCCCCTCCAGCTGCCGCACCAGCGCCTGCTGGGTATCAAGCTGCTGTTTGGGAATGGAATCCTGCTGCCAGAGCTGTTTATAGCGCTGGAGGTCGATACGGGCATTATTGAGCAGTTCCCGGTCACGGGCCATCTGCCCTTCAGCCTGGGTCAACAGCACCGAGAACGGTCGCGGGTCAATCGTCGCCAGCAATTCCCCCTTGCGGACGGTCTGCCCTTCCTTGAAATAAACCTTCATCAACTGACCATCGACACGGCTCTTGACACTGACCGTATTGAGCGCGCTGACATTGCCAAGACCGGTCAAATATACACCAACATCACTTTTCCGGGCAGTTGCGGCCAGAACCGGCGTCACCTGTTGCCCCTTGGCATTAGCTGCCTGGGCACTCCCCCGGGATCCCGATGATTTTGAATCACTGAACAGATAGAAACCTGCCCCACCCGCCGCTATAATCAGCATTACAATAACCGGTTTGAGCCATTTACGTCTGCAACCACGATCCGCACAAGACTCGCCTTCCACAACCATCTTGTTACCCTCTGTCATATCTCACCATTTCTATTGGATTTTTTTTGAATCCGTGCCGCCTCGTGGCGTGTGATGTAAACTGATTTCACGAAAAACAGCCTGTTGCTCCGGGGTCAGAATCGCGTTGATCCGCGCCTGCCCATGTTCGACAATCGCAACAATCTGAGGCTTGAACTGTTTTTTAATCTCATGGATGGCAACATGGTTTTCATGGAGAATGGTCCGGACCTGCGCCTGCTGCTGACGATCAAGATTCAGTTTACGCGTCAGACGGGAAAGGAGGACCCGCTCCCTGACATCGGAATTCCCGCTAATAGACGCCTCCAGTTCTGCGCGATCAATCATGTGCATAACAATAGCGCCAGTGGCGGATCCCAGCATAAAAACCAGCATAATTCCAAAGACCGCCTTAAAATTTTTCATACCCTACTCTCCCTGCAGATAATTTCTCGCCATCAGCTCTTCCTGACCATTTATGATTACAGCAAACGGATCGATTGAACGGAGCGGGTTAAACAAGAAATTACAAGCCAGCACAACAACAGCAATACCAGCAAAGCCCGGTATCATTCGCCAGATCACCTGCTGCAATGGCATCGGCCCCGTTTTTCGTTCAAGTATCCGTACCATGACCCTGGTTTCAAAGTACGCCTCATTGCCAGCGATATCCAGACGTTCCCGCCGGGCGGCCGCAAAAAGGGCATCCAGCCCTGCATCATTGCCATTTGACATTTTGTTTCTCCAGAATACTCTTCAATGCCTGACGTGCCCGAAAGGCACGCACCTTCACATTTGCCTCGCTCCACCCGGTCAGCTCCGCTGTTTCCCGAACAGTCATCTCCTCCAACTCCATCAGAACGATCACCATGCTTTCATCCGGTTTCAGGAACCTCAGTGCCCAACTGAGCAGTTCCCGTGCCTCCCTAGCCTGACGGCGGGCCAATTCGGCTGTATCTCTAAGCTCAAACTTCAGATCATCCAGCAGCTGGGAGTTTTTTTCATGCCGCCTGCTACGTAGCATGTCATGGCAGGCACGCACCGCAATCTTGGTCACCCAATGTTCAAACGGTGCTTCATTGCGAAATTTTTCAAGGTTTTCATAGGCCTTGATAAAGACATCCTGGCAGATATCCTCCAGCTCATGATTATCCCTGGCAAAACGGGAAACAAGACCGAAAATACGATGTTTATGACGGGTTACCAAATGGCTGAACGCGCTGTCATCACCACCCAGAATAGCGGTAATAAGGCGTTCATCGGTTAACTCCCGTGTTACATCATCCATGGACAACAGCTATCCTTTGCTCCGGCAACGATACAAACATAATGCCATTTCAATACGACAAATTGTCATACAATCAACGTTGTTTTGATCCCTGAATCAACAAGTGAATTATGCTCCATTGATACCATTTTTAGTTCGCATTTAAAATAGACTATAGATTACAAGAAAAGGTTACAGAAAAATGGGCTAAAAATAGAAACAGTCACATATCCAAAGACATGTGACTGTTTCTATTTAAGTATTTAATAACCGTTTCATTATAAAACGAGTTCGTTTTTAATGCGTTTCTTTTTTTTACGCTTTCGATATAACTCAATCCGTTTTTCAGCCTGTTCGATCAACTGCCTATGACTGCCCATTGCATCGACACCCTCGGGATCAACCGGTATTCTTTGAATATAGCTTCCATCCTCCTGCATATCCCAGGCTGAGCGCATATCGTTAAAATGTATGTCCAGAATGGTCCTGAGTTCATGGGCCAAAACCAGAGATGTTATTGGACAGAGGATTTCCACCCTGGCTTCAAGGTTGCGTTTCATACAATCAGCCGAGGCAATGAAATACTCCTCTTCACCGTTGTTTCTGAAGTAATAGATTCGTGAATGCTCCAGGAATCGCCCAACAATACTGACAACACGAATGGTTTCTGAAAGCCCGGGTACACCCGGACGCAAACGACAGGTATCCCTGATGAGCAGATCGATGGTAACCCCCGCCTGGGACGCCTGATAGAGCGCCTTGACAATATCGCCATCCTCGAGCGCATTCATCTTGAACTGGATCAAGCCACCGCCGTGTTGCTGGTGAAGAGCGATTTCACGTTGAATCTTGATCAGAAGCGCCTGTTTGAGAAAACGGGGGGCAGTCAGCAATTTACCGTATTTCCGATTCGGCTTGAATCCAGTGGTCAGATAGTTGAACAGTTCGGTTACATCACTACCCAACTCCTCATTACAACTCATGATGCCGACATCGCTATAGAGACGGGATGTATCGGCATGATAGTTTCCAGTTCCGATATGCACGTAACGCCGCAGGGCATTGAAGTCCTGACGGACAATCATGATAACCTTGCAGTGGGTTTTCAGGCCGACAACACCATAAGTGACGTGAATACCGGCCAATTCCATCCGTTCAGCCAGGCGGATGTTGGTCGCCTCATCAAACTTGGCCTTCAACTCCACCACTACCGCCACCTGCTTACCGTTTTGGGCCGCCATCAGCAATGCATCAACAATCCTGCTCTGGCTGGAGGTCCGGTAAAGCGTCATCTTTATCCCATGTACCTTGGAATCCACCGCAGCATCACGCAGAAGGCGTTCCACGGATGTGGAAAATGATTCGTAAGGGTGTTGGAGCAGGATTGAGCCGGCATCACGAATGACATGAAAAATATTCCGCGGTGTATCCAGTTGCGGGTGTACAATCGGGTGGTGCGGCGGATCATGCAGACCGGGATAATTCAGCTTGACCAGTTCAAACAGGTCACGCATGGCCAACATGTCGGGAACCTCGAACACATCTTCATCTTCATCAATATCCAATTCAGCCGCCAAACGACCGCGCTGGAAGGGAGGGATCCCCTCAACGGCCTCCATTCTGACGATTGGCGCGAAGCGGCGTTCCTTTAATTCGGTCTCGATCATCTCGACCAGGTCATCCGCCTCTTCCTCATCCTGCTCGGTATTGGAGTTACGGGTAACCCGGAAGAGGTCACATCGGACAACCTTCATGCCGGGGAAGAGCATATCCAGATTGCTGATCAGCATATCCTCCAGACACACAAACCGGTCTTTTTTGCCCGGCACTGCGATGAATCTGGGGGTGTATTTGCCAACCGGCACCTTGACGCGGGCCAACTGCATATCCAGTCCGGATGAATAGTTTAATGTAACCAGCAGGTTAAGCGACAGGTTGGATATAAACGGAAACGGATGGGCCGGGTCTATGGATTGCGGTGTCAACAGCGGATAGATGTTGCTTGTGAAGTAATCACGGAGCCCCTTTCGTTCACGAACGGTCAGGTCCTTGATCTTGCAAACGATAATACCCTGATCCTTGAGCAGCCCCAGCAGCAGTTGCAACAGACTGTTGATCTTGACGGACAGGTTACGGACAAAGGCGTTACATTCCTGAATCTGTTGCTGGGGAGAAAGGCCATCCAGGCTAAGCTCACGCAGGCCGGCCCCGACCTGTTGTTTCAGTCCGCCAATACGCTTCATGAAGAATTCATCGAGATTGGAATTTACAATGGCGATGAACTTGAGTCGTTCCAGTAGTGGGGTTCGCTCATCTTCAGCTTCATGGAGAACCCGTTGGTTAAATTTTAACCAGGTCAGTTCGCGATTGAGATACCAGCAGGAGTCGGAGATGTTAATTGCACCATTCGGCTTGCCAAGGCTTCTTGGGGGTGTGTTTTCGGTAATTGTCATTATGATTTGATAACACGAGAGTGTTACAAACATGTGAAGACATTGTAACTTTTATGTTGATTTGTGCCAGATAACAAAAAAGGGCTGTCCCCAAAAAAACGATACGTAATGGGGTGGCAACAACCAGATCTTCTTTGAGACAAAAAACAACGGTCAAGGCGACCTCAATCAGCCGCGAGATGTAGTCCGTCTGACGGTCGGGATGCCGGGATGAACGGCCTCAGATAGTGTGAAACATAATCACTGTTCAGTCCGGCATCCCGAATTCCGTTGTTGATCCGGTCAATATATTCAACCTTTGATTCTCCCTCCACCGTAACCGGATCCACGTAGGTCAGGCAGCTTGCCGACTGACCATTCAGCTCGATCGTCAGAATCTCCTTGGTATAGCTCCCTTGGCTGACCCCTTCAAAACCATCCAGATTCCGCTCGTCACCCTCCGACAGTTCATAAACAGTCCCCAAAACATAATCGCCAGTCGAGACGACAATGCTGGCGTATCCACGGGCGGTGATGATCCAGCGCCACCCATTCAATCTCCCCGCTCCGATTTCACGACATTCGGGGCAGCGGCTAAACATCTGTTGCCTCCATAAATTTGAGCCATAGGCAAAATAGAGCATCAGCAATCTCCTTCAAAACGTCACACAAATTTTACACGGCAAAAACATGTCCGTCATAGTCTTGATATAGAATTTCCGACCAATGATCTCATCCGTTAACGCATTACGATTCAGTAGCATACACCAAAGGAACCTCTTCACTGTTTCACGTCAACCTTTTCCCCCGACGAAGTGTCATTCAATATCACCAATTCAAAAAATCTCCGTTCCAGCAGCAGATCATCTGCTCCTATTTCATCGCTGAAGGGGCATCAATGCAAAAATCCAGAAACATGATTTACACCAGCAATGCCAGAGAATACAAGTCGGAAGTGGAGAGCACGGCCAATACCCGCAGGGTATTCGAAGCAATGGGTGTCTCACTGAATTCCAGCGACGAACTGGCGGCAACCCTCCCCTTTTCCCTGAACGACGTGACCGCCGGTTCGGAGAGTGAGCTTCAGGCCGTTGTCTGCGGATCACGGCAAGATGTCGATCTGCCACAGATCATCGAAGAATCCAATTACTTTGCCAATATGATGAAACGGGCGGCATCCGGTGAAGCGCCACGGGATGCGGTTACCAACCTGGAACGTTTCCTGGCGGATAATCCGTCACAGGTCTGGGAAAACAGTTGGGTGCGTTTTCCCCGGCGTACCCTCTCCGCCTATGCCCAAGGCGTCTTTGAAAACGACCTTCTGGCGGACAAAAAGAATCCTGCAGGTGGCAAGCGGGCTGACATCGGGCGTTTTAACTTTTTGAGCGGTTCCGGTGAAGAGATGCTGCGTCTGCCGATCAGCTACCTGATTAAACTGGCATTGGCCGACCTGATCGGTTCCCAGGATATCCTGCCCGAGATGATCCGCCATACCGCTACCCGCCTGCTGAATCATTATCTGAATGACAATACATCCCCGGAAACATTCTCCTTCAATGTTGTGCCGCTTACCCCCGCAACCGGCATGGGAAGGGCGATTGCCCGGGAAACCGCCATCCGTTATCTGATGACCCACCTGCTGGTCATGTACGCCAATCAGGCCTTTGAGATCGGTGCGCATGGCCAGCAGGCAATGATCTATTTCGCCCCCCACCCTCCCGTGCGACAAAAGGAGTTGAACGAACGGGTATCGGACAGTTTTTACCGGGATCTGTTCATGAGCCCCTGCCTGTCCGGATGGGACAAGGGCGAGGATAAATTCCATTACATGCAGCTCTGCCACCAGGTACTCTCCCGCAGCCAGCTGAATGCGATCGCCAAACTGCGCGACTCCGGGATTATCCTCAACAACCTGGTGGTGCTGCCAAATCTCTCCAATGTCTGTCTGGCCAACAACGGTACCCATATCAGCATCGGCAGCCGGCGGTTGACGGCCGCACTGGGCGACAGCAGTTCCGGTTTCGGACCGGTACAGGAAAAGATGTTTGGTGACCTGGCGATCAAGATTACCGAGCACTTCCTGCCGCTGTTTGTCAGCACCTACACCGCCGCCCCTTACCGGATGGCGTTCACGGACTTTCACCCGGAAAAGGCGCTTGGCTTCCTGCCCCATGAACTGGACTACACCCATCTGCGCATGATCTGGCGGCGTTGGAAGAAGAAGGCCAACCTCTCCGTATTTGGTCAACCGATTACACCGTTTGGGCCTCAGGTTCTGGACAATCTGATCAGCTCTGTTTTCGGCCTGAAGGGAGATTTTGTACCGGATTACCGGCTGCTGGATTACCTCGTCTGCCTGATGTCAACGGAGCGCAGCCCGGCGTTAAACGGTCAGCTGGGCAATAGCGACAGTCTGCGGCGCGACCTGGCGGACATGGGGATATTTGATGAGCAGATGTCGGTGTATCTGCTCTATAAACAGCGTGAATTCGCCAAAATGGGTTTTTCCGGCTTTGAGGGGCGGTATTACAGCCTGTTCGAAAACTTCGGCGAGGATATGGGTGGTGCCGCCGACATGCAGACATTGATAACGGCATTGGCCTACAAATATATGGCCCTCGGCACCAGCCACAGGGATATACCAGACACGCCATCGGTGGAAAGCGAAAGACGCCAGATCTTCTTCGATGCGGCCATCGGCCTGCCCACCTTTTTTGTCAAAAAAAACGGCAACAACAATTTTATGGAAAAAATTCTCAAAATCACCAAGGGCATCCGCCCCAGCCACCGCTATCCCGGCTATCTGCGGGTTCAGATCCATGAATACCGCAGGGCGTTGTTAAGACTGATACGTGAGGATGCCGCCGACCTGATTGAACTGATGAATCTGGATGAAACGGTCAGGAACCTTGAAAGACGGATCCAGGAACCTGATCAATATTCGGCTGCCGGTCGTCTGACCACCGGGATACTAAACGAGGTAAACGCACAATCCCCGCTAAGTGTGAATCCCCGCGAATTTAACGTCGGGGCCGAGCGTTACTACCGCACCACTCTGCGTCACAGGCATATGGAGGAGGCGCTGGATTTCATGATCCAGGATTATCGCACCATCGGTCAGGCACAGACGACACTGACGGAACAGCAACGCAAGACACTGAGGGTACTGCTCCAGGGGCAGAATGCGGCGGATTTCATAACGACAATCAAGGGCGACATCATCAACGGATCAGCCGATACAGCGAGCCTGCAACGTCTGATGAACCTGTTGTTGTTCAAGGTTAATCACGATCAGCAGTTATTCGAAGCACAAAATTCAAATCAAAGGAGCAGCCTGGATGATGCAGCACCAGTATATCGAGCGGGATAGCGGCAAGATCATTACGGAAAAACTGCTTGGCGACAGGATGGTACGTCTGCTCTACCATGGCGTTCGCGAGAACAATACGACACTGTTTCGCCTGTTTACCAGCAGCTGGTCATCCCATATCCTCGGCATGATCAATTTTGATCGCCCGGTTCTGGCCAAACGCGCCTTTCTGGACAATTGTGGCATCAACCTCTCCGAATGCCTTGATCCACCGGAACAGCTGGATACTCCACGCAAGATCTTCGAGCGTAAGATCCGCTATCATGAGTGCCGTCCCATGCCGGATAATGCCGATGCAATCGTATCACCCGCCGACGCGAGGGTACTGGTTGGATCATTCAAGGACACGTCGCTGATCTTTCTCAAGGAAAAATTCTTTTCCTTTGAAGAGCTGCTTGGCCCTGAAAAACAGGGGTGGCACACGGCCTTTCGGGATGGTGATTTTGCCGTTTTCCGGCTGACACCAGACAAATACCACTACAATCACACCCCGGTATCCGGGCGGGTGATCGATTTTTACACCATTGACGGCAACTACCACTCCTGCAACCCGTCCGCGGTGATCAGTGTTGCAACCCCCTATTCCAAAAATAAACGGGTAGTAACGATCATTGATACCGATGTGGCCGGTGGCAGCAATGTCGGTCTGGTTACAATGGTCGAGGTCGTGGCGCTGATGATCGGTGATATCAGCCAGGCCTACAGTGTTAGCGGCTACGACTCGCCAAAGCCTATCAAAATCGACATTTTTCTGGAAAAGGGGCAACCGAAGAGCCTTTACCGCCCCGGCAGCAGCACCGATATACTCTTTTTCCAGGAGGGGCGGATCGCCTTTGCCGATGACATTTTGGAGAATATGCGCCAAACGGCGGTTTCCAGCCGATTTACCCACGGTTTTCAAAGGCCGCTGGTGGAAACCGATATCCGGGTCAGATCACTGCTGGGCAGGGCAATCAATACTTCCACAACGAGGAGACAGATATGTTTTTAACAATTTCAATGTTTTGTGCCGTAGCATTTCTGGCAACCTATTTCTGGTGGGGTTTTACGGTGCTGCCCGGTGAAAAGTGGCAGATTGTGGCCTCGGTTCCCAACTCAAGAACCGAGGATGGTAATTGGAACGGGATCAACTTTACCTGGTACGGGCTTTTGACCGCCAATGCCTATCTGGTGGCGGTTTCAGTGTTGCTGATTTTGATGGGGGCAGTCAATATCCCGCCACTGGCAACAGCCACTCTGGCTGTAACCATGCTCATCTGCTGCGTCCCGGCATCCCGGATCGTGGCGAGAATTGTGGAAAAAAAATCCAACACCTTTACGGTTGGAGGGGCGGTGTTTGTCGGTATCCTGATCACACCGTTCGTGATTACATTGATCAACGCCACCATTGGCAAGCAGCTTATGTTTCATATTCCGGTCATGTCCGCATGGGCCGCCATTGCCATCGCCTACGCATTTGGCGAGGGGCTTGGTCGCATGGCCTGCATCAGTTTCGGATGCTGTTACGGCAAACCGATGTCCTCCAGCTCCACCCTGATCAAACGCATCTTTGGCGGCCGTGGCTTCGTGTTCTTTGGCAAAACCAAGAAGATCGCCTATGCCGGAGGGTTGGAGGCGACCGAGGTGATCCCGATCCAGGCAATTACAGCGGTGTTATACGCCCTCTGTGGACTGGTGGCGACCGGGCTGTACCTCACCTCCCACCATACGGCCGCCTTCCTGCTGGCCACAATCGCCACCCAGGGATGGCGTTCGTTTTCGGAGACCATGCGTGCCGATTACCGTGGTGAAGGCAAAATTTCAGCCTACCAGATCATGGGGATCATCGGTGTAGTCTACGCCATCGTGGCAGCGCTATATTTTGCCCAGGATCCATCCGTTCTGCCGGATCTCTCCATAGGTCTTAAATCACTCTGGAGTCCGGCGCTGATTCTCTTTCTGCAGTGTATCTGGATGTCCATTTTTTATTACACCGGCCGCAGCACGGTCACCGGTGCCAAACTCAGCTTCCACGTTCATCAGGATCGGATCTGAACCATGCCTGGCCCTTACGCACACATCACCCTTCTTCATAAATTGAATAAACCGGCTCGACTGGAATCAATATTCACCCCTGCCTCCGGGTACGCTCAAATCATCAGGGACCACTTTAACTACTGCTGCATGGGTGCGGTCAGCCCCGACTATCCCAATCTGGCCCGCAGGGATGAACACGCCTTTCGATGGGCTGATGCAATGCACTGCTCCCACGCCTGTCGGATGATTACCAGCGGAATCAGGCAGCTTGAACCGGACGATGGGGCAGCGCGTAACAAACAGGTGGCGTGGTTGTTGGGGTACTGTGCCCACGTGGCAACCGATGTGACCATCCATCCAGTTGTCCAGGCAAAGGTCGGTCCGTATGCCGGGAATCAACGTCAGCACCGTATCTGTGAGATGAATCAGGATAGCTATATCTTTCGCAGAATGAATCGGGGTGAAATCGGTCAATCTAACGCGTTTGCGGAGACAATCGCAACCTGCACCAATTCAGTAGACGGTGACGATATGGATCGGGATATTGCCAGGTTATGGATGGGTATGTTCAGGGATGTTCATCCGGAGTTGTACGCTCTTCACACCCCGAACGTCGACCTATGGCAGAACGAATTCAATGGCATGGTCAGGAGGGCAAAGAGCAACACCGTACGCCTCTTCCCACTAGCCGGTGTGATTTCGAATAAGCTGAGCCTGGCGTATCCGCAATTTCGGGATATTGACGATCAATACATCGAGGAACAACTGATTCCGGCTGAACCACCAATACACAGGCATTATGACCAGCTCTTCGACAGAGCGATTAATAATGTTGCTACCCTATGGGGTCAGGTGGAACAGAGCATCAGCAACAATGTCCCTCTCAAATTGAGCAACTGGAATCTGGATAACGGACTGAATGAAGACAACAAGCTGGTATTCTGGTAGTTATCACGTTTTGGGCAGAGAACAGGTTGATACCCTCTCAAAAAGTGCTTACGCGATTTGGGTGTTAAAAGCATCATTCTGGCAGCAGCACAGTCGTTTATATTGTTCATTGACAATACCAACAAACCGACTTGAAAAATCGTTTCAATTTTCCGTCATCACTCTGTTGATGAAACAGAGTATGTATTATTCTGATATTTTTTAAACATGAGGCTCTTGCCCCAAAATTGTCATCCCCGAATGCCTCTATCGGGGATCCAGATTTTTTAAACCTTTAAGTAGTGGATTCACGACCAAAATCGCTTCGGGAATGACAGATTTGGACTTTTGCAAGAAGCTCGCATGAATAATTATTTTGACCATTTAATGTCCGTAGTGCTACGAATATAATTCAACAACAAGATTCAACAACCAGGAAGACACAATGAACAAAAACGATGATTTGCATAATTCCATTTCCAATATAAAGTTATTACTTGCCCGTCATCAATTATTGGAATCCCTGGTTCATAAACAGAATATTGTTGAGTTACAGAAGGTGATGCACCATCTTGGTGCCGGACCTCTGGCTCGTATCCTTGAAGATATAACCACCGATGAACGACAAATTATTTGGGGATTAATTCCTGATTCCAGAAAAGAAGAAATCCTGTTGGAAACAGAGGACTCTGTTCGAGTCGAGCTGCTTTTTGAGGCCGAGGCCAAAATTGAAAGTACCAAAATCCGGGCATTTGACCTTTTTGAAGGCCGACTGCGACAGATACCGATTGAATCACGTGAAGATCTTGCCAAGTTCAAACCGATCTGGGTTGACTTTGTATCTCCAGAGAAAAAACAGCTTGATTGGGCCAGCGAGTTTTTTGGGCTTGAATTGCCAGACCCGGAAGATTTGACCGATCTGGAGACCAGTGCCCGATTTTACGTTGAAGATAATGGAGAAATTCACCTGCATTCAGATTTTCTTCTCGATCGTGAAGACGGCTCTCTCAACGTAATGGTAGCCTTTATCCTAAACCGTGGAACCCTTTTTTCAGTTCGAAACGAAGAACTACCCGTCTTTCGACTACAGAGATTAAGGGCCAGGGCACAATCAGGATATGTTACCGAGGCTAAAGATGTACTGCTGGATCTGTACGCAGCTGACGTTGAATATTCTGCGAACGCGTTGGAAGCTGTCTATACCGAGTTGGAGTCTGTTGGCAAGCAAGTTTACAGTACCGACATGACAGACGAAGAATCAGCTAAAATCCTTGCCTCAATTGCAGAAGGCGAAGACCTGAATGGACGAATTCGGCGTAATGTTCTCGACACCAGACGCGCCCTCTCCTTCCTGATGCGTGGTAAGTTTCTGTCCGATATCCAGTACGACGATGTACGTGAAATCCTGCGCGATATCGAATCTCTGGATGGTCACACCGCCTTCCTGTTCAACAAGATCAACTTTCTGATGGATGCGATTGTCGGCTTTGTTAATATCAATCAGAACAAGGTCATAAAACAGTTGACTATCATCAGTATCATATTCATGCCGCTCAACTTCTTTGCCGGAGTTGGCGGAATGTCCGAATTTTCAATGATGACCAACGGTATACCATGGCCGATTTCATATTCATTTTTTACAGTGGGGATGATTCTCGTTGGCTGGATAACCTTTATCTGTCTGCGCTATTTCGAAAAGCAGAAAATCAAAAACAAAACGACCATCAGGCGGAATATTTAATAAAATGAGTCACTTGCAAAAAGTTGAAAAAAGTCAAAACCATACCCCCCTGCTTCGCTACGCTTGCTTCCCCCCTATAAAATAGGGAGGATTAAGGGGGGTCATTCTTTGGGTGTGTCTGCCATTGTGAACTTTTGCAAGAGCCTCAAATCATAAAACACTCCAAAATCTTAAAAAACTCTGCATAACCGTACTTAAAAATATGTGGATATTATTACGGTTCGGATATTTAACCGCCGGAGCTATTTGTCCATGGGCCGCCTTGATAGGGCACCAGTATTGCTCCGTTATGGCAGCCGTTTTACAGAAAAAGGCGGGGCAAACCCGCCTTCAATCGCTCAAATTGCCTGTTTTATCTCTGCCGCGCCGAGCGGCACCTCCAGGACCATACCATCTGCCATTTTTTTCATATTAGCCAATCCTGTTTGCGCCTCATTCTCGCCGATCACAATACTGTAACGGGCCCTTAATTTATCAGCACGCCTCATCTGGCTCTTCAGGCTCTTCCCTTCATAATCCATCTCAACCCACAGGCCAAGTCCCTGCAGTTCTGTCAGCAAGCGGAAGGCCAGATTCCGCTCTGTTGCACCCATGGTGGCAATGAACAGATCCGGCTGACGTGTAAAATCACGTTCACCCAGCAGCAGCGCTACCCGCTCAACACCAATAGCGAAACCGATACCGGGAGTTTCCGGACCGCCCAACTGGGACACAAGGCCGTCATAACGTCCACCAGCCGCCACTGCCGACTGTGATCCAAGCATGGTGGTAACCACCTCAAAGGTGGTCCTGGTGTAATAATCAAGGCCGCGAACCATTCTGGTGTTGATAGCATAGCCCGTGCCGGTCAGATCCAGGTAATCCTTGACAACATTGAAGTGATCATCACATTCCTGGCAGAGATGCTCCAGCATGGCCGGTGCTCCCGCAGTTGCAACCGCACAGCCAGGAACCTTGCAATCCAGGGTTCTTAACGGATTGGAGCTGAAACGACGCTTACAGTCCTCGCAAAGCTGATCCAGACGTCCTTCCAGAAACTCGATCAGGCGGGCACGATAGGCGGGACGGCACTCGGGACAGCCCAGCGAGTTGATCTGCAGACTCGGTTCATCAAGTCCGATCTCACGGAAAAAGCTGCAGAGCATGTTCAGCACCTGGGCATCCACCAACGGATCATTGACCCCGACCACCTCGGCACCAATCTGGTGAAACTGACGATAACGCCCCTTCTGGGGACGTTCGTAACGGAACATGGGACCAAGATAATAGAGCTTCGAAACCGCATCCAGGGCATAAAGCTTATGCTCGATCAGGGCGCGCATGACCCCTGCCGTCCCCTCCGGGCGCAGGGTTATACTGTTTTCACCCTTGTCCCTGAAGGTGTACATCTCTTTTTCAACGATGTCGGTTGTATCACCGATTGAACGGCAGAAAAGATCGGTCTTTTCAACCACCGGAACGCGGATCTCCATAAAACCGTTTCTTTCAAAGATCCGGCGTGCCGCCTGTTCAATATACTGCCACCTGCCGGACTCCACCGGAAGGATATCATTAAAACCCTTGATTGCCGTAATGGCCATACCTGCCTCACTATTTTATGGGATTAGTTATTCGATTATTCAAGAAAACTGGAATTGATCCTTTGAAAAGCGGACGACGCAGTTTTTGCCACTCCCCTTGCCGGCATACATTGCCTGATCAGCCATTTCAAGCAGTTCATCTTTGGAGATGGTATCTTCCGGACAGCAGGCATATCCGATACTGCATGTCAAATGGATATTGTACCCCTCATCCGCCATGAAAACATGCGACTCAACCGTTGTGCGAATACGTTCGGCCACCATGCCGGCAAGCTCTGGTGAGGTTTCCAGAAGAATGGCCGTATATTCATCGCCACCGTAACGGATGACAACATCCACATCACGTACGGACTGTTTCAGAAGCGTCCCCATCTCCTTGAGCAGGCTGCTGCCAACCAGATGTCCATGGGTATCATTAACCTGTTTGAAGGTATCCATGTCCAGAAAAAGGACTGCCAACTGGGATGAATAGCGTTCAACACGCTTGATCTCACGCTCTAGAGCTACCTCAAGATATCGCTGGTTATAAAGACCGCTCAGATCATCGATGAAAAGCATATCCTTTGCCTGCATATAGGACTTGGCATTATCCAGCGCCAAAACCGACTGTTCCATCAGAAAGGCGATATTCCTGCTCTTCAGGCTAAAATCCGGAAGACGCAGACCAGGCTCGTTAAAGGCGACAATAATCCCCTGCAATTCACCCTTGCAGCGCACAAAGATCAGATAGGCCTCTTCGATACCCGATTCTGTCACACCGGAAAAGGCGGCTGACTTCTCGCTGAACTGAACACGCAGCATCGGACGGTTGGCAGGAACATTTCTGGTGGCACACGCCAGCACTACATCCTTGATATGCTCGGCAACCTGATTCGTGATCCCCTTGACGTTGAACAGTTCAAAACTGTTATCGGCTGCAAACAACCCGATCCCGCGGCTGACCCCGATCTCGCGCAGGGTCGAATCCAGCATCAGATAATAAACCCTATCAACCTCAAGACATCCGGCAATGGTCTGGCTGGTCTGATACAGGTTCAGCATACTCTTCAGCTCTTCATTTTCATCCAGTATGCGGCGCTGTTCAAAACATTGCTCAATGGAATGAAGAAACTTTTCATTATTAACCGGCTTGACGATATAATCCCTGGCACCATGCTTGAGTGAATAGACAGCAGATTCAATATCCGCGTTGCCGGTAACCATGATCACATCCAGCGACGGATCAATCTCCTTGGCCCTGGTCAGGATCTCCATCCCGTCAACACCAGGCATGACCAGATCGGTAACCAGCAGTTCAAAGGAGCGCTCACCAAGCATCCTGAGCCCCTCTTCACCACTTGAAGCCGATTCCACATCATAACCATGCTCCCTCAGCAATTCGGTAAAGAGATTGCAGAAAAAGCTGTCATCTTCGACTATCAGGATTTTTTCCATGCTCAAAGGTAAACCGCCTGAGTGTTATTAATGTCAATTTTTACCGTATTTACAAGAGTCGTGTCAAACAGCAAAGAACAACAGACTCACTTTTGAAGATATGGAACAGACACAGCCACGGATTTACCATTGCTGACCAGTTCAATCGTACCATCCAGATCGGTGCGATAAACCTTGATGCCACTTTTACGCAGCTGATCCAGTGTGGAACGGGCCGGCAGCCCAAAACGATTATTGTAACCAGCTGAAATCAGAGCTACTTCCGGCGCGACACGCTTTAAAAACGCAGCGGAGGTGGAATAACGGCTGCCATGATGGCCAACCTTTAAAACCTGGGAACGGATATCGCCACATCTGGCAAGCAGTTTTTCCTCAGCCGGAACCCCGGCATCCGCAGTGAACAGATAGCAAATTGTACCATGACATAGTTGAAATACCAGAGATTCTTCATTCATGCCGAAATCATCACCCTTGATTCCATCCCGCGACAGATCCATGGCCGCTGGTGAAAGAACCTTCAGCGCTACGCCGCCTGACAGATCAATACGGTCGCCCCCCTTGATCCGCCGCAGCGGAACCCGATTGGCAGACAGGGTTGTCAGCAGTTGCTGATACTGCTCGCCATCACCACCCGCCAGCCCCTGCCAGAATTCACCAACCGGCATTGACCTGGCAATATATGGCAAGCCGCCGATATGATCCGGATGACTATGGGTCAGGATCATCCGGTCAATCCGCCGGACACCGAGCTTGAGCAATGCCGGCGCAAGGGTCCGCTCACCAAAATCACGTCCATTATCATGCAGATAACCGCCACCATCCACCAGCATATTACTGCCGTCCGGCAAGCGGATCAGGATCGATTCAGCCTGGCCGACACTGAGCATGGTCACGTGCAGCAGACCATCAGCACACCTTGCATCCCGAAAATGCAGACCAATTGAGACCAGCAGCAACAGAGCACAAAAAACCAGTTTAAGGCGCACCCTGCGGAGAAAGGTTATTAAAACCATAACCACCAGAAAAGAGAACATATCAAAGGCTGTTATGCCATAAAATTCCAGCACCGGAAGCTTGGCCAGCCAGAGGATCAACTCGTTGGAGAGCAGGACCATCTTGCCGCTTAGCCAGAGAAGCAAGAGCGCAACCGGTTTGAGCAACGGATAAAACAGCAGCGCGCAAAAACCGGTCAAGACCGCCCCATAACCCAACAACGGCACAATCAGGAAATTTGAGAGGATGCCATTAAAGGATGCCTGATTAAATGTAAACAGAACCGGTATTGCCGTGACAAGCGAGGCGGCACAGGAGGAGACAACAAACTGCAGAAAGTTACGCTGCCATGGGTTTTCAACCTTTTCAAACCAGACCATAACAGCCGGTACGGCAATTACAATCCCCCACAGGGCAATGAACGAAAGTTGAAACGATATATCAAAGAGCGTTGGCGGATTAATGGAGAGCAGAAGCATGGCGGAAACAAGCAGCGCATTGAGCGGGTCCGATTCACGCTCCAGATAGAGTGCCATTACAAATACAAACATCATGATTACCGAGCGAGATGTGGCTGGCGCAGCACCGGTCAGTAAGAGATAGATCAGCATCACCGGCATGGCCAACAATAAGACCGAGCGGCGCAGATTAAAACGAAGCGCAAGCCACTCGCAACGTGTCAACAGCAGCAGTGCAGCCTGAACAATAAAGAAGGCAATCACCCCCATATGAAAACCGGATATGGACAGGATATGATTGACCCCGGAACGGGTATAGGCGTTGGACAACTCCCTGGGTATCCGCTTCTGGTCTCCAATCAGCAGGGCCGACAAGATTGAGGATTGATTCAGATCAGGCAGCGAAGACCTGATGAACCGGCCAAGCTCCTCGGCAACGAGATCAATCCGGCGCAGGATAGTTTCCTCCGCCCCGCCGCGTAAAATCAGCAGGTCATCTTCGCTGGCCAGACGCCCGGTTGCCGATACACCCTGATATTTCAGATAGCGGCCATAATCAAACTCCCCCGGAAGGCCAAGCCGACGCGGAATAGCAATCCGGGCGGATATTCTGACAAGGTCACCGCGATGGCAATCCACCTCCCCCTTGGCAACCTGGACCATCATCTTACCGCTGACCGGCAGATATCGCTTATCCACCCGCAGACGTTCCACCCGTATGATAAAGCTTGTCGACATGCCGTCACTGTTCCATGCGACAACGGGACGTGAGACAATAACACCATCAACCGTAACAGGGGTTCTGACGGCATGGGCAACAATGGAGCCATCTCCAGTAGCAGTCCCATTCCACGGCGATAGGGCATACAAACCAAAGACAAGAAAAAACAGCGGCAAAAGAAGCAGAAACAGACGTCGGCCAGACAGAAAGGCGGACAGAGCCAGACAGGCCAGCAGCGCTATGACCGATGAGAACGGCAGCAGAAAGGAATATTGATCTGAGATCCAGATACCGATAGAAAGGGCAATCAACGGTAGTAGAAGCGGCCAGTTTTTTAACATGGGTTTTAAATCACCCCGCCAGGCCAAACTAAACGGCCCTATGTTTGTATCAACAACAGATGAAAAGAGGGTTGCGACTAATCAGCCACAACCCTCTTCCGACAATCAACACCTAAATTTCAGGAACGGTTATTCATTCTACCATTCCTCATTGTTATCGGAATTTTCCCCATCGTCATAGGATAATGCATCATCTTCATCATCATCCATATTTTCATCTTCATCTTCATCGTCAACAGGTTCTGAAATCCGGGATGTTGCGTGATCCTCATCCGCAATCCACTCAAAACGAGCCAGCAATTCCGGATTTTCACAAAAACGCTCAACCTTGTGCTTGCAGTATTCAAGATCACAGAGATCGAACAACTGTATCTCGCTGCAGAGGCGCTTTACCGGCTTCACAGTTTCTTCCTGTACAGCTTCAACATTTTCCATCTAAACAACTCCATTACAATCAAAAATCATTCTGATTCCTTCAAAAACTCAACCGCCTTGCTGACATCATCGCGACAACCGATATAAACCGGGCTTCTTTGGTCAAGGGCTTCAGGTACAATATCCAGAATCGGGATTTCACCATTACTGGCCGCACCGCCGGCCTGCTCAACCAGATAGGCCATCGGGTACAATTCAAACAGGAGACGGAGCTTGCCGCTTGGACTATCCGCAAGCGCTGGGTACATGAAAAGCCCCTTCCCCTTCATCAGAATCTGGTTGATATCTGGAACGAAACCACCGGAATAACGAAGCTTGGAGCCTTTGTTCTCCAGATAGCGGATAAACTGTTCATTTCCCTCGCTGTATTTCTTGCGTAAACCGCCAGGAGAATAGATATCGCCGGCAGGTTTCATCTGTACCAATTCACGGGTCAGCGTATACTCCATCAACTGGTTCATGGTGAACTCGTAAACGCCCTTGCCAACAGAATAAACCAGAGATACGCGCGGTCCATAGAGGATATACATGGCGCCGACCATATTACGGCCAGGCTGCAGCATGTCGGCACCCTGATAGATTCCGACAATGGTGCCAACTGCCAGATTAACATCCACCAGGGAAGAACCATCCAATGGATCATAGGCTACCGAAAACATCCCTTGCGGGTTACTGGATACCTGAAAAATTTCTTCCATCTCTTCTGATGCAATATTGCAAACAACGCCTGAATGTTGCAGACGCTTGCGCATGATCCGGTCGGAAAGGACATCCAGTGCCAACTGCTCCTCACCATAAAGGTTTGATGTACCTGCAACGCCCAAATCACCAGTTCTGACTGCATTAATTACATATTTACTGGCTTCGGCAATTTCACAGATCAGATGAACCAGGTTTCCACTGATATTCTGATCACGCAAATGCTGCCGCAGATCAACCTGGAACTTGGTTTTGCCTGCCTGACTAAACATAACCCCTCCGAATCATGAAATTAAATTAGATTACGTCCTGAAACATACTGCAAACACCCGCGTTTAGCAATGCCAAATAGTCAAATCCATCGCCAATATCTGTACAAAAAACGACATCAGCGGCACTGCAAACCGGTTTTCAAATTTTTAAGATTGGCCTCCATCAGCGACATAAACGTAACCCCATTGTCAAAATCACTTCGGCTGATATTGTGGGCACCATGCAGGGTAAGAATTGCAGCACCGGTTTCCCTGGCAATCATCTCTGCCAGACGTGGAGACACCAATTCCTCGGTATAGATATATTTAAGCCCGGCGACTCTGACCTGCTTGACCAGCTCGACCATCCGTGCCGGGGATGGTTCTGCATCGGAATTCAAGGCCGAGGCAGACCTGTATTCAAGTCCGTAATGATGGGCCAGATATCCAAAGGTGTAGTGACCGCCATGAAGAAAAACTTTCTTCTGACATGATGAAAGACCAACCTTGTAATCGTTATCTAGTCGCTGTAATTTCTGCTTGAACAAGGTGGCGTTATTTGCATAAAAAGCGGCATTGGCAGGGTCTTTTGCAGACATGGCAGCGGTGATATTATCCACCATCAGGGACGCATTACCAAAATCAAGCCAGATATGCGGATCCAGTCCAGAATCGTGGCGATCACCATGCTTGTGGTGACTATGCTCATCTTCATCAGCATGGCTACCTGGATTCAATCTGCGCAGCTGGACGTTCTGGCTTGAATTCACCATGGTAACCCTTGCATCACCTGTTGAACCGGCAAACCTGTGCGCCCATGGCTCCATATATTCGTTTGTGAAGACAAACAGATCGGCCTTGGTGATCCTGACCGCATCCTCCGGCCTCGGCTCAAAGGAATGCGCCTCAACCCCTGGCGGAAGCAGCAGGGTAACATCCACCCGATCACCACCGATATTCCTGACAAAATCATACTGGGGAAAGAGTGATGCAACAACAACCAGTTTTTTAGGGGCGCCATTAGTGACAGTTTTCCCGTTACCCTTGCAACCACCTAAAAATACAACCAGAATAATGACCGACAACAGCCCTATAACAGTTTTCATAAACCATACACCCCAGCTAGATTAAGGCATTTCAAACAATAATAGATCGTATTAAATAGAAAACACTTCCAATTGGATGTCAAGGGAATTACAGTAAAAAACGCTGAAACAGTCCATCAGACCGTCACTTTACGACGACACAAAATCTATCGACAAAAATACAAGGAGGCACGTTTCATATGTCACAAACAGACTTGACCTGGAATACATCCCTGCTCTACTCCGCACCCAACGCCCCCGATCTTGAGGCAGAACTGGTATTATTTGAAGAGTTGGCCGCTGATTTCAGGGCACGCTATTTTGAAAAAATCGCAACCCTTGACGCACCCCACATCATTGCGGCAATTCAGGAATATGAGACCTTGGAGCAACGGATGGCAAAACCGTTCTGTTATGCCCATCTGCTCTTTGCCAGTGATTCGAGCAATCAGGAATACCTCGCCCTGTCCCAGCGCTGCTCCGAACTGGGTAGCCGATTATCTCAACAGCTACTGTTCTTCGACCTTGAACTGATGCAGATTGACGACCAGCTCTTTGCCGACCTCAGACAACTTCCAGAGGCGGCAAACTATGTCCACTTCCTTGATGGAATCCGTAAATTCAGGCCGTATACACTCAAGGAAAATGAAGAACGCCTCCTGACCCGCAAGAACCTGACCGGCAATCGCGCCTTCACCAAGCTTTTCGATGAACTATCCGCATCCCTGCGCTACAAAATGGAACTGGACGGCAAGGAAGAGGAATTTACCGGCGAGGAACTCCTGTCCATGCTGCACCATCACGATGGCAATGTCCGCTTCAGGGCAATGAGCACCTTTCTGGAAAAACATGGCGAGAACGGGATTGTGTTCAATGCCGTATTCAACAACATGGCGCTCGACCATGGCCAGGACATAGAACTGCGCGGCTACACAACACCGATCCAGCCGACGAATATCGGTAATGAAATTCCCGATGAAGCCGTGGAGCATCTCATGCAGGTGACCGAGGCGAACTACGGACTGGCCCAGGACTATTTCAGGATGAAGGCCAAGATGCTTGGCATGGAGAAGATTCGCAACTGCGATGTATACGCCCCCATCAGCAAGGATAACAAGAAATACGATTTTGATCTGGCAAGGCAGATGGTGGTTGATTCATACAGTGCCTATGACCCGGAATTCGGTCGCATTGTGGATGCCTTTTTCAAGGAGCGTCGTGTAGATGTCATGCCGCGCACTGGAAAATCTGGTGGCGCCTTTGCCATGGGTGTTACACCGGCAACACCACCATTCCTGCTGCTCAACTATACCGGCACGCTACGTGATCTGGCGACAATAGCCCACGAAGCAGGACATGGACTGCACTTTGTACTTTCCCAAAAGCAGAGCATGCTCAACTACCATGCACCACTACCACTTGCCGAAACCGCCTCAGTTTTTGGCGAAATGCTGCTGACACGTCAACTTCTGGACAACGAAACAGACCAGGCAGTCAGAAGATCACTGCTCTGCGCCAAGATCGAGGACATCATTGCCACCACCTTCCGCCAGACAGTGTTGACCAGGTTTGAATTACGACTACATGAGGAACGTCGCAATGGTCTGCTGTCCAACGACCGGATTGGGGAGATCTGGCTGGAGGAAAACAGCAAAATTTTCGGTGATGCGGTGGAGATGATTCCGGCCTACAGGTGGGGATGGAGCTATATCAGCCACTTTATTCATAGCCGCTTTTACTGCTACTCTTACACCTTTGCCGAATTACTGGTATTGGCACTGTTTCAGAAATACCGTGAGGAGGGAGATGGATTCAAGGCGGGCTATCGCTGTCTGCTGGAATCAGGCGGGGCGCTGTCACCAGCCGACACGGCCAGACTTGCCGGCATAGACATAAATGAATCCGGCTTCTGGCAAAAAGGATATGACCTACTTAAAGAATTGATTGATGAACTAAAGACAACACTTTGAAATAAAAGACAAAAAAACAAAAGAGTTTACCTGGACTGATAAAGTTTGACGTCATCTCGGGTAGACTCTTTTACCTCATACATGGCAATATCCGCAGCCTGTAACAGGGCGCTCTTACTCTTGGCATCGTCAGGATATGAGGCAATACCAAAACTGGCGGTAACATTCAGACGTTCTTTATTGTCGTTCAGGAACGGATGGGCCGCAATAACACTCCTCAAATTCATGACCATGCAATATGCCGAGGCCTTTGGCGTATTGGGGAGCATGATCACAAACTCATCGCCACCAAAACGCGCCGCCATATCAGACGCTCGAATATGATTTCTGATCAACTGACCAAACTCTGCCAGCAAACGACTGCCAACCAAATGCCCACAGGTGTCATTCACATTCTTGAAATGATCCAAATCAAGAAACACAAGTGAGAATTCACCTGAGTAACGCCTGGCCCGATCAATTTCATGATCAATCAGTTCATTGAAATATTTTGCATTGGACAAACCGGTCAGACTATCGGTTATAACCAGTTCATTCATCTTTTTAAAGTTTCTGGCGTTATCAATCGCTATGGCAGCAAAATCGGCAATGGCACCGGTAATCTTCAAATCGGCATCATTGAACTGCACCTCATCCAAACTGTTGATCAATTCAATCACGCCAAGAATCCTGTCCCTGATCCTGAGCGGCACACAGATAACAGAACAGGTGGTAAAGGAAACCGATTCATCAATGGTCATTGCAAAGCGACTGTCCTTGCGAACATCCTCAATCAACAGAGATTCACCATGCAAGGCCACCCACCCGGCAATCCCCTCCCCTTTTTTCAAGCGGATCGATTTGAGCATATCGCTGACCGGTGAAACAGCAATCTCGAAATATAGCTCACCTGAGGCATCATCCAGCAACAATAACGACCAGGCTTTGGGTTTAAGAAGCAGACTGACCCTATTCATAATAATTTCAAGAACATCCTGAAGGTTAAGACTTGAGGTAAGCGTCTTTCCGATCTCAACCATTATATTGAGTTCGTCATTCTTACGCTCCAGAAGTTCAAGGTATTTTGTATGATCAGAATTCATCCGTATATTGCCCCAGAACGTTAAAAATTATCGTTACCTGATAGCATACAAAGCTTTAAAAATAAAACAAGTTTAACAGGGCTTTAAAAAACGTTATGAGAAAGACCGTATGCAAGGCGCACGGAACGGAGCAGCCGAGGCATAACAGATAGTTAGCCGAGGTTGCGAGTACCGCGCAACGACACAGATGGCTCTTCGCGGTAGTTTTTCAAAGGTCTGTTAAATCACAACAGAACTCCATCAATAACTGAACAGATGAGTTGTGCCTGTTACAAGACCCCTTTTTTTCCAAATCATTTTTTTTGCAGCAGAATCGGCCTTTCGCGGCAAAACGATCTCATGCCTTTCATAAAACAGGGTACGCGGATAATCCGAATCGTCCGATTCCAATGACAACTCCACGACTGCATCAGGTTTAAGCCCCTTGAGCTCTACAACACCCGAATTATCGGTCTTTCTTTGTAGTACACTACCATCCGGTAATCTGAATTTAAACGACATGCCTACGATCGGCTTATTGTCTTTATGTCCCAGAACAAATCCCTTATCAGCGCCTTGATACGAGTCCCAGGACAGATGTTCCACAACCTTGATGCGCAAGGTATCTGAGGCAACAACCTCAACATTCGGCACACTGACAGCGGAAGAGGTTGCCGCAGCATGACCATTTTTCAGATTCAGTTTTTCAGATATGACTGGCACAGCAGGCGTTGGCAGAGGCTTTCCAGGCCCGGCAGAATGACTGCCGTGCAGAAAGCTTATTGATTCATTTGGCAAATCCAGAGACATTTCAGCGGAATAGACCGTCTTGGTCATATAATCAACCCCTGCGGCAAACAGCCGGTTCCGGAATACAACCGCCTTGTAAGGAATGCCTGTATCACCCCTCTGTAGAAAATTGGTACCGAAGCCTCGCCCTTCCTGACTTGTTTTGATCTTCAGGTAAACATGTTGCCAATGCATCAAGCGTCTACCAGCCTCGATCCCCTGAATCGAATCCATTGACACAAACAGCGGTTCCTTACCCTTAATCCTGATTTCAGAACTGTATCTGGGACGGAAATTATTGAGCAGATGGGTTCTTTTAATATTATTGCCGGCTGCACCCCGAAGAAACAGGCTATAACCGTAAGAATCAAGAAGGTAGAGTGACTGTTCTGTTTCAACAATCCTGTCAACCGTATCCATGCTGGCGGCCTGGACAATGATATTCCCCGCCCCTGTTAACTCTTGGCGCCAGGCAACGCCGTCGGCCGTACTCCACAATTCGCGGGGCGAGTCAACAACTCCCGCCTGTGGATCCCATTGTAACCCCTTCTTCAGCAGAAATAGACGTCCCTTGGCAGTAAACAGGCTGCCGGCCAGAGACGATCCCCACGGGGCATTATTGGTGACCAACTCCCAACTCACCCCATCACTGCTTCGCCAAATGTCACCAAGCGCCGCGTTGTCCAGCCACACCCCGCCCATAACCCATATATATCCGTTATATGCACCGATAGCAGCGCCCGACCGTGGAGGAAACTGTTTCCCCTTTGTCAGTTTGACATTTTTCCAGTTGAAACCATCATCGGCCTTATAGACATGTCGCGGACTATTTCCAAAGAGCCACAGGGCATTGTTAAACTCGAACAACTCAAACGGGTCGTTACGTTCCCGCGTACCGTCCCGATAATACAGCGACACCACCCAGAGCCCTTCCATATCATCTTCTTCTTTTTTATCAAAGACCCGCGGGACAAATGAAGTAGGCTGTCAATAGTGGACACCATAAATCTGGTTATACTGCTATATTTTG
>CAXYUZ010000033.1:0-35385 GCA_964292275.1 uncultured Desulfuromonadaceae bacterium
GACGCTCGGATCAAACTGACACGTCTTTATCCGAAATTATAACTGTTACATGGTATTAGTTTGATCGGTGATTTCAAGAAAAAAGATTAATGTTATTGGATTTATGGGGGGTATTAATATGGGGTGTCTACTCCTGTTTGTTTTGAAAAACGCAAACGTTTCCTGGGTTATTAATGGCTGATTATGACACGTTTGCTAGAATAAAAATATTACTGCAATATTATTAATCGGTTTGGTACTGTCTGTTGTATTATAAATATCACTATGGTTATATTTATATTGATTGATAGCTTTGTTTATGTAATGATTTTACTGAAGTGATATTTAAGATCTGGCGAGAACCATCATATGGCAAAAACAGTAATTCCGCTTCCAGTTCCGGAACCGCAACAATTGAATAATGCAGTAACACTTGGAAAATTTATTCGGGCCAGAAGGACGCAGACTGGCATGACCATCCATGAGGCAGCTGCCTTTTGTGGTGTTGCCGTCGGCACTATGAGCAAGCTTGAAACCGGCAATAATGACGTAAAGCTGAGTAGTATTCTGACGGTATGCACAATGTTGGGGATTACCATCAATATCGAGGCACGGGAAAGATAGTGGCAATTTGTCTTACAATAAATCTGGATCGCAGGCATCTCGGGAAGATCACCCTTGAAGAGAAGGGCGAACAGTATGGGCTGGAGTATGATCCGTTGTGGCTTAACGGTGGCGGCTTTCCGGTATCGCCGCATCTGAAACCGGGTGAGTGCACTTCTGAATCGGTAAAGCGGTTTCTTGCCAATCTGCTTCCGGAGGGGAAATGGCTGGAAGAGTTGTCCGTCTCCAGTCATATATCCCGCTCGAATGTGTTTGGACTGATTGCTGCCATCGGGGCTGAGACGACCGGAGCGCTGTCGTTCAGGATTGGAGATGCAGCAGAGGGGGGGCAAGCGACAAATTTCAGGTCGGTGACACTCGATGAGCTTGCGAAACGCATCTGCCAACGCAAGAATCTGTCGATAGCGGTTTGGGATGGAAAACCGCGGCTTTCGGTGGCAGGCGTGCAGGACAAGCTGCCGCTGCTGATCCGGGCAGATGGACAAATGGGGTTTGGCGAGGGTGAACTGGCCTCTACCCATATTCTGAAGTTTGGCACAGACCTCACCCTGCACCTGGTTATTAACGAATATGTCTGTATGCAGCTGGCGAAGGCTGTAAAGCTGCCGGTTGCCGAGGTGGAGCTTGTTCGTTTCGGCGAACCGGTGCTGGTTGTGCGCCGCTTCGACCGTGAATTGTCCGGTGATGTGGTTGTTCGCAGGCATCTGATTGATGGCTGCCAGATACTGGACCTGCCGCCGACCTACAAATATGAGCGTCCCTTCGGCAAGGGGGGAGATGCCGCAGTTATCAGATCAGGCGCTAACCTGCCGGATCTCTTTGCCTCATGCCGGTTGTGCCGGATACCGGCGGCGGCCATGCGAGATATGCTCAACTGGGTGCTGTTCCAGCTCCTGATCGGTAACAGTGATGCCCATGGGAAAAATATCTCTTTCTTTGTCGGCCCGGCAGGGATCGATATGGCCCCGGCCTATGATCTGCTCAATCTCGATATGTACGCTGCTGAATATGATCGTGATTTTTCCATGGCGATTGGTGATGCCTTTGCACCGGAGGATATCTCACCATGGGAGCTGGCGGAGATGTGCGAACGCTGCGGTCTGCCAAAACGTCTGGTCGCCAATACGCTGATAACACTGTCGGGAAAACTGCTTAAGGCGATGGATCGGATTGATCTCTCCCCGCTGTTGCCGGGTGAGGAAACTGAATTTGCCGGTGAGGTGGTTGCGGCAATCAGGAAGAATGTGGAACGGTATCTGCCGTACGCAAAGAAACTGCCGAAGATAGTTGTGTGATCTGGATTGTATATTTGAAAAGTCAGGGCGGCCACGCGGGGCCGCCCCTACAGTTCGGGATGTTGCTGCAATTATCTGGTGCCTGAATTTACTGGACTGAATGAATCGTCGGCTGCTGTTTTTTGCTTGGAATGCAGCTGACGGTTCTTTTTGCTGAGGTAGATTTTTGTGCTGTTATTGTGTGAGAGTCTTACCTCGTAATCATCGCATTTAGGTCTGGCAGAGCTGTCTGGAGGTTCGCAGTTTGCTTTATAATTTACGTTCACATTGGGGGATGGTTTGAAGGCGTCTGTTGGACCGAGTTCATCCAGTGTTGCCGGGTAGCTGTTGTTTTTCTGGTAATAGGCATCCAGTTTGTCGCCCAGTTTGCGGCTGTCCGCTTTGACCGCAAAATCTGCGCCCTTGTCGCGGTAGGTAACGTATTGCGGAATTGCAATGGCTGCAAGGATGCCGATTATGGCAGTGAATCCTAATACAGCGACGACGATAATCACAACCAGCATCCCGGAATCACTCTTGACCGGGTGCTCTGACAGTTCATCCCAGCGGTCGATGATTTCGTTGTTTACTGCCGCTATCTGGTAGAAGAGGATCGCGAAAAGGATAAAAGAGAGCAGATTGAGGTATGGAATCAGCGAGACTACGCAGGCAGCAACGGCCAGGTTGTAGTTGATCCTTTTGCTTAGCCCCTGTTTTTCCATGAAGCTGTTGGCATCCTTGGCCAGTCCCGCATAGGCGATGAAGATCCAGTACAGGTTGAAGAAGGGGATGAACAGAAAGCCGACCGCCTTCATCGGCGTTGTCTGCGCTGTTGTCCCCTGCAGGATTGACCAGCATCGGGAAAGTCCCATCAGGCCATAGATGCCTGCCACCAAAGGGCCGATGCCACCAAATAGTATCAGTAGGCCGCCCAGGAATGCCGATGAACTGAACAGCATGACACCGAGGATGAGTGAAAGTATGCCGCCGCATAAACCGAAACAGTAGATATGCGGATTGATCTTTTTGAAGAGACCAAGGTTGCCTCTGTTCACTGATTCTGGAATTGGTGGCGGTTGCGGAGGGGGTGGTGTTGCGAATGTTGTTTTTGGCTGTGGCGGCTGTTCCGGATTTGGGGCGTTCCTTGCAGCTATAATGGCCTCGTAGGCCTTTTTGAATTCCTGCATTCTGGCGCTTGCCTTGGCATGTTTAACCGGATCATCCTGAAACTGGTCCGGGTGCCACTGTTTGACCAGTTCCTTGCAGCGTTCCTTGATCTCGTCAATGGAGGCGTTTGGCAGGACGCCAAGGGTTGTGTAGTGAACGGAGAGTCTGTCGGCTTTCAGCGCTTCCTGTTCCAGTTGTCCAAAACTGTCCTCCTTCTGATATCCGCAGGAACAGCTGTTTTGGTTATCCTGATTGTCTGCTCGTCCACACCGCGGGCAATTCCAGCTCATATTTCCCCCTGTTAGAAAAATCTCAGTAATATTTTAATCCTTGTAGCATATTCGGATGAGGAAAGGGTAATTTTTGAATCTGATTAACACTATTCTTCCGCTGTTAAGAGATTATACGCAAATAAGCTTTGCGGTCTTGCATCTTGTATTCAGGCCATCTTTGACAGCCATTCAATCACAAAATCCTCGACGTAGCCCAGCTACGCCTGTGGTTTTGTTCAATCATGTCTGCCAAATCTGACCCAAATCCAGGCGCAATACCTGAACAAAGTTATTTACGGACAAGCTCTAAGAATGTCATCCCCGAATGTCTTTATCGGGGATCCATGATTTCAGACCTATAAATGCTGGATTCCCGATCAGAACCACTTCGGGAATAACATTTTTTGCAACAAGCGGAGGATTGATGTTAGTCAGGTTTTCGAATTCAAGGCGCTGTCTGGCCGGTTTGCTGGTTATAGCATTTGTTGCAGTGTGTCGAGCAGGTTAATGGATGTATGGAATACGGCACCGTTGTAATCTGCCACCAGAAAGAGCGGCTCGATTGCTGGGGAATGGGCGCGCAGGGCCTGATATCCCTTTGCGGCGGTCAGGCAGGTCAGCTTTGGGTCGAAGTCGGTGGCTACGGCAATCTCACGGGCGGTATTGGCGCCGGCGATGATATCCAGTTGCTCCTGCGGCAGTGATTCAGCTACTGCCCATTCATGCAACCGGGCCAGATCCATCTCCGATGCGGCGGCATGGGTGTTTTCATGTCCGCAGGCGATTTTGACCAGTTTGGCGTACTGGCAGGCGATGACCGGTTGGGTGAAACCGCGCTCCGCAGCGGCACGCATGGCGTGGGCCACATGGTCGCCCATCATGATGAATGCCTCATCCGGCAGGCAGTAGTCATTACTGGTCAGCCAATTTTGGGCTGCCTGTTCGCTGGTGCGGCCGGTGGAAAAGACAACGGTGGGGCATTCACCGGCCCTGGCTACGTCCAGCGCGGTGTCAATGGTATCGGTCCAGGCCTTGGCCGATACCGGCTTGACAATGCCGGTGGTGCCGAGGATTGAGAGGCCGCCGATGATCCCCAGCCGGCTGTTCAGGGTTTTCAGTGCACGCAGTTCCCCGTCCGGTATGGAGATGGTCAGCTCAAGTCCCCCCTCCGGCAAAACATCCCGCAGGGCCTGGATGATCATCCGGCGCGGGACCGGGTTGATGGCATACTCTCCCGGCGCAACCGCCAGGCCGGACTTGGTGGCCTTGCCGATGCCAGTGCCGCCAATGATGCGGATGTCCGTTGAAGCGCTTGAAAAGGAGAGGGTGGCGTGGATCTCTGCGCCATTGGTGATATCAGGATCGTCGCCGGCATCCTTGATGACGTGGCAGGATGCCTGACGGTCGTTGAATGTCTGGCCGTGCAGGGGGAAGGTTACGCAGGCGCCGGTTGGCAGCTGGATGGTCGTTTCGGTGACCATCCGCTGTCCAGTCAGAAGTTCTGCCGCCCCTTTGGCAGCGGCTGCGGCGCAGGCGCCGGTGGTGTAACCATGTCGGAGTACCTTCTGTGTCATGGTCTATTCTTTTCCGGCCATGATAGCCAGGGCGTTGACCATGGCGGCGGCAACGTTGGAGCCTCCCTTGCGCCCCATGTTGGTGATGAATGGAATCGGCAGCTCGGTTTTAGCCAGATCAATCTTGCTCTCTTCGGCACCGACAAAACCGACCGGCAGACCGATAATCAAGGCCGGATTCGCCTTGCCCGCGGCTGTCAGACGGAGAAGTTCAAACAGCGCCGTAGGTGCATTGCCGATGACGAAGATACGGTTGTTCGGATCGGCAATCGCCTTGCGCATGGCGGCAATCGAGCGGGTGATGCCCTCACTTTTGGCCAGTTCAGCCACATCGGGATCGGCCACGTGACAGCTGACCTTGTTGCCAAATTTGACCAGCCGTACCTTGCTGATGCCGGAAAGGGCCATGTTTGTGTCGGTAACAATTCCGTAGCCCCCCTTCAGGGCGGCAATTCCCTTCTCCACGGCGTTTTCAGAAAACACGGTGGAACGGGCGTACTCAAAGTCGGCGCTGGTATGGATTGCACGGCGGACAACCTGCCATTCGGCATCCGGCCAGCCATGCTCACCCGCCTCTTCATCAATGATGCGGAATGATTCCGTTTCGATCTCCTCTGGTTTCATCCCCAGTGAATCCATTAGCGCCACCCCAGCTTGTCCAGGGATTCGCCGATCCGCTCGGCCTCAATCTCGGCCAGTTTGCGATGTACCCCCAGGTGGCTTCCCATCTCCATTACCAGGCCGGGATGACGTTTCTGCGCCTCTTCGATCTCCTCCGGCAGGTCATGCAGGACGTGGGCTCCCATGAAGAGGAAGTAAGGCATCAGCAGGATTCGTTCAGCCCCCTTGGCAACACAGGCGTCAATTCCCTGTTGGATATTCGGCTCATGCAGTTCGCGGAAGGAAACTTCGACGATCTCGTGTCCGGTCATCTCCTTTACCATTGCAGCCACTTCACGGGCGGCGTCGTTTGCTTCGGCAATCCGGCTGCCGTGGGCCATAATCAGAATTGCGGTTTTCATAGTTCCTCACAGATATGGTTGGTTTTGGGTAAAATTTCGGACAGACTATCACGCCTTGCATTCAGCATCAAGCCTTAGCAGGGCTTTGAAAAACTATTGCGGAGAGTCGTCTGCGGCGTTGCGCGGTACTCGCAACCTCGGCTAACTATCTGCCTTGCATTCATCATCAAGACTTAGTGGATTTGCAGATCGTCCCGTATTTTTCAATGACGTTACAGATCCCGTTGCAGAGTGCGTTCAACTCGGTCTCCGTGATGATAAACGGCGGCATGGTGTAAACCAGCTTGCCGAACGGGCGCAGCCAGACCCCTTGATCCACAAAACAGCCCTGAATCAATTCCATCTTTACCGGCTCCTTCATCTCCACCACACCGATGGCCCCTAAAACACGGACTTCAGCCACCGAGTCCGCCTGTTGCAGCGGCAGCAGTCTCTCCTGCAAGGTCTTCTCAATCCGCCAGACCTTCTCCTGCCAGCCGCCTTCCAGGAGCAGTCGCGTACTGGCCAGGGCGGTGGCGCAGGCCAGCGGATTTCCCATGAATGTGGGGCCGTGCATGAACACGCCGGGGGAGCCGTCTGAAATGGTGTAGGCTACATCCCGGCTGCAGAGGGTTGCGGCAAAGGACATATACCCGCCGGTTATTGCCTTGCCGATACAGAGGATGTCCGGTGAAATCCCGGCATATTCGCAGGCAAACAGCTTGCCGCTCCGGCCAAAGCCCGTTGCAATCTCATCCGCAATCAGCAGGATATTGAATTTTGTGCACAGCTGGCGGACCTGTTTCAGGTATTCGGGGTGATAAAAGCGCATTCCGCCTGCCCCCTGGACAATCGGCTCCAGAATGAAGGCGGCGATATTCTCGTGGTTTTCCTGTAGAAACAACTCGACCTGATTGATCTCGTCTTGATCAAAATTATCGTAAAAACCGGAGCGGGGCGCCGGTAGAAAAAACTGTCGTGACAGGTTTTTGTTGAAGATGGAGTGCATGCCGTTATCGGGGTCTGAAACGGACATGGCATGCCAGGTATCGCCATGATAGCCGTTGCGTACCGTAATAAAGGCGTGTTTGCTGCCGTGTGAACGGGAGTGCCAATACTGCAGCGCCATCTTCATGGCTACTTCTACCGCCACCGATCCGGAATCACAGAAGAAGACATGCTCCAGTCCCGGCGGTACGATTTTGATCAGCAGCTCCGCCAGTTCCACCGCCGGGCGATGGGTCAATCCACCAAACATAACATGCGACATCCGTCCGATCTGCTCTGTCATGGCGGCATTGATAACCGGGTGGTTGTAACCATGTACGGCAGACCACCAGCTGGACATACCATCAATCAGGCGCTGCCCGTCTGTAAGCTCAATATAGACACCATCGGCCTTTGCCACCGGATAACATTTCAGCGCCTTTGTAGCCGAGGTATACGGATGCCAGACATGGGCACGGTCAAAGTCAAGAAGCTCGTTTTCAGTCATTTATTGCCATCTCCAGATCTGTTTTGTAGTTTTAAACAGGGCGGTCATATTTTAAAGCAACTCAATGCCGAAGCGGCGCACCGCCATGGCAAAGAGGCCGAAGCAGGCGATTGTGATGATGATGCACGCTACCAGGGTCGGCCAGAATCCGATGCGCGGAAGCAGTGCCGGAAAAGCCAGGAACATGGGTAATGTGGGGACGACGTACCAAAAGGTGTACCAGGCGTGGTTGGCAATCTTCTCCTGCGGTTGCTGTTCAATATAGAGCCAGATAAGCGCAAGCATCGTGATCAGGGGCAGTGCAGCAATGAAACCGCCAAATTTGTCGCTCCGTTTTGCTGCCTCGGATACCAGTACGACAACCGCCGCGGTGAGGAGGTATTTTGTGATCAGCCAGGTCAAGATGGTTTCTCCGAGCTGTCCCAACGACCAAAGTTTTTATGCGGTGCGGGGATAAGCTTAGTGGTGTTTCCTGTATTAAAGTTGCTTTTGAAGGTTTGCAACTATAAACCATCATGTCAAAAAAAGCACGCATGATAGCCGCCGGAGTGTTGTAAGGTGATTGGAAATTTTTATTTTCCATTGCAAAACTTGTCATGGATGTTCCTGACTTAGCTGTGTTAGATTCAGCCAAAAGAATAATCTTATTGATCAGCGTTTAATATCTCTTGGGGGGATACAACATTGTCCGATAACTCATTTACGATAAAAACCGTTGACGAATCCTGCGCCGGGCTTGTTCCGGCCTTATTCCAGGCCATTTATGGCAATGATTTTCCGGTACAGTATGTCTACCATGCTGATCAGATCCTGGCAGAGATCCAGGCCGGGCGATTGGCTTCAGCCCTGGCGTTGGACAAGGATAACCAGGGCATCGGCTATGTTGCTATCTATAAAAATACCCCCAACCCCAAACTCTGGGAGGGGGGCAACCTGCTGGTGCTGCCCGATTACGGTGATGTTGATCCGGCCTGGGCTCTGGTCACACACTACCTGCAGCCGGATAACATACCCGCCTCTGGCAGCGACGGCATGTTTACAGAATCGGTCTGTCATCACTACTTTACCCAGCTTGGATGTGTTAAATCGGGTTTCACGGACTGTGCGCTGATGCTGGATCAGATGAACGCTGACAGCTTCAAGGAGCATGCCCCCGATACGAGCCGCGTGGCTTGCCTGATGCAGTTTTTTGAACAGTCGGATCCGCAGATGCCATGCTATTTGCCGGAGCGCTATTTCGATTTTCTCCAGGGGCTGATGTGCAGCCTGCGTCATCGTAAATTGCTGACCGGTTCCGAGCCTCTGCCAATGGAAGGGGTGACTGAATACAGCGACAGTTGGTTCAGCGATAGCGGTATGTGGCGGCTTTCGGTCAGTCATATTGGCAGCGACTGGAGTCTGTTTCTGGAAAATCTTCTGCAACAGGCCGCCCAACGCAATGTCACCAGCCTGCAGGTAGTGATTTCCGCCGCCTTGCCCTGCTGCGGCGCAGCCGTGGAGGCCATGCGACTGCACGGTTTTTTCCTGGGGGGGATCTTCCCGCGCTGGTTTGACGCTGACGGTATTTTAATGCAGCTTGTCGTTGGTAAACAGCCCGATTGGGATGGGATAAAGGTTTACAGCAAAACAGCAAGAGAGCTGCTGGAGTTCATACGCAACGACCAGCAGTATTTATTGATTCAGTGATTTAAATATACGAATTGTAGGGGCGAACGGCTGTTCGCCCAATCAGGGCGCATCCAATGTGCTTCTACACCAGGATTTAATCACCAGAACAAAGATATTATAGAAAAGAGGACAGAGCATGACCATAAGCGCGGGCATTATCGGAACCGGCATGTACCTGCCGCAGCAGCTGCTTACCAATCAGGAACTGGCCGGACGGTTCGCAGTGACAGAGGAATGGATATACGAGCGTACTGGCGTCCGTGAGCGGCATATTGCCGCGCCCGATGAGGCCTGCTCTGATCTGGCCATTGCCGCCGCCAGGCAGGCGTTGGAGAATGCCGCCACCGCAGCTGATGAGATCGGCATGGTGATTGTTACCACCGTCACCGGTGACTACATTACCCCGGCTACGGCTGCCATCGTGCAGAATGCCCTGGGCATTCAGTCTGCAACCTGCTTTGACCTGAATGCCGCCTGCAGCGGCTTTGTCTATGGCATGATCGTGGGCTGCAGTGTCATCAGCAGCGGAATTTGCAAAAAGGTACTGCTGATCGGTTCCGAGGTACTTTCCAGGTTCACGAATTCGCACGATCAGGACAGCGCGGTACTGTTCGGAGATGGTGCTGGCGCCGTTGTGCTGGGAGAGGTTCCTCAAGGCTTTGGGCTGCTGGCAACCGATAGCGGCACATATGGTTCGGAATACCAGGCCATTATCATACCGGCCGGCGGCAGCCGTAAGCCCCCCTCAGCCCAGACAGTCGCCGATGAGCTTCATTATTCGCATATGGATGGCAATCAGATCTTCATGTTCGCCATGCGGGTGCTGGGCAATTCAGCCATGCGCACCATCGAGAAAGCAGGCCTGAAGCTGGACGATATCGGGCTGATCATACCGCATCAGGCCAACCGCCGCATTATTGAGGCCGCCGCCGGCCGCCTTGATCTGCCTCTGGAAAAATTCGCCATCAACCTGGATCACATCGGCAATACATCATCCGCATCCATTCCGATGGCGCTGCATGAATACCTGTCGCAAGGCCGTATCCAACAGGGTGACCACCTGGTGCTGACCGGCTTCGGCGGCGGCGTGAGCTGGGGGTCGGTATTGATTCGCTGGCACTCTTCAAAGGGGTGACTATTTCATAAAAAGGAGCAGTATTATGGCAACCATGGAAAAAGTAGCTGAAATGATCTTGAAAACCAGGAAGGGCAAGTTGACTCAGCAAGACATAAAGCCAGAGGCCGCCCTGCGTATTGATTTGGGGCTGGATTCGTTGGCCATGGCCGAATTGCTGGTACTGGCGGAAGACACGTTCAAGGTTGATCTGGGGATTGAAGATGCACAGGCCGCCAAAACTGTGCAGCAGATTGTAGATCTGATCGACCGTCGCATCGCGGCAGCCTAGGGGAGCCGTTAAGCAGGTTATCTCTGTGTCCGTATGCCGTGTCCGTTGTTTTAACGGATTATGGCATACGGATATGCCCCTTCAGTCGGTGCCGCTGTTGAAAATCGATTCCTCGCTTCTTTGAAGCCTCATCTTCCAAACATCTGCTTATAGCTCATTGATGGTCAATTCTGGAGCTGACTAGCATCAATCTTCCCTTAGTTACAAAAAATGTCATTCCCGAAACGGTTCTGATCGGGAATCGAGACGTTAACGGTCTGAAATCATGGATCCCCGACAGAGACATTCGGGGATGACAATCTTTTTGCAAGATGCACAAAATATTTTCATGCCTTGGCTGCCATGCCTAATGACAACACGCAGTTGACCTTCGGTAATTGTAATTTATAATTGTTTTGAAATTACCTACGTCTCTTGCATACGTCTCAAAAAGTCATTCAAGTAGTTTCTGGTCTGAATTCGGCGTTTAACCTTTGGCCAAAAGTCTCAATGGTGAATTTTTTTGATCGAACCTATTGCAAAAGTCCACAATAGCAGACAGAGCTGCTGCGGATGGCTGTATGCAGTGTTGTGAGTGGCTGATAACTGGGAGAACAGTATGTGTCCTTTGAGTACGATTAAAGGTAGAAATCTGGCGGGCATTACCAAAAGGATGTTTGCAAATCAAAAACTGGCCGGGGAAAAGCGCTATGTTGAAAGGATAATCAACGGCACTCCGACGCCAATGTTTGTAATCAACCAGAATGGTCTGGTGGTTTACTGGAATAATTCCCTGGAAATTCTTACAGCTGTTCCGGCCTTGGAAGTAAAGGGAACCTATAAACATAGAGACGTGTTTAATCGTGGTGGCCAGAAAACCCTGGCGGACATGGTTATTGAAGGTAGTCATGAGTCTGTTTCAGGCGCTTTAAGGGCCGAGAAATGGATTGAAATCAATGGTAGCCGGATTTATATGCTGTTGGAGGCAACGCCGATATGCGACAGCAGCGGCGAGGTGATTGCGGCCATTGAAACCCTGACGGATATAACCGCCATGAAGCGGCTGCAGGATAAGCTGTATCAGCTGACGCTTGCGGTGGAGCAAAGTCCTGCCTCGATTGTGATTACCGACCTGGATGGCAATATTGAATATGTGAATCCCAAATTTTGTAAAAGCAGTGGATACAGCACGGAAGAGGTGATCGGCCAGAACCCGCGTGTACTCAAGTCGGGTGAACTTTCCGATTCAACCTATGCGGAACTTTGGAAGACGATCAGTTCAGGTGGTGAGTGGCGGGGAGAACTGCACAACAAGCGCAAGGATGGTTCACTGTACTGGGAGTTTGCCTCCATATCGGCCATGATTGACAAGGAGGAGAAGTTCAGCGGTTATCTGGCGGTAAAAGAGGATATTACGGAACGCAAGGCCATTGAGCAGGAACTGGCGCGCAGCCGGGCTGATCTGGTTGAGCAGAATAAGCTTCTGCAAGATATCTATGGACAGGTTGAACAGGCCAAACGTGAATGGGAACAGACACTGGATCACCTGCGTGACGTGGTGCTGCTGGCGGACTCGGAAAACAGGATCCGCCGGAGCAATCTCCTCTTTGCGGAAATTACCGGAAAAAGTGTTCAGGAGCTGGTGGGCAGAGACTGGCGTGATCTGATTAGCGAGACGGGTTTTGTTTTCCAAAATTTCAACGGGGCTGCCGGTGAACTGGCTGACGTCAGGAAAGGGCGGGTCTATAACCTGACGGTCTATGAGATTAACAGTGACGGTGCCAGTTATGGCTACGTGGTTTCGCTGAATGATACCACTGAACTGCACCAGGCCACCAGGGAGCTGGAAAAGGCCTACGATGAACTGAAGAGCGTCCAGATGCAGATATTCCAGCAGGAGAAGATGGCTTCCATAGGACAGCTGGCGGCCGGGGTGGCGCATGAAATCAACAATCCCATGGGCTTTATCTCCAGCAATATCAGCACCCTTAAAAAATACTTTGAACGGATTACTGATTATATGGGGCGCGTTGGGCAGGCGGTGGCGGAACGCTCTGACGATGAACTGACGGCAAAGCTGGCGGAGATGCGCAGGCAGCTGAAGATCGACCATATTATGGATGATGGCCTTCAGCTGATTGCAGAGAGCCAGGAGGGGGCCGAGCGGGTGCGGCGGATTGTTCAGGATCTGAAGAGCTTTTCGCGCACGGATCAGGCGTCAACGGCGCTGGTTGATATCAACGAGGCGCTTGTTACAACCATCAATATCGCCTGGAACGAGATCAAGTACCTGGCCACCCTGGAGCGTCAGTTCGCTGAGCTGCCCAGGATTATCTGTTATCCGCAACAGCTTAACCAGGTCTTTCTCAATCTGCTGGTCAATGCGGCCCATGCGGTAAGCGGCAAAAAGGGTGTGATAACAGTGCGCACCTGGGCGGAGGGGGACTCTGTTTCTGTTGCTGTAATTGATAATGGCTGCGGTATTCCCGAGAACATCCGCCAGAGGATCTTCGAGCCGTTTTTTACAACCAAGGAAGTCGGTAAGGGGACCGGGCTGGGGCTTTCCATCAGTTATGATATTGTCAAAAAGCATGGCGGGCGAATCGATGTTCAAAGTGAGGCCGGGGTAGGGACGACATTTACCGTGACGCTGCCCGTGGATGGGTTGCGGGGTGAAGCTGAGGCCGGGGATGCCGCTACAATCTCCACAATCCCTGCTTTAAAGCAGTAATGAGGCAATACTATGTCTGAACAGATACTTCACATAATGCTGGTTGAGGCGAGTCCCGATGATGCGCAGCGGATCAGCCAACTGCTTGGCAAGGCTTTTGATAGGATCAGCGTCAAGCATTGTGCCAATCTGGCGGAGTGCCTGCAAGGGCTTCGCAGCAATGCCTGTGACCTGATTCTGCTGGACCTGGAACTGCCAGACAGCAGCGGTCTGGAAACTTACGAACATGTGGCCTCCGAGTCACAGAGTATCCCCGTTGTTATATTGACCGGCTTGGATGACGAAAATGCTGGTATTCAGCTCATAGAGATGGGGGCTCAAGATTTCATTAACAAGTCAGATCTGGAGTGCCGTCTACTGAGAAAGACGATCCAGTACGCCATTCACCATCAACGGGTGGAAGTTGAATACAGAATGAACCTGCGCAGGAATGAGGCCCTGTTGTCTATCAACCATTTCAACGCCTCAGATGAGCAGCAGTTGCTCGACTTTGCTCTTGAAAAGGTGCTGGAGATCACTGATAGCAGCATCGGGTATATCTATTTCTACAATGAGGGAGCGCGCCAGTTTATACTAAATTCCTGGTCAAAGCATGTCATGGAACAGTGCCGTATTGCACAACCCAAGACAGTTTATGATCTTGAAAAGACAGGGATATGGGGTGAGGTGGTTCGCCAAAGGCGACCGATCCTGGTTAACAATTTCGAACAGCATGATCTTTTCAAGAAGGGGTATCCAGAGGGGCATGTATATCTGTCTCGTTTTCTCAGCATACCGGTCTTTGATAATGACAGGATTGTTGCTGTTGTGGGAGTGGCCAACAAGCAGACTCCCTATGATCAGCTTGATGAGTTGCAGCTTACCCTGGCGATGGATGGTGTCTGGAAGACGCTGGCCAGTTTTCGTTTGCAGGCGCAGATCAGGAATGCCAGCAGTGAGTGGCGCAATACCTTTGACAGCATCAGCGACAGTGTGGCGATTATTGACAGCGAGCAGCACATTGTGCGTTGCAACAAGGCCACGGTGGATATGACCGGCCGCTGCTATACCGATATCATCGGCCACCACTGTTATGAATTATTTCATGGTGCTGATGAACCGGTGCAGGAGTGCCCCGTTTCCAGGGCGGTTGCATCCGGGCAGACGGAGAGCAGCACCATGCAGTCTGGCGACAAATGGCTGGAGGTCTCCGTAACCCCCGTTTTCTCGCCGGATGGCGAATATCTGCGGGCTGTCCATATCGTGCGTGACGTTACGGAAAAGCAGAACCTGATCAACTCGCTGGCCGATATCAGCGGACTGTTCAGAGAGTTCATGCGCCATACACCCGTTTACACCTACATCAAGGAGGTCACCAAAGATGAGAGCCGGGTGATTATGGCCAGCGAAAATTTTATTGAAATGGTCGGAGAGGTGGGGAGGGAAATGGTCGGCAAGACCATGCACGAGCTCTTTCCGGCCGAGTTTGCCGAAAAGATTATCAGGGATGATTGGAATGTGGTTGCGGTTGGCCGGGTGATGCAGCAGGACGAAGAGTTCAACGGCAGGCACTACACCACCATCAAGTTCCCTATTCTGCAGAAAGGAAGATGTCTGGTTGCCGGATTTACCATAGATATAACCGAGAAGAAGCTGTCGGAGATACGGCTGAGAGATGCCTTGATCAAGGCGGAACGTTTCAGCATGGCGCTGGACCATGTCTCTTCATATATCTACATCAAGGACAGGGATTCCCGCTATGTTTATGCGAATCGCGCTACGCTGGAGCTTTTTGGCTGTGACGCAGAAGATCTTGCCGGCAGCAGTGATGACAGATTTTTTCCGGCGGGCACTGTTGAACAGCTGCGTCAGATAGACTTGCGAGTCTTGTCCGGGGAACAGACCAGTGAAGAGATTATTGTGGATCACCGGGATGGCAGGCATCGCATCTACTTGGAGGTCAAATCCCCGATGTATGATCTGGAGACGTCTTCCAGTGCCAGCGGGCTTATGGGGATATCAACCGATATTACCAAAATCAAACAGTCGGAGGAGGCCCTGCGATTGATGCAGGCCAAGCTGATGCAGAATGAAAAACTGGCCTCGATTGGCCAGCTGGCAGCCGGTATTGCCCATGAGATCAATAACCCGATCGGTTTTGTCTACAGCAATCTCAATACCCTGGCCAAGTATGTCCAGAAGTACAACCTGTATGTTGAAAAACTGGAGCAGGCGCTGCGGGAACATGCGGATACAGACCTTGCAGGCGAGGTAATCAATGGGCGGGCAGCCCTGAAGATGGACTACATCATGCAGGATATTGGCGAATTGATCGATCAGAGCTGCGAAGGGGTGGAGCGGGTCAAGAAGATTGTCAAGGATATGATGGTCTTTGCCACGGAAAACAGTGCCGTATCCGACGGTGTCGATTTGAACAACTGTCTGGATAGCACGATCAATATCGTTTCCAACGAGATCAAGTACGTATTGAATCTGCGGCGTGATTTTGCGCTGCTGCCCAAAATCCGCTGCAATGTGCAGCAGATCAATCAGGTGTTCATGAACCTGTTGATGAACGCTGCCCACAGCATCAAGGAGAGTGGCAGGCAGGATGCCGGAGAGATCTGCGTACGCACATGGGCGGACGCAGATAACGTTTATGTGTCTGTTTCCGATAGTGGAACCGGTATTAGTGAGCAGAACCTGGGCAGGATCTTCGATCCGTTTTTTACCACCAAGTCGGTGGGCGAGGGGGTTGGGTTGGGGCTGTCCGTTTCTTTGGAGATCCTCCGCAAGCATGGCGGGGAGATTCAGGTGGAAAGCGAGGTTGGCAAGGGTTCAACCTTCACGGTACGCTTGCCGTTGGTGTAGTTGTTCTGATAAAAACGAACCTGATTAGCGCTATTCTTCCGTTATTCAGAATGTCATCCCCGAATGTCATTATCGGGGATCCATGATTTCAAACAGTTAAGGCGTTAAGGCTGTATTCCCGATTAGAACCGTTTCGGGAATGACAATTCTGGTAACAGGCGGAAGATTGACGTTAATCAGGAAAAACGAATGCGATGACTTTCCGCTTGACGTTTTGATGAATTGAATGCTGTGGTATGATTTTATTGCAAGCTGAACGTTCTAACAGGTCTTTGAAAAACTACTGCGGAGAGCCATATGCGGCGTTGCGCGGTACTCGCAACCTCGGCTAACTATCTGTTATGCCTCGGTTGCTTCGTTCCGTGCGCCTTGCATCCGGCCTTCCTCATGACGTTTTTCAAAGCCCTGCTAAAGAGGCGGGATATGGACAGTTACGATACGGATGTCAGAATCCTCTGCGTGGACGATGAGATAAATGTTCTCAAGGCCTTGCAGCGGGTGTTTATGGATGACAATTATGAGGTTGTTATTGCCAGCTCCGGCGAGGAAGGGTTAAGCAAGCTTGAGCAGGGTGGGCCGTTTCAGGTGATTGTTTCCGATTACCGCATGCCGGTAATGAACGGCGTTGATTTCCTTAAACAGGTCTATCTGCGCTGGCCGCAAACCGTACGTATCGTGCTTTCCGGTTATGCCGATGCCAGCGTGATTGTAGATGCCATTAATGAGGGACACATATACAGGTTTATCCCCAAACCATGGAATGACGAGGAACTGCGCATAACCATACAGAACTGCCTGGAACGCTATTTTCTGCAGAAGAAAAACCGGGAGCTGCTGGAAAAACTGGAACTGGTCAACCATGAACTGGAAGAGAAGGTGCTGCAACGCACGGAGCAACTGGAGATCAGGAACCGTGCCCTGGAGTTTTCCCAGAATCTGATGGGTAATCTGCCGGTTGGGGTGCTGGGGGTTGATGAGAACGGACTGGTGGTATTTATCAACACGATGGCAGTCAAACTATTGAAGCCGATCTGTGCAGACATACTGGGCATGGGTATTGAAGAGTGCGGGGATGGCTGGCTGGGGCGAATCGCCGGGCAGGTGCCGCCGGATGGCGTGTTTGAAACCCGTGTAATGCTGAATGGCGACAAATACAGGGTTATCGGTCGTCGAATCATATTTTTCGAGAGTGTCTCCACTGCACTGGTGATTATACAGGAGTAATTGATGCGTACAATTCTGTTTGTTGACGATGAACAGCCAATATTGAAGGTGGTTGAAAGGATGTACCATGAGCGGAGCGACATTCGGCTCCTGTTTGCGCAGTCGGGCGCTGAGGCCCTGAAGATTGTCGAGCGCGAAGAGATCTGGGTGGTGGTGTCCGATTATCTGATGCCTGGTCTGCTCGGTATTGATTTTCTGGCAAAGGTAAAGGCCGTCAGTCCGCAGACGGTGCGAATCATGATGACCGCCTATGCCGATCTTTCCATCGCCATTGATGCGATCAACAAGAGTGAGGCCTATCGCTTTATTACCAAACCTTGGATCAACAAGGATCTGATGGATATTGTCGATGAGGCGTTGATGCGATACCAGATGGTCAAGGGGTTGAGGACGGAGGATGAAACCGTCTACTTTACGCTGGCGCAGACCGTTGAGCTCAAGGATCCCTATACCAAAGGACATTGCGACCGGGTTGCCAGTTATGCGGTCAAGCTTGCCCGGGCAGCCGGTCTTGATGGATCCATACTCAGCGATATCAAGCATGGCGGCTGGCTGCATGACTGCGGCAAGATTGGTGTGCCGGAGTCCGTCTTGAATCACCCAGGTCGGCTGGATGAAGAGCAGATGGCCAAGGTAATGATGCATCCCCAGTGGGGGGCGGAGGTGGCCAGGCAGGCGCGCATGTCGGAAACAGTGGTTAATATCATTATGTATCATCATGAGCGTTTTGACGGCAAAGGCTATCCTGTGGGGCTGGCCGGGGAACAGATACCCGTTGAGGCGCGCGTTGTCGGCATTGCCGATGTATTTGACGCCCTGTATTCCGATCGCCCCTATCGCAAGGCCTATTCGCTGGATGATGTTATGCGGGTCATGGATGAAATGACCCCGACCCATTTTGACTCGCAGCTGATGTCGCTTTTCAGGCAGATTATCAAAGGGGAGCCGGTCAATGAGTGAAACAGAGCAAGCGGTGACATTGCTGCTGGTTGATGATGAGGAGTATATTCTCAGCGCTCTCCGGCGTCTGCTGATGGATGAAGAGCTGGATGTTGTTACAGCTGTATCGGGCGAGGATGGATTGGAAAAACTGCGTGATCTGCAGAACGTCGGTCTGATTATTTCCGATCAGCGCATGCCGGGTATGAACGGGGCCGAGTTCCTGGGGCGCTCCCAGGAGTATGCCCCTCACGCCCTGCGGATCCTGCTGACCGGTTATTCCGATATCAGTGCGACCATAGATGCCATCAACAGGGGGGGCGCCTGCCGCTATATCTCCAAGCCGTGGAACGATGAAGAGCTGGTGCAGACCATCCGGGATGCGGTACGGCAGTACAATCTGCAGAACGAGAACCGCCGCTTGAACGCCATTGTCCAGCAGCAGAACGAAGAGCTGAAGGAGTGGAACCAGAACCTGAAGTCAAGGGTGCTGGAGCAGACAACTGCCATCCGCCAGAGAAACGAAGAACTGCACGCCTTGCTGGCCAAGATAAAGAATAACTACACGGGGGTCATTACCGCTTTTTCTGGTCTGGTGGAGATGCAGGGGGGGCGGCGCCACAAGCATGCCCGCATGGTGGCGGATCTGTCTGTGAAGGCGGCCAAGGAACTGGGACTGAAAAACAGTGAGATTGAAAGCCTGAAAATTGCCGCCCTGCTGCACGATATCGGCGAGTTCGGCATATCCGAGGATGTGCTTGCCATGTCGGCGGAGGCCATGAGCCTTGAGGAATTGAAGCGCTATCAACAGCACCCGTTGCGCGCCCAGGTGATCATTGATGATATTGAGGATCTGAGACCGGTTGGGGTTCTGATCAGGCATCATCATGAGCATTTTGACGGCAGCGGTTTTCCGGATGGCCTGGCTGGAGAGGCAATACCATTGGGATCGAGGATTATTGCCTATGCGGATCATATCGACAAGGTGGCCCGGGATTGTGTGACGAATGTCGTCGAACAGTCGCTGGCCAGGACGGGACTGATGCTAGGGACTGTGCTGGATCCGGCATTATCGACTGCTTTCAGAAAGGTGACCAAGTATGTCTATTTCTCTGTCGGCCAGTGCGACGGCGATATGGTCGAGATTGAATTGCCGCCGAAAGAGCTCAAACTTGGCATGCAGCTTTCCAGGGATGTCTGCAGCGAGTCCGGTATATTGTTGCTCACCAGGGGGAGTATCCTTGACGATAGCATGGTGGTGGCTATTCAGCGCAATTACAGTATTGATCCACCGGAGCATGGCGTATTTGTCATGGCAAAAATATAACCTGATTAGCACTATTTTACGGTTATTCAGAATGTCATCCCCGAATGTTTTTATCGGAGATCCATGATTTCAGACAATTAAAAGCTGGATTCCCGATTAGAACCGTTTCGGGAATGACAATTTTTGTAGTGAGCAGAAGATTGACGCTAATCAAAATTTAATAACTTCCACTGAGGAGCTGTTTATGGAAAACCGTATATTACTTGTGGATGATGAGAAGAGTGTCCTGGCTGCCCTCAGCAGGGCGCTGTTTGATGAACCGCTTGAGATTGTTACCGCCACGAGTGCCGAGGCAGCCTTGCAAATCATGGATAATGAACTGTTTAAGGTGGTTATCTCCGATGAGCATATGCTCGGCATGCAGGGATCCGAGTTTCTGGAGCAGGTTAAACAGCTCTATCCAGAGACCGTCAGGATCATGCTGACGGGTCATGCCACCCTTGAAGCTGCCATGAGTGCGGTCAACCGTGGCGAAATCTATCGTTTCTTTGCCAAACCGTGGAATGATACCGAGATCAGGTTTGCCATCAGATCAGCCATTGAGAAGTATGATCTTGAAGAGGAGAATCGTTGTCTGTTGGCCACAATCCGGCAGCAAAAGCTGGAGTTGAAGATTCTTGAATATCGCTATCCAGGAATCAGCCGTGTGGAGAGGGATAGCCGCGGGGCATTCGTGCTGCCGGACATCTCCGAGGATGAGATCCACGGCATGGTGCTTGAGTGCGATGGGGAGTTAAAGGGGTAGGTGTCGACATCGGCGGGCTGAATAAAAGATGGCAAGTTTGAGAGGATGTTATGAGCGATGAAAGGGAAATACGCATCATTGTTGTCGATGATGATTCATATGTGCTTGACCTGATAGCGACTTTTCTAAAGAAGCGGGGTTACAGCCTGACAACATTCTCGAATGGACTTGATGCCCTTGAATATTTTGGCAAACATGGCGCGGATATTATTTTAACGGACGTAGTCATGCCGACCATGAGTGGCGGAGAATTGTTGAAAAACGTTCATTTGATTGATCCGGATGTGCCTGTGATTCTGATGACTGGTCATGTGAATCTTGATAATGCTATTGATGCCATCAAGCGGGGGGCCTTCGATTTTATCGTCAAACCATTTGATTTTGAGACCCTGACAAGATCGATTGAAAAGGGTGGCCAGTTCAGGATGCTTTGCCTGTTTAAAAAGGAGTATGAGCAAAACCTGGAGAAGGCTTTAGCGGCAAAAACAGAAGAGCTGAAGGAAGCGCACGGCCAAATGGTGCTTTCCGAAAAAATGGCCTCAATCGGTTTGCTTTCAGCAGGGGTAGCCCACGAGATCAACAATCCGGTTACGTATATATCCAGCAACCTGTGCAGCATGAGAACATATATCCTTCGCATCAGGGAATTCATGGATTGGCAAGCCAAGGCGATAGAGGAACACTGCCCATCCGATGTGATCGATGAACATGAGAAACTGCGCAAATCCAACAAAATCGAAGCGATAGTCAGTGATATGTCTGAGATTGTTGATGATGCCCTCGGCGGTGTAGAGCACATAAAAAAAATAGTCGCGAGCCTTAGAACATTCAGCAGAAATGATAGTGACACCCCGGTAGCAACCGATCTGAACGAACTGATTGAGCGTGCCATCACCATTGTATGGCATGAGGTAAAGTATGTGGCAACCATTGAAAAGAAGCTGGGAGAAATGAATAAAATTGTTTGTTACCCATCAGAGTTAAGCCAGGTGGTAATGAATCTGCTGGTAAATGCGGCCCATGCGATGGACAAAAAACCGGGCGTGATCTCCGTGCAGACCTGGGTCGAAAAGGATCACGCCTGTATTTCAGTCTCGGACAACGGCACAGGCATCAGCCCGGAGAATATCAACAATATCTTCACCCCGTTTTTTACTACCAAAGAGCCCGGCAAGGGGACTGGCCTGGGGCTGAGCATATCCTATGAGATAATTAAAAAGCATAATGGAGAGATCAAGGTGGAGACCGCCCCAGGCGTTGGCTCCACATTTACCATTGTATTGCCATTTAATTTGCACCAATGAACGTCCGCCAGGTGTGACCATGTTTGTGAGCGCTCTGCCCGGTTGAGAGGATCTGCCATGCTGCATGAAATCTGGCATATAATTGGTTTTCTTGTTCGTGCTGTTTCCGCATATGCCGGTCGCTGTTTTACTGCAGTCCTGCTGCTGATGCTTGTCTGCCTGGCCCCGCCTTCTGCCAGCGCCGATGGCCGAACCGTAAGGGTCGGCGTCTATGAAAATGCCCCCAAGATATTCACCGCGGAATCCGGCAGACCCTCCGGCATATTTATTGATGTTATCGAACATATAGCGCAGAAGGAAGGTTGGAATCTGCGTTATGTATCCGGCACTTGGGCAGAGGGGTTGGAACGGCTGTCAACGGGTAAAATCGACCTGATGCCGGACGTGGCCTATACGGCTGAGCGTGAACAACTCTATCAATTCCACAAGATCCCGGTCCTGACCGGCTGGTCGCAGGTGTATGCGGCAAAAGGGAGCGGGATCCAGTCCATACTGGATTTGAACGGGAAACGGGTTGCCGCCCTGGAAAAAACGATCCAACTGGAAACCTTCACCCGCATGGCAAACAGCTTCGGATTGAAAATAAAACTCATCCCGGTGCCGGACTACAAGACCGAGTTTGAGATGATTGCCGCAGGGAAGGCCGATGCCGGACTCACCAATCGCTTTTATGGATTGATGCATGCAAGAAAGGCCGGGCTTGAAGATACACCAATCATGTTTGATCCAGCCTCCCTCTTCTTTGCTGCGCCCAAAGATGCTTCGGGACAATTGCTGGTCACCATCGATCAGCATCTTGCGGAAATGAAAAAGAACCCTCACTCCGTGTATTATCTGACCATGAAGAAATGGACATCCGAAGAGGTGAAATTCAAGATGCCGGCCTGGCTGCGGATTTCTGGCCTTGTTTTGGGGGTTGCTTTTGTGACAAGTCTGGCGGGTGCCTATGTTTTAAAGTATCAGGTCAACGCCCGTACCAGGGAACTGAAGCTGATCAATCAGGAGATGGAGCAGCGCATCAATCAGCGTACTCAATCCCTTCAGGAAACCAATGAAAAATTACGGGCAGCCCTGTTAGACCTTGCTGTCGCCAAAGAAACTGCCGAAGCCGCCAACCAGGCTAAATCGATCTTTCTGGCCAATATGAGCCATGAGATCCGCACCCCGCTCAATGCGGTGTTGGGATTCAGCCAGATTATGCTGCACGACCCAAGCCTCTCGCCGGATAATCTGCATAACCTCCAGACCGTCAACCGTTCGGGCGAACATCTGCTGGACCTGATCAACAATGTGCTCGACATGGCCAAGATCGAGGCCGGGCGCATGGTGTTGGAACAGACCACTTTCAATCTGCCGGGCCTGTTTGCGGATGTGGTCGATATGTTTGCCCCTAAAGCCGAATCAAAGGGGCTGCAGCTGATCCATGAATCGCAGCCGGGGATGGTGTCATTTATCGAAGGTGATGCCGGTAAACTGCGTCAGATCATCATCAACCTTTTGGGGAACGCGATCAAGTTTACCAGTCAGGGCGGTGTTTCGCTAAGTGCCAGTACCTGTTTGCGGAATGACAGCACTTGGCTCAATATTGAGGTTAAGGATAGTGGTCCCGGTATTTCGGAAGAGGATTTGGGGAATGTATTCGGGGCGTTTGAGCAGACTGAGGTCGGCAGGAAGTCCCATGGCGGCACCGGGTTGGGGCTGGCAATCAGTCGTGAATACGCCCGACTTTTGGGCGGTGACCTGACCGTGACCAGTGAGCCGGGGCATGGGGCCTGTTTCCTGTTGAGCATACCGGTGATCGAGTCTGCGCAGGCGCCTGTGATCCAGGCTAATGGATGTTCGCGGCGCATCAGGCGCCTCAAACCTGGCCAGCCCCCCTGCCGGGTGCTGCTTGTGGATGACCGTGACACCAACCGGGAGATATTGATCAAGATGCTGGCCCCCCTGGGTTTTATCATGATTGAGGCGGAAAACGGACAGGCCGCCCTGGAGGCGTTTTCTGCCCATTCACCGCACCTGATTCTGATGGATGTGGTCATGCCGGTCATGGACGGACGCGAGGCAACCCGCCGTATTCGCGCCCTGCCGGAGGGAAAGGATGTGCCGATTATCGCCGTAACGGCCAGCGTGTTTGAAGAGCAGCTTCAGGAGGTTATCAAGACAGGCGCGGTTGATTTTCTGCGTAAACCGCTCAAGCAGGAAGAGTTGTATGAAAAGATGGCCCGCTATATCCCGGCTGAATTCGAGTATGACATTGAAACAGCAGCAGAAACGGTCACCAGTGGCCAGACGCTGCCGGAAGATGAACTGGCTGAAAAATTGGCGCTCCTCTCTGCAGATATTCGTGCGGATCTGTTGACAGCCGCCCGTCAGTTGGACAAGGGGCAGGTTTTGGCTCTTCTGGAGGTCATGGCAGACAGGTATCCTGATGTTGCGGCCTTTATTCGTACCAGCGCCGAGGCCTACCGCTTTGATCTGATTGAGGAGGCATTGACAAGGGTCTCTGCTGCCGGGGAGGAACGGGTATGATTCCCTCTCCGACGGGCGATAATCGACATAAGCACCGCAGGTTGCGTTTGGCCGTCCTGTTCGCGATCATGGCTGGACTGCTGCTCACACTTCTGCTGTTCAGGGTTGTTCGCGAGGCTGAAGTGGAATCGTTCAATATCAGGCTTGAGCGGGATATATCCCTGCGGGCCGATACTATCACGAACAATATTGACGATAGCCTGCTGATTATAATGGCGCTGCGCAATTACTTTGAAGCATCTGAAACGGTCACCAGCGACGGTTTCGCCACTTATTCAAGATCCTTTCTTGATAAGCGTAAAGAACTGAAGGGGCTGTCATGGAACCCTCGCATAACAGCTGCCAGCAAGGCGTTATATCAAGCGCAGGAGCGCGTGAAACGCGGTTCCGGTTTCATGGTCTATGAGCTTGCCGCTAACGGTGAGCATGTGCCGGTGAATGTGCGTGACAACTATTACCCGGTGCAGTTCATCGAACCGATTGAATTGAACCGAAAGGCGATTGGTTTTGATGTCGGGTCAAATGCAGTCAGGCTGGCGGCAATTGAAAAGGCACGCGATACTGGCCTGCCGGCCGCCACCGAGCGGATACAGCTGGTGCAGGATGAGGAGCATAAATACAGCGTTCTGGTCTTTAACCCGCTCTATACCAGGGGAATGCCGGTTTCAACCGTGGCGGAACGCCGGCTGGCGCTGCAGGGGTTTGCCGTGGCAGTTTTCAGTATTGACAAACTGCTCAAGGGGGCCCTTGAAAAAACAAAGCCGATCGGTCTGCCATTCGAGCTGCTTGATCTGTCCGCACCGCAGGAGAGGCAGTTCCTGTACCGCTGGACACCACGTCTGAACGGCAAAGACAGCTGGAGCGGTTTTCTGCTCCCCCATCCCCGTGCTGTCCAGAAAAAATACGAATTTTGCGGCCGGGAATGGGGCATGAGCTTCACCCCCAGCAAGTCATATATGGCTCAGAACTATCCGCTGGCCTACTGGCTGCTGCTGCCGGCGGGAGCCGTGCTGAGTATTCTGCTTGGTCTCTTTTTCCGCAACCTTTATCTGCAGCATGAGATGCTGGAGGAACTGGTTCTGAATCGTACGGAAGAGCTTAAAGCGAGCGAGGCAAATCTGCGCGAGCTGAATCTGGTCCTGGAGGAGCGGGTCAATGCCCGCACCAGACAACTGGAATCAGCCATGCAGGAGTTGTCGCGGGCCAAGGAGCGTGCCGAGATTGCCAGTCTGGCAAAATCGGCCTTCCTTGCCAATATGAGTCATGAAATCCGCACCCCTCTGAATGCCGTGCTGGGATTCAGCCAGATTGTATTAAATGATCCGGCACTTTCGGATGAAAACCGGCACAACCTGCAAATGGTCAATCGTTCCGGCGAACATCTGCTCTCCCTGATCAACGATGTACTCGATATGGCCAAGATCGAATCGGGACGGATTTCACTGGAGCAGGCCTCTTTTGATCTGTCGGGGCTGTTTGCGGATCTGTTCGATATGTTTGTCCCCAAGGCCGTCTTGAAAAATTTGCAGCTTGTCCGCGAAATTTCCCCCGGCATCCCCAGGTATATCGATGGTGATGCCGGTAAAGTGCGTCAGATTATTATCAATCTGCTGGGGAACGCCGTCAAGTTTGCTGAAGAAGGCGAGGTTTGCCTGCGTGCCAGAGCAACTCAGCTAAATGGCAGCAGCTGGCTTGAAGTGGAGGTCAGCGATCGCGGCCCCGGTATTGCGGCGGAGGATATCCAGCGTGTTTTCGACGCATTCGAGCAGACCGACATCGGCAGAAAAAACCAGAATGGAACAGGGCTGGGGCTCTCGATCAGCCGTGAATATGCCCGTCTTATGGGTGGCGATCTGACCGTATCCAGTGAACCGGGCCAAGGCGCCTGCTTCCGGCTCTCCATACCGGTGGTCGTGTCATCACAAGCGCCTGAGCCACAATTACCAATATCTCTGCGCCGTATTGTGCGGCTCAAACCGGGACAACCTCCCTGTCGGGTGCTGGTTGTGGATGATCGTGACACCAACCGGGAGATTCTGGTAAAGATGCTTGCCCCGCTGGGTTTTACCATGATCGAGGCGGAAAACGGGCAGGTAGCCCTGGCGGCGTTTATGACCCATGCGCCCCATCTGGTGCTTATGGATGTGGTCATGCCGGTTATGGACGGGCGCGAGGCTGTCCGGCGTATCAGAGCCCTTCCCGAAGGGGTGGGGGTACCGATCATCGCCGTGTCGGCCAGTATATTCATGGAGCAGCTGCAGGATATTGTCAACGACGGCGCTTGGGATTATCTGCGCAAACCGATCCGCGAAGAGGAACTGCTTGAAAAAATAGCCCGTTATCTGCCGGTTGAATTCGAGTATAATGATGACAAGGCTGTCCCAGCTTCAATGGAGAGCCTGCCCCTGTCGCAGGCGGAACTGGTCAAAGCGGTTGGGCTTGTGCCGGAGCATCTGCGTATGGAATTACTGGCTGCAGCCGGTCAGTTGGATAAGGCACGTATTCTGGAATTGCTCGCCGCGCTGGAAGATAGTGCTCCAGCGGTTGTTGAACGCCTGCGATTACTTGTTGAGACCTACCGTTTTGACCTTTTGGAGGAGATCATCCAGCAAGGGCTGGCAGTTGTGGAGTTGACTGAAGAACAGCATGAATGAGAACACGGGGCAGGCCTGATTGTTGACGACAACCCGGTTAGATAATAGCAGTAGTGATAAAACACTGTCTTGTCCCCTCACCTGGCCTTTGGCCACCCTCTCCCGGAGGGAGAGGGAATATTTATTCCTTCTCCCTCCGGGAGAAGGTGCCCCGAAGGGGCGGATGAGGGTGGTTTTGACTTATTGCTAAGACCAAATCGTACAAAGCTGATTTGAATTGATTTCGGCCTATTTCTTTTCTGTAATATAGGCTTCGTAAAGAACGGAGTATTACATGCCTGAAAGTAAAGGTATCATTCTTGTTGTTGATGACACACCGGCAAATCTTCAGCTGCTGGAATCCATACTCCAGGAAAAGGGGTATACGGTGCGGGCCGCCATAAGCGGACAGATGGCGCTCAAGGCTGTCCGGCACCAGACGCCGGACATCATTCTGCTGGATATCAATATGCCGGAAATGAATGGTTTTGAGGTCTGTCGCGTCCTCAAGTCCGACCCGGCCCTGGCCGATATTCCGGTCATCTTCGTATCGGCGGCGGTGGATACGGCGGACAAGCTGCACGCCTTCGAGGAAGGTGGCGTGGACTATGTCACCAAGCCTTTTCAGCCGCTGGAGGTGCTGGCACGGGTCACCACCCATCTCTCCCTCTCCCGTGTACGCAAGGAACTGGCGGATAAGAATCAAGAGCTTGAGCAGGCCATGTGTGATCTCAAGCTGGCTCAGACCCAGCTGGTCCAGTCCGAGAAAATGGCGGCGCTGGGTCTTTTGACCGCCGGCATTGCCCATGAGCTCAACAACCCGCTCAACTTTGTGGCTGCCAGTGTTCAGGCGTTGAAGAAGATTGTGACGCCGCTGGATGAGTTGATGAACCTGTGCCAATCACAGCCGCAGGCAAATGCAGCTGAAACGGTTGAACTTATGGATGCCTGGAATCGGCAGCATAAGCCTGTCGAGCTGCAGCAGACCATGAACGAGCTGGTCAATAATGCCTGTTACGGAGTCGCCCGGGCCGCTGAAATAGTTTCCAGTCTGAGGATATTCTCCCGACTGGATGAGGCCGAACAGAAGAGCGCCAATCTGCATGAATGTCTGGATGCCGCGCTGCTGCTCCTGCACAGCCGCTACAGTGACAAGATCCGGATTGAACGTAAATACGGTGAGTTACCCCCCTGGCTGTGTCAGCCAGGCAAGCTGAACCAGGTGTTCATGAATCTGCTGTCCAATGCGGTGGATGCAATCTTTGCCAAACCTGAAACGGGTAAGGACGAGATCATCCGCATCAGCACCCGCACGGAAGAGCGTAGCGGTCGGTATTATGCCGTGATAGAGATTGCGGATAGCGGCATCGGCATGACGGAGGAAGTGAAACAGCGTCTGTTCCAGCCATTTTTCACCACCAAGGATGTGGGCAAGGGGGTCGGGCTGGGGCTGGCTATTTCACACGGTATAGTCCATGACCATGGCGGCACGATTGAGGTGGAGAGCGAGGCGGGGCATGGCAGCCTGTTCCGGGTTTTACTCCCACAGACCGACATTTAAGAGGAGATTTCAATCATGACCAAATATCTATTAGCCGACAAACCGAAACTCCTCTATGTCGATGATGAACGTCCCAATCTGGTCGCATTTCGTGCGCTTCTAAGCGATACCTACGAGGTTCTGATAGCGGAGAATGCTGATGAAGCATTCAAGTTGCTGAGGAGCAACGATATTCAGCTGATCGTATCGGACCAGCGTATGCCAGGCATGCAGGGAACGGAATTTCTGGAGAAAGTGGCGGCTGAATTTCCTGAAACTATACGGATGATCCTGACCGGTTATTCTGACATCGAAGCGGTTATTGACGCCATAAATCGCAGTCAGATCTATTACTATTTCAAAAAGCCCTGGAACGAGTCCGAGATCCGCCTGACCCTGGCCAATGCCTTTGAATCATCCCTGCTGCACTATCAATTGATCGAAAGCGAACGCCGATTCCGGGGGACCTTTGAACAGGCCGGGCTGGGTGTTGCCCACCTTGACTTGCAGGGGCAGATCATGCGTGCCAATGCCAAGCTGCAGGAATTACTGGGAGCTGCGGAAGCGGAACTGATTGGAAAACCGCTGAGTATCTGGTTTAAACAGTTTGATGCGTTAAAACTGCTTTCCATGAATAATGGAGAGCGGGCTTTACTGACCTTTGAAGATTCTGTCTCGACTTCGACGGGTGTGCGCTGGAGCCGGATCACATCGTCGATCTCCCCGGATCGCAAGGGAAAACCGGATTATTTGATTGTCCTGGTGGATGACCTGACGGAACGCAGGCAGAACGAAGAACAGCTCGTCAAGCTGTCCCACGCGGTTAATCAAAGCCCGATGTCAATTATCATCACTGACAAAGACGGTGTGATCGAGTTTGTAAACCCCATGTTCAGTCAGGTGAGCGGCTACCTGGCAGAAGAGGCTGTCGGAAAAAGGCCAAGCATTTTGAAATCCGGACAGACACCGGATGCTGTTTACAAAAACATGTGGTCCTGCATCAGTTCCGGCTCTGTCTGGGAAGGTGAACTGCTCAACCGCAAGAAAAATGGAGACCTGTATTGGGAGCGGATTAATGTATCCCCGATTCGTAACACGCAAGGGACCATTACACACTACGTGGCGATCAAGGTGGATGTAACCGAGCGCAACAAGCTTGAGCAACAGCTCAGGCAGTCGCAAAAGATGGAGGCGATCGGTCAGCTTGCCGGTGGAGTCGCCCATGACTTCAACAATATTCTGACCGTAATCATGGGCTATGGAAGTTTATTGAAAATGAGTGACAAGCTGGATTGCAGCCTGGTGGAGTATGTGGATCAAATTATCATGGGGACGGAAAGAGCCGTCAAGGTGACTGGCGGGCTGCTGGCCTTCAGCCGCAAACAGGCACTTAATCCGCAGAGTGAAAATCTTAATGATATTGTACTGCATGTCCAGAAATTCCTTGTCCGGGTTATCGGGGAGGACATCCAGCTCAGAACATGCCTGAGGCAAGATCCATTGATGGTCTTTGTAGACAGCAGCCAGATCGAGCAAGTCCTGATTAATCTGGCTACCAATGCCAGGGATGCCATGCCGGCTGGTGGCATGTTGACTGTCCAAACCGAGTTGTATGACCTGGACAGCTCTTTTGTTCATACCCACGGCTTTGGAGAACCGGGGCCGTATGCCGTTGTGACGGTTTCCGATACCGGATCAGGAATTGACAAGGAAACCCTGAAGAGGATATTTGAGCCGTTCTTTACCACAAAAGAAACTGGCAAAGGGACCGGCCTGGGCATGTCCATTGTTTACGGCATCATCAAACAGCATAATGGTTATATTAATGTTTGCAGCGAGTTGGGGCAAGGCACTACTTTCCGAATCTATCTTCCGATTATCGACAAAGAACAGGCAAACGTAGAGATAATTACACAGCCGGAAGTGCCAACTGGAGGGCGTGAAACAATACTTGTTGCCGAAGATGAAGAGGCCTTGCGGATACTGATGGAAACGATCCTCCAGAAAAGCGGATATCAGGTTATCCTGGCCGTGGATGGCCAGGATTGTGTTGAAAAATTTATTTCAAACAGGGAACGTATCAAGTTAATATTGATGGATGTGATTATGCCCAAAAAAAGTGGCAAAGAGGCGTTTGATGAGATAGAACAGCTCCAGCCCGGTGTCAGGGTGCTTTTTACGAGCGGTTACACCTTGGATTTTTTCCAAAGCGATGGGTCGGATAATAAAGAAATAGAGATTATAGCAAAACCGATCCGACCGTTGGAGCTTCTCCACAAGGTACGGGAGATACTTGATCGCTAACCTTTATTCATATTTCTGACTAGCACTATTCTTCCGCTATTAAGAATGTCATCCCCGAATGTCTTTATCGGGGATCCATGATTTCAAATAGTTAAAGACTGGATTCCCGATCAGAATCGTTTCGGGAATGACAAAGTTTGTAACTAACGGAAGATTGACGCTAACCTTTATTCATGTTTGAAGCTGATAGTGATGCCGCTCAATAATCTAAAATAATTGAAAAGGTGAGATATGGAGATTCGGGAAGAACAGCTGATTACTCATATCGGTGAGGATAACCTCAAAATTTCCAAGCTGATTACAACGGAAGAAAAGGATCTGTTGCAGAAACTGCTTCTGGAGATGTCCGATAATTATGGTGTAGCGACAACCCTTTCCGATCCGGATGGTACGCCGGTGTTTGATTACTGTAACTTTACCGAACTGTGCAGGACCCATATCCGCGGCTGCGAAGAAGGGCTCAGGCGTTGCAAGCTGGAGGCCGCTAAGCGTGGCAGGACAGCTGAAGAGTCAGGCGAGCCGATTGTCTATGAATGCCATGCCGGGATTGTGGACTTCACCGCCCCGATCATGCTGATGGGACGGCGCATTGGTAACATTGCCGGAGGTCAGATTCTGAGCAGAGACCTGAATGCTGATGAGATAGCTCGTTTTTCCCGGTATTTTGAAGAAATCGGCGTAAAGGACAAGGAGGCTGCCCTCAAATCACTTGAACACAGCCATGCCAAGGATTGGTCAACTATTTCTCAAATTGCTTCAATTTACTTCAAAATCGGCAAGCTGCTATCCAACTATTTTCATTTTCAGGCGGAATATGGTTTCTGGAAGGATTCACTGCTCAGACTGAATGAGGAGCTGGAGCAACGGGTTGTCCTGAGAACAACCCAGCTTGAGCAAAAGATGAATGAATTAAAAATTACGCAAATGCGATTGATCCAGCAGGAAAAGCTGGCCGGTATCGGTCAACTGGCTGCCGGTGTCGCCCACGAGGTGAATAATCCGCTTGGTTTCATCATCAGCAATCTGAATATGCTTGATAAATACGTCAACAAATTTACCGAGATGCTGACCGCCTATCAGAACTTGAAAAGTATTGCCGAGATTGGGGACCGACAGCATCTGCTTTTACATCTGGATCAGATTGAAAAAATAGCAACCCAGAAAAAGCTGGATTTCATCAAGGGGGATGCCAGCGAATTGCTCAGGGAAACTCATCACGGCCTGTTGCGTATTGCGGAAATTGTCCAGAGCCTGCGGGTCTTTTCGCGAGTGGACTCTTCAAGCGAACAGGAGGATTATGATCTCAACGAGGGTATTGAAAATGCTTTGATAATTGCCCAGAACGAATATAAGGATATTGCCGGGATAGAAAAGAGTTTTGGCGACATTCCGCGCTTCAGGTGTGCTGGCAGTGAGGTCAATCAGGTTTTGCTGGGAATAATCATTAATGCTGCCCAGGCAATCAGGGAGAAATTACCGGAAGGCAGCGGATTGATCAGCATTGTTACATCCTGTGAAAATGACCGGATTTGCTGTGCCATCAGCGACAATGGTTGTGGCATCAGTGAAGAAATCCGTAACAGGATTTTTGAACCGTTCTTCACCACCAAACCACCTGGAAAGAATACCGGATTAGGCCTCAGCCTGGCGCATGATGCCGTTGTTAACAAGTTGAAGGGTGAAATCGGCGTGGAAAGCGTCATCGGAAAAGGTACAACAGTCACAATCTGTTTTCCGATGACAGGGTGAATCTGAAAGAAAATTTCCTCCCCGGGTCGGGGAGGGGATGGCTTTGACTTTTCTCAGCCCTTAATGACAACCGGCGGTTTGTCTGGAATGTTGTTCCGTTTTTTCAGGGGGATGGTTTTGTGCAGGCAGGCGTACATTTGTTGTAGCTGCTCTCGCAGGCGGCCTGGCATTGTGTCCTGACATTTTGAGAACAACTGTTCATGCAGCTTTCCTTTGCATCATTACAGTCCTCGTTACATCGAAACATTTTCAGGCGGAGACGTTTTGATCTGTAATCGGGATTCTCCTGCTCCTGTTTCTGCTGCTGTTCCTGCTTTTCACGCTCTTCCTTCTCTTTCCAGGTTTCCGCAAATAGCGGAGTTGCAAGGCAGACTATTAACGCCACCAATAAAAATTTCATATCCCCTCCTGTAATTTTTTAAAATCAGCCTCATCCAAAAAGATTGTCATCCCCGAATGATTTTTTCGGGGATCCAGACATTTCAAGTATAACCGCTAATCACATATGCGTTGCGGTAATGTCCAGTCGGGACGTGGGTAATGGCATGTGTAGCCGTTGGGATTGTGCTCAAGATAATCCTGGTGTTCAGGTTCTGCTTCCCAGAAATCGCCTGCAGGTTCTAGTTCCGTTACCACCTTGCCCGGCCATAATCCCGAGGCGTTCACATCGGCGATGGTATCAAGCGCAATTTTTTTCTGTGTCTCGTTAACATAGTAAATTGCCGAGCGATAGGATGGACCCCGGTCATTACCCTGCCGGTTAGTGGTTGTGGGGTCGTGTATCTGGAAAAAGAACTCCAGAATGCGGCGGTACGAGATCCTGTCCGGATCGAACAGAATTTCCAAACCCTCGGCGTGTGTGCCGTGGTTGCGGTATGTGGCGTTGGGGACATCACCACCTGTGTAACCCACCCGGGTGGCCACAACCCCCGGCAACCTGCGAATCAGATCTTGCATGCCCCAAAAACAGCCGCCTGCCAGAACAGCGCGCTCCTCTGTCATGATCTGTCCTCCACTTGATCAAGGTATTCGCCATAGCCTGCTGCTGCCATGTCATCGCGATGGATGAAGCGTAGCGAGGCGGAATTTATGCAGTAGCGCAAACCGCCGCGATCCCTGGGGCCGTCTGGAAACAGATGCCCCAGATGACTGTCTCCGCAAACCGAGCGAACCTCTGTTCGCACCATACCGTGGCTGATATCCTGCAACTCATTAATATGGGCGGGGTCGATGGGTTTGGTAAAGCTGGGCCATCCGCAACCAGATTCAAACTTGTCTGACGAGGCGAACAGTGGTTCGCCTGATACGATATCCACATAGATGCCCGGCTCGGTATTATCAAGAAGCTCGCCTGTTCCTGGTTTTTCAGTGCCGTTTTGCTGGGTCACCCGGAACTGTTCCGGAGTGAGGCTGGCAATGGCCGCATCGGATTTTTTGTAAGGCTTCATTCGATTCTCCTTGATAGACGCTTGCAGGCTGTCGAACTGTAACCGAGGGTTACATAATGATATGATGCCCTTTGATTTTCAACGCTTCGTTATGATCGACGCCTGTTTCGCTGGCAAATCCCATCCAATTAGAAACCGCTTCACTCACTTCATGAATTACCTTTTTGGCTGTCCCGATACCAAATCTGTTGGCAACGGCAAGCAAGTCCTCACGGCTGATTCCCTTGAATTTACCGTTCACGGACATCAGATGCTGATGTGTCCACTCACTTGTGGGGCTGTAGGCATGTGTCACGTCATAAGCCGGGGCAAGTTGCCATGACCCAAACTCTGCCATAATGAAGGAATGGTTCTTGGTGTGGTCGTCACAGTTGGCAGCCATGACATTGAACGTCATACGGCGGAATGCTTCCTCCATCGCCTGGTATCCAAGTTCCAGCTTGCTGATCACCATAAAATACTGGGCATAATCATGTGTGGCCTTTTGTTTGTAGTCCAGGTGGGCCATGGCGCAGAGGGTAGTCATGTGGATTTTCTTGTTGGCGTCACGGTCGAAGCGTTTGGTCATGAAGTGCGCCCGGCCATTCTCTTCAATAAGCCGGCACGGTGACATGCTGATCCCAGCGGTTGTGGCCATAAGATAATAGGCCATCTCGATCCGGCCATAGTCCTGTGAACTGCCCAGCGCGAGATCTGTACCCACACCATCGAATTTGAGCAGCCAGTGCTCAAAGCCCGGCGCAACGTCAAACTGGCCAGCGCGGATTTCGTTGGTGTCCGGATTCCATGCGATTGCTGCCTTGGCGCGCGCCCCTCCAGCCGATGTCCCTACCTGGATGATCTGCTTAAGGGCCGCTTCTGCCATGGCATCGGTTTGAAAATCACCGGATACGGATTGCCGGGCCACATCGACCAGCTTAGACAGATCTATGGCCGTGCGGCTGGAACTTACTTTAGTTCTGGACGGTCTGAATTCCAGTGCGCCCATACTTCTTTTGCCCATATAGCCCAGACGGTCAAGGGGCGTGATTGACTCCTTGCTGACACCTTTTTGCGCCATCCAGGCATCGACCAGACTGTTACCGAAATCATCCGGCAACGCATCCGCCAGTAATGCCGGCAGACGTTTATAGGTAAGTTCCGGCAGGAACGGAAACACATAGGGTTCAAGGCTAAGCGGCATCATGATCGGTGCGAGTTCGATGCCGAGCTTCACGAAATGCGGATAGTACGCGAAAACATAATAACCACTGCTCGGGTCGAGAACGACGGCACCCACGCGCTTGCCCCATAATTCTACTTCTATCTTGTCAATTGGTATGTACGCGGCCATGGCTACCCTTGTTCAGAATGATCCGGCAACAGCAGTTCTTTCTTGAGTTCCTGCTTGCGGGTTCTCGGCTTAAATACCTTTTGGCGTGGGGATTTCTGCGGAGTCGTTTGCAGGGGGTTCACCGTGATTTTTGGCGCAAGTGTTTCCAGCCATTCTACCCGGTTCAAGACCCGCAGAATTTTGATCAGGGATTTAGTCGTGGAGGTTTTACCGGATTCGATTCGCTTTATAACATTCAGCGCGACTCCGGCTTGTTTGGAAAGGGTTTGCTGATCCATATTGCGGAGGAT
>CAXYUZ010000034.1:0-34930 GCA_964292275.1 uncultured Desulfuromonadaceae bacterium
ACCACAGACGAACTGCTCGACATTTTGATGAAGAACTACAAGAAGCCCGAAGATTTGATTGGAGAGAACGGGCTACTTAAACAACTGACTAAGAGGCTGTTAGAACGGGCAATGCAAGCCGAGCTGACTGAACATCTTGGTTATGAGAAACACTCGCCCAGCGGCAAGAACAGTGGCAATTCCCGTAACGGTGGTTACAATAAAACCATCACTGGTGAGTTTGGCAACCTCGATATTACTACCCCTCGTGATCGCAATTCAACATTTGAACCGGTCATCCTACCAAAAGGCGAAACCCGCTTTACTGGCTTTGATGACAAGATAATATCCATGTATGCCCGTGGCATGACTACACGTGACATTCAGGGGCATCTGCAGGAGATTTACGGTATCGATGTATCACCTGCCCTGATTTCCCAGGTTACCGATGCAATCAGTGAAGAGGTAATCCTTTGGCAGAACCGACCACTGGACGACGTCTACCCCATCGTCTATCTCGATGCAATCCGGATCAAGGTGCGCCACGACAGCAGGGTCATCAACAAGGCAGTCTACCTTGCAATCGGCGTCAATATGGATGGCATCAAAGAAGTCCTCGGCATGTGGACTTCCGAAAACGAGGGCGCCAAGTTCTGGCTCCAGGTTGTTACCGAATTGAAGAACCGTGGCGTTAAAGAAATCTTCATCGCCTGTGTGGATGGACTTAAAGGTTTCCCTGAAGCAATAGAAGCGATCTTTCCAAAAACTCAGATCCAACTCTGCATCGTCCACATGGTGCGGCACAGCCTGAACTATGTTTCCTGGAAACAACGCAAAGAAGTAGCTGCCGATCTCAAAACTATCTACCAAACCACGACAGTCGAACTGGCTGAGAAAAACCTCGAAGCCTTTGCCGCCAAGTGGGATGCCAGTCATCCGAGCATAGCTAAATCATGGCGGAACAACTGGGAGCGGATCATTCCGCTGTTCTCCTATCCAACAGATATTCGTAAAGCGATTTATACGACCAACGCCATAGAATCCCTGAATATGTCTCTCCGCAAGGTTACCAAGAACCGAGGACATTTTCCAAGTGATGAAGCAATGTTCAAGTTGCTGTATCTGGCGTTAAAGAACATCGCTAAAAAGTGGACTATGCCAATCAGAGATTGGAAGTCAGCACTAAATCAATTCAGCATCATATTTGAAGAGAGGATGCCACATCATTAGAATATTTGGCGTTGTTTTATGATCAACAGATATTCCGGCGTTTATGATTGAAATTTGCTGGGATAACGGTATAGTTTCACCGATATATTCAGTTCCGGAAAGGTCCCAAGTGGCAATAATCTTGCACAGACAGACAGACGAGCACTAGGACAGACTGCCAGACATACAGCTACGAATACTCCTCCTACCAGATATTATTGTCAACAATTATTCTGATTGATGCCGTTATAAACCGGCGTTACGGTCTTTTCCGTGCGCCGGTTTTTTGTTTATACAGGAGACCACTATGACCACTTTATTTGGCAACGCCAGCGGAAACGGCAAATTCCGCGTCCCGCTGCTTCTTGCCTTAATTGCAGCCGGTCTTGCCGGTAACTACTTCAAGTTCCCGATATTCCTCAATATCGATTTTCTCTTCGGCAGCATCTTTGCCATGCTGGCATTGCAATTCTTCGGTACTGGTCGCGGCATTGCTGCGGCGGCAATAATCGCCGCTTACACCTACTTGCTCTGGAATCACCCCTACGCCATCATTATCATGACCGCCGAGGTGGCCGTTGTCAGCTGGCTGATGGCCCGCCGTAAAATGGGGCTGGTACTGGCAGATGTGATTTACTGGCTGGTCATCGGCATGCCGCTGGTCTACCTGTTCTATTACCTTGTCATGCACGCCTCAATCAGCAGCGTCACCATTACCATGACCAAACAGGCGATGAACGGCATTGCCAATGCCGTGGTTGCCAAGCTGATATTCACGGTAGTAATTTTCAGCAATCGTTCCAGGCTGATTTCCCTCCGCGAGGTTATTTCAAACCTGTTTATTTTCTTCATCATGCTTCAGGGTTTACTGACGCTGGCAACAAACAGCCGCACAGATTTCTCCGAAACGGATACTCATATCCGCACCAATCTTGCCCAGGCAAGCAAACGCATGGAACACCACATTAATACCTGGCTGATAAACAGAAAAACGGCCATCCTCAACCTGGCTGAGATGGCCGCATCAAGATCGCCACAGCAGATGCAGCCATATCTGGAACAGGCAAAGAAGTCGGACGTCAATTTCCTGAGGATCGGCCTGTTGGACAGTGAAGCGACCCTCACTGCCTACTTTCCGTTGCTTGACGAAATGAGCCACAAGAACATCGGTAAAAATTTCGCGGACCGCCCGTTTATACCTATTCTCAAGCGTACACTCAAACCGATGCTCTCGGAAGTAGTCATGGGGAGAATAGGCGTTCCAAAGCCGATGGTCACCGTGCTTGCACCGGTAATTATTCGAGGAGAATACGGTGGCTACGTCACAGGCATCCTGAGCCTGGAGCAAATTCGGGAACAACTCGACAAAAGCCTCACAGAAAATGGCACTCTCTACACGCTGCTCGATAAGAACAGTAATGTCATCATGACCAACCGCACTGATCAAACCGTGATGAAACCTTTATTGCGGGGAAAAGGCGATCTCAGGCCTCTGGGTAAAGAGATCAGCCAGTGGATACCGGTTCTCCCTCCCACTACACCGGCATCGGAACGATGGAAAAAGTCATTCTATATTGCGGAAAACTCGATCGGTGATCTGTCGGGATGGCGGCTGATTCTGGAACAGCCGGTCGCCCCTTTTCAGAAAAAACTCTTTGACAACTATACCGGCAAACTTATCACGCTTTTTGCCTTTTTACTCGGCGTAATGGCGCTGGCGGAAATACTGAGTCGTCGAGCCGTCGCCACACTCGGTAAACTTAGTCTTATTTCGCATGATCTTCCCGCTAAATTGGCTAAGGATGACAAGGATATCGTCTGGCCGGATAGCGGCATTGTGGAGACCGCCCATCTGATCAACAACTTCCAAGAGATGGCGGATTCGCTGACTGATCAGTTCCATGAGGTCAAACAGATTAACGAAACGCTGGAGCAGCGGGTGGAGGAGCGAACGGCGGAGTTGCGAGAGAGTGAGCAAAAACTCCACATCAAAAATGACGAGCTCCTGGCTACAGAAGAGATACTGCGGAATCAGATTTGTGAATACGAAGTTATTCAGACGCAACTAAAAGTGGCCAAAGAGTCCGCCGAATCCGCCAACACCACCAAAAGTCAATTTCTTGCCAACATGAGCCACGAGATCCGCACCCCCATGAACGGTGTACTCGGTATGACTCAGCTTCTGGAGATGACCGAGCTGACCTCGGAACAGCGTGAGTATGTGGAGGCGCTCAAACTTTCAGGCAAGAACCTGCTTTCCCTGATCAGCGACATCCTTGACCTTTCAAAAATAGAGGCAGGAAAGATAATTTTGGAATCAGCGGAATTCAGCCTGCGTCAATCTATCAACGATATTGTCCTGATGCAAAAATCCGTCGCGTATGAAAAACACCTTGCTCTGGAGCTGAATCTATCCAAGGACATCCCTCCTCTCCTGGTGGGAGACCAGTTGCGGATCAAGCAGATTCTTCTCAACCTGCTAGGGAACGCCGTCAAGTTTACTTCTCACGGGAGCGTTACAATTTCAACGCAACTGCTTGAACAGCACGATAACGTTGCACTCATTCAGATAGCGGTTCGCGACAGCGGAATTGGTATCTCACCCGAGTCACTCGATACCATTTTCAGGCCGTTTACCCAGGAAGATGGCTCCACAAGCAGAAAATACGGCGGAACCGGTCTCGGCCTGACCATCAGTCTCCGTCTGGCAGAACTTATGGGTGGCACAATAAGTGTAGAAAGCACGCAAGGTGTCGGCAGTTGCTTCACCGTTACACTTCCGTTTTCAATTGGTCGGGAGACGGCCACTAGCCAAACTGTGGCCTCGAATACAACAGCAGGCTGGGATGGTCCTCCATTGCGGATACTGTTTGCGGAGGATGATCAGGTCAACATAAAGTTCGGGTCATCACTGCTCACGAAAATGGGACTTGAAGTCATTGTTGTAGAGAACGGCAAAGAGTGTCTTACCGCTCTGGAGAAAGGCACATTCGATCTGGTACTGATGGACATTCAGATGCCGGTCATGAACGGCGAAGAAGCCTTGAAAGAAATCCGCAGAAAAGAGCAGGATAGTGGCCTGCACCTGCCGGTTATTGCCCTGACAGCGTACTCCATGCGTGGTGATAAAGAGCGTTTTCTGGAAGAAGGTTTTGATGGCTATGTATCGAAGCCCCTTATCACCAGGGAGCTTGTTGCTGAGATGAAACGCGTCTTGGGTTTATCAGGTGAAACTAAGGAGGCAACACATGGATAAGCGTTTCAGAATACTGGCTGTGGACGATGAATACGTTAATACACAACTCCTGAAATCTGTTCTCTGTGAAGAGTATGACATCCTCACAGCGCAGAACGGGCATGAGGCTATTGATCTGATCGAACAATACAAGCCCGACCTTATTCTTCTGGACGTGATGATGCCAGATATTACCGGGTTTGAAGTATGCAAAGTCATCAAGGCCGATGAAAGGTTTGCAGATATTCCGGTTATCTTCCTGACGGCTCTTGACAGTCAGGATGATCAACTTGAGGGGCTTGAGCTCGGAGGTATTGATTATCTCACCAAGCCGATCAATCTTGCTCTGCTCAAGTTGCGGGTGCGTAATCATCTGGCAATGAAAGAACAGCGGGATTTGCTGGTGCAGCAGAAGGCGGAACTGGAAGCGGCGCTGGCACGGGTCAAGCAGCTGGAGGGGATTATTCCAATCTGCATGTACTGTAAAAAAATCAGGGATGACCAGCAAAGCTGGCATCAACTGGAGACATACATCAGCAAGCATTCAGAGGCTCTGTTCAGTCACGGAATATGTCCCGAATGTGCTGAAGAACAGATGAAGATACTTAAAAATATGAAGAGATGAAACTTTATTTGGAGCTGTGATTACTCCTTTGTGTACATAATGGCCAATGTTCCGGCAGAGAGGCGCTGGATTTTTATCAGCATAATGATTCAGATATCTCACTTGTTCTGACTGACATCGGAATGCCGGTTATGGTCAGCAAGCCGTACAGCTTTGATCAGATGCGGGATGTGGTGAGGGGTGTGTGTGGAGGATTGCCAGAAGCAGGCATGAGGTTACATCAGGTTTGGCAAACATTCAGGAGAGTGTTATGGATAATTGTATAATCAGAAGTACAATGAATGCTGAAACGCGGGGTCTTTATGGCGTAGCGGAAGGCATTGTGTATAAAGCGGAAGATGGCGAACATGAAAAGGATGGCACGACACTTGTGCACCTGACTGCCCCGGATGGGACGAAAATTGAAATTCCGGTAAATCTGGTTCTGTTTCTCCCGAGGTTTTCTAAAAGTTCAATGGAATTTTCGTGACAAAAGCTGTTCGATTTTCAAGAGAACGCATTGATTGTATACAACCGGAATTCGATTTACACAATTAGATTGACAGGCCCTCTTAAGGAGGCTGCGCGTTATCAATTTTTGGCACGCTACCTAAAAGGAGAGGGCATTGATGGTCTACGCATCGATGTACCAGCAACAAAGGGGAAAATGGGAGGTATTACTTTCTACAACTTCCTGATCTCACCTTTCGACCTATTAAAGATAGCTTACATAAGCCACAAGGCAACCTCTGCCAACGATCTTGAAACATACCAGCGCATGGTAAAACCGTCACGTCTCAAGGAAATTGCGGCTTACATTGATGATGGTGGACAGTTCCCTACCAACATTGTTATTAACTTCAAATCCAGTGACTCTTTGAGGTTTGACAAAGTACAGAGCTATGAGAATAGTAATTTCGGCACTCTAAAACTTCCTGGACAATACGGTTCTGCATGGGTAATTGACGGTCAGCATCGACTCTACGGTTTTGCATTTTCAGAGCGTGGTAAGAAACATGTGGTTCCTGTGCTGGCATACGAAAATCTACCAGCTGCTGATGAAATGAAGCTGTTTGTTGACATTAACTGTGAGCAAGTAAAGGTATCCCGAAGTCTACTAAACGAGATTTATGCAAACTTAAACTATGGTTCAGACAATCCAATGGAGCGTCTTGAAGCACAATACCCCAGAATTGCACTTCGACTTGACGAATTACCAAGTTCACCAATCCGTGATCGGGTGTTGACAGTCTCTAAAGACAAAGATAATAACCGATGCTTGTCACTCACGTCTCTTGCCGATGGAATTAAGGAAAACCGCTTTCTGGGTAGTGTTAACCAGATATTGCCAAACCCGCCGATGGCTCAGCCTGGACCTTTATGCCATCTGTCTGGTGACCTTGATCTAACTACAGAAAAAGCAGCCGATGTAATCGCAGGCTATTTTGATTTATTCGCAAAAGGTGTTACAGGAAACTGGAAATTAGGCGATGCCAAGGGAGGGTTTCTATGTACAAACAATGGGCAACGCGCATTGCTCCGACTCTTAAAAGAATTGATCGCGTTTTTCGAAGAATGTAATCATATTAAAGCGTACACAATGGATGCCGAACATATTGTGGAAAAGGTGGCGTACTACGTTGAACCATTAATTGAATATTTTAAGAATGCAGATCAAAGCGAAATTCAGAATTTTCGTTCACGTCAGGCTCTTGACGGTGTAAAGAAAAACTGTTTTGGCATGATGGGAATTATTTGCGAAGCTTTACCTGAATTCACAAACAAAGAACTTCAAGAATACTTGAGTTCTCGCGATAAAGAAGGAACAAGCATTGCTCGCATGCTTATTGATGAGATAAACTTGATACTTTTCAATGATGTATTGAATAAGTTGCGAGAACACCATGGAGTAGATAAAGACGCTTGGTGGTGGAAAGGCATTCCGCAGACTACTCGAGAGAAGTGCGATGCCCAAGTTAACCGTGATAATGGTATTAAAGAGCGTTGGCAGTATTTATCACTTGCAGATTATCAAACTATTATTCCAAATAACTGGGCTTTATTTGAAAAACAGTATGACTTCGGTGGCAAAGGGAAAAAAGCTGAGAAGGTGAGTTGGATTGGGCATCTTAATAAAATCAGGCAAACGACTCATCATCCGGAAAAAGGCATCATTTCTAAGGACGAAGTTTCTTTTGTTAAAGAAATCCATGAACTTGTAATAGAAAAAATCAAGAACAATTCTTAGTAACGATAGTAACTTATATCTAAATCGTTTTATAAATTAGCCAGACAGGAAATGCTGTGAAGATATTATTAGTTGAACCTGATTACCGTCACGGCTCTACAAGCTTCCAAAAGACCGTAACAGATCCCAAAAATCCAAAAAAACGTGCTGACGAAAGTTTATGGTATCCGCCTGTTGGCCTATTGAAAATTGCAACCTTTCACAAAATGCGTGGTGATGAGGTGAAGTTTGTAATTGGTTGTGACAAGTTGGTGCTACAGGATGCCGATATCTTTTCGGCAGATTTGCTGTGGGATCGAATCTATATTACGACACTATTCACATTTGACTGGGACAACGTAATAAAAACCATTGAGTTCTATAAAAAGGCTGTTGGTGGTTCGATTCATAAAATATTTGTCGGTGGTATCATGGCTTCTATTATGCCGAACGATATATTTGAGGAAACTGGAATTCAGCCAGTAGTTGGCATATTGAACTCACCACAACAAATTGGTCTAGAAGGAGACGATGATATAGATATCCTCCCTCCAGATTACTCTATAATTGATAATAGAATCTACGCAATAAATGACACCTATTATGCTTATGCTACCCGTGGCTGCACCAACAAATGCCCTTGGTGTGGTGTCCCTGAGATTGAACCTAAGTATCTTGAATATATCGATATCAAACCAACAATTTATAAATTGAGAGAACTGTATGGAGATAAATCCAGATTAAAACTCATGGATAATAATATCCTTGCATCTTCACACCTTGATAAGATTGTGGAAGATCTGATTGAGCTTGGGTATGGACGTAATATGCATACGGAGACAAAACCCTCCAGACTTCGGGCAATTGATTTTAATCAGGGACTAGATGCAACCCACATAACTGAGGAAAAAATTGCTTTACTTGAAAAGCTGAATATCCGACCTATGAGGATTGCTTTTGATCGTTTGGCTTATCGAAATAGTTATGAAAAAGCTGTTAGGCTGGCTTACAAGCATGGTTTTAAAGAGTTTTCAAACTATATGCTTTATAACGAAAAGGATTCTCCACGGGACCTTCACGAGAGGCTGATGATCAATATTCGTATGAATGAAGAGTTTCGAAAAGGAACAAGTAATGTCTCAGGGGTTATTTATAGCTATCCCATGCGCTTTGCTCCAATCAAAGACAATTCACCTAAACATTTGAACAGGAAGCGCGACTTTACCCCCTTGCCACCTGATGCGCCTTATGATTACCTGTGTGATGCTCGTTGGACCAAGCGCTTTACTCGCAACATCGAGGTCATCAAGGGAGCAGCACACGGAGCGATTTCTCCGACTCCTTCCTTGGCTAGTCGAGCAATAGGCAAAAACTACGAAGAGTTTATCGCTAATCTTTATATGCCAGAAGAGCTACTGCGTAACCGGAATAAGTACGAAAAAACAATTTATCCGTATGAACCAGAAAGACCTGCTGGCACAGGTGATGTTGAATGTTTTAGGGAATTCATTCTTAGGTTGTTAAACAAGCAAGATGAAACTTTTATGGAGTTTCATGCCGCAGTTGCACCAGGTTCAAAGGAGGCAGTGAAACAGGCATTAAAAACATGCAAGGATAATGAGGTGTGTAAATGGTTGGAATGGTATCTGAAATAGAAAAACATCCTATAGTCGGTCGTCAGCTTTTTGATGTGATCACATCTGGTATGTATGACAACCCTTTGATGATCTTCAGGGAATATGTACAAAATGCCGTTGATTCAATCGACCTTGGTATTGAGCAAGGTTCTGTTTTGCTCGAGAAGGCTCAAATCCTAATTCAATTGCATGGACACGACAGAAGCATCACCATTCAGGATAATGGACTTGGTCTATCCAACACTGATGCGCATATTATTTTGAGAACCTTGGGATGCAGTCCAAAGGAGGGAACAAACCAAAGAGGTTTCAGGGGAATTGGCCGTCTTGGAGGACTTGCCTACTGTGATGAACTGATTTTTGAAACGCGTTCATCCCAAAAAGAACAGGTAGCAATTGTTACTTGGGATAGAATAGCTTTTAGAAAACTCACTTCAGAAACCGGTCGATATGTAAGTCTGCTTGAGACCATTGAAAAGGTTTCAAAAGCAAGTCTGCGGCCAGCAGATGAAGAAGAGCCTGCTAACTTCTTCAGGGTAACATTAAAGAATGTCCAGCGTTTTCATTCAGACGTGCTGATGAATTTTAAGGTAGTCAATGACTATCTGGCTCAAGTCGCTCCTGTTTTCTATGATCATGAACGATTACTGTTTGCTCCATTGATTGAGGAATACTTCTCAAAAACTTCTGACTATCGTTGTTATAAAATAACGGTTAATGGTCGACAGGTTAAGCGACCCTATGCAGATACTTTACAGATTTCCACTAATACCATTGAAACAATCAATGATATTGAGTTTTTTTCTTTTTCTGGCGCCAACAATGAACCAATTGCATTGGGATGGTACGCTAAAACAAACTTTGTGGCATCTTTACCAATTGGACTTAACAGCAGGGGGATAAGAGTTCGGCAGGGCAATATCGAGATTGGTGATGAACACTTCCTTGACGACACGTTTACTGAAAGACGCTTTGCAAGCTGGCAGATTGGTGAGATACATATCTTAAACAACCGTTTAAAACCAAATGCTCGACGTGATGGATTTGAACAGTCACCGGATTTTGAGCGTTTTCTAGAACAGGTGTCATTGTTAGGTAGACGTCTTAGCAGTATGTGCCGCAATTCATCGAATGAGCGTATTGCCAAAGTAAGAGTAGAAAGCACACTGCAAAAAGTTGAACAGCTATTTGCAAATCCAATTACTTATCTTGATGAAGAACACTATAAACTGGCAATAGATCAAGCACATAAATCATTATTGCAGATTGAAAAACCTGCAACAAATTGTATTTCTGAAGAGCTAAAACTGAAGTATTTTGCTTTGAAGGAAATCATTGAGGGAAATAAGCATAAGCCTGTGTACCTTGAAAATATTCTGGACAGCAAAATGCTTCATAAATTTGATCAGAAATCACTTTTGACACATATTGCCAAGGTTGTTGTGTCATCATATGAAAAGAGTTCTTCAGCAGAGGATATTCTGCAGGAAATATTTTCGCCATTCACGCACAATGGGTCACATTCTACGTCGCTAATCATTTAAGAATGCATACTACCTCCATCTGGTGAGATTGTCCGAAAATAAAGATGTCATTACCTCTCGACAAATTAACGCCACTCCCAACGTTCCAGGTTTTCTGTTGACCCTTACCGGACGCAGCATCATACCGCCACCTGATCGTGATCTTTGGCCTGCGCAGCAATACCTGGCCGAACATCGTCGTGAATGGCGGCTTTAACAACTTAACCCTTGTCTGTCTATAGGGATTTCATCTATTCTTTTGTCTTAATCCAGGCATATCCCTGCATCAATGGAGCCAGTGTCAGCAATACATAACGTGCAGCGACCCGGCATGTACTGCTGCCGGAATAAGGATAATGTTATGAATAAAGCACTGCCAATCAATATAAAAGCTCTCCTCAACGGTAAGCCTGTAGAATGGGAACGCCTTGAATTCAAGGAAGGCTGGAATCCGCTTGATGTCCTGCACACTATCTGTGCCTTTGCCAACGACTTCCACAATCTCGGTGGCGGTTACATTATTATTGGCATCAAGGAAGAAAATGGTCGCCCAGTGTTGCCGCCAATTGGTTTGGATCCCGATCAGTTTGATGCCATCCAGAAAGAAATACTCAATCTTGGTTTCAATGCAATTCAACCCTATTATCACCCCATAGTCGTTCCTGCCGAAATTGAAGGACGACATATCCTGGTACTCTGGGTGCTTGGTGGGCAGACCCGTCCTTACAAAGCCAAGCTAAGCCTCGGTAAGGATATCAAAGATTTTGGTTACTATATTCGCAAGGGATCCAGCACAGTCCGGGCCAAGGGGGGCGACGAAGCCGAGCTTGTCTCGCTTGCTGCCACAGTTCCCTTCGATGATCGTTTTAATCAACAAGCCAAGGTAGAGGATCTCTCCCGTGAGTTAATGCAGGAATATCTGATGCAGATCGGTAGTGATCTGCTCAAGCAGGCACCAAGCCTTTCGCTGGAAGAGCTTGGGCGTCAGATGGGTGTCATCGGCGGACCACTTGAAACTCCTTTTCCACTGAACGTTGGCTTGATGATGTTTAATCCTGAACCTTGGCGGTTTTTTCCGGTCATGCAAATCGACATTGTCTGGTTTCCCAAGGAAGGGCCGGGAGGTAATAAATTTTCGGAAAAGATATTTAAAGGGCCGCTGCCTCGTATGACTCGCGATGCTTTGGATTACATCAAGCGCAACTTTGTCAGTGAAACGATAATAAAACATCACGGACGTGCTGAGTCCACACGAGTTGAGAACATTCCATACGATGCAATTGAGGAGGCACTGGTCAATGCGGTTTACCATCGGGGTTACGATACCCGCGAACCAGTGGAGATCCGCATAATGTACAATGAGCTTGTGGTATTAAATTACCCGGGGCCTGATCGTTCAGTTCGGCTGGAACAGCTTCGTATCGGAAGGGCCATGCCACGCCGTTATCGCAACCGTCGTATCGGTGAGTTTTTAAAAGAACTGGAATTTACCGAAGGCCGTTCCACCGGTATTCCCAAAATTATGGAAGCCATGGAGAAAAACGGTTCGCCACCCGCTGAATTTGAATTTGATGAGGACTATAGTTATTTTATGGTGCGGTTGCCTATGCATCCGGCGTCAATGGAAGTAGCAGTGACAAGCATGGGAGATAATTCAAGACCAGAACAAGATTTGATCCCTTATAAAATCGAGGCACAAGTCGAGGCACAAGTCGAGGCACAAGTCGAAATAGCGATTCTGTCAGTCTGTCTGGCTACACCGTTGTCATCTGCGGAAATAGCATCGACCTTAGGACACAGGAAATTGAGTGGAAATCTTCGCAAAGCTCTGCCGCGCCTGCGCGAAACCGGACTGTTGGAATACACAATCCCGGACAAGCCTAACAGCCGGTTGCAGCAGTACCGTCTCACAGAGAAAGGGCGTAACCTGCTTGCCTCGCTAAAGGATAGGCAGTCATGATCTATTGTTGTCAAGGCACAGGAAAAGTGAGGAAATACATTTGAATTCAGAACGTAAACAACGATTATCGGAATTGGGAGCAGATCGGTTGGCCGATGCCCTGCTGGAGCTGGCAAACAGCATTGATGCCGCAGACGATCTGGTTAAGCGGATGATTGCAACACCCAAGAAAGATATCAAATAATTCAAAGCCAAGCTGGCTGGCCTTAAACGCAGTCGTCACTTTATCGGTTGGGGTTAATCCGCCCGGTTTGCCCGTGAATTGGGTGCGCTGCTGGAGAATCTGCGGGCCGGTGTGGAGTACCTGCGTACCGGCGCTGAATTGATTACCGCATTTTACGAGACTGATTTAACCAGCCTTATATACAAAGGGTTTTTATTATATGAGAGCAATAGCCATTTTTATGGTTTTTATCCATGCGCACCCGGTCTGGAGCCTGTTGGGGTCACTTGCCACTGGCGTTCTTATCTTCGTACTCCACCTGTTCTACCCGCGCTGGATTAAATTATGGATTTTAATGCCGATACTGTTGGCTAACTATTTTTTCAGCCTGTTCGCAGGACATTTAATCAGTAATCCACTGCTTTTGAAGTATGGTGACACAGGGGAAGCTATAATCGTTGCCCAGTCAAATACATCGAAGCTGTATAATGAAAGCCCGGTGCAGCGCTATGATGTAATGATCAAGGGGACTGGCCCGAATGCAAAACCGGTTTCGACTTTCTGCGAAAGTTGGGACTTCAACATCACCCCCCAACCACATCCAGACGGATATTCCTGGCCGGCACAGGGCAAACAGTTCAACGTGCGTTACCTGACCGAATATCCCCGCGCCTTTGTTATTATTTCCAATGATAATAGCGAATACAGTAGCGGTCTAAAATGTGACCATAATGCAAAAGAGATCTACCGCCTGCGCAGCCAGCTTAAAATGGATCCCGACAACAGAGGATACAAACGGGCGCTGGCCAACCTGCTGGAAGAACGCCATTACAGGTTGGATTGCGACCATTTCAAAAAGAATCGGGTACTTATGAAACAGGTTGATGAAGAGATCCGATCAGCCAAATAGCATCCAGCCGTTTGCAGGATTCAAGCCCCACCCAGCCTTTCAACACATCTAACCTACTAACGGCAAACCAGCAGCTGTTCTGACATTATCAATCTGCCCTTCATTCATGTGATAGATACGATCGGCAATGTGAAACCAGCGATCGTCATGGGTCACGCAGATAATAATCTTGCCCCGCGCCCTGAGATCAGGAAGCAGTTCCTCGTAAAAGATACGGCGGAAGTGTGGGTCCTGATCAGCCGCCCACTCATCCAGCACAAGCACCGGTCGGTCTTCAAGCTCGGCAACAATCATGGCCAGGCGTTTACGTTGACCGGTTGACAGATCGATGGAACTGAAAACATCGTCTTCCAGGCTTACCTTGTTATCCAGCTCCAGACGTTCCAGCAACTGGCGTATTCTGGCCGGTTCCGGGGAGGCAACACCGTAAAGACGGCGTGATAGATGAAAGTCCGTGAATATGGCCGAGAATTGATCCCGGTAGCGCTGCATCTGCCCAGGCATAACCGCTATGCCGTTGAGCAGTATGTTGCCGCTGTCGAGGGGAATCAGGCCGGTAAGCAGGCGCAACATGGTTGATTTACCCGATCCATTACCACCGGTAATAAAGGTAATCTCGCCGGCACGGAACTCCGCTGAGAGCGGCCCGACCGTAAACAGCGATTCCTTTTCGGCATTCTTATAGGAAAGCACCGCATTATCAATGGTTATCGACTCTGGAGGACTATCTGCCAGACCGGCAGATTCAGAATCAGGCGCTGCCTCTTCGGCGGTGACACTCAAGCGCTCCTGCATTAGTTCAATATGCTCCAGCGCCATTTCAGCCTGTGTCACCATGGGGGTAATAAAAGAAACGGTGCAGACCGGACCGGAGATGAACAGCACGGCAATGGTGGCCTGCAGTATGATTTCATGATATCCGCCAACAAAGAGCGGAACAACAAAGACCATCAGCCCGACCAGCGAATAGAGCATCGCCTCCATAACGGCATAATTACGCCCCCACTGCGCCTTCAGCATTGCATTGGCACTCTTGGCCGCATGGGAGGCATCAGCCAGCGCCCCGGTCAATCCGTCTGCGCGCGGCTTGCTCATGCGCACTTCCTTGAACCCCTGCAACAGCTCCGTCAGGCCGTTAAAGACCTTACCCTCGGACTCGGCGGCGGATTGCATGAATGTGCGCAACGCCCTGACACGCTTAAAGCGCACAGCAACCGCCAGCCCGGCAAGACTGAAGGCAAGCAGACAGGCAATCGGTGATAGCCAGGCCAGGTAGAATGCCAGAAAGAGCAGCATGACCGCCTGCTGGAACCCAACCACCAGCATCGGCAGAATCTGCGCCAGCACCTGCGTATCCTGCGTAAGCACACCCTGCAGCCTGGCATAACCGATCTGATCGACGGTAACAAGATCCGTCCGGCGGACAAGGTCAAACATACGGATTCTCAGTTTGTGGATCAGGCGCTCGGCATCCTGTGACGCCGTGACAAGCGTGTAATGATGGGTTACGGCAATCAGCACCACTGTGATCGCAAACATGAGCAGCAACCTGGCGCTGACCTGACCATCTGCCGCCTGTTTTGCCGATACGGAGACAATTGCAACCATTGCGGATATGGCAATCGCCGAGAGAACATTCATCAGCATCAATGCCTTCAGGTTTTCGGGGATCTCGCGGACAACCGTTGAATACAGCCTCATTCCCCACCCCCGGCAGCCAGCGGATATTCTGTCAGACACCCTTCCTCGATATGCAGGCGGCGATCAGCGGCATCAAAGTAATGGTCGTCATGTGTTACAGCAATGATTGTCAAACCACGCTGTTTCAGCTCGGGAAGCAACTCGCGATAGAACTTGAAACGGAAATGCGCATCCTGATCAGCGGCCCATTCATCAAGGATCAGAATCGGCTTGTTTTCCAGCAGCGCCCCGATCAGGGCAAGCCGTTTACGCTGCCCGGTCGACAGATCGGTGCGCGTAAACTGTTGCCCTTCAAATCCTGAAACCCGCTCCATCTCCATCCGGCAGAGCAGATCATCCACTGTCAGCTGGTCAACCTGTTCAACACCATACAGCTGTCTGAAGAGATAAAAATCGGAAAACACCGGCGCCATCAGGGCACGATAGCCCGCCAGCCGTGACGGGGTAATCTCCTCACCATCACAGGTCAAGCGCCCTTTTCCGGGATGGTAAAGACCGGTCAACAGCTTGATAAAGGTTGATTTTCCGGATCCGTTGCCACCGGTGACAAAAATCACCTCTCCACGCCGGATAGTGAGATCCAGCGGGCCGATGGCAAAAGGGTGTTCATCAACGGGCCCAGGGTATGAAAAGACCACCCCATCCAGCCGGATTTCAGCAAAATCAGCTGCTACAGGGGCCGCCTCCGCATCGCTGGCCGGCTCGGCGACGGTTGAAAGTTCGCGTTCAAGCAGCAGCATCCGGCCAGCCGCTGATTCAGAACCGCGCATCACCGCCAGGGCCTGCATAATACCACTCAATGGCGCCATCAAAAAAAGAACCGCCGCAGATATCTTGACCAGTTCAGCGCTGACAGACGGCACATAAACCGGAACGACAAAAACAACCGCCCCCAGGGCCAGATTGAACACAGTTTCACCAAAGACAAACTGCTGCCAGCTGTGCAGGTGCACATCGCTCCGGGCCACAACCGTATTACTGGACAAACCGGTAAAGGTCTCATTCAGGGCACGGCTGCGGGCGCTACTGAGGCGCTGTTCCTTGAAACCGTCAAAAAGATCGGAAACACACTCAAACAGGCCGGCCTCATGTCCAGCCAGCATTTCCTGGCGAGCCGCCAGCGACTGGGCCAGACGATAGTAAACAAAGGCACCGAAGAGAAACAGCACAACCAGTATGAAGAATGAAACCAGCGAGATGGTGGCTATATAGATCATAATCGTTGCCATCTGGACTATTGAGCGCATGGCCTGGGCAATATACTGTGAATTGGAGGAGATCACCCGGCAGCTCTGGGTGATGCTGTCAAACAGGCTGCTCTGCCCCAGGTGTTCCAGCTTCCAGAGATCGGCATGACGCAGCCGGTTAATCAACTTCATCCGCAAACGGTCAACACCCTTCTCGATATCGGACGCCAGCGAGGCAATCATCCAGCTCTCTGAAAAGACATAGAGCAGTACGGTCGCGACAAAAAGAGCCGCCACGGGCAGATCCACAAACTCTTTTTTGGTATCGGCAATCTTCTGCGCGGCATTCATTACAACCATCAGGACAACGGTCGTGCAGACAGCGGCGGCCGTGGAGCTGAGTATAAGCCGCCGCAGTGCCGCATTTCCCGAAGATTGCAGGAGTTTCAGCAGATTCATTGGTTCTCCAGTATATTCATCTTTCGCAACAAGCCGTTTTCACCTTTTATACACGACATCATCACCTGCCCTGCCGCTGTCCAGCCAGGGCATCCAAAACAGCCCCGATCATCGCATTCTGCCCTTGAGGCGGAATGGATGGCCAACAGACACCAATCCTTTCAAGCAGGGCATTGGTCCGGTCAGAGGCAATTGCCAGCCGATGGATGCGCGCCAGCATGGAACGGCCATCCCTGATTCCAAATGTCTCCACGGATTCAGCCACCCCCCTCTCCATCCCCGCTTCGTCAATGGCGGCCTGCAACCGTTCAAGAAAACCGCCGAAATCAACCAGACGAACCCGCTCCGCCATCCCGGCCGCAGTGAGGACAAAGTCGGACAACCGGTCCAGCTTTCCCTTTTCAATATGAAAGGTACTGTTGGCCAGCGCCTTTCTGTCCGCCAAGGCAACAATGGCCCTGGCAGCCACATCGACATAACAAAGCGATGCATGCAGCTCCTGCGGTACAACCCCCAACTGTATAAAGGCGGAAAGCTGACGGAAAAAGGCATTATCCCGTATGTTGCGCTGCAGGCTGCTACCATCTGCCGCAAAAACAACATTACCGACCCGGTAAATACAGGCATTCGCCAATTCTCCACGACTGGCCATGACCAGCCGCTCCCCCTCCTGCTTGCTGCGAATGTAATAATTATCATCCAGCCCACCGGGGGAAACGTCATATTCAGTGAACAGCCTGAATTCGTCAAGGGCTGTTTTACCAGCGACCGACAGGGTGGAGATGTAATGGAAATCGGCCGGTTCCGCTTTCTTATGACCTGCCAGAGCGAGCAGATTGCTCGTTGCGGCCACATTGTCGGCCTGGAAATCGCTGTAATGGCCATAATGATTGACATTGGCGGCGCAATGGCAGACCGCATCCAGACTCTCCATCAGCTCGCCCAGGTCGTGCGGCGACAGATGGAAACCGGTATGACGCAGATCACCGGCCAGGACCGTCAAAAACGGATTATCACGCAAGGCAACAGCAACGGAATCGCCGAAATAGTAGGCCAGTACCCGGCCAAGCCGATGGCGGGCCGTCAGGTCATCACCACCGCGAACAATTACGGTAACCCGCAACCCCGGTATCTGAAGAAGCTCACGCAGCAGGTAGCAGCCCAGATAGCCGGTGGCACCGGTGAGCAGAATATGACGGTAAGATTGACGCAAGGTGAGATCCAGGCTGCTCTCGGGGGCAAACCTGGCGCTGTACTCGGCACGCCTTGAACGCAACGCCTCATCACGTTCCGCCTCCGACGCAACATGCACTCCGCTGCCGTCTCTCCAGACACTGCAAACGCCAGCTATCAGTTCACGGAGATGTTCAGGCCGCTGACGGCAACATCTTGCAAATTCCGCCATGACCGGATGTTCGTACAGATCATTGATCTGACAGTCAAATTGAAGGCGCAGTTTGCTGATCACGGCAATCGCCCGCAGACTGTCACCACCCAGGTCAAAGAAGTTATCCTCACGGCAGACGGAATCAGCGGAAAACAGCTCCGCCCAGACACGGGCAACGGCCTCTTCTGTGTCACCCTGCGGCGCTGTCCCCCTGGACGCCCCCGCCCCTGAGATGCCGGAATAAACGGTACGCTTAATCAGCGTCTGCCGGTCCACCTTGCCAGCCACACTCAGGGGGATATCAGCAACCACCTCCAGCGATGACGGAATCATATACGCGGGAAGGCTCTCGGCCAGATGAGAAAGCCAAACGGCCGGCGCTGGCTCTTCACACTCCATAGAGAGTGTCACAAAGGCTCTCAGGATCTGCGTACCATCATCAACGGTTTCCACAGCAGCAACCGCCTGCCGTACCGCTGGAATCCTGGCAAGACGGTTCTCGATCTCGCTCAATTCAACCCGCTGTCCACGCAGCTTGACCTGGCTGTCAGTACGGCCAAGAACCTGCAACTCACCGGAACGGAGCCAGCGCCCCATATCACCGGTGCAGTAGTAGCGCTGATTGTTGATCATCACAAAGCTGGCAGCAGTCAGTTCCGGCTGATTGAGATAACCGATTGCCAGTCCCCTGCCGGCAACCCATATCTGGCCGGCAACCCCGGGCGGCACAGGGCAGCGCTCATGATCCAGAATATGGATCGAGGTATTGGCCAGCGGTCGGCCGGCCGCCATGATCTCCGCACCATCAAGAATACGGCCGATCGAGGTTGCAGCAGTATTCTCCGTCGGTCCATAACCATTAAAATAGCTGAGATGTGCGGCATAGAACCGGGCATCATCCTCAATCGGCGGTTCTCCGACGGTCATCAGGATTCTAAGCCCTGGGAAGAGCGTCTTTTCAAACAGCCGCAGATATGATGGCGGGAGTGTTGCCGCGGTAACTCGCAGACGCGACATAAGATCACGCATGCCGGGAATGTCATTCATCTGCTCACGCTGCACAGGCACGACAGCACCGCCGACCGACCAGGACATCATCAGGTCGGAGATCCAGGCATCAAAGGATGGTGAGGCGGCCAGCAATGCCCGGTCATCCCCCCTGAAATCAAACCTGTCCACCAGGCCGAGTCCAAGGTTCAGCAATCCTCCGTGACAGAGCAGAACACCTTTGGGAACACCAGTAGAGCCGGAGGTATAGATGATATAGGCCGGATCATCGGCAGCGATTTCAACACCCAATCCAGCGGCTGAAGCCAACGGTGCGGCAGAATTGAGGCCTTCATCCTCCCCGGGTCTGATGATGATATAACCACGCGCCGCAAGCTGTTCCGGCAGCGGCAGGGCATCAAGCACGATCAGAATCCGGATTCCGGCATCCGCGGCGATATAATCAAGCCGCTCGGCCGGCAGATCCGCCGTCAGCGGCAGATAACAGCCGCCAGACTTCCAGATTGCCAGCACCGTCTCCGGAAGGGCAGCCGACCGTTCCGTAAACACGGCAACCGGCTCCCCGCTTCTGACGCCATGCTGCAGCAGCCTTTGAGCCAGCCCATCGGTACTGCGATTGACATCCGCATAGGTCAATATGGCGCTGTCTGTTACCACAGCCGGATTTTGCGGCATGGCCTCAGCCAGATGCCGGAACAGGTCGGGGAAGGAACGGAACGAATGCGGAAGCGCCTCTCCATACTGCCAGCTGTCCAGCAGCCGCTGTTCCTCCGCCAGCAGCGCTGGCAACAGCCCACCATCATCGAAATCGTCATCCGCAAAGAAACGGATCCAGGCGAGCAGCGCATCAAACCAACCCCGGGCAGTATCCTCCATATAAAGTGCCGCATTGACAAACCAGGTCAGGACAAGAGTGCCGTCAGATTGCCCTTCATGAATCAGCACCATATCCTGCGCCGGAATACTGGTTCGCATCTCGTAGACAACGGCGCCATTCTCCGGCAGGCCAACAGCATCAAACCAGAAGGGATCCTTGCCAGTTGTGGCAGAGCCGGGATTCTCCGTCACCGCAATATCGAAAAGCGGGTAACGTCCCGGGATTGTCACCTGCGGGTGTGCCTGACGGAAATTTTCATAAATACGGGCAAAGGGATAATGAGCGTGCTGCAGCGCCTCAGCCAGAGCCTGCTGCATGGCGGTCAGCACTGTGCGGAATGGATCCGTTGCCGAGACGCGGCAGGGCAATGGCAACATGTTGATATAATAACCGACAACCTGCGCTTCTGCCGCCGATTGCCGGGTGGATGCCGCTGTACCCAGCAGGAACTCCGACCGACCGGTGCGGCGGCGCACCTCAATCCCCAGCATGGTCAGCAGCAGTGCGTGCAGACTGACACCGTTTTTACGGGCCAAACGCCGCAGACCGTCTGCGGTGGCGGCATCGAGGCGGCTGCGATGGCAATGTCCTCGTTTGGAGAGCAACTTACCCCGTGTCAATGGACGCGGCCTGTCCAACGGCCATTCATCGAGTGCTGTCGGGGCCCTTTCAATCAGTTTATTCAGGCACTGCTGCCAGTAGGCAGCATCATTACGGGCAGCATCACTGTTGAGATAGAGCTCTTCACTGCCGGCCGACTGATCAAACCGTGCGGTCAACGGCACAAGCGCTCTGCCGTTCAGCAACGCCGCCAATTCATCAACGAGGATGCCAAGCGACAATCCATCGGCAATGGAATGATGCAGCACAAGCCAGAAAATCGCCCGGCCGCCATCCGCCAGATGAACCAGTCCGCAACGCCAGAGTCCAGGGATCGCCATGGTAAACGGTTGCCCCTGGCGTTCCTTGATGTAACGGATTGCCTCTTCAAAAGAGGCGGCGTCATGCTGCTCAAAAACAGCCGCCGGTGATGCAACAAACCGCCGCAATACAGCAGAGTCATCCTCCCGGAAACCGGTCCGCAGTGCATCATGACGCATCAACAGCCCATGCCAGGCGGCACGCCACTGTTCAATCGCCGGTATTTCACCATCAACCGTCAGAATCAGGGGGATGTTAAAACCGCTGGTGTACTGCCCGGTCTGCTCCGCTGTCCAGAACTCACGCTGTCCTTCGCTGGCAGCATCCGAGACAGTAACGGCGCTGGACTCTGTAGAGAGCATCCCACGCAGACGGGCACTGAAACCGGCCAGGGTCGGCTCGGCAAAAATTTCCCGGGCAGGTACCGGGCAATTCAAATCCCGCTCCAGACGATGGGCAACGGCAATCGCCAGCAGGCTCTGTCCGCCAAGGGCAAAAAAGTTGTCCTCACGATGAATCGGACCATGTCCCAACACATCAGACCAGACCTCGGCGACGGATCGCTCCAGCTCATCGGCAGGGAGGCTCAGACCGGCTGCTGCCGGGCGTTCCGCCAGTAATAGCAGCAGTGCCGCCCGGTCAACCTTGCCGGCCGTTGTCAGGGGAATCTCCGCCAGTGAGATCACACCGGACGGAATCATATGCGACGGCAACCGCTCCCGCAGATATGCCTGCCACTGTTCCTCCAGCGGCAATTCTTCCCCAGCGACCGGCCGGACAAACGCCCAGAGGCTCTTTGCAGAGGCAGCATGTCCCGCCAGCAAGGCAACCGCCTGCTGGATACCCGAATGACTGACCAGCGCATGCTCGATCTCACCCAGCTCAATACGAATTCCATTCAACTTGACCTGATCATCGATGCGACCAAGCACCTCTATGGTTCCATCGGAACGCCAGCGCCCAAGATCACCGCTGCGGTAACGCCTGCCCAAACCCGTATCGACGAAACAATCCTCCGTCAGTTCAGGACGATTCAGATATCCCAGCGCAAGCCCCGATCCGCCAAGCCAGATTTCTCCCGCGACACCAGGCATAACCGGCTGGCCATGCGGGTCGCAGACATGGAGGGTTGTGTTGGGCAGCGGCCGGCCACAGGGGATGCACCCCTCACGGTGGGGCGGCAGAAGCCCCATGCTGCTGGTGATGCTGTTCTCCGTCGGGCCGTATGCGTTGAAGTACCTTACCTGTGCGGAATAAATGGCAACATCCACCGGCAAAGGCGCCTCACCGCCGGTGACCAGCGTATGCAAGGTCGCTGGCAGGCGGGCGCCATCCAGCAAACGAAGATATGTTGGTGTGATATCCGCTACGCTAATCTGCAATCTGTTCAGGAAATCGAGAAAACGCACCGGTGACTGGATAACCTCGACCGGCACCGGGCAGACCGCCGCACCATGGGCAAGCGGCACCCCGAAATCGGAGAGCGAGACATCGAAAGAGGGGGAGGCAAACATCAGACTACGATCATCGGAGGTAAAACCGATCATCTCACCCGCCCCCAGCAGCAGGTTCAGGTAGCTACCGTGAGAGATCAAGGTCCCCTTCGGCTGACCGGTCGAACCGGAGGTATACAGGATATAGGCGACATCCCCCGGCGCTATACCGCAGGCCGGACGCCCGGCATGAATCCGGCGGAATTCCGGGGAAAACGCCTCCGGACGGAGCGGATCGGGGAACCGTGCTAACAGCCTGCCCGTGACCGGAGCGCCATCAAGCACGATCAGCTGCGTGACCCCGGCGTCAGCGGCCATGAAATCCAGTCGTTCACCGGGCAGATCAGCCGCCAGCGGCAGATAGGTTGCCCCGGCCTTCCAGACCGCCAGGGCTGCTGCGGGCAGATGCGGCGAACGTCCACTCAAGACCCCGACCACACTACCGCGACTGACACCACGCAGCAAAAGGGCGTTGGCAATCAGATTGGCCTGATGCTCAAGTCCGGCATAGGAGACAACAGCGCTTTCCGTAATAACGGCAGGACGTTCCGCCTGTCCGGGACGATCAGCAAGCGTTTCAAAAAGTTCATGAAAACAGATCTCGGGGCGGCTAACGGTTTCACCCCGCTCCCAGAGGGCGAGACGCTCTTCTTCATGCGGCAGCAGACGGGGCAGTGGCTTTTCGGCACGATCCGGCTCCCCGGTCAGCCAGCCAACCCAGTTGATCAGATTTTCAAACCAGCTGCGGGCCGACTCCTCGGAATAGATCGCCGCATTGACATGACAGAGCAGCATCAGGTTGCCATCGGCCAGCCCTTCATGCATCAGAACGATATCCTGCCCCGGTGATATGGCGACGTACTCATATGCCAGCTCATCCGTTGCTGACCCCAGCCGGATAAAACGTTGCGGAAGATCAGCGCCAAGAACATCCGGGTGTTCGGTTACGGCAAGATCGAACAGCGGGTAACGCCGGGGATGACGCAGGCCGGGCCGCTCCGTCCAAAATTCCCGGTAGATTCTGGAAAACGGGTATCTGGCGTGCTGCAGGTGACTCCCCAGACGCTGCTGCGTTGCCTGCAGAAGCGTGCCGAAACGCTCTCCCGGCGTCAGCGTGATCCGCAATGGCAGCATATTCACAGCATAAGCGACCGTCCGCTGGTCAGGGGCCGATTCCCTGACCGAAGCGGTGGTGCCGATCATAATATCCGGGCGGCCGGAACGTCGCCCCGCCTCCAGCGCCAGCAGCGTCAGCATTATCGAATGGATACTGACTGCATAGCGCCGGGCCATGGCCGCAAGCGCCCTGCTGCTGTCACGGTCAAGAATGGTCTCCATGCGGTGCATCCCCGGCGGGGCCAGCGACTGGCGCTCCCGATCAAGGGGCAACTCATCGAAGGCATGCTCAGGGACGCTCTTCAAAAAATTGTGCCAGTAGCGCTGATCCTCAAGCGCACTCCTACCGGCCAGATAGGCCAGATTACGCCCTGCCATGCTGCGAGCGGTGCCATTCAACGGCTGCAGAATTCCGCCTCCCAGAAGGGTGGAGAGTTCAGCCAGGAGAATACCGACCGACTGCCCGTCGCCAACCGAATGATGCAAGGCCAGCCAGAACAGCTGTTCACGGTTCCCTTCAACGTTAACCAGACCGATGCGCCAGAGCGGCGCCACACCCATGGGTAAGGCCTCGGACTGACGCTGGCGAATATGCGCCAGTGCGGCAGCATGATCCGGCATGCCAACGGATTCCACCACGGTCTCTACGGATGAAACAACCCGGCGGTAGAGCTGACCGGAATCATCCTCTTCAAAAAAGGTGCGCAGCCCCGCATGGCGGGCCGCCAGAAGGGACCATGCGCTGTTTAAACGCTGGCGATCAAGCGGATCCGTAACAAGACGATGTACCGGAATAGTAAAGGTACCGGCATCCAGCCCGGCGGCCTGCGCCACCCAGAACTCAAGCTCCCCCTCGCTGGCCAGATCACTGCCGACATCAGCGCCGGCTGTCTCTTCCACTGCCGGGGCGGCCACTACACTCTGTACAAACGATGCCAGCGTCGGCGCAACAAAGAGTGAGCGGGCCGCCACATGCCTTCCAAGGCGTTCGGACACCCGATGGGCCATTGTAACGGCCAGCAGGCTGTTGCCCCCCAAGCCGAAGAAATTATCCTCGCGGCTGACGACAGGCAGGTGAAGGATTTCACCCCAGATCCCGGCAACCAGCGCCTCAAGCGGATCACGGGGCGCCTCCTTGAGCTGCTCGCTGGCACCAGCCCTAAAACAGACCAGGAGTGCCTCACGATCCACCTTTCCGGCAGGGGTCAGGGGAAGATCAGGAACCGCTGTGATGCTGGCGGGCAGCATATGAGCCGGAAGCCGGTCGGCCAGGAATCCCGTCAATGCGGCCTCCGTCACGACCTCAGCAGCACAGCGAACAAACGCACGCAGAACCTTTGCACCATCGCCAACGGCATCAATCAGAACAACGGCATCCAAAACCGACGGGTGCAGGCGCAGCACCCCTTCAATCTCACCCAGTTCAATCCTCTGACCATTCAGCTTGATCTGGTCATCCATACGGCCAGCAATGGCAATCCGGCCATCAGCTGTCCAGCGTCCATAATCACCTGAGCGGTAAAAACGCCCTTCCGGCAGGGTGACAAAGCTGGCAGCAGTCAGCTCTGGACGATTCAGATAACCTGGAGTGAGCCCTGCCCCGCCGAGCCAGATTTCAGCGGTCACGCCGGGGGGAACCGGAGTGCCATCCGCACGCCGCAGCGACATGAGCGTATTCGGCAACGGACAACCCACTGTCAGTGGTGCCTCCCTGGCCAGATCGGGCATGATGCGCTCACCGGAAATGATAATGGTTGACTCGGTGGGGCCATAGAAATTCCAGAACTCGCTGGCAGCGGCATAACAACTGACATCGTGATGATTAGGTGCCTCACCACCGGTCAGCAGGACCCGCAGCCCTTCAAAGGGAAGCTGTTCGCTGACCCGCAGATAAGAGGGGGTGTGAAAGGCAATAGTGACGCCATGTTCGCTGTAATAACGCTTCAAACGCCAGGGATCATCGCGTAACGTCTTGGATACCGGCACCATGGCAATTCCGTTCAACAGGCCAAGACCAAGCTCCCAGAGAGATGCGTCAAACCCGACGGTGGAGGCCAGCGAGACACGGTCGTCAGACTGCACGGATATCAATTCGGATGCGCCAAGGATCGCATTGACGTATGCGGCATGCGTCACCGGAATCCCCTTTGGCAGGCCGGTGGTACCGGAGGTATAGATGATATAGGCGATATCTGACCTGGAACCTTCACAATGATGGCGCTGCTGTGAGGGGGGGCACGCCTCGGGGCGGATAACGGTTTCAATCATTCCGGCCAGGCTGTCCGGCAGTGGAATTCCGTCGAGGGCCACCACTATCTCTGCAGCGGCGTCCTTGAACATGGCCAACAACCGCGCCGGAGGGAGTTCATCTGACAGTGGCAGGTAAACCCCGCCCGCCTTCCAGATCCCGAGGACAACCGCAGGGAGATCGGACGAATTACCGGTCAGCACAGCAATGGTGGTTCCGCAAACAGATCCAAGCTTCAGCAGGGCCTCTGCAATGCCGTTTGCCCGTGCATCAAGGGTTGCAAGGGTTTCCGGCTGTTCCGGGGAAACAACCGCTGGCTGGCGGGGATAACGGTCAACCATTCCCTCAAAAATTTCATGGCTACGACACGCTGGACGTGGGAGCGTTGCCCCGGATTCCCATTGTTGCAGAAGAGCCGCCTCATGGGGCAACAGTGCCGGAGGCGGCTGATCTATCCCGGCAGGGTTCTCCGCCAGCCAGGCAGCCCAGGCAGCGAAGGATGACAGCCATGCTGCTGCCGTGGCCTCGCTGCAAACATCCCGGTTCCAGACGAGCAGCAGGTTTAATCCGCCGCTCTCCGGGCAGGGTTCATGGCTGAAAGAGAAATCCAGACCAGAGGGGGGATACTCAACTGCACCCGCAATCAGTCTGGGGGTCAGGGTCAAGGCGGACTCCTGCCCGACAGTGGTGCGTGGCGGGATTGCTGTCAGGGCAATATCGAAAAGAGCTGTCCGTGAACGCGCACGCTGCCCCGGGTGCTGCTGACGAAACTCGCGATAGAGCAGCCCGGCTGGATAGGAGGCATGTTCGACGGTTTCAGTCAGCGCTGTCTGCGAATCATTCAACAGAGCCTTAAAGCTGGGCTTTGGATTTTGTTCCAGAACAACCGGCAGCAGGTTGACAAAATGCCCGACGGCCGCCTCAGCGCCAGCCGGACGGGTAGAAATCCCGCTGCCGATGATGATATCACTGTATCCGGTGCGCCGTCTGATCTCCATCCCCAGAATCGAGAGCAGCAGGGCATGCAGGCCGGCCCCCTGCGCTTTTGCCAGGCGGCCAAGCGCCTCAACCGTAGCGGCATCAATATGGACGGAGAGCGGCGCTGCCCCCTCGCCACTGGCCATTGCCGGGCGGGGACGCTCGGCCACATATTCATTAAATGCCCCCCCTCCCCTTCCAACCAGGCCATTGAGCCGGCCATGCCAGAACTCCCTGTCAACGGCCGCACGACCAGAGGCCAGGTAGCGCTGCTGGGCATGACTGGCAAGGGCAATGCCGTGCGGCACAGTGGGCAAAACCTGACCGCCAACCAGCTGCAGCAGCTCTTCCTGAATCAGGCCAGCCGACATGCCGTCAACAACCGAGTGATGCATAACCAGCCACAAGAGCGTCTCGCCATCCTCCGCAACCGTGATCAGACCGGCCCGTACAAGCGGCAGCCGGGTAAGCTGGAATGGCCTTCCGGCCCATTCGGCAATCAACTCACGGGCAGACTGCAGTGTGTCACACTGATCCGACAGGAGTTGTGCCCCAGCGGCAAGCTGATGGATTTCCAGCGTATTCCAGTACAGGCCGCCATCCTCCCCCCGGAAAAACGCCGTGCGCAACGCCGCATGCCGTTCCAGCAAACGCTGCCAGGCCGTCTGCCATAAGGGCAGGCCGGGATTCGCCCCCTGTATGCCAAGGGTTCTGACAATATGGGACGAGGCCGGGGCCACCCCTATTTCCGCTGAGATCCAGAAATCCTCCTGATCGCCGGTGGCAAGGTTTTCAATCGGCGTAAAAACCGGTTCGTCACTCAAAATCTGTTCGTCGGCGACAATTCTGGCGGCCAGGGACTCCACGGTCAGAGAAGATAGTATGTTCTGCACCGTGACCTTATGGCCAAGATGCTGCAAACGCTGACTGATGGCAATCGCCAGAAGGCTGCTGCCGCCAACCGTAAAAAAGTTGTGTTCCCGCATTATCGGACGGAATTCAAGAAACGACTCCCAGACCCCGGCAATCGCCTCTTCAAGCGCACCCTGCGGCGCCGTAAAAGCATCAGCGCATATGGCAAGATCAAAGAGGGATGAGGCAATCGCCAACAAGGCATTCCGGTCAACCTTTCCGGCAGAGCTGATCGGCATAACCGCCAGCGGCGCAATCTGGGCCGGAATCATATAACCGGGGAGCGTCCGGCCAAGGAACCCACGCCAGTCCACCTTGCGGGCCTGTTCCGGATCAGAACACTCAACACAGCCCACAAGCCTTCCATTATACTGAAAGGCCGCCACGCGGGTGACATCCCCATGCCGGGCAAGGGCATTCTCTATCTCGGCCAGCGAGACAGACTGTCCGGATATCTTGACAACATCATCGGCACGCCCAATGGTTTCCAGGTTGCCATTCTGATCCCAGCGTCCAAGGTCATGTGTGCGATAGGCGCGGCCAAACCTGGTTTCGATGAAATATCTTGATGTCAGCTCCGGCTGTTTAAGGTAACCAGGCGACAGGCCGGCGCCAACAACATGGATTTCGCCGATTTCACCAGGCGCGACCTCCGCACCGTTTTCATCGAGCAGATAGACAGATGTATTCGCAAACGGCCGGCCGCTTGGCAACGGCCCGCTGCCGTGCGGATCTACACGGTGCATGCAGATGGTTCCGCAGACCTCCGTTGCCCCATGTACATTCCAGTACTCCACATGGTTCGCATAATTACGCGCGTCATCGGCATTCGGACGTTCACCGGCGGTAATGATACAGCGTAACCCTTGCGGTACGACCCCGTGCAGCAGACGCAGATATGACGGCGTAAACGATGCAAAGGAAACCGAATGACGACCCATCAGGGCCAGCAGATTGTCCGGCTGATTAATGGTGGCGCGTGAAACAGGCACATAGGCCGCGCCTGACATGGGTGGCAGGCAAAGTTCACGAAAGCCGAGGATAAAACCAGGCGAGGTGGAAAGCAAAATCCGGTCATCAGGGGTAATATCATGCGCCTCGATATGGCCCTTGCCCATATTGACACAGGCATCGTGCTGGATCATGACCCCCTTGGGAACACCGGTGGAGCCGGAGGTAAACAGTATGGCGGCAAGGGATTTGCTGTCGGGCTTGTGCAGCGGAAAGGAACCAGGGCAATGCTCTGTAGCGGATAACAACTCCGGCCTGATAATTACATCGTTACGATTGGCCGTACCGTTATTGGCAACAGCGCTAATCAGTGCCTGGGGGGGAGTGATTCCATCAAGGACGATCAGCTGCCGGATAGAGGCAATGGCGGCAATGGCGGCAAGCCGATCATCAGGAAGGTCGGCAACCATGGGGACATAGACACAGCCGGCCTTCAAGATGCCCAAAAAAGCTTGCGGGAGATGGGCGGAGCGCTCCACCAGAACACCGATGGCATCTCCGGCAGCAACACCACAATTTTGCAGTTCACAGACAATTCTGGACACTGCACTGTTCAATTCGGAATAGGTCTGGATACCGCTGTCTGAAATAACCGCAGGGGCAGATGGCTGCTGTTCTACGAAGGCATCAAAGCGCTCGTGTATAAGTGGCAAATTCATGTAACACCCAGGATCAATTAAACCGGAATGAGATTATCCTGCAGAAGACTACAGCAGGCTGCAAATAACATGGGATATTTGCAGCTACTGGGCAAACAGCCGGGTCTGATACCCAAGACAACGGTAACCATTTGCGGCGGATGCCTGATCCACGGTCTTAACCCATGTAGCAACGGAACCAAGTTCCTGCTTGACCCAATTGCAGAGGCTGATTGTAATGCCGTGCTGTTCAGCCGCACTGCGTATCTGGTCAAGTTTTTCTGCACAGACGATACGATCCGGTGAAAGCCTTGAACGCTGTTTAACGTGATCCTGATTATCATCCCGCAGATAGGGGCTGAAGAATTCACCCAATAATCCAGGATCATTATGATTTATGTACTGGGCGATAGCTACCAGGTTGCGGATCTCGGTTGTCAAAAACTCCGGCTTGATATTGCAAACGCCTGCAGACGACAACTGTTTGAAATATCTGTCAATATTCTCATCGGTCAGATACGGCAGGATCAATGGCTGGCAGAGTACCGATTCCGCCCAGATGCCAAGCTCACGGCACTGAACCAGCACCTCGAGCCGCTCCTCGATACTGGCCGCATTCGGCTCCAATAGTTCACGCAGATACTGCGGCATAATACCGATACTGCCGTTAAGCTGAATCTTTGAGGCGATCTGCCCCATCAGCGCCAGCAGTGTGTCGCCCTTATGCCTGACCTGAAGATGCCGCGGACCAGCCTTGGTGGCGATAAAGATACGCACCGCCGAATCGGGATATTTATCAAAATGGCGCACAAAGGTCCGCAGGATATCATGCGCCAGGCCATTGTAGAGATGCGGTTCGGAGAAGGCCTCGGTTTTTGGGGAAAAATAGTAATAGATGGCCCGCTGGCGATTACGTTCCAGGGAGTTCGCCAGCCGCTCTGCGTAATTTGTATATACCGTTATCGATTTGACATGATTGCCATCGGTCACCAGACAGTACTGGCATGCAACAGAACAGGACCCCGATGATGGTGAGACCTCCAGTACATTTTTGGGACAGATACCGGTATAGTTATGAATCTCCAGTTCACCATCCACATCCGTCAAGGCCTGGGAATATTGGGTACCCGCCGTAAGCTTTTTGTTGGCATACAATTGGGAGAACCATTCAGAACCCTCTTTAAGCTGGTTTTCAATATCATGGCTGAGCGGATAATCGACTCCAAGCCCAGCCAGCAAAACACTGTCAACGGAAAGCGGGACAAAACCATCCAGATCATAACATGCTGGTCTTTCTGAAATATAACTAAACCCAACCATCAGCATCTCCTCCTTGAGCAGGCAATATGAATTGACACCAACAAAAAAATTAAATCACCATCATGAACATCACAATCCAGCAATAAACCTGCAATTAACAGGACTGTCTCAGATTATTCAAACCTCAAAACAGATGCAACATTTAATCAAAAAATCAAAGGACAACAAAAGCAGATATCGCCAAAAAAGTCTATTATTTTTAACAATTTAATTGACACAAACAAGAACACTGATATACATATTCAAGGACTTATCCGATAAGCTGCAGAAGAAATAAACCGCTTTACAAACATACCACACTACAGGAGAAAAACACGATGTCAGACTCGCAGGCCGAAGAGGCCGGGGTACCCGACTCTAAACCAGTGGATGCCAACAACGCAAAACCACCAAAAACGCTTATCATGCAGATGATCAGGCAGTGGTTTACCAATCTGCGCTACCGTTGCAAGATCTTTGTAAAACGCTATCCATTGCAGCTGATCTCGCTCGGCCTGCTAATGAGCCTGCTTTTAGTTTTCTTCTTTGATAAAATCGTAATTTCGATTCATTCAGGAGAGGTAGGCGTATTATGGCGTCGCCTGGGTAATGGTACGGTAATTGATAACGTTTATCTGGAAGGGGTCCACGTCATCCTGCCAATCAACAAGATGTACGTCTATAATATCCGCAAGCAGCACTACAATGACTCCATCGACGTTTTGACACGGGACGGGCTCACGGTAAAGGTGCAGTACACGGTTCGCTATTTCGTTGATAAAGACACACTGCCCCTGTTGCACCAGCGCATAGGTCCTGATTACGTCAACGTTGTTGTGCGTCCCGATGTCCGCTCCGTCATCAGAACATTATTCGGCCAATTCACCCCGGAGCAGATCTATACAGCACAAAAGGCCATTCAGGAAGACATCAGCGAAACTTCTAAAATGCGGCTGGCAGCACGCTTTGTCACGCTTGATGATGTGCCGATTGAAAAAATCACCTTACCTGCTAAAATTACTGAATCCATTGAGGCAAAAATGATTCAGCAGCAACGGGAAGGCGAATATGTATACCGGCTATCAATTGCCAAAAAAGAGGCTGATCGCCTGAAAACCGAATCAGAGGGTTACAAACTTTATAACGACAACGTCAATCGAAGCCTTACCCCCTCCATACTTCAGTGGCACGGAATCAAGGCGACCCAGGAATTGGCCAAGTCACCCAATTCTAAAATGGTTATCATAGGTTCGGGGAAATCCGGTCTTCCCATTATTTTGGGAAAGGACTAAGAACATGAAGAAGCTGTTCTTCTTCGTAATAATCATCGGATTACTCTTTTTAGGTATTTCGCACCAGCGCTGGTCCTTTGAATCACTAGGACAGCAGCGATTTGATGAACTGAAAAAACCGGCCAAGGAAGTGGTTGTGGGCGTATGCTGGCCCTTTGCTGCAAACAAGGATGGCATGGCAAACGGTCTTCAGCTGGCCTTGGAAGAGATCAATTCCGGCAATCTGGCAGGTGACTACCGTATTAATCTGGTCATGCGGGATGACAATTTCAATGAACAGAAGGCCAGGGACATTGCCCTCGAATTTGCACGCACGCCGGAGATGAGTGCGGTAATCGGCTACTATGATGACACACCTGCTGTGAAGGCCTCTGCCATTTTTGAATCCAGCCGGTTGCTGCACCTGATTAGCGGTGCCAACAATACGGCAATGACATCGCACGGCTTCCAGTATATTGTCAGAACCATCCTGTCAAGTGACAAGATCGCCAAGTCCCTGGCGAAGATGACAATGAATCGCGGCTATAAAAAGATTGCCTTGATTTGGGAAGAGGATGCTTACGGTGAGGATCTGGCATATCAATATCGTGTCAACCTCGATGAAAGCAACTCCAAGGTGGTTTATACATGGTCCTATTCTCGTGAAAGGGCCGACTTCAGGCAACCGATTAATGACCTGAAGGCGATTGATGCCGATGTTATTTTTTTCTCAGGAATTGAGCCCTGGGCAGGAGATTTTCTACGTATCGCCCGGCGCGTTGGCCTGAAAACCCCTATTATCGGCGCCTTCAGCGACACGCCGTTGATGCGTGAGCGAGCCGGTCAAGGACTGAACGGGGCTATGTCTTTTGATTTTTACGACATAAACAATCCAAGCCCGGAGAACCAGGCATTCGTCCGCAATTTTCGGATCCGCTTTGACAAGGATCCCGATACCTGGGCGGCACAAGGCTATGACAGCCTGTATATTCTGGCAAAGGCCATTAAATTTACCGGATCCCGCAACCCGCTTGATCTGTCATATGCCATTCGTTACATGGACCCCTGGGAAGGGGCCAATGGACAATACAAGTTTAACAGCGCTGGAAATCTTCAGGACAAACCTATTTTTCTGAATATTTTCAAAGACGGAAATACATTTTTGATTCAAAAGGGTGCTTCCGGGGTAGATGTCAAAAAATGAGTTTTCCAACCATTCAACATGACATTGTTAAAGGAGATGCGTATGAAAGAGCAAAAAGATGATGCAGCTACGATTGAAGAACCGGTAAGGATAACCGCACAGGAGACCGTAACCGAAGAACCGGCTGCTGAGACAGCTGCCATACCGGAAGGCCGGGAACTACGACTTGAAAAACTATCCCGCAACCACATTCTGGCTGCAATGGGTGTAGGCCTGATTCCGGTGCCATGCGTTGACATGGTTGCATTAATGGGAATCCAGATTGATATGATCAAAAAACTGTCCAAAGAATACAACGTCCCGTTCAAACAGGATCTGGGAAAATCAATTATTTCCTCACTGGCAGGGGGGCTTTTTGCCATTGAATTCGGGCTTGGACTATCCAGCCTGATAAAATTCATACCGGTCATAGGACAGACCACCGGCGCAATTACAATGCCGGTTATTTCAGGGGCATCCACCTACGCTATTTACAGGGTATTTGTACAACACTTTGAATCGGGCGGAACCTTCCTTGATCTGGACCCGGCCAAGGTCAAAAACTATTTTGCCGAACAGTTCCAAAAGGGAAAAAACGTTGTCTCCGGGCTTAAAAAGGATACAACTACCCAGGCAGATTCAGCCGTCTGATTTCCGCAAACAGTAGCGATTCAGCCGAGGGTGGCGTCTTATTTGGAACTGCCACTCTCGGCAAACCAACCTGCACGTCACCGGAGAAATATAATGGCTACAATTTTTATATATCTTTTACTCTGCTTAATCATTGGATTGATTGGCGTCAACAGGAAATTCGGTTATTGGGGGTACTTTTTCTGCAGCCTTTTTTTAACACCGGTTATTGGGGCCATCATACTTCTCGGTTCTGATGAACGCCGGGAACGTTATACAAAATGCCCTAACTGTTCATACCCGCTCTCCGAGATAAAAGCTGAAAACCGCATTGAAAAACATAATCTCGACTAACACGTAATTAGCTAATGTCTTCTATTAACCTAAGGATATACGTTACCCGCTTGAACAACGCCATTCCTGCCAGCCTTGAACAGGAATATCTCAGCGAAATGCCTCCAGAGATCCGTTCGTCAATCCGGCGCTACCATCGCTGGCAAGACAGACAGGCAACCCTTTTCGGCAAACTGCTTTTATCAAACTTCCTGCAGTCACAATTCCCAGACACATGGCAACATAAACTCCACACACTGGAAACAAATCAATTTGGCAGACCCTTTCTCCAGAGCGGGCCCGATTTCAATATTTCACATTCCGGCGATTTCATACTCCTTGCCGTAGCGGATAATGGGACCGTTGGTATTGATATTGAAAAAATCAGGCCAATCTCCAGAGACGACTACCCTGAACATATCACAGTAACATCCGAAATCCATGGGACAGATCCCCATCAGCATACAGACAGCTTTTTCTTTGATTGCTGGACAAAAAAGGAAGCTGCTTTAAAGGGGTATGGTTCAGGGCTCTCCGTTCCACTGGAAGAGGTTATCATCAGGGGAAACAAGACCTTTATCCACCAAAGCGAATGGCACTCTACAAAACTGAACATCTGCGAAGGTTATAGCTGTCACATCGCAACAAGCAAACCACCGCAACAGATCTCAATTATGCACCAGGACTTCATCAAGGGCTGCTGACCAGAAACACCCCACCAACCAGATATCCAGCCAATCCAGGCAAAATTTTAACAAGATACCCACTTTACAATGCAGGCGGATTCAAGTTCGAAGTGCAACAGCCAATGGTGGTCTAGTGTAACACATT
>CAXYUZ010000035.1:0-33500 GCA_964292275.1 uncultured Desulfuromonadaceae bacterium
TCGTGGTTAGGCATATTGCCTTGATTTGTGTGTCCGGTAAAGTATAGCCACTTCAAACATTCTATCTCTTAACGAGGAGGAGAAGGAGCGAAGGGTAGAGGTAATCGTTTTATCGAGAAATAACCCTGCAACAAGCTTACGAATAACAAAAGCAATTCAGCATCACGATCTTGACATCACTAGGTCAGCATGGACCGGCGGCGAATCCCTTGTCAGGTATCTTGGAGCATATAAGGTTGATTTGTTTTTGTCTGCTCATCACAAGGATGTTCAACGAGCTATTAATGCTGGTTTTGCTGCTGCTAGAATCTATAAATTTCCCAAAAATAGCCCCTCCACTCGTCACGATAAGAAAAAGATTAAGATTGCCTTTGATGGTGATGCCGTACTGTTTTCGCCAGAATCTGAAAAGATATATCAATCAGAAGGCCTTGAAGCTTTTCTCAAGCACGAAAAAGAAAATACTCTCAAGCCGTTGCCTGATGGGCCATTTGCACCTCTGCTCAGAGCCATATCTAAAGCACAAGCTGGTGTTCCGGTTGAACAGGCTCCTATCCGGACTGCACTTATAACAGCCCGTAATAGCCCAGCACATGAACGAGTAATTAGAACATTACATGAATGGAACGTTCGTATTGATGAAGCACATTTTCTAGGTGGCGTCAGTAAGCATGAAATCCTTGAGGCATTTGGTGCCGACATATTCTTTGATGACCAAGATGTGCATTGCACTCCGGCCTCTCAGGTCGTCCCCACTGCAATAGTGCCAATACGGGATGAGCAGCAAGAAGAGAGTCTTTTTGAAAATGAATAATGAAGCCCAATAAAGCGCACAACCCCAAAAACTATTTCGTGTCTACACGTAATTCAGTGAGGTAAATATGGCTACAATCGAGTACACAGAAGTTAGTGATTGGATAAGTTTATCAAGTACAATCGATGAATATTTTACGCACTACAACAACTACATTTTTCGTGGCCAGGCAGATGCTGACTGGAAGTTAGAATCAACTTTTGCAAGGGCAATTAAAAAAATTCATAAAAAGAAGTCTGACAAACAACAAGCTACGATAAATCATATAAAACAATTTAAAGAACATATCAGAGGCCGTACACATCTTGATTTAAATATAACTACAGATGATGAAATATGGGCACTAGGACAGCATTTTGGATTATACACTCCATTGCTTGACTGGACGAGATCCCCTTATGTTGCACTATTTTTTTCTTTCTTCGGTCCTAGTGCATCAAAAAAACGAGCTTTATGGGCACTTCTAGAAGAAGATATAGAAACATTAAATAAACAAAGCTTAAAGAAAAATAGCAAGATCCATGTGGTGAATCCACTTACTCACTATAACGAAAGGCTTGTAAATCAACGCGGACTTTTTCTGAACGTGCCTATCAACATAGAGCTCGAAAATTGGGTAAAAAGGGGTGAGGATACCAAATGGGTAACAATGTATAAAATCACTTTCCCAGATTCAATAAGAGACGATGCACTGTCAGCACTGAATAACATGAACATAAACCACCTCTCATTGTTTCCAGACTTGAACGGAGCATCTCTTTATACCAATTATCGGCTTGAGGCTGAGCCATACCTCGAAACAATGCGGAATGCAGCATGGAAGTAAAAAAATCTTCAAGGTTTAACCTACGACAAGATCGGTCCTAAAAGCAGGCTAATTAGACTTTTGGCGTTATCAAAAACCATAAAGCAACTAAATACAGCAACATGGTGAAACAGTGGAAATCATCTTTGAGTTAATATTCGGTCTTTTCGGCTACATAGTCCAATTCATCCTGGAGATCTTTGCGCAGGCCGCTTTTGAGCTGTTAGCGGAATTCGGGGTAAGGAGCCTTGCAGCGCCGTTCAAGCGACCAGAGCCATCCAGTACGCCCATGGCGGCATTTGGTTACCTTATCTACGGGGCAATTGCCGGGGCAGCCAGCCTCCTCATTCCAAAGATGTTCGTAATCTCAAATTCACTGCGATTGGCAAACCTGATTATCACCCCGATTGCATGCGGACTGCTGATGGCATGGCTTGGCCGGTATCGTGAGCGAAAGAGCCTGAAAACCATACGACTTGACACATTCTTGTATGGTTACCTTTTCGCCCTGTCAATGGCTGTTGTCAGATATGTCTGGCGGTAATAACGGTCAACCATGAAATCTGTTTTTGTGGATGTCCAGGATCAAAACAGATGAACGTCAAGCAGATTGAATCCTAATACCTGTTGGAAAACTCGCCATCACTATTTTGGGGTATCTTCATAAATACGGGACACTTCCCTGTTTTTTGGTTTAAACCACCAAATACGAGAGGTGTCCTTTTTTTGTTTGTCATCCCAGAATACTTTTATGGGGAATCCATGATCTCAACATGTTACAAACTGGATTCCCGATCAGAATCACTTCGAGAATAACTTTTTACGAGACCATCAACCCTTAAAAACAGAAAATCCATAACCGTGTGAATGAGATCACTAACGATACAATACCCTGCAATACCTTTTTTATACTGATGAAACCACGGCAATATACCACTTGCAATCCATCAGACAGTAACTTAAACTCAACGCTCTCAGCATTAAAAAAAACAAATACTTTAAATTAATAGCCAAGGAGCATCTGGTGATATCAAAATGCAGCTTGTTTACCATCATACTTGCAATATCAGCCCAGACGGCATGGGCCAGTTCCGACAATTTCTGTGAACCGAAATGGACCATAAACAACACTGGCGGTCAGCGCTGCAACAACCTGCCAATACTCTCCCCCGGCAATGACACACGGGTTAACCTTAAACTGATGCTGATTGATCAGGGACGTGCTGAACTGCGCAGGGAATGGGATAGAAAAGATGATATGGAATTCGGGTACGCTAAGGTGCCCTTCAGCCTCAACACATTCCAGAATTTCATCTTTAAACCGATAATCAAAGACGAATCGGATGACGACAACTCGGCAAACTACGGTGGTTCGCGCTGTGTCAGCAATGAAACCGGTGCCAAGGAATTTGCAGCGGCTGTGGAACAGGAAACCGCCCTTACGCCTGAGGAGCGCAAGCTGCTGCTCGAGGCACGACAACAACTATCACCCAATTGTGCCGTTATTCTCAACGTCCCGGCCGTCAAGCCACCTCCGCCGCTGCCACAACCGGAAAAGCCGACAACGGAATACAACATGTTCAACCGCTATATTCAGGCTGCTAGCGCCTTTTATGCCGAACGCTATGGCGAGGCGGGCCAAACCTTCTCAGACCTGGCAAAGGGAGAGCAGCCGTGGCTGAAGGAGACTGCACTCTACATGATCGGCAGAACGGAACTGAACCATGCACAGCAAAATGCCTTTGACCAATATGGCTATCCAGACCTGACAAAGGTAGACCTTCCAAACCTGCAGAAGGCAGAAACCATATTAAAACAGTACCTGCAAAAATATCCGGACGGACTTTACTGTCAGTCTGCAAGAGGATTGCTGCGTCGAGTATACTGGCTCTCCAACCAGGCAGAAAAGCTGGCCGATGAATATGTTTGGCTATTGAACAACCCCGATTCTCCGCAGCACAACATATCACTCAATGAACTCGTTGCCGAGGCCGACAACAAGCTGTTCACACTATCCACAGTAAACAAGATCAAGGCCCCACTGCTACTGGCCACACTCGATCTTTCCCAGATGCGCAGCGGGGGCGAAAAGCCACCGATTACATTTGCCGAGCTGCAGAAACAACGGGCGCTGTTCAGCGATAACAAGGCGCTGTTTACCTATCTGCTGGCCATTCACCGCTTCTACATCCAGAACGATGCTGCCGCAGTACTCAAGGAATTGCCGGATACAATCCCGGCACAAATAAGCTATCTGGATTTCAGTCGGCTGCTGCTGCGCGGTATGGCAATGGAAAAGAGCGGAAATCACCGTGGGGCACGCACGCTCTGGCTAGAACTGCTTAAAAGAAAACTGCAGCCGCTGCAAAACGAAACCATCCAGTTGGCACTGGCAATCAACTACGAACAGCACAGCAATATGGATGACCTGTTTGCCGCAAACTCACCGCTAACGGTACCGGAAATACGTGCCGTACTGCTACGCGGCAACGCCTCTCCAACCCTGTTACGTCGAGTCATTCAAGACAAAACGACCACTGACCAGGAACGACAGATAGCCACTTACAACCTTTTGTATAATGATCTGCTGCTTGGACACTACCGTGACTACATCAGCGACTTTAAACTGCTCCCCGCGGATGCAGCCAAATACAAAACGACCACATCCATAATACCGGATGAAAGAAGCAAACTTGCGCTGTTCACCTGGAAAGGAAACCGTGAAAATGATAGCTACGGCTGTCCATCCACCATTGATATTGCAAAAAAGCTGTCTAAAAACCCTAATGACCCTGAAGGACTGCTCTGTCTGGGTGACTTTATCAACGCCAACGATCTTGATGCCGTATATTTCCTGCGCAGTTCATCCAAGGCAGTCCCATTCGCACTGGGCACATCACCGTCACACTTTACAGGCAATCTGTTCTCACGCGGCAACGCCTACCAGAATGTCATCAACAATCCAAAGGCAACAGACGAGCAAAAGGCATATGCCTACTACCGCGCCATAAAATGCTATGCAACATCCGGCAGCAACCACTGCGGTAATGCGGATGTGGACAAAGATGTCCGCAAAAAATGGTTTAAAACCCTGAAAACCCGCTACGGGAACAGCACATGGAGTAAGTCTCTGAAGTACTACTGGTAAACAAATGTACCGTATTCTGCTGGTCATACTGGCATTCATGGCAGCGCTGCAACCACTCAGCTCCAGCGCGGCTGTAAATGCTGAGAATTATTCCTCCTTCTGGGTATGGGGCGGCGTAAAACCGCAACCGGTACTGGCACGTGCAGAAAACGTCTACATTCTGCAGGGCGAAATAACCAGAATCAAAAAGAACACCGGCTTTGAAACAACGCTTATTCCGCAAGGAATGGGCGTTGCGCGCATTAAAACCGGCAAGATCTGGCTGGTCTACCGTGTGGACACACTTCAGTGGGATGAAAATGCAGCAGCAGCGATTGTCATGCGCCTTGAGGAATGGCGCCAATCCGGCAACCCGGTAGTTGGACTACAGATTGACTTTGATGCAAAAACCAGACAGCTCCATAGATACGCCGACTTTCTAAAGCAGCTACGCAGCCGGATACCGGCGGAATATAAACTGGGCATAACAGGCCTACTAGACTGGAGCAGCACCGGTGACATCAAGGTCATAAACAAGCTATCTGGAACCATTGACGAAATCATCATCCAGACCTATCAGGGGCGCCGTACCATTGCAAACTACAAGAGCTATCTGCCGCCCCTGCAACGCCTGTCCATACCGTTCAAGATTGGATTGATTCAATACGGAACATGGCAGCAGGAAATGAATATCGAATCAAATCCATGGTTTCGCGGTTATGTGGTGTTCCTGCAAAACAGGCCTGCAAGACAGTTACAGGGAGCTCCGGAAGTTCTGGGGAAAATTTATTTATCTCGATGAATCAGATAAACTGCCCCAATTTTTCACAAGTCAATTGCTATCATGCTATAAAATCTGGACAATCGAGCATCCGATTGGCTATATTGATTGCAACGTTACACGGATCTTTATCACCGCTAGCAAACCACTCCGCATTCTGCAGGATTCTTCAGTAAAAGAAGTTTTTCCAGTGCGTTTGTTTTTCCCCGTTCCGCCTCGTACTTTAAAATGAAGGAGTTTTTTGTGAATCTGAGCCGTATCAATGCTATCCTGCCCGGGATAGCCATCGCATTTGTATTGTCTGCAGTCTCCCTGACCATCACCGGTTGCAAGGAATCGCAATCTTCAAACAAATCAGCCGAGCAGGGCAAACCTGCGGCCGAAGGGGCCGCTGCCGAGGTTTTCATAACAGCCAGCAGCGCCCGCAGCGTGCCGGCCCCGTTCGTTCCGGTCTCAAGCGCCAAGGGGGCCAAACCGGCCGTCAAGATCAAGTACAACGCCGGTGAGGACCCGGAGTATGCCAAAAGAAAAGGGTGGCCGGTAAAATACCCAACCCCGCTTGAAGGATCGATACTGCCGCAGAAACGTATTATCGCCTATTACGGCAACCCGCTTTCCAAAAAAATGGGTGCGCTGGGTGAATTCCCCAAGGACGACATGCTCCGCCGCCTGAAGGTGGAGGTTGAAAAGTGGAAGGCTGCCGACCCGACCGTTCCGGTTCAGCCGGCCCTGCACCTTATTGCCGTTGTTGCCCAGGGACAGCCTGGCAAGGATGGCAAATACCGGATGATCATGCCGGACAAGATCATCAACCAGGTCTATAGCTGGGCAAAGGAGTCGGGTGCAATCCTGTTTATCGACATTCAGACCGGACATGACGATATCCGCAACGTGCTGCCCCGTTTTGAATGGCTGTTGAAGAATCCCGATGTACATCTTGGCATTGATCCTGAATTCAACCTGATTTCCAGCAAGAAAAAACCGGGCACAAAGATCGGAACCTATGATGCGGCCGATATCAATTATGCCTCCGGTTACCTCAAGGATCTGGTCAAGAAATACAAGCTCCCACCCAAGGTCTTTACCGTGCACCGCTTTACCCGTGGCGGCGTAACCAATGCCAAGCGGATCATCCTCCGGCCGGAGGTGCAGATTGTCATGCACATGGACGGCTGGGGCGCGCCATGGCTGAAACGTGATTCATACAAGGATTACATTGTTGCCGAACCGGTGCAATTCACCGGGTTCAAGCTCTTCTATCACAACGACACCAAAAAGGGTGATCCGTTGATGACACCACAGGATCTGCTCAAACTGAATCCGAAACCGCTCTACATTCAGTTCCAGTAGACTGCCGCTGCCCCCTCAATCCCCCCTATTTTATAGGGGGGAAGCAAGTTTATTATCCATACAAATACAAAAAGGGCCTCACTTCGCATCGAAATGAGGCCCTTCTTTCATCCAGCTACCAGCTTCAGGCTATTTCAGCAGAGCGCGTGCGGCATCCAGCGCTGCTGCATAGTCCGGCTCATTGGTCACCTCGGGTACAATCTGGATATATCGGATGACATCATCGGCATCGAGAACAAAGATTGCCCGGCCAAGCAGCATCAGTTCCTTGATCAGAACGCCATAGGCGCTGCCAAAGGAACGGTCACGATAATCGGAAAGGGTCACAACCTTGTCGATACCGGCGGCGCCGCACCAGCGTCCCTGGGCAAAGGGAAGATCAGCGCTGACGGTGAGGATGACAACATCGCCCGGCAACGCAGCTGCTTCCTGGTTAAACCGGCGGGTCTGCGTATCGCAAACCGGCGTATCAAGGGATGGTACAACCGAGATGATCTTGATCTTGCCCGCATAGGCGGCCAGACTGACCGGAGCAAGCCCGTTATCGGCCAGTGTGAAATCCGGGGCCTTGGCACCTGTTTTCAATTCCGGTCCAAGCAGCGTCAAAGGGTTTCCCTGAAAGGTAATCACTCCACTACGTTCACTCATTGATATCCTCCTGTTGGTGGCTGATAATAAAAGACATAATCAGTCTACTTTGTCTGATAAAAAAGTCAACCATCTAATTTCAGATACCCTCGCAAATTCTAATTGTCATCCCCGAATGCTTGTATCGGGGATCCATGATTTGAATATGTTACAAACTGGATTCCCGATCAGAACCACTTCGGGAATGACAATTTGCAAGGACATCATTTACAGGTACGGGCCATTTCCAAAAAAGAAATTGCCAGACGATAGGTCAACCCCCAAAGAACCGGGGCATCCGGCCATGGCAAGGCAACGGCAGGCGCCTCGAATTCATCGCCGCCAAAGGAAACCGTGGCAATCAGATGCCGCTCAAAATCATAAAGGTCGTCGAGATTAGCCCAGAAGGTATCATTGACCTCACCATTGGCAATAATCTCCTGGCTTGGATCGGAGAGCCAGTAGACAAAGCAGGATACGATGATTGGCAGATACGAACCGCGCACATCCTGCATCCGCCCCAGATAAATCGCCCGATTCAGATCAATGCCGATCTCCTCCAGCGTCTCCCGCTCCGCTGTTTGCCGCGGATCCTCGCCCGGCTCGGCCTTCCCCCCCGGAAAGGCGATATTGCCAGACCAGGGATCACCCTCATGCAGCGCGCGACGGATAAAAAGCAGCTCCAGCCCGTTCTCCCCCTCGCGCAGGATCATGGCGACCGCGGCATAACGCAGCTCCTGGCTGTTATCCAGATTCTCCTTAAGATGTTCTTTCAGCGTGCCGCTGATGGATTCAATTGAAAATGTCATAATCTAAACCGCCTTCCAGCAATATCTATTCAAACTGGCGCCTGAACTCCTCAATCAGGCAACGCAGCTCCGCCACTTCACCCCGCAGGGCAGCCACCTCTTCCTCCAGCAGGCTGATCCGCTCGACATTGCCATTCAGCGCCGACACTGGCGGGGCAGCCGAACCATTCTCAACGGCTGACAGCGGCTGGGGGGATAAAAGCTGGGCATAACGCCCCTCCTTCCGCCCCGTCTGACGGGGAAGCAGTGCGACCAATGGCAGATCACGCTCCATCAGTTCCCTCAAAACCGTTTCGACCGCCTCCAGCGAGTCAAACGGATGCATCCGCTCACCGCGGTTGCGCAGTTCGCCAACCGTCTGCGGGCCGCGCAACAGCAGTTCGGCAAGGATGGCCAGCTCCTCCGGAACAAGCTGCAGACGCTCGGCCATGAGATGCCTGTACTTGGCAACCCGGCCGCCATCAGCAGCCACAACGGCCAGCTGTTTGAAACGGAGCCGCTCCAGGGCCTGAACAACATCCCCCTCCCCCAGCGTCATCAATGGATCACGGTTGGATTTCTGGTTGCAGGCATTGGTCAGGGCATTCAGCGACAGCGGATAATATTCAGGGGTCGCCATCTCCTTTTCAATCAGGCAGCCCAGCACCCGCGCCTCAACGTCATCAAGTTGAAAGTCCATTTATCCATCCTTTCAGAAAATTCATAATTCTAGTAAATATTCAGCATTCTAACCTACAAAGCCATAACCCCTCTTGTTCTCCCCTTAATTAAGGGGAGAGACGTACTAATTACGTTAATTGGCTTTTGCTCCCCCTCTTAAGATAAGAGGGGGCTGGGGGGGCGTTATGAAATCATGCTGAACAGTTACCAATTTTATTACCATGTCAGGCTGATTCTTCCAACTATTCTTGACAGAGATACCAACTACAGGCAATAACTGAAAACAGCTTTTAACACGGCGCACAACGCTGGTCGGAGAGTATACATTGAAAAAATCAATCCCCTACGCAATCGGATTCATATTGCTAGCCGCCCTGGCCGTCTGGTTTTTCAACGGACGCAACGCATCGCAAAGCAACGAACTAAAACTGTCCGGTACAATTGAAGTCACCTCGGTGGAGGTCTCCTTCAAGGTCGGCGGCCGCATGACCAAACGACTTGTCAATGAGGGTGAAAACGTCAAGGACGGACAACTGCTGGCAATTTTGGAAGATGACGAGCTGAAACTTGAATACAGCGCCCGTTCAGCGGAGCAGCAGGCTGCCCAGGCCAGCCTGGCCGACCTCAAGGCCGGCAGCAGAAATGAGGAGATCGCCCAGGGCGAGGCAGCGGTGGCCCGCTTCAAGGCCGAGGCGAACCGGCTCTCCCGCGATGCGGCACGCATGGAGCAGCTCTACAAACGTGAGGTCATCCCGCTCAAGGAGTTGGAGGCCGCACGTGCCGCCAAAACCGCCTCGACCGCCTCACTCCATGAAGCGGAACAACGTCTGTCGCTGCTACGCAATGCACCCCGCACCAACGCAATCAAGGAACGCCAGGCCAGGGCCGCCTCCGCCTCTGCCGCACAGGGGCTGGCCAGCACAAGGCTTTCACAGAGCAAACTCAGGTCGCCGCTGTCAGGGGTTGTCCTCAGCAAACATGCCGAAAATGGTGAAATGCTCTCCCCAGGGGCGCCGGTTGTGACGGTCGGCAAACTGGACGAAGTCTGGCTGCGCGGCTATATCCCCGAGGCGGATCTGGGACGGATCAGGCTCGGCCAGAAGGCCCGGCTCAAGGTGGATGGCTGGCCGGACAGGATCTTCCCCGGCACGGTCACCTTCATCTCCCAGCAGGCCGAGTTTACCCCCAAAAATGTACAGACCGAAAAAGAGCGCGTCAAACTGGTCTACCGGATCAAGATCACGGTTCAAAACCCGGATCTGGCGCTCAAACCGGGGATGCCGGCCGACGCAACCGTTATCCTCGACAACCCGAAAAAGTGACCGCAGCATCTCCTCCCCATACCCCCATGGCCCTGATCATTAAAGAGCTGACCAAACGCTTTGGCGACCTGACCGCCCTGGATCGCCTGACCCTTTCCGTGCCCAAGGGCGAACTGTTCGGCCTGGTCGGTTCGGATGGTGCCGGAAAGACCACAACCCTGCGGATGCTGGCCGGCGTCATGGATGCTGACGGCGGCGAGCTGGAGGTATTGGGGTGCAACGGCCGCAATCTTGACCATGTACGCAGCTCCATCGGTTACATGAGCCAGCGCTTCGGGCTCTACCCGGATCTGACCGTGGCCGAGAATATCCGCTTTTATGCCGATATCTTCGACGTGGGCAGCAGGGAATGCCAGACGCGCACGGAACGCCTGCTGCATTTCAGTGGCCTGGCCCCCTTCAAGGGGAGACTGGCTGGCAAGCTCTCCGGCGGTATGAAACAGAAACTGGGGCTCTGCTGCGCCCTGATCCACAAACCGGAGCTGCTCCTGCTGGATGAACCGACCAACGGCGTCGATCCGGTCTCACGGCGTGATTTCTGGCAGATCCTCAACGAACTGCGCGGCGAAGGGGTCACCATCATCGTCTCCACCGCCTATCTGGACGAGGCCGAGCGCTGCGACCGCGTCGGCCTGCTGCACCATGGCCGCCTGCTGGACTGCGGCCGGCCGGCCGACCTGACCGATGGCAACAGACGTTCGCTGGAAGAGCTGGTTATAGCCAAGATCAGCGAAGGTCAGCAGCCCCCACTCCTCTCAAGAAATACCGAACCAGGCGCAGCCGCCAATAGCAATAATCCACCAGCCGTTTCCCTGGAACAGCTGACTCGATCCTTCGGGGACTTCACCGCCGTCGACAAGGTCAGCCTGACCGTTCCCCGGGGGGAGATCTTCGGCTTCCTTGGCCCCAATGGCGCCGGAAAATCCACCACCATCCGCATGCTCTGCGGCATACTCGCCCCCAGCTCCGGAAGCGGCACGGTAGCCGGGCTGGATATCCGCCAGCAGCCGGAACAGATCAAAGAAAACATCGGCTACATGAGCCAGCGTTTTTCACTCTATGAAGAGCTGACCGTAGGGGAGAACATCGCCTTCTATGCCGGCGTCTACCGGCTTGACAGCGCAAAACGGCGCGAACGGACGGAATGGGTAATCGCCATGGCCGGACTGGAGGATCGGCGCAACTCCCCCGCCAGCGAGCTATCCGGCGGTTGGCGACAGCGGCTGGCCCTTGGCTGCGCCATCCTGCATGAGCCGCCGATTGTATTCCTCGATGAGCCAACCGCCGGTGTTGACCCGCTCAGCCGCCGCAAATTCTGGGAACTGATCTACAGGCTGGCGGATGGCGGCATCACGGTCTTCGTAACAACCCACTACATGGACGAGGCAGAGTATTGCGACCGGCTGGGAATGATCTATCAGGGAAAACTGGTGGCGGTCGGCACACCGGATGAATTGCGGCATTCACGGACACTCCCCGGTGGCGCGATCCCGCGGCTGGAGGATGTCTTTATCGGCCTGATTGAAGAGCAGGATCAACGGGAGGCAGAGACCGGACAATGAACCTTCGCCGCCTGAAAGCCGTCGCAAAAAAGGAAACCCTGCACATCCTGCGTGATCCGCGCAGCCTGATGATGGGGATCGGCATTCCGATGCTGCTGCTGTTTCTGTTCGGCTACGCCCTGACGCTGGATGTGGACAAGGTGGCCCTGACCGTCTGGGATCAGAGCAACAGCATCGAGAGCCGCGAGCTAATCAGCCGTTTCAGCGGTTCGCGCTACTTTGCCCTGCAAAGTCATGCCTCCAGCTACCGCGAGATCGAAGAGGCAATTGACCGGCGCGACGCACTGATCGCCCTGGTGATTCCACCCGACTTCTCCGCCCGACTGTCTCGCGGAGACAAGGCACCCGTGCAGGGTATCGTCGACGGCAGCGATCCCAACACGGCCACCATCGCAGTGGGCTATGCCGAGGCGGTCTGCAGCGGCTATTCCCGGGATATAGCCCTGAAGCAGATGCACAATCGAACTATCCAGGCTGCCGGAGGCGGCATCAATCAGGGCAAGCCGGTTTATCCGACCCTGGAGCTTCGCCCCAGAGTCTGGTTCAACGCGGATATGACATCGCGCAACTTCATCTTTCCCGGCCTGATCGCGGTGGTCATGATGATCATGGCCGCAATACTGACCTCGCTCTGCATGGCCAGGGAGTGGGAGACCGGGACAATGGAGCAGCTGATCGCCACACCGCTGACAGCGGGCGAGCTGATCTTCGGCAAGATCATCCCCTATTTCTGCGTTGGCCTGCTGGATCTGGTTCTCTGCATCGGGGTCGGAGAATTCGTCTTTGACGTGCCACTGCGGGGAAGCCTCTGGCTACTGGCGCCCATGGCGCTGATCTTTCTCTTTGGGGCGCTCTCCTTCGGCATGCTGCTCAGCATCATCACCAAAAGTCAGCTCCTGGCCAGCCAGATCGCCATCATCACAACCGTGCTGCCGGCCTTCCTTCTCTCAGGGTTGATCTTCCCGATCGAGAATATGCCAGGGCCGATTCGCGCCGTAACGCACCTGATTACCGCCCGCTATTTCGTCAACATCCTGCGCGGCATCTACCTGAAGGATGTCGGCCTGGCCATCCTCTGGCCAGAAACGCTCTTCCTCTCGATCTTTGGAATCGTGACCATGGTTGCGGCAATCCGGAAGTTCAAGAAGAAGATCTGTTAATATCTAACAAAGGAACCATGAGTAAACCCAATGTTTGAACGTCTCCGCGCCATGCTGATCAAAGAATTCATCCAGGCCTTTCGTGACCCGCGCATGCGGATCGTGCTCTTTGTGCTGCCCGCCCTGCAGACGGTCATCTTCGGCTATGCGGTTGACATGAATGTCAAAAACATCCCGACGGCGATCATGGATCGGGACAACAGCAGCGAGAGCCGCGAGATGACGGATATCATCACTTCGTCAGGGCACTTCCGGATTATGCAGCGGATCGGCAGCGACCGCCAGGCAACGGACCTGCTTAACCGCGGCACGGTGCGGATTGTCATGGTTATGGAACATGGCTTCGGGGAGGGCATCCGCAGGGGGGGCAATGTTCAGCTGCAGGCGCTGCTGGACGGCAGCGACTCCAACACCGCCGGAATCATCAACGGCTATCTGGCACGCATCGCCATTGATTACAACAACCGCATCCAGGCCGATTTCATCAAACATCATTACGGAAACGCCATGGCACCCGGCCAGGTGGAACTGGCCAGCCGGGCCTGGTTCAACCCGAACCTGGAAAGCCCGCCATTTTATGTGCCAGCAGTCATCACAAACATCCTCTTTGTCATCACCATGCTGCTCTCATCACTGGCCATCGTCAGGGAAAAGGAGATCGGCACCATCGAACAGGTGATTGTCACCCCGATCCGCAAGGGAGAGTTTATCCTCGGCAAAACCCTCCCCTTCGTACTGATCGGCTACATCGACGTCGCCCTGATCAGCCTTGTCGGCGGAATAGTCTTCGACGTCCCGATCAACGGCAGCATCGGGCTGCTGCTGACCGCAACAACCCTCTTTCTGATGAGTTCGCTCGGCATCGGGCTGCTGATCTCCACCGTCAGCCAGACGCAGCAACAGGCCATGATGACCGCCTTCTTCATCATCTTCCCGGCCATGCTCCTCTCCGGCTTCGCCTTCCCGATCAACAGCATGCCGGAACCGATCCAATGGCTGACCCTGATCAATCCGCTACGCTACTACATGATTGTCATCCGCGGGGTATTCCTGAAGGGGGGCGGCTTTGCGATCCACTGGCCAGAGCTACTGGCCCTGGCGGCGATCGGGATCGCCGTCATGCAGATCGCCATTGGCAGGTTCCGGAAGACGTTGGTTTGATGGGGCAATTAAGCTGTTATTAGCCAAAATTATCCAGCATCCCATTTAAGCCACTCAAAACCAACTTTTGCCTGGCTTCATCCAATCTACGGATTTTCTCTGAGATTTCAGCAAGTTCATTTTCAAGCTGACGATTACCAGATGCCGTATGGAGATTTATCAACTCGACTGATTCCATTTTCAGCACGTTAGCAACAACAGAAATACTATAGATGGACGCATTGACGCGCCCCCGCTCGATTTCACTGATGTAGGTTGGGTGTAAATCCGCAAGTTCAGCCAATTTCTCCTGAGTCAACCCCAGTACCTTTCGACGCGCTCGCAGCACACTACCCAAAGCTATCAAAAAATCTTCCTGTTTCATAATTTAGAACATAAGCAAAATCCTCAATAACGTAATAGGCGATTGGCGTTATTGTTTGACAACTTAGACTATATATGGAATCATCGCCTTGTTTTTTGCCAGATGGCTGTATTTATATTCCCAACAAGGAGGATTTCATGAAAAAACTGCTATACCTCGCATCAATGTTGGTAGCTATCACAAGTTGCGCCGCACCGCCGATAGTTATGGAGAATCATGTACAGCGTAAGGTTTTTACTAAGTGTGCCAGCGATAAATTTTGTTTTCAAAACAGTTATGAAATAACCTGGAATTCATGGTGCAACGACCGCCAGACAACAGATCAAGGCTGCCGACACAATGAATACGGCCACGACTATCCCGTTTCTTCCAGAAGTAAGGAACATGTATTTGTGACAGGTTCTGATGGATACTGGGTAACACTTCCGGCAGGCGGCAACATTGCTATCCCACAAGCACAGCTCAGGGAGGTGACACATGACTAAAAGTAGAATATTGTTAAAGTTAGCGGGGATTGCAATTGTAGCTGTAACCATGCTCGGTGGATGTTCAAACGTTGCAAGCGTTGCCACAATAGAACCACAGGAACGATATGTAGTAAACGAACAGATAAAGGTTGCTTCGAGCCAGACGGCAGCCGGTCGTTTTAATTCACAAATGATTTTCATGGCAGATCAAATCGAACGAAATGTTGATCGCAAAAGTCTCGAAAACACATTCATTGTTACCAGTTTTACTAATCTCAACAAACTTTCTGAGACAACCCCCTTTGGGCGATTAGTAGCCGAAAATCTGATTCATGAGTTGCAAGTGCGTAAATGGAAGGTCTTCGAGGTCAGACTGACCAGAGATGTGATCATCAACGAAACTGGCGAATTTTCATTGAGTAGAGATATTCAGAAGCTCAAAAGCATGTACAAGGTTGGTGGAATTGTAACTGGCACTTATTCTGTAGTAAACGGCCACGTTATAGTCAATGCGAGAGTAATCGACATTGATTCTGGCCTTGTAGCTTCGTCGGCACAAGCACATATGCCAACCAACTGGTTTACTGAAAGTTTGCTGTTTAATGATGACAATCTCAGGTCAATGAGAATTGTAGGCGACACACCTTTCAGTTGCCGAAACAATCCGGTTTGCTGGAACCAAAACTCATCGAATCTGGTAAATACGGAGGCTGTCAAGCGCTAATGATTCGACACCTTATTTTAGCCCTGATTGGGGCAATATTAATCCAGACGTTAAGCGGCTGTACACACATCTACCAACCTGAGACATTTGGTGCTTGCTACAACAAATCTCTACCCATCCTGCTTGATTCAACCGATTTGAAGGCACTCTTTCAGGATATATCTGCTGAACTCTGTGTGGACACCTGCTCTGACTGCGCTGCACGGGCAATTGACGGTAAAACGGTCAAAAAGATCAATATACCGGCCAATGAAATTAATCCACAAACAGTTCTTGTCACAGATTTCGCGGATCTTCAGACTTTTGTCCCAAATCAATCTGGCCTTTTGATGGGAGAACTGATGCGAGGCAGCCTCAACAAGGTTTGCTGCTACAAAATCATTCAGGCAGAGTTTGCTAAATATTTCAAGCTGTCAGAAAACGGACTGGTTGTATTGACCCGCAATGTAAACGAGATCAAAAAGGATGATTATTCTCAACCAGAAACTATTGTTGGAACCTATAATTATCTCAATAATAACAAAGTGGTTATTTTTGTACGTAAGATCAATATGGCAAGCGGAAAAATATCAAAGATGGTGACACGCGAGGTTAATTATTCTTGCATGGGCAAGTTTATGAAATATACTGTCAAATAAATCATTTCATCATTCCCCAAATTCTGTCCTGGTACTTAGAATCTCGAGTATCATGTTAAATCAGCTTTACCTCCGACCAAGAAAATCGTCCTCTTGTCAGACCACTTAACAGGTGCTATTATTAGTACTATACAAAGAGAATTTCAGGAGGAACCATGCAAACATCCGCTAAATTTTCTGAGGATATCGTCCCGTTGAGTGACATGAAGGTTAATCCCGGCAGGATTGTAAATCAGGTTGATAGAACGCACCGACCAGTGCTTCTAACCAACAGGGGGCGTGGAGTTGCCGTTGTTCAGTCGCTTACGGACTTCGAGACGGAATCGGACGAACGGTCGTTTCTGCGCGGTGTAGTCCAAGGCCTGATGGATCTGGAAGAAGGGCATGAGATGAATCTTTCGGATGTCAAAAAGCATCTTGGGCTGGATTAAAGCTGTGCCGAGCAAATACAAAATAACCTTTGCCGTCTCGGCAATCAAAGACCTTGAAGAAATATGCGAGTGGTATACAGAACAACATGTCCCTGATGTGGGCAAACGATTGCAGGGAGAGATAATTGCCCAGGTGGAACGACTAGCCGATTTCCCCGAAAGCGGTCGGATCGTGCCTGAATTCGGGGTTGCCAATTTAAGAGAGATTATTTATCCGCCATTTCGTATCGTCTATCGTCTTGATGGCAACCGGGTTCGCATTGTCCGCGTCTGGCGAAGCGAACGCCTGCTCAAAATGCCTTAACGACTTGCTTCGATTGAACTATAAACAGCGTCAGGCAGCCATTTAATCAACAAAAATAAAATCTACAGCATTTGTTAACGCTGCCTTGAGGTAGTCTAGCTGTGCAAGAGGAGCGCTCAAATTGCGCTCGGAAACGGTAAGAAGATCAAGCAGACTGGCGGAATACAGCTCCCCGGCATAGTGAAATTTGAGTGTGGTGATTGAAATATCGGCAACGATGCCGCTTTTACGAACCAAAGCGACAATCCGTGTGCCTGTCTGTAGCTGGTCGTTTTGTATGTCAAGCAGATATGGGTAACTGGCAACCAATTCCTGCAAATGGTTTTTGTAGAGATTCAGTCTTGCCATATTATGCTTTCTGCTCAGAGTTCACACCATATAGACGTTCTGCTGCAGTGCCTCCCTCGGCTTCCAACAAACGGCAACGCTCTGCAAGTGCTGACTGGTTTTCAACGACCCACTCTTCACGGGCTTTTGTTCGGCGCATCTCATTGATAAGATTATCAACTGCCTTACTCAAATTTATGCCATTTTGTTTAACGAAATCGGCATTATCGCCTACAATCGATATATTAAAATTTCGTTTGGCCGATGTTGTTGCCATATATACCCCCCATACAGTCAAATATACATACAACAATATGCAATACCACATTACTGGTCAAGCGCATAATTATGCGCATAAAAAATCAAAACACAGGACATACTCTCAATAAACAGCCCCCCCATTTCCATGCTGATCTCCACCGTAAGCCAGACGCAACATCATCACAAAACGACGAGAAGAATGAAACAGAGGCTTACAGAAAATACTCTGATAAGCCTCTGACAAGCCAATTAATAAAGGGTTGTGACCTAAAATCGAAATTAAACCCTGAAAAAGCCGATCGTGTTTTTAAGCTTGTCGGCCTGGTCAGACAAATCTTCCGAGGTTGATGCCATCTCTTCCGAGGCACCGGCATTCTGCTGAATTATTGTGTCAAGCTGCTGAATTGCCTTGTTTATCTGGTCGGCACCACAGTCCTGCTCTTTGCTGGCGGCACTGATCTCCTGAACCAGCTCAGCCGTTTTCTGGATATCCGGCAGCATCATGTTCAGCATCTCCCCTGCGGTGTCAGCCACCTGAACACTGCTTGTGGAAAGCGCACTGATCTCCCCGGCAGCAACCTGGCTCCGCTCGGCAAGCTTGCGCACCTCAGAGGCAACAACGGCAAAGCCCTTGCCATGCTCACCCGCCCTGGCCGCTTCAATGGCCGCATTCAACGCCAGCAGGTTGGTCTGTCTGGCAATCTCCTCAACAATCGATATCTTGGCAGCAATCTCTTTCATCGCCCTGGCAGTTTCAGTCACCGCCCGCCCCCCCTCTTTGGCATCGGAGGAGCTCTTGATGGCAATCCTCTCCGTTTGTGAGGAGTTGTCGGCATTCTGTCTGATACTGGAGGACATCTCCTCCATGGAGCTGGATATCTCCTCGGCGCTGGCCGCCTGTTCCGTAGCGCGCTGGGCAAGATCCTGCGCCGTGGCGGAAAGTTGCTGACTGCCGGAGGCGACGTTATCGGCAACAGTGACCACTTCGCGCACAACATTCGAAAGTTTGTCAACAAACTTATCAAAGTAACCGGCTGCTTCGGCGATCTCGTCACGCCCCTCTATCCCCAGCCGTACAGACAGGTTGCCATCCCCCTCGGCAATATCCTTAAGGATTGTAACCATATGCCTGAGCGGCTGAAGTGACTTGCGTACAAAGACATATGTAAAAAATGACAAAACCACCGCAAACAGTGCAGCAAGCCCCATCACCGCATACTTCAACTTGTCGTAGACCGCCAGGTATTCGCTCTGTTTTTCACCCACATACAACACGCCAATCACCTTGCCAGAGGCATCCTTCAAAGGATCATAGGCGGTAAAATATGGTGTACCGAGTATCTTCGCCACCCCACGGTAGGGTTTACCCTGCTTGACAACCGATTCATATGCCGCCCCGCTCAGTTTGGTACCGATGGCCCGTTCGCCATTCTCCTTCATGACGTTTGTTGAGACACGCTCATCCCCCATGAAGATGGTCGCCACCCCGCCAAACAGAACTTTTATCTTGTCCGGCAATTCGTAATTGCCATTAATGACATAACTGCCAATCTTGAGTTTTCCGTCCGCAATCATCAGGACAGTCCCCTTCTGACTGATCAATTCATGAAATGTCTTCATCCTGGCCTCCATATCCTGGCCAGCCTTTCCGATCAGGACGGTACGCATCTGATAAAGACAGAGTGTTGATGTGCCTGTAATTGCCAGCAAAACACTGAAAACCGAGAGAATGATGAACTTCTGGCTTAACTTCAGATTTCCAAAGGCGGCCATTACTATTCTCCTTCCGTGCTGATGTCATACCGGACTTTGTTATATATTTTGGTAGTTTAATACACAATTAGCGTAAGTCAATCAGCCAAAGTCAGTCTGACACGGGGCAACGGCGGGTAAACATTCCAGAACAGCGGATGCCCGGCCTGAGGAGTGGTTGAATATATTGCATAACGTATCTGCTATTAAGTCATCTTGACAATAGTTCGTATACGAACTATTGTTGCCAAATGAATAAGCAATCATCGCGAGACATCATTAACCAAATTGCCAAGATCCGTGAGGCGGCCAATCTGTTGATCGAGAAAGAGCTTAATACGCGGGGCGTGTCCGGGATCGTCCCGGCACATGGCATGGTATTCGCCTTTCTGTTTCGCCAGAGCGATCCCGTGCCGATCAAATCTCTGGTGCAGCAATCGGGAAGGGTCAAGTCAACGGTTACCGGCATTATCAATACCCTGGAGCGCCACGGATATGTTTTCAAGCAGGGGTGTGCTGAAGACGCACGCTCAATCCGTATCGGGCTTACAGAAAAAGGGTGGGCCCTAAAACGTGACTTTGAGGAGATCTCTGAAATACTGGAAGAGCGTGTCTATGGCACGATGCCGAATGAAGAGCGCCAGCATCTGATGGGACTGTTATCGGTTATTGAGGGCAATCTGAAGGCGTAATTTTTTCAACCAATTAGTTCGGCCACGAACCAAACTATATATGAATTAATTTAGCTTCAACCGGCAAATCTTTTACCGGTTAGAACATATGCAGCCGCTTGGCTCATAAATTACACAAAGAGGAGAATGATCATGGAAAAGAGCGGAAAAAATTACAAGCTGTCATCAATCGGCAATATTCAGGAGGTCAGCCGTGTGGAACTGCACGACCAACTGGCGCTGACCGGTGCGGAGGTCTCCATCAACGCCCTGCCGGCCGGTACTAGCGTACCTTTTGTACATGCCCACAAACGCAATGAAGAGGTCTACGTCATTCTGGATGGCAAAGGGATGCTTTACATCGATGGCGAGGAACTGGAGATCAAAACGGGGGATGTACTGCGTATCGATCCGGCCGGAGAGCGCTGTATCAAGGCCGATGCAGGATCAGCCATACGGTTCATCTGCGTTCAGGCCGATGCGGGCAGCTTGACCCAATTCACCCGGAATGACGGAATTCCCTGCGATGTAAAACCAAGCTGGCTTTAAAATTCTGAGACCAAATGATTTAATAAAACACGCCTCTTCTGTTTGCATGGAAGAGGTGTGTTGTTTTTATTCTGCAAAATCAGTCTCACGCGGAGTAAAATCGAGGTGCTAAAAAAATACCCTTTGACGCTGAAGCAATCCGACATGACTTTTAAAGACAGAATACCTGCTTCATAAGAAGCAGAGAAAACCACTTATAAAAACTGATTGACAAGCCCCCAAAAACACCTTTCACTGATTAGCACTCCACGCCGCGCTAGCGGCGCTTTATCAAAGAGTAACTTAAAAAGCTATACTACGTAATTTCAATAAGTTAGCTTGAAGTTACTCAGAAGTAAAATGCTTTTGTTTTGTTCTTATATTCCTCTGCGTCTCCGCGTGAGTTAACTGCAGTTTTAAGATTACACAAGGCGCCGTAACTTGGTATTTCTGCCTAAAGCGGATCATAGCCCGGTTTTTTGTATAATATTTCCTGCCTGCCAAGTATCTCCGGTCGGTAAACCTTATCGGTCCAATCCTCGACAGATATCTCTTCAATGGCCACAGATACTGCATCTTCATTAGTATCGATGATCTCGATCAGATTTTTGACAATGGCGTCAGCCAGCAGCTGCTTCTGCTCCTCTGCCCTTCCCGGACAGAGTTTTACGATTACGTGCGGCATGATTTACTCCTGATCTTCTTTTAGAAATTATGTTAACTGGGCTTTGAAAAACGTCATGAGGAAGGCCGGATGCAAGGCGCACGAAACGGAGCAGCCGAGGCATAACAGTTAGTTAGCTAAGGTTGCGAGTACCGCGCAACGCAGCAGACGGCTCTCCGCAGTAGTTTTCCAAAGCCCTGCTAAACAGTCCTGCCCATCTCAACGACCTGTTCGATACGCAATTAATACCGTTCAATCAACCTCTGTCAATCTGGCGCGGGTCAACTGCTGATAAACATTCCAGGGTAGCGGATAGCCGTCCTTGATCCGCAGCACCGTCAAATGCAGATGGGTCGGCGAGCGGCGTTTGGCGGCATTCAGTCCGCTCCGCCCCATAATAGCCAGCTCATCCCCTGGTTTGACCAAGTCGCCCAATTTAACCGCCAGGCTGCCGTTATGGGCATAGTAAACCAGCAGATGATTGGCCGGGTCATAAACCCAGATGTATTTACCGCCACGCAGCTTGCTCCCCTGCTGCCACTGATCCTCCAGCGCCACCACCAGGCCACCGGTCAGTGAGAGCACATCGACAGGCTGATCAGTGCGATCATCGAGGCTGTCCTGATTGCGGTCACGAATAAAGATATCAAAGGATGGATGACCGCCATGGCGATTGCCGCTGAAGTAGTCATAGCCGGAGGCGATGTACCCCTTGCTCCGTCCGCCGGTGATTGAACGGGCGCTGTAGCCGGCCACCGGAAAGACCCATTCCCTTTCGGGGTAGTCCTTGCCACCGGCACGGTAATAACCGTCGCGCAGCACATCCAGCAGACGCGGCAGCTCTGCCCGGGCAGCCCCCTTGGCAATCTTGCCGTCACGCAGACGAGTATTGAAACGATTGAACGCATCTGCCTCTGCCAGCAGAGGCGATGCAACAGGAGCCGGGACAGACGCGGCAACCGGCGCCTGATTTTCGGCGGCAGATACGCTAACCGACAGGCTTGACAGGATAATGGCTGCTGCCGTAATGATCGGGTAAATTTTCATGGATCATCCAATTAAAATATATTCGCAAATTGCGTTCGAAAAGAATATCATTCCGCAATTGCAGTGACAACAACAGATCTAGGGACGCCAGCAAGCTGCGTCTCTTTAAACAGGATGAATCCATGCAGCTGACAAAGAAAAACATTCTCACCTATCTCAAGGAACAGGACGGGGCGATTCATTTTGCCGGAATCCTGCGCGCCTTTGGCGGACGCCACAACAAGAACGAGTTGAAGCGGATGTTGGAGGACATGGCCAAGGATGGCGAAATCATCCGCTTCAAGGGAAACAGCTATTCCATCGCTACCGCCGTCAAAAGCGTCCGCGGCAAGCTGCAGACCCACCGTGACGGTTACGGTTTTGTCACCCCGGAGGGGGGCGGCGAGGACATCTTCATCCCCCAGCGGGAGATGCGCAATGCCATCCATGGCGATATCGTCGAGGTGCGTGCCAACCGGAGCCGCATGGGTGGCGGTAAACAGGATGGCCGGATCACCTCCGTTGCCGAGCGTGGAAGCAACCGGGTTGTCGGCCGTTTCGAAGAGACACGCCGGGGCGCCGTTGTCATTCCAGAGGAGACCCGTCTGAATCTGGTCTTGAACATCCCCCCCAAAGCGCGCAACAAGGCCGAGGATGGACAGCAGGTTGTGGCCGAGATCACGGCCTATCCCATCGGAGGGCGACCTGCCGAGGCAAAGATCATCGAGGTACTCGGCTGGCCGGATGATCCCGAGGTCGAGGTTCAATCGGCGATTCGTCGTTTTGACCTGCCGACCCAGTTTACCAAAGAGACACTGGCCGAGGCAGATGGTCTGCCAGATACGGTTTCAGATGAGGATATCAAGGGGCGCCGTGATCTGCGGAGTATGTTGACCGTAACCATCGACGGCGAGACTGCGCGTGACTTTGACGACGCCGTTTCCCTGAAGCGCGAGGGAGAAAACTTCCGCCTGTGGGTCTCCATCGCCGATGTCTCCCATTATGTCCGCATGGACAGCCCGCTGGACCGCGATGCCTATCTGCGCGGCACCTCGGTCTATTTCCCCGACCGCTGCATCCCGATGCTCCCGGAACGCCTCTCCAACGGGATCTGCTCACTTAACCCGCAGGTCGACCGGCTGACCATGACCGCCGAGATGCTCTTTGACCGCTCCGGGCGGATGCTGGAATCCGAATTCTATCCCAGCGTGATCCACAGTTCACACCGTCTGACCTACACGGCCGTCAAACAGGTGATTGTCGATGGCACCGCCGGGGTTATCGGCGATTTTCCGGCAACGGAACGGATGCTGCTGGAGATGAAGGAACTGGCCCTGATCCTGATGGGGATGCGCCGGAGCCGCGGCAGCATCGACTTTGACCTGCCCGAACCGGAGATCATCATCGGACTGACCGGTCAGACGGAGGGGATCATCCGCGCCGAGCGTAACCTGGCCCATCAGCTGATCGAGGAGTTCATGCTGGCAGCCAACGAGGCGGTTGCCTCGTTCATCACCACCAGGTCAATCCCTTTCCTCTACCGCATCCATGAAAATCCGGATCCAGCCAAGCTGATCAACTTTCAGGAATTTATCTTCGGCTTCGGTTATGAATTCAAACTGGCCGACAACAGGGTAAATCCGGCCGAACTGCAAAGGCTGCTGAACGAGGTTGACGGCAAACCGGAGGAACGCATGCTCAACTACGCCCTGCTGCGCTGCATGAAACAGGCCCGCTATGCGGCACTGAACCTGGGGCACTTCGGTCTGGCATCGGACTGTTACTGCCACTTCACCTCTCCCATCCGGCGCTATCCAGACCTGGTCGTACACCGCATATTGAAGGCCACCCTGGGTGCAACCGCAAGCCAGCTCAAGGAGGGGGGCAGCAGGGAGCTTTCAATCGTCACCGCCAACCTGTCGGAAATTGCCGATCACACCAGCAAACGGGAACGGGTTGCCATGGAGGCAGAACGTGATATTGTTGATCTGAAAAAGATCCAGTATATGCAGAAGCATGTCGGCGAGGAATTCAAGGGGTATATCAGCGGTGTTACCGCCTTCGGTCTTTTTGTCGAGCTGGAGGAACTGTTTGTCGAGGGGCTGGTGCATATTACCACCCTGGAGGACGACATCTACAGCTACCTTGAGAAGCGGCACGCCCTTGTCGGCCGCAGCGCCGGACAAACCCTGCGCATCGGAGACGGCGTTACGGTCAAGGTCGCAGCCGTCTCACCGGCCACAAGACGGATCGAATTCCTGCTGACCGGCCACACACCTGCAACCCCGGCTATCTCGCCGAACCTCCAGGCGGAATATGAATTTCCGAAGGTGCCGGTCAGGGGCAAGGGTCTTTCCGGCCTGGCTGGCAAAACATTCGGAGAGCGCAAGGAGACAGATGGCAAGGGAGGCAGACGCAGGGGCGGGAAAAGTTCAAAACCCAAACAGGGTGGCAAGGACAACACAAAGGGAAAACGCCACAAAAAAAGATGATCTAAACCCAGAAAGTGCAGACATGACGACATTGATTCAAGACAAGAGGAGGCTGCATGAGTAAAACAATCGGAATTCTGACCGGCGGAGGCGACTGTCCGGGACTTAACGCCGTTATCCGTGGCGTGGTCAAGAGTGCAATCATCCGCCACGGATGGCAGGTTGTCGGCATCAAGGATGGTTTCGATGGACTGCTCGACCTGAAGAAGTGTATTCCGCTGACCATTGAAAGCGTGCGTGGCATACTCCCGCGGGGCGGCACGATTCTCGGAACCAGCAATCGCGGCAACCCGTTCGCATACCCGTCACTGCAGGACGGCAAAACAGTCATGGTCGATTATTCAGACCAGGTTGTGGATAATTTCCGAACCCTTGGCCTGGATGCGTTGATTGCAGTCGGCGGCGAAGGTTCGCTGAAAATCGCCCTGGAACTTTCGAAAAAGGGGATCCCGATTGTCGGTGTTCCAAAAACGATTGATAACGACCTGCGCGAAACCGACTGCACATTCGGATACAACACGGCGCTGGAAACCGCCACCGATGCCCTGGACCGGCTGCACACAACCGCTGAGAGCCATCACCGGGTAATGATCCTCGAGGTCATGGGGCGCTATGCCGGCTGGATCGCCCTTGAGTCCGGAATTGCGGGGGGCGCCGATGTGATTCTGATCCCGGAGATCCCGTTCAACATCGACAACGTCGTCGCCGCTATTCGCAATCGCGCCGAATCCGGCAGCCGTTTCAGCATCCTCGTAGCCGCCGAGGGCGCCTTCCCGCTTGGCGGCAGGCGCGTGGTTGCAAAGGATGCCGACAGTTGCTGCACAATAGAGCGTCTGGGGGGGATTGGACAGTATGTTGCCCAGCAGATCGAACTGGCCCTTGATATGGATGTCCGGGTCACGGTACTTGGTCATCTGCAACGCGGCGGTTCACCAACAACCTTCGACCGCTCCCTGGGGAGCCGCTTCGGCACCAAGGCCGTGCAGATGATTGCCGATGGCGAATTCGGCAGAATGGCCTGCCTGCGTGGACGAAGTATTGTCTCCACATCAATAGAAGAGGCCACCAGGGAACTCAATCTGGTTGACCCAGTGGGAGAAATCGTCAAGACAGCCATGGACCTGGGCATAATACTCGGAAAATGATTTCACTGAAAAACGATTTTCATTTGACTTTTAGCCATAAAACCCCTAAAAAGACATAAACAGTCTTTTTAGGGGTTTTAAATATGATGGAACTGACACGTAAAGGTGAATATGCGGTAAGGGGTATTGTCTACCTGGCATCCAAATCAGCAGAACAGGTCTGTCTGATGAGCGAGATTGCGTCTGCCGTGGATGTACCGCAAACCTTTCTGGCCAAAATTTTTCAGCAATTCAGCAAGATCGGCCTTGTCAGATCCTACCGCGGCACAGGCGGCGGATTTGTTCTGGGACGCCCGGCAGACAAAATTACCCTGCTGGAGGTGGTTGAGGCGGTTGAAGGGCCAATCGTTCCAAACCGCTGCGTTACAGGAGAAGGGGCCTGCGACCGTTCACCCAACTGCACTGTCCACCCCGTCTGGGTCGAGGTGCAGCACAAGATTCGCGGCATCCTTGAGGATGTGACCCTGGCGGACCTGATCAGAAAATAGCCACCGGTATTTTTTTTAAAAACATTAAAGACTTATTTTATCTTTTTAGTCACTTGGACTTGCGTTTCCGCAAACGCGGCCTAAACTATACTTAAATTTATTTCAAAGGGGGGAGACAGCATGGATGTGGTAATGCTGAGCAGGATCCAGTTTGCAGTAACCTGCATGTTCCATTTCATCTTTGTTCCATTGACGCTGGGACTATCCATAATGGTTGCCTGGATGGAGACACGCTACCTGATCAGCGGTGATGAAACCTGGATGAGGATGACAAAGTTCTGGGGGAAGCTGTTCCTGATCAATTTTGCTCTGGGAGTTGTGACCGGGATTACAATGGAGTTCCAGTTTGGAATGAACTGGGCCGAGTATTCACGCTATGTGGGCGATATATTTGGTGCGCCGCTGGCCATCGAGGCAACGGTTGCCTTTTTCCTTGAATCGGTTTTCATCGGGGTCTGGATCTTCGGCTGGAACAAAATCTCCAAAAGAATGCATGCCTTGGCCATCTGGCTCGTGGCAATCGCCACGAACCTTTCCGGACTCTGGATCCTGATTGCCAACGGCTGGATGCAGAACCCGGTCGGCTATGTCATCCGCAATAACCGCGCCGAGATGGTCGATTTCATGGCAATCGTCAGCAACCCGTACGCGCTGACCAAATTCGGACACCAGATCGTATCTGGTTATACGGTGGCCGCCTTCTTTGTCATGGGCATCTCCGCCTGGCATCTGCTCAGGGAAAACGAGCTGTTCTTCTTCAAACGTTCCTTCAAACAGGCAGCCCTGTTCGGACTGCTGTCAACACTTCTTGTAGCGGCAATCGGCGATTCACATGCCATCGAGGTTGCCAAGGTTCAACCCTCCAAATTTGCCGCGATGGAATCTGTCTGGGAGACCCGGAAGGGTGCTGGTATGCACCTTTTGCTGATTCCGGACGCCAAGAACGAGAAGAATGCCCTGGAGATCCTGACTGTACCCAAAATGGTCAGTATGCTCGCCTTTCACAATCCAGACGCAGAGGTCAAAGGGTTGAAGGACTTTCCCAAGGAGGAGCGTCCGCCTGTCCTGCCGGTCTTCCTCAGCTTCAGGATCATGGTCGGCCTCGGCAGCTATTTCATACTGGCCTGCCTGGCTGCCCTCTACCTGTCGCGTAAGAAAAATCTTGAAGATTACAAGATGTTCCTGACCCTGATTCTGTTCTCACTACCCCTCCCCTATATCGCCAACCAGGTTGGCTGGGTGGTTGCAGAACTCGGACGTCAACCATGGATCGTCTACGGCGTGATGAAAACTACAGACGCAGTATCCAAGAGCGTCTCAAGCATTCAAGTGGCGATATCCCTGGCCGGTTTTACAATTCTCTACGGCGTACTGGGCTTCATGGATATTTTCTTGCTGACAAAATATGCCAAAAAGGGACCAGACGACGATATATCCGAGATCATCCATATTGAAGGGAGGGGATAAACCATGGAACCCAATATCTACCAACTAATCTGGTTTGTTCTCTGGGGCGTGCTCTGGGGTGTCTACTTCATGCTGGACGGATTTGTTCTCGGCACCGGAATCATGTCGCGCTTTCTGGCGGATGGCGATACAGAAAAACGGATTATGATCAACAGTGTCGGCCCGGTCTGGGAGGGGAACGAGGTCTGGCTGGTCACTGCCGGCGGGGCAACATTTGCCGCCTTCCCGACAACCTATGCCCTCATGTTCAGCAATCTCTACATGGCCCTGCTGCTGCTACTCTTCGCCCTGATCGTACGTGGCGTTGCCTTTGAATTTCGCGGCAAGATCAACAGCCCGGCCTGGAAGAACGGCTGGGACAACGCCATCACCGTCAGCAGCTTCCTACCTGCACTCCTCTTCGGCGTTGCCTTCGGCAACATCTTCCACGGCCTGCCGATGACCAATGATTTCAATACTGCCACGTTCAGCTACAGCGGTTCGCTGATCGGCCTGCTCAATCCCTACGGCCTGCTGACCGGAATCCTCTTTGTTCTGCTCTTTGCCGTCCATGGTTCACTCTACACCGCCATCAAGACCAGCGGAGAGCTGGCCGAACGGGGAGGCAGAATGGCCGACAGGCTCTGGCTGCCGCTTCTCGTAGCTGCGGTTGCCTTCCTGGCCTACAGCTACACGGCAACCAGGCTCTATGAGAACTACCTCAAAATGCCGTTCATGATCATCATTCCGGTCATTGCAGTTGCCTCTCTGCTGCTGATCAAGCTGAACAGCGCCAGACAACATTACGGCAAGGCATTCATATTCTCATGCCTGACAATCCTGTTCGTCTGCTTCACCGGAGTCACCGGACTGTTTCCGAACCTGATCCCGTCAAGCATTGATCCGGCATCGAATCTGACGATCTACAACTCCTCTTCAAGCCTCTACACCTTGAAGATCATGACGGTTGTGGCGCTGATCTTTGTGCCGATCGTCATCGCCTACAAGATATGGGTCTACAGAATCTTCCGGGCCAGGGTTACCGCAGCCGATGTACTGGAGAGGCCCGAGGCCTACTAAAAAGCAACAAACCCTTTTAAAACGGCCCATTAAGGCACCTAATTTGACAACGGCTGTAAAGTACTGTATAAGAGATGCCATCTTAATAAATTCTGGAACCAAAGTCCCGCCAAGGGACTTTGGTGTTTCTGGGAAAACATCAATCGAAAGGAGTTCCAGCCGGATTTTTTCCTCTGAAGTCACTGCAGGCGCTTGCGCCGATCCGGCAAAGCCGACACAACCGACCACTCTATTATTATGCGAAAATTTCTAATCTTTGTGCCATGCCTGCTGCTTATTGCAGCCTGCGAAAATGCGCCTGTAAAAAAGGCTGAAACCCCGATTACAGCGACCGTATCCACCGAATCACCTCTTGACAAGGAAATCCAGAATTTCCTTGAAAAAGGGGTCTCCATGGGCGAACGAAAACAACAGGTCATTGCCATCGAAGCGGCCTTCAAACGTCGCACATCACCTGAAAGGGCCCGTCAACTGGCCGCACTTTGCTTCACTAAAACCCTCGGCACCCCTTTTCTCCCCTTTGACCTTGCTGAAATTGCCCTTGCAGAAACCGGAGGCCATAAACTCTCCGCCGGAGCTGTATCAACCATGGGCGCACTGGGTGTCTGGCAGCTCATGCCAAGCCGGGCCAAGAGCCATGGCTATTCGCCCAGCGACATGAAAAACGACGAGAAATGCGCCGAAGCCGCCATCCGCGAGCTTTACTCAAAACTGGAGATGGCCCAGGGCAACCTTGAAAAGGCAAAAAAACTATACTGCGGCAGGGGGCCACAGGCTGACCATTATGCACGCAAACTGAAGATCATTCGCCAGGAAATGATCAGTTACAACAAAATGCGCACCGAACGGATGGCCATGACAGAGACAGGGACTAAAACAAGATGAAAAACAACATGCTTCGCGCACTACTGCTGATCATAACACTGATGCTTTGCAGCTGTTCATCAATCGTACAAACGCCACAGGTAGCCTACAAAACGACGATATTCAAGGGAATGGACAAGGATGGAGCAGACATGGAATGCCTGCTGACCATATCCAATCCCAACGCCTTTGATATCCCGCTCAGCAGCTATAACTACCAGGTCAGGATCAGCGATCTCCCCCTCGCCTCTGGAAATCTCCAGCGGGCGATAAACATTGCAGCAAAAAACGATACCATATTTCCGATCCCGGTTCGCATAAACTACCGTGACCTGCTTGAGCTGGCAAAGCATCATCACAATCTGGAGAATATCCCCATCAACGTGCAGGGTAAATTAAGGCTCGACACCCCCATCGGTGTGATCGGCATTCCGGTTTCGGTGACTGAAAACTTTTCCGTACCGGAAAAATATCGTCCAGGCCACAACCTGAACGGCCTTTTCAAGACCATCTCGAACATACGCTGACCGGTCTTTTTACTTGATAACACTCCGTTGGCTCTGTTATATTTCCCTCTTGTTTTACCAGCTTACGTTGTCAACCAACAAGGAGTTCACCGGTGAAGAGGATCTCGTCTCCTGACAGAGCCAACGGCCTGACCATCCGCACAAAAATAGTGTTGCTTGTTGCGGCCGCCCTCACCTGCACCCTGATTATTACAGCCATCAATCTGTTCTTTTACGACCAGACACGAATCGGCAGCGACGCCTATCATAAAATCAGCAAAAACATGCTTGCAGCAGAAAATCTGACGTTACTTAACTCGGATTTTCTGCTGCTCAAGGCACAGCTTACCAGACTTCCTAGCGAGTCACTTCCAGCAAACCGGCATAACAGTATCAGCGAACTGAAAAGACTGATCACTGGCATCGATAACAAAACGACCTCCCTATCAGCCATGATTTCCACCCCTTCCACACTGGAGACATTCAAAAAGAGCAGTCTGACCTGGAAGGGGATCAGGCAATCATTGGAGAGTGAGATTCTCCCTGCCGCCATCAACGGCGATCCAGCCAGGCTTGACGTTCCGATCAACGCGGCACAGCAGCGCCTGGAAACCGTGCGGAGTTCTTTGACAGGGCTTTCCACTGCACTGCACAACGAGGTATCCGCAACAGAGGCAGAGGCAGCTTCACAGGCGAGAGCAACCCTCCTGATCTGTTCTGTACTCCTGCTGGCCACCGCCGGACTGCTCATCTTTGCGGCCTGTACAACATCACGATCAATCACCAGACATCTGGATAAGGGGATCAGCTTCATCCGTTCAATCCGCGAAGGAAGACTGAATGAAAGCTTGGCCACTGACGGCTGCCTTGAAACATCCCGGCTGGCACTGGAATTAAACCAGATGTCCGCAGCCCTGGCCGAGCGTTTTTTACGTATCAGGACAGCCACGGACCGGATCATCTCCATCGACAACGGCATTGAAAAGACGGTCCGCCAATCATCGGCATCTCTCAAACTCAATCAGGGGCAACTCACAGAGGCGCTACCGACAATCGTCCAGACAATGGAATTGTCAACAGCACTGAACAGCGACTTTGAAAATCTCTCCACCTCGGCAGCCAAATCAGCCTCCTCTTCCTACGAGATGTCGGCCACCATCGAGGAGGTTGCCATAACAGCAGATCGTCTGGGTGACTCTTTCAATGAGGTCAGCTCCTCCATATCAGAAATGGCTGCCTCCATAAAGAGTATCGGCTCAAGCATCACCACACTTCTCAGCACCGCCAGCGAAACCGCCTCCGCAATTGTCCAGCTGGATACAACCATCAAGCAGGTCGAAACAAATGCCATGGACGCCTCCGCCATCTCTGAAACCGTCCGCAACGATGCTGAAAACGGCCGCCGCGCGGCTGCAGAGGCAATTGCCGGAATGCAGGCAATCCGCAATTCCTCACGAATATCATCCAAGGTGATCAACAACCTTTCACTCAAGACGAACGACATCGGCAACATCCTGCTGGTTATTGATGAGGTTGCCGAACAGACCAACCTGCTGGCCCTGAACGCAACCATTATCGCCGCCCAATCTGGCGAGCATGGCAAGGGATTTGCCGTAGTTGCCGACGAGGTCAGGGAACTGGCCGAACGGACCAGCAGCTATACGCGTGAGATTGCCACGGTCATCAGTGCCGTTCAGGAAGAGACCAGACTGGCTGTTGATGCAATCAAGCTTGCTGAAAAAAGCATCACCGAGGGTGAAATACTCTCCGAACAGTCCAGCAGCGCGCTGCTCAAGATCGTCAACGGCGTGCAGCAGACAAGTCTGCAAATAGAAAAGATTGCCCAGACAACGGTGGAACAGGCCATCGGCAGTAACAGCATCAAGGATGCCATGGAGAACGTTGCCGAAATGGTTCAGCAGATCTCCGGCGCGGCCGAGGAACATACCAGCACCAGCGAACTGATTGCCGCCACGGTTGACAAAATGAAGGACCTGACACTGCAGATGAGATCAACAACCCACGAGCAGAGCAGCACAGGCAACGCGATTGCAGCAGATGCAAAGGAGCTGATGTCAACACTCCAGCATATCCGTGAGATCGACCATGCCCGCGAGAACTACTGTCTTCTCATCGCCGCTGCCATGGAAAAAATTCAGGACACACTAACCACCGGCAGCGCAACATTCAAGAACATGGAAAACCACGTCAACAATCTTTCCAGGCAGGCCAGCCTGCTTGACAAGGAACTGTCAGAGATCAAACTCTGAAATCAACTTAACCGGGACACACAAAATGAACCGTCTGACACGCTGCTTCACAGCACTCGAAAACCAGAACAGCAAGGCATTGATCACATTCATCACCGCCGGAGACCCTGACCTGGCGGCAACTGAGAGAATAATCCCGATCCTGGAGGATGCCGGTGCCGATATCATCGAACTCGGCATGCCCTTTTCCGACCCGATGGCCGACGGCCCGACCATCCAGCTTTCCTCGGAGCGTGCCCTGGCATCAGGCACAACCCTGGCAAAGATCCTTGAGACCGTCCGCTCTGTCCGCAAAAAGACAGCCATACCGATTATCCTGATGGGGTATCTCAATCCGATCCATGCCTACGGTTACGAGCGTTTTGCGGCAGATGCCACTGACGCCGGGGTTGATGGCGTTCTGCTGGTTGACATGCCGCCAGAGGAATCCGGGCCGTTCCTGAAATCTGCCAACCAGCATGGCCTGAATGTAATCTTCCTGCTGACCCCCACATCAACCGATGACCGGATCGCCAAGGTGGCAAAACTGGGACGCGGCTTTGTCTATTATGTCACCGTTGCCGGGGTAACCGGCGCCCGCACATCCGTTTCAGCCACCCTTGGCGAAGAACTTGAACGGGTCAGATCGGTTGTATCAGTCCCTGTAGCGGCCGGCTTTGGCATCTCGACCCCGGAGCAGGCCGCCAGCGTGGCTGCCATATCAGACGGGGTAGTTGTTGGCAGCGCCATTGTCAAACTGTTCCAGCAATTTTCAGGAACAGAGCTGGAAGTGGAGCTCAAGTCATTCATCGGCTCACTCAAGCGGGCAATGACAGAGGCTTCAGATTAGCACTCCACGCCGCGCTGGCGGCGCTTTATCAAAGAGTAACTTGCG
>CAXYUZ010000036.1:0-31274 GCA_964292275.1 uncultured Desulfuromonadaceae bacterium
GTGAATCTCAAGTTACTCTATGAAAAATCGCTCCCGAAGGGGCGTAGGTCGCTATTTTAGTTTGCTATTGCCAATATTGAACCTGTTATTGTAGATATATACTTGTTTTTTAACACCACTTTACTAATGGACGGTTTATGAAGACACTTATTGTATTATTTTTATTAGTTTTTTGCTCAAACCTGGCTCACGCCGACCTACGTTCTGATGCAACCGATGCAGTGAACGCCTTGCGCACAAATACAACTGGCAAACCAATTTCAAACGAACTTGAAGACATCGTCAGAACGCTCGGCACCGCTGAAAGTCTGTTCAAGCAGGATGACATTGCGGAGGCAAACCGCTACTTTGAACTGACACTGCAAAAAGCCAGTATATTGAAGACAGCGGCCAACAACAGTAATAGCAGCAAGGTTGCTTCCCAGGCAGTTGGAATAGGTCTGATTTCGACTATTTCACCAAAAGCACCTTCTAAACCAGCCGCCACGACAACAACGATCCAATCAAGTTACTCAACACCATCACAGCCGGATTCAAAGGTTGATCAAGAAAAGCCGGCAGATGCGGATATTCCAACAGCACCGATTGCAAGCAACCGAATTATTGGCAATATTAATACATATACGGTTGGCAAAAAGGAATCTCTCAAACTTGTTGCCGCCAAGCTGGGTGTTAGCAGACATCAACTCATTGAACTTAACAAACTTGATCCTAAAAAATCCCTTTATGTCGGACAAAAACTTAAATATAACAACCGGCGGATTATCCCGCAGGTCATGACGGATGGCATTATCATCAATATCCCTGACCGAACCCTGTATTACTTCAGAAATAGCAAATTATTCACCTCTCTGCCTGTTGCCGTGGGCGTTCCCACCAGAAACAAGAAATTCAACTGGAACACACCCACTGGTAAATTCCGAATCACCTCAAAGATGAAGGATCCTACCTGGCATGTACCACCATCTATTCAGTCTGAAATGGAGGCCCAGGGCAAAGAGGTCATTATCAGCATCCCACCAGGTCCGCGGAACCCTCTCGGCAAATATGCCATGAAAACATCACTACCCGGCATCCTCATCCATAGCACAACAAAACCTGCTTCGATCTACAGCTTTGCCAGCCACGGCTGCATCCGTGTTTATCCGGCACACATGGAAAAATTCTTTAAGGAGATCAAGGTCAACACAATTGGTGAAATTATATATAAACCTGTCAAGCTGGCCGTTACGGACGACGGGCGTGTATTTCTTGAGGTTCACGGCGATGCTTACGGCAAGATCGGTGGACTTCACAAGATTGCTAAAAACCTGATTGATAAAGAGAATCTTACCAACAAGGTTGACTGGAAGAAGGTCAACAATGTTGTAAAGAATAAATCAGGGGTCGCGGAAGAAGTAATGCCTTAACCACATTCAATTCACATTTAAAACAAAAAAGGCGCCTGGCTCAATTGAGCAGGCGCCTTTTTTGTTGGAGCGACAATATACCTAATCCTGGTTTTTTTCCTTAGGTGGTGCAGCAGCATCCGAATCATAGGAATATGGTTCAGTTCCCTTGATAAAACATTCCAGCATTGCACCGGGCGTTCCTTCTTTGGCAAGCTTGCCGCTTCGCGGGTTAATCAGTACAAACGAGATATTATCGGGCGCTTTAAAATCCTCCACTGGAAGTCCCAAAACAGCCTTCTGCATGAACTCTGCCCATATCGGTGCAGCGGCCTGGCCACCTGACCCGCCCGCCCCAAGCGAGCGTTCCTGATCATACCCCACCCAGACACCTGTCACCAGCTGTGGAATATAGCCAACAAACCAGGCATCCTTGGATTCATTGGTTGTCCCGGTTTTACCGGCAACCGGCCTCTTTATCACCGAAGCCCTGTGGCCTGTACCGCTGGAGACAACGCTCTGCATCAAGTTGGTAATAACATAGGACGTCTCCGAAGATATTACCGGTATTGATGGGGGGGCGGAACTTTGCTGCAGGATATTGCCGCTATGATCGGTAACCTTAACGATAAAATTCGTCGGCTGCAGTACACCCTTGTTGGCAAATACCGTATATGCCGACGTCAACTCCAACGGCGAAACCGATGCGGCCCCAAGCGCCAATGCAAGATTGGCTGGTATGGGCGATGTAAAGCCCAGTTTCTTGGCATACTCAGCCGCATACGGCGCGCCGATTTTTTCCATAATCTTTACACTGACAATATTTATGGAGTTGGTCAGCGCAACCCTCATGGTTACCGGACCACGGAAAACACCGTCATAGTTTTTTGGACGCCAGACATTTCCAGATCCATCGGGATACTCCACAGCAGAATCATCAATAACAGTCGCCGGTGTAAAACCCTTATCCAGAGCGGCTGCATAAATTATCGGCTTGAATGCGGAACCCGCATTTCGTTTTGCCTGAATCGCCCGATTAAACTGACTCTTTTTAAAACTATAGCCGCCAACCATGGCCTTGACACCACCATTACGCGGATCAATAGACACCAGGGCGGCCTGAACCTCAGGAGTCTGATCCAGGGCGAACTGGGCACCACCCGGCGTTGACTCTGGCGCAACAACGGAAACCTCCACAACCGAGCCAAGGGTCAAGGCCCTGGAGGCCTTTTCAGACTTGCCATAACTGTTAACCATCGGAACCCGGCCTGCCCATGACATATTCTTCCTGGACATGGTTCCCTGCCGGTCACCCACCCGAACCAGAACATCCCCGCGACCTGGATTTAGACCAACAATAACCGCCTGATAGGTATCACCAACCTTCAACTGATTGGAATCAATATTTTCCTCAACCTTGCTGCAAAAAGAATCAACCTCATCCGCCTTGAGATGTTTCGTCGGGCCACGGAATCCCTGCCGCTTATCAACTGCCTTGAGACCATTTTTGATACTCTCATGCGCCGCCCGCTGCATAGCGGCATTCATGGTCGTATAAATTTTCAGCCCACCCTTATAAAGCTGTTCCTCACCATACTTCTCTTCCAGCTGGATTCGCAGATGTTCAAGGAAATATGCCGATTGTTCATTGTTCACCTTCTTCATCGGACTGATCACAATCTGGGCCTTCTTAGCCTGTTCAGCCTCAACCGGCGTTATATAAGCCTCTTTGACCATCCGGTCAAGCACGTAGGCCTGACGTTCCCGCGCCTTCTCCATATGTTTAATCGGCGAATAGGCATTCGGTGCCTTTGGCAGACCAGCCAGCATAGCTATCTCAGCCAGATTCAACTGATCGACCCCCTTACCGAAATAGGTTTCGGCAGCCGCCTGCACCCCATATGCACCCCCGCCAAGATAAATCTGGTTCAGATACAGATAGAGAATCTCGTCCTTACTCAGCTTGTCCTCCATCCGCTTTGCCAGAATCGCCTCTTTAATCTTTCTGGAGTAGCTCTTTTCAGGCGTCAAAAGCATCGACTTTGTCACCTGCTGGGTTATGGTGGAGGCCCCTTCCTTCTTGCGCCCGGAAACGATATTTTTAACCGCAGCACGCACGATGCCTAAATAATCAATCCCCTTATGGGAATAAAAATTAGCATCCTCGGCGGCAACAAAGGCCTGAATCAGCCTGCGCGGCATTTTGTTGACCGGCACAACGATCCTGCGCTCCAGATAAAACTCACCGACCAGGGTTCCATCATCCCCAAAAACCTGGGAAACGATCGGTGGCTTATAATCGGCAAGACGGTCCACCTTCGGTAGCTTGGCCAAAAGGTAGAACAGATAACCGGCCACACCCAGTACGAGAACAATTGCAATTGTCACGGCAAGTAACAGTAGCGAGGCCCAGAAACCCTTACCGCTGCCAGACGGAGCTCTTCTATCCATATATGATTCCTCTGCTCCCCCGATCCGGAACATATAAGTAGGGGGTGATTTTGTATCACTTCAAAACTGCTGCAAAATAGCCCAAGTCAATCAACCAATACAAGCAGAATCATCGTCAGGATTGTCTCTCCGCCTGACCGCCAAGATAGCCGATCAAATCAAGCATATCAGCAGGCATCTCAGACTTGAACTCCATATACTCCCCTGTTGCAGGGTGGATAAAACCAAGCACACTGGCATGCAACGCCTGACGTCCCAGCACAGTGATCAGTTTCCGCAGTTTGGTATCGGTAAGATTATTGAAACGACCACCGTCCGGATAAAGTGGATCTCCAAGCAGCGGATAACCCGCCTCGCTCATATGCACACGGATCTGATGTGTACGCCCGGTCTCCAGACGCAGTTCCACCAGCGAGATTCTGCCATAACGTTCACGAACCCGCCAACGGGTAACCGCATGTTTGCCATGGCGCGCCTTGCCGGAACGACGCAGCCTGTCGGTGGGATGACGCCCGATAATATTATCAATCTTGCCGCTATCCTCCTGGGGGCTTCCATAAATAAGCGCCAGATATAGCCTCTTGATTGAATGGGCACTAAACTGCGCCGCCAGCGATTGATGGGCACGATCATTTTTTGCGGCAACAATAACACCACTTGTCCCCTTGTCAATTCGATGAACAATACCTGGCCGCAACTCGCCGCCAATGCCGGAAAGATCCTTGCAGTGGGCCAGCAAGGCATTCACCAATGTACCACTGCTGTTGCCAGCCCCCGGGTGCACAACCATACCGGCCGCCTTATTGACAACGATGAGATCAGAATCCTCATACAGCACATCAAGCTTTATATCCTCCGCAACTGGTTCGGCAGCAACCGGCTCCGGTATCTCAACCGAAACCAATTCGCCCCCCTTCAGCTTGAGAGAAGGGCGGACCAGCTTGCCATCAACAAGAATATTGCCTGAATCTATCAAACGCTGAACGGATGCGCGGGTCTCGCTCTGCAGCTCGTTGGAAAGAAACAGATCAAGCCTTACCGGCTCTGAATCGACTGGAAACTGAATAATCATTCTCTTATACCTTGCCCTTATAAAACAGAAACACCCCTGAACGCGACTGCCATCATAATGATGGCCAGATCAAGCCGATGCAAACACAAAAGGCGCACCTCAAATAAGAGGCACGCCCGAATCAATAAAGAGAGAGAAAAGCTTTACCAGATGGAAGACTCAATCTTCCCGGCACGCTTGATCAAAACATCAACCACGGCAAGATCGAATATCTTCTCCGGTTTCAGATCTGGAGAGACCCTGGAATAGAAGTGTTGCCGCCCCTCTTCCAGCTGTTCATCCAGCGTACTGAAAATATCATCATTCTTAATTCCACTTTCCACCTTATCCTGGTTGTAGATAGCTACGTCAGAGATGATGGCCCTCGCCAGCCTTTTTGCCTGATCCGGATTATCGATCATGTTCATGTTTGCTTTTCCTCAGGAGTTGGAATTTTTATTTTTTGCAATATATCCTATTTTAGCCGCAAAACAAAATAGATACTTAATCCGACACGCCTGATCAGTCTGTTAATTCCATTTGATCCACCCCGGGAGCATCCTTCCCGTAGTCAGACAAAGTTCTGATTCAGTTGCAATCAACCATCACTGCCGCGCCATACAACTGACTTCAACAAATCCACACCAGACATTAAATTATTACAAATAACTGAAAGACTAGCCACATCAACCGCCCATGTCAACCGATTTTCATCCAAGCTCTATCTGCGCTACAAATGGTTTCCAGCAGCCAGACCATCAGCGCCCCGTCAGAGGCGAAGTCAGCAACAGACCAGTTCACAACCGCTAACAGAATCTTTCCCTGTTCACACCGAATTACCGCGCAGGGCCCGGACACGGTCAACCACCGGTGGATGCGAGTAGTAAAGCGCCGCATAAAGCGGGTGAGGATAAAGATTAGACAGATTCTCCACCGAAAGCTTTACCAGTGCAGAGGCAAGGTGCTCCGGATGACCGGTCAATTCCGACGCAAAGCGGTCTGCCTCTCGCTCATGGCAGCGCGACCGCCAGGCAGACCAGGGAGAGAGCGGAAACATGACCAGCGAGGCCAGGAAAGCGAGCAGGATCATTTTAGCCGGCAGCGATATATCAGCCGGCAGTCCCAGCAGCGCCGGGAGTCCGGGCCAGCCCAGCAGGTGAAAGGCCAGATAGGAGCTGGCCAGCGCCATCAACTCTGCCCAGAGCAGCCTTTTCCAGATATGCCCCTTCTTCCAATGCCCGATCTCGTGGGCCAAAACGGCCACAATCTCGGCGTGGGTCATCTGCTTGATCAGGGTGTCATAGAGCACAATGCGCTTGACCTTGCCAATGCCAGTAAAATAGGCATTGGAATGCCGGCTGCGCCGGGAGGCATCCATCTGCATGACCTGTCCGACCCGGAGGCCAGCCTTTTCCATCATGACACGGATATCATCCCGCAACCCCTCTTCGGCAACCGGTTCAAATTTATTGAAAAGCGGCTCAATGACATATGGCGAAAGGAACATCATAAACAGGCTGAAAGCAGCCATGAATCCCCAAACCCACAACCACCAGCGTTCTGGGCTCCAGCCAATCAGCCAGAAGATCACGCCGGCCAGCAATGCCATCAGAACAACACCAATCAGCTGCGACTTGATAAAATCAATCAGCCAGAGCCTGGGCGTCATGGTATTGAAACCGTAGCGGGCCTCGATCCTGAATGTCCCGTAGAGACTGAACGGCAGCCCAAAGAGGGTCTGGATCCAGTTTAAAACCATAAAGAACAGAATTCCGCGCAAAACAACAAATCCGGTCAGACCATTTATAAATTGGTCGTAGACAACGATCAGCCCACAGAACAAGAATATGATCAGCAGCCCATTATCAAGAATCGACTCCCAAAGCCCGAGCCTGCTGCTGTCAAAGGTATAGACAGAGGCCACCCGCAGCTTTTCCTCGTCAACTGCCCCCTCAAACCCATCCGGCACCCGATTGCCATTACGCCTGAGATGGTTCAGATTCAAATTACGCAACCAATAGGTGAATGCGGTAATTCCAACAAAGAGAACAAACAACACCAGTTTTATCAACAGCAATCCCCCAAACAGATCAGAGAGGCCTTCACAGGACTTTGAAAAACGTTATGAGGAAGGTCATATGCAAGGCGCACGGAACGGAGCAGCCGAGGCATAACAGGTAGTTAGCCGAGGTTGCGAGTACCGCGCAACGCCGCAGATGGCTCTCCGCAGTAGTTTTTCAAAGGTCTGTTCAGGCCAGTCTGATCACCTCTCTGATACATTTATCAATCCCTTCAGCAACGTCCGAGATACGACCGGCAAGCATGTAAGCCGGCGTACTGACGATACGGTTGTCCGTATCAACGACAACATCCGCCGCATCACACAGCTGATGGATTGCGCCGCATTTTTCTACTTCAGCCGCAGTAGCGTCATCATTGCCAATCGTAATCGTCGGAGAGATCTCCTTGCCCAGTATCGCGGCGATCAATACCGGGGCAATACAGATGGCCCCAATCGGCTTGCCGGCCAGATTAACCTCACGCAGCAGACGTGCCACATCGGCATTGACAGACGCAGCCGCCCCCTTCTTGGCAAAATCGCTCAGATTCTTGGCCGCCCCGAAGCCACCCGGAAACACCAGTGCATCGATCTCCGTAGCCTTGACTCCCTGAAGTGTGCGGATCTTGCCCCGGGCGATGCGTGCCGATTCGATCAGCGCATTGCGCAACGAACCGGTCTCACCCATGGTCATATGATCGATCTCCGGAAACTCGGCATCCGGCGCCATGCAAATCGCCTCGGCACCATTCCTGTCGATGGCCAGCAATGTCAAAACCGCTTCATGGATCTCGCTACCGTCATAAACGCCACAACCAGACAGAACAACACCAATTTTTTTCATAATCTAACTCCTTAACAATCAATCTCTAGGGGTTCATCAAACAATTTCAGCAAGCGCCTTTTGCAAAGCCTCATCATAAGGAGTCAAACGTATCGGCAACAACTCTTGGATACTATTGTCGCGACAGACAACCGTATTACGTAAACCTTCGATCAAGGGCATGGAGACTGACGATGGAACAGAACTGAACAGGGCGACCCAATATGCGGAAAGCTTCGGTGTCAACACAGGCACCGGAACTATCCATAACCTTCGACCTTCCAGGCGAGCAAGACGCTCCATCATCTCACGATAAGTCAGAATTTCCGGCCCACCGATATCGAATGTTCGCCCTGCGGTACGCTCCTCTAACAGACAGCCGATCAGATAGGCAATGACATCATCAACCGCAACCGGCTGGCAACGGCTCGAAACCCAGCGTGGCGTAATCATGATTGGCAGCCGTTCGACAAGACTACGTACCAATTCAAATGAGGCCCCACCAGCACCAATAATAACGGCAGCACGCAGAAAGGTAGTTGCAAAATGTCCGGTCTTTAAAATCTCTGCAACTTCCAGACGACTCTTCAGATGCTCTGACAGGTTATCGCCGGTCTCGCCTAAACCGCCCAAATAAATAACCCGGCGCACACCTGCCCGTTCCGCAGCAAAAACAAAATTTCCAGCGGCATCTCGGTCTCGCTGTTCAAATCCAGCTCGACCACCAGACATCGAGTGCACCAGGTAATATGCGCTATCCACTCCCTCCAACACAGCTGTCAGCGAGTCACGCTCCAACATATTTCCCTGCACAACCTCTACCGCACCCGAAAATGATGTGTTAGCCCCACGTACCATACAGCGTACATGGCAGCCACGCTCCAGCAGTCCCTGTACCAGTCTGCGCCCGATAAAACCGGTTGCACCGGTCACTAAAACTTTACCTGTTATATTATCCATAGTGTTTAATTTTGACACATCCGTTACAGATAACAAGTATATCCTGAACGAAAAACTGACAAATGACCAAACAACATAACAGACATGCGGACAAGATGATAAGTGCCATAGCACAAATTGGTTTGCAATAATAAATATCCACGGTATGGAGAACATACCGACACTCGATTATATTGATTGCCGACAAGCCTTGAACAGAGATAATATCGGGGCATGATCGGATCTATCACAACGACGACGGCAATCGAATTCGGAGCTATATAAAAATGCCCCTAAAACAAGAAATTGCATGTCAACAGGTTTTGATGGAGGACTCGTCTGTATTTTCAATCCAGTGGAGCATCTTTCCACACCGTATTGGTGATTCGCTCACGCCACAGATACTGATGCAACGCTACCTGGAGTATATCCGCCGCTTCACTGCAACCATCATCCGCCCGGCAGTCGATTCACAGGGTGTTGAATTTCGTCTCCTATCCAGCAGGATCAGTTTAATCAGCTTTCAACAACCAGCCAATCAACAGAATGGAGCGAGTCAGACAACAACGCTCTACATCTGCGGCGGCATACTGGTACAGCCACACGAATGCGACCGTGGCGAACTCCGCTTCGGAATCGAACGACTGGATAACGGGATCAAGGTTTCACTGCAGCTGTCCGACTTCTGTCCCCTATTACTGGGAAGCAGTTCGCCATCCATAATACGCCGCTGGCTTTACCGTTTGACCCAGGCCTTAATCCACCGGATAGTAACCATCCGCTTTCTGGCCCTGCTCTACCACGACCTGGCCGGTGAGAATGTGCCGCATCGAGTTGTCAAGGTTAAGGTACGAGACGGCAGAGCCACTTAACTACCTGACATGACACAAAACTGTATAAACATCCGGCATTCTGTAGAAAATAGCGGACGACCTAACACATCAACACCATGACAGCTCTAACCATTTGAATATAATTAAATATATGCTAAAGTTCAGGCAGATGTGCCATCAACAATCAAACCAAACAACAGTAACCATCTAAATATACATCACCAATCCAAAAGGATTTTATAAACATGCCACACACAAACATCGAACTGCCTGAAAAGCTTCCAATATATATCCAATGCGAAATGGTTCCTTTTCCATACATGATCTTTCCGATGTTTGTTGATGAGCATGAGGCTCAAACTTTCAATACGGCAAGGGACCATGACAACCTGGTGGCCATCGCCCTGAACAGGCAGGAACCGGGAAAACTGCCGCCTACCCCCTACGACATCTGCACACTCTGCCGGGTGAGCAAGATTTCAAGATTGGCCGACGACAAATTCAAGATCACGCTGGAGGGGCTCAACCGCCTGCGCATCATTGATATGGACCGTTCCGGTGAGGTCCCGATGATACATGGCGAGCTGGTGCGTGAATTTGTCGAGAAGAGCATGGTCTCCGACACACTCGTCCAGAGCCTGAACGCCCTGCTCAAGATCTCACTGTCCCACGGCAAACCGCTTCCCGACGACGTCATGAAGATGATCGACTACATCGACAACCCGGCCCGCCTCTCCGATCTGGTGGCGCTCTACGTCAACCTGCCGATTACAGACCTGCAGGAACTGCTGGAGACCGTCGACCCATTGGAGCGGCTGAAAAAGGTCTATGCCCACCTGACCAGCGAGGTTGAAAAGATGCAGGTCAAGAGTGAGGTAACCAACGAGGTCAACCGCAAGGTCGGCAAAAATCAGAAGGAATACATCCTCCGCGAACAGATGAAGCATATCCAGAGCGAACTGGGCGAGGATGACGCTCGCACGGCCGACATGAACGAACTGCGCAAGCGGATCGAAGAGGCCGGACTCCCGGACGAGGTTCGCAAAATCGCCGCCAAGGAGCTCAAAAGACTGGAGCGGATCAACCAGGCCTCACCGGAATACACCGTATCGCGAACCTATCTGGACTATCTCGCCGGCATGCCTTGGAACAGCTCCACCACCGACAACCTGGACATCATCCGGGCAGAGGAAATCCTCAACGAGGATCACTACAATCTGAAGAAGATCAAGGAACGCATCCTGGAATTCCTGGCGGTCCGTTCCCTGAAGGACGACATGAAAGGACCGGTGCTCTGCTTCACCGGACCACCTGGCGTCGGCAAAACAAGCCTGGGCAGATCAATCGCCCGCTCACTCGGCCGCAAATTCATCCGTATCTCACTTGGCGGCATGCGCGACGAGGCCGAAATCAGAGGGCATCGCCGCACCTACATCGGCGCGCTTCCGGGACGGATCATCAAGGAGCTTTACCGTTGTGGCAGTAACAACCCGGTCTTCATGCTCGACGAGATCGACAAACTCGGCCAGGATTTTCGCGGCGACCCGGCCTCCGCCCTGCTGGAGGTACTTGACCCGGAACAGAACTTTTCCTTCCAGGACCACTATCTGGACGTCCCCTTCGACCTCTCCAGAGTCATGTTCATCACAACCGCAAACCAACTTGACCCGATTCCCGGCCCGCTCAAGGACCGGATGGAGGTCATCCGCCTCGCCGGCTACAGCACTGAGGAAAAGCTGCACATTGCGCGCAACTTCATCATCAAACGCGAGATTACCGAAAACGGGCTGAATGACATGCAGCCGGCCTTCAAGGATGAGGCCATCATCAGGATTATCACCGACTATACCCGTGAGGCGGGGGTGCGCAACATGCAGCGCACCATTGCCACCGTCTGCCGCAAGATTGCCAAGGAGATTACCCAGAAAAAACCGTTGCGAACACCAATTACACCCGAGATCGTCAGCGAACTGCTCGGACCGCGCAAATTTCATAACGAGGTTGCGGCTGAAAATGACCGCATCGGGGTTGTCACCGGCATGGCCTGGACCGAAACCGGCGGCGATATCCTCTTTATCGAGGCGACCAGCATGGCCGGCAAACCGGAACTGATCCTGACCGGTTCCCTTGGCGATGTGATGAAGGAATCCGCCCGCACGGCCCTCTCCTACATCGAGGCACACGCAACGGATTTCGGCATTGCCGAGAATGCCTTCGAAAACAGAACCATCCATATCCACGTCCCATCCGGCGCCATTCCAAAGGATGGCCCATCGGCAGGCATCACCATCGTTACGGCACTTGTCTCGCTGATGACAGGCAAACCGGGCAAGAGAAATGTGGCCATGACCGGCGAGATCACCCTGACCGGCCGCGTACTGGCCATCGGCGGACTGAAGGAAAAGGTTCTGGCCGCCCACAGGGCCGGTGTCAAAACAATCATCGTCCCTGAACGCAACCGGAACGACCTGGAAGACATTCCCGAAAATGTCAGCAGCGAACTGGAATTCATTTTCATAAACGAGGCCCGCGAGGCACTGGCAGCTGCGCTTTAACCGGCTTCCGCACAATCAAACGTCACCCAGCAAAGGGAATGGATGAAAATAGCCATTATCGACCGAATTCTGATTCTCTTTTTTCATGAGCTGCAGGGCTACTTCCAACTGACCTGGCAGGCCTTCATACGTCTGTTCCAGCGCCCGTTCTACTATCGCGAATTTGTATCCCAGTTCGACAAACTCGGCTTCTCGTCGCTATTCATCTGCCTGCTGGCCGGTCTCTTTACCGGCATGGTCATGGCGCTGCAGGCGCTGATTCAACTGAAACCCTTTGCCGCCACCAGCTATGTCGGCGGCATGGTGGCAGTCACAATGATCAAGGAACTGGGACCGGTTCTGGCCTCACTTATGGTGGCCGGTCGGGTTGGCTCGGCCATCACCGCCGAACTTGGCACAATGATCGTTACCGAACAGGTAGACGCCATGCGGGTCGAGGGAACCGACATCATCAAACGCCTGGTCACCCCCCGCCTGAAAGCCATGCTGCTGGCCATGCCACTCCTGACGGTGCTTACGGATGCAATCTCCTTTCTGGGTGGCTACATCATGTCCTCCAACTACAGCATCAACCCGGTCATGTACATCAGTGGCCTGCCGCAATTTCTGGTCATGCAGGATCTCCTGGAAGGTCTGGTCAAGCCGGCCTTCTTCGGCCTGATCATCACCATGACCGGCTGCTATGTCGGATTAAATACAAGGGGCGGCGCAGAAGGGGTCGGCAAAGCGGCCAAACAGGCGGTTGTGCTTTCATCACTGCTGATCCTGGTATCCGACTTTTTCCTGACCAAAATTTTCGTTGCGTTCAGATGAATACAAAAACTACTCGAACGACGCTTGCTTTTGGCAACAATATAACGATTGCAAACAATGCCCGATTTACCATGGAGGAACCGGCGAAATGCTTTCAACCACAAAACTGAAAACAGACGGCAAGCCGGGTTCCGGGACAAACTGAAATGAACTACTGGCTTTTCAAAACCGAACCGGGCTGTTTCTCCTTCGATGACCTGAAGCAGCGGCCGAACCAGACCGAGCATTGGGACGGCGTCCGCAATTTTCAGGCCCGTAATTTCCTGCGCGACACAGTCAAACCTGGCGACAGGGTACTGTTCTATCACAGCAATATCCCTGAACCGGGTATTGTCGGCACGGCCTGTGTGGTGAGCAACGGCTACCCGGACTTCACCGCCCTGGATCCGAATGGCGAGCACTTCGATCCCAAGGCGTCTGCGACCAATCCGATCTGGTACATGGTCGATGTCAGATTTGAAGCGCCACTGCAGCGGATGGTGACCCTGGACATGATCAAACGCAACCCCCTGCTTGGGGAGATGCCACTGGTCAAACGCAGCCGCCTCTCAATCCAGCCGGTCACGGAGGAGGAGTGGCAGATCATCACCGCCATGGGGGGCAGCAGCAAATCATGAACAGCAACTCGATCCGGATGGAAAACCTGAGCTATTCCGTCGGCGGCCGCAGTATCCTCCAGAATTTCGACTTCTGCCTTGAACAGGGGGTCAACCGAACCATCCTCGGCATCAGCGGTGCGGGCAAAACAACCATCCTCAAACTGCTGCTGGGGCTGCTGGAACCGGATGCCGGACGGGTCTATATCGGTGAGCGCTGCATCACCGGTCTCCCGGAATCAGAGTATATCGAGATCCGCAAGCGGATCGCCATCGTATTCCAGGGGGGGGCGCTGTTTGACTCCATGACCGTTGGCGAGAATGTCGGTTACCGGCTCTTTGAAGAAGGGCGTCTAGCACAGGAAAAGATCAAGGAGATCATCGTCGAAAAACTCCGTTTTGTCGGCGTTGAACAGGCACTGGATCTATATCCGGCCGAGCTCTCCGGCGGCATGAAAAAGCGGGTTGCCATTGCCCGGGCACTGGCGGCCGATCCGGATTTCATCTTCTTCGATGAACCGACAACCGGACTGGACCCGATCGGCGTCTATAACATCTGCAACCTGATCCAGCGCCTTCAGGCAGAGGGGAAGACCACCCTGATGGTAACCCATGACCTGACAACGGCGTTTGCCACCTCGGAACGCTTTACATTCCTGCACCAGGCACGGATGTGCTTCGAGGGGACCCAGGAAGAGATGCTCGCCAGCCCGATAGCGGATGTACAGGAATTCCTGTCTCCAACTGAAAATTCACTGTTTGTTTAACAAGATGGCTGTTTAACGCACCAATCTTCCGGTTCAAAAACTGACAAGAAGAGGGAACATATGAAACGAAGCAACCAGATAGGCTGGGCCCAGGTACGCGGCGGCATTTTCATCCTGTTCGCAATACTCGGCATCGCCGGTGGAATCCTGCTGATGGGGCAGAAGACCAAGATGTTCGTCACCAAGGGACAGCTGCGGGTAATGATGGATGACGTGGCCGGACTCAAGGAAGGGGCCCCGGTCTGGCTGGCCGGCGTGGATGTTGGCGTGGTCACGGCAATCTCCTTTCGTAGCCCCAAGACAAGCAACGAGGTCGAGATTCTTCTGGAGGCGGACCATAAGGCCCTGCACAAGATCGGCAAGGATTCGCTGATCACAATCAAAACCCGCGGTCTGATGGGCGAAAAGTACGTCGACATCACACCGTCACAGCTGTATTCCGAGACACCACCCACCGTATTGCACGGCGTTTCCGTTGTTAAACTGGATGATGTCATGCAAAAGGCCGGCGCCACCTTTGACCGGGTCAATCTGATCGTTGACAGCGTCACCCAAGGGAAGGGAACGCTGGGCAAACTCACCAATGATCCGCAACTGTACGACAACATCGTCCGGCTGACCGGAGAGGTAAACACACTGGCAAAGGCGATGAACCATGGCGAGGGTTCTCTGGGCAAACTCGTCCGCAACCCGGAACCATATAATCGCCTGACCAGCATCCTCAACCGGGCCGACCAGACCATGCAGGCATTCCAGGCATCGGACGGCAGCCTTAACCGCCTGATCCATGACAAGACACTCTACACCAAACTGGTCAATCTGACCGATACCAGCGTACAGGCGGCTAATGACGTCCGCGAACTGAACCGCAAACTGGCCTCCAAGGAGAGCACCCTGGGGATGCTGATCAATGACCGCGAATTTTACGACAAGGGTATCTCACTGCTCAATCGCGCCGACAACTCCGTCAAATCGGTGGAGGAGATTACTGCCCGCGTCAACCGGGGCGAAGGGACCCTGGGCAAGGCGATCAATGACAAGGAACTCTATGAACGGATGAACAAGATGGTTGATTCAATGAACCTGCTCATGACCGACATCAAGAGCAATCCTGGACGCTACGTGAAGTTTTCACTGTTTTAAGCGGGTTGCACCAACTAATTCCGGACTTGAGCCGGCTGAACGCAACAATCTGACGGACTGAACGATGACACCAACCCTGAAAAAGCGTCTGTTTATACTTGGTACCATTACGGTTGTGATACTGGCAACCTGTCTTAGCGCAATCTGGCAACTGGAAAACCGGATTGAACGGACAAGACAGGACAAGACAACCAGGCAGCTGAGTGAGAAAATCGACCGCATCCTGACGACCCAGTATGCCAAAAAAGCCGATTCACTTGCCCAGGCAGAACCGGTTATTCAACTGCTGTGCGGAAAACAGCCGAATACGGAGCGGGATGTTTCGTTGACCCTGAATACAGCCCGTCTGATCTCTGGCGCTGACCTGGTATACCTGCTTGATCGCAATGGAACATTGATTGCGGCTTCAAAACATCACAAAAGGGATGAATTCATCGGCAAGCCCCACGAATTCCGCCTCTATTTCCAAGCCGGGATGCAGGGCAAATCCATGATTTACCCATCCGTGGGGGCAACCACAAGGGAACGGGGCGTTTATTTCAGCGCTCCGGTTCTTGATCCGGTCAAAAGGTCACCAATTGGTGTGGCAGTCATCAAGGCGGGCATGGGTGAGATTGACTCACTGCTGATGGCACAACAAGAGACCGTTGCCCTGCTTTCCGCAGACGGGATCATCTTTGCAACCAACAAACCGGCCTGGCTATACCAGAGCCGCCAGGCACTGACCAAGGGCATCATTGAGCGAATCCACCAGGAACGGCAATTCCCGCGGGAGTTTCCGCTCAAGACACTACCGGTATCCATTAGCAGCGGAATTAAAGAGGTTATCCTTGATAACACCAACTACTCCGTTTCCGAAGCAAGCTCCAAACTGCCGGGATGGAAAATCATTACGCTCGAACGTGACGAACGCCCCTATGCCCTCTTTGGCTTCAGCACAACAATAATCCTGCTCTTATCGAGCCTGATCGCCCTCTACCTGATCAGCCTCGACAAAAAGCAGCATCTGCAGCGCCGTTACGATATACAGAGCGACGACCTGACCCGTACACGCAATGAACTGCTCAGAAACGAGTCTCTGCTCAACGCGGTTGTGAACGACCAGAGCGAATTGATCAGCCGCTTCAACGCAGAAAACGTGATTACCTTTGTCAACAGCGCCTTATGCCGCTATTACGGCAGATCCAGCGAGGAACTTCTCGGCTCCTCCCTGCTGCCAAACTTTGTCGAAGAGGATCTGGATGCGCTCACCAAACAATTTCAATCATTGACACCGGAAAAACCGGTTGCTGAGGTGGAATATCGCATCGATCTCGCCGGCCAGGGGATAAGATGGCACCATACAACCATAAGAAAGATATTTGATGATCAAGGGCAACTGACCGAATATCAGACGGTGACAAAGGATATCACCGAGCGCAAGCAGGCAGAAGACGCGCTATACGATTCACGTCAGATGCTGCAGCTTGTGCTGGATACAATCCCGCAGCGTGTTTTCTGGAAGAATAAAGATCTGGTCTACGTCGGATGCAACAAAACGCTGGCACAGGATTGCGGCTGCAAGGAACCGGTGGAACTGATCGGTAAAACGGATTACGACCTGGGTTGGTCAGACACAGCAGAGCGCTATACCGACGACGACCGCCAGGTAATGCAAACAGGGATCCCCAAGCTAAACTACGAAGAGCCGCAGCATGGTTCCGATGGCAGCCTTAAATGGCTGGAAAAAAGCAAGGTGCCGCTGCGCGACAAGAGCGGAAATATCATCGGAATACTGGGGACATACGAGGACATAACTGAACGAAAGAATATGGAGAGTGAGCTTTTAAGGGCGCAGAAGCTGGAATCGATCGGTCTGCTTGCCGGCGGGATTGCCCACGATTTCAACAATGTACTGACCGCAATCCTTGGCTACATCTCACTGGCAAAACGGTCGGCAGCCCCTGATACGAAACAGTTCAACCATCTGATCGAGGCGGAACAGGCATCATTCAGGGCAAGGGATCTGACCCAGCGGCTGATCACATTTGCACGGGGTGGCTCCCCTGTCCGCAAGACGCTCCAGCTGGCGGAATTGATCAGAAATGCAGCGGGACTGACACTGAGCGGTTCCATGGCCAACTGTGACTTCATCATCCCGGAGGATCTGTGGTCTGTTAATGCCGATGAGGGACAGATTAACCAGGTGATCAATATTTTTGTATCCAATGCCGATCAGGCAATGCCGGGGGGTGGAAAAATCGCCATCCATTGCGAAAACATCGAAATCAACCAGGTTGACACCCTGCCGCTGGGCGAAGGTAAATACATTACAATCGCTATCCAGGATCAGGGCAGCGGCATCGCCGAAGAAAACATCAACAAGATATTCGACCCCTATTTCACAACCAAGGACAAAGGGCGCGGGCTCGGCCTTACCGCTGCCTACTCGATCATCAAAAGACACGGTGGACATATCAGTGTAAAATCATCGGCAGGGAATGGCACGACATTTACCATCTACCTTCCTGCCACTACCCCGGAGGCACAGAACACCATGACTGTTATCACCCTACCCAAACAAAACTCTGTCAATGGAAGAATCCTTGTCATGGACGACGAAGAGATCGTCAGGATGGTGGCTGGAGAGATGCTGGAATATCTTGGATGTACCGTTGATTTTGCCGAGAACGGCGAAGAGGCGGTGGAGAAATACAAACTGGCCCTTCAGGCAGGCATCCCTTTTGATGCGGTCATCATGGATCTGACAATACCGGGCGCCATGGGGGGCAAGGATGCAATCAAGCTCCTCAGGGATATTGATCCACAGGTTAAAGCGATTGTTTCCAGCGGTTACTCCAGCGACCCGATCATGGCTGATTACGAGAGTTACGGCTTTGCAGGGGTTGTTTCCAAACCGTATCAACTACCGGAGTTGAACACACAGCTTGGCAGAATTTTAGCTCTCATTTGAAGATGGCGGCCATTTCAAAGGCTGATCAATTATCCCGTTAGCGGTGGAAAAACAGATCCGGTTCCGCCCCAGGGCCTTGGCCCTGTACATGGCCTCATCAACACGATTAAGCAGCGCTGTGCTATCCTCACCCGGCAGATACTCTGCCACCCCCAGACTGACCGTCACCTGGATATGATCCATTTTATATTCTATCTCTGTCCCGGCAAGTGTCTTGCGGAGACGTTCGGCAACGGAACCGCCATACTGTAAGCTGGTATTGGGCAGGGCAATGGCAAACTCCTCACCACCCAGCCGACCCCAAAAATCCGTATGCCGCAGGCCAAACGACCGCACAACCCTGGAGACAGCCCTCAAGGCCTCATCACCGGCGGCATGACCGTAGGTATCGTTAATCCTCTTGAAATGATCCACATCAAACAGGATCAATGTCAGCAGGAAACCACTGCTGCCCACAGCCTGTAACTCCTTGTCCAGCAATTCAAGAAAATAGCCGCGATTATTGGCGCAGGTCAGGGTATCGGTCTGCGCCAGGGTCTTCAGATCAACAATCGTGCGCAGGCTGGCCATCATCGAGTTCATCGCCTCACTCAACTGGCCAACCTCATCCTTGCCGCTGACCACAATCTTTGTATCCAGATCACCGGCGGCAATCCGGTTGGCCAAGTCAACACAGTTGCGGAGCGGCAGAATCAACCTGCTGGCAAGTAGCCAGACCAGCCCCATGAAGAAGGCAATCGTAACCGCCGAAGATAGCAGCAGATAGCGCAGGCTGAGATCAAGCTCACGGCTGTCCTGCTGACGCTGATCATCCAGAATCTTCTGGATGTCGCCAATGTAATTGCCGGTACCGATAACCCAGCCAAATGGTTTGAACTCCAGCGAATAACCACGCTTGGGCAACGGTACCACCCCACCCTCCCGGGTGTACCAGAATTCGGAAAAACCGCCCTCCGGCTGGCGGCCTTTACTGATAATCTCCTGAATCAGCAGCTTTCCCTTGGCATCCCGATCATTGATCCGGTGCCTTCCCTCAGTCAAACGATTCGGATGAACAATATTGACGCCCGCAACCGTATCAACCCAGAAATACCCCTCACTGCCATAGCGCATGGCACGAATCAGATCTGCCCCGAGCCGAAACGCCTCATCACGCGATAGTTCACCATTGCGAACCTTTTTATCCAGTGCATCCAAACTGCTGCAGACCGTCTGCACCTGTCCCTTGATCATCTGGTCATAGCTATCCAGCAACGAAACCTGATAGCTGGCCAGATTATGCCTGGTCAGCTGATACATACGATAGGCAGATATACCGGTCAAGGCTGACGAAACAACAAACAGCCCGACAAAGACCAGTATCATCAGCTTCGTCGCAATTTTCATATCACTTACCATCTGCATCTCAACGGCTCCCTGCACTCCAAAAGCAGATCATACCCCAAAAGAAGCCTCTCTGGACAATTATTCATTTAGTATATATTATTTCGATAATGTCGCCGCGTCAAATCAGAGCCGCATTTTCCTGGTCAATACGCCAGACAGAGACGTATGACAGAGCTGATTTACCATCCCCACTTTCAAATGAAAGGCCCCTGAATGAAGAGACTTCTGACACTGATTGTTTCACTCTGCCTGATCAGCACCCCGCTGTATGCCGCCGGACTGGAAGAGAAGGTTATCGAGCATACCTACCCGAATGGACTTAAATTACTGATGGTGGAGCGGCACTCATCACCGACCGTATCGGCCTGGATCCGTTTCAAGGTCGGCAGCGTGGATGAGCGCAGCGATGAACGCGGAATTGCCCACCTGCTTGAACATATGCTCTTCAAGGGAACCAAACGCCTTGGTACCAGGGATTACGAAGCGGAAAAACCGCTCCTGGACAAGATTGAGCTGACCGGGCAGGCGCTGATTGCTGAAAAGGCCAGGGGGGAAAAGGGCGACAAGAACAAGATAGCGGCACTGCAAAGAGAACTGACACAACAGGAGGCAGAGGCGGCCAAATTCACCATCAAGGATGAGTTCTTCGAGCTTTACTCCAGAAACGGCGGGGTTGGCTATAACGCCTTTACCAGCCGCGATGGCACAACCTACCTGATCAACCTCCCCGCCAACAAACTGGAGTTGTGGGCGGCCATTGAATCAGACCGGATGCAATCGCCGGTCCTGCGCGAATTCTACAGCGAACGTTCCGTTGTCATGGAGGAACGGCGCCGCTCTTACGAAACCGACCCGGAGAGCAAGCTCTGGGAGACATTCCTGGCATCGGCCTACCTGGCCCACCCCTACGGCCAGCCAACCATCGGCTGGATGTCCGATATCGAGAACCTGACCCGCACAAAGGCCGAACGCTTTTTCAAAAATTATTACGGTCCGCAAAGCGCCATCATCGCCATTGTTGGCGATATCGACAGCAAAAGGACCATCGAGCTGGTCGGCCGCTATTTCGCCCCATTGCAGCCGGGCGGCAGACCGGCGCCAGTCACAACCAACGAACCGCGCCAGTCCGGGGAGAAGCGGATCGAGCTGCTGGCCGATTCCGAACCGACCCTGCTGATCGGCTTCCACAAACCGGCCATCAACGACCCGGATGACTATGTCTTTGACCTGCTGAACATGCTCCTCGGCCAGGGACGCACATCGCGGCTTTACAAGGAACTGGTTCTGAAGAGGCAGATCGCCAGCGACATTTCCGTCTTTGACGCCCCTGGAAGCCGCTATCCCAACCTGCTTGTACTGAACGCCAATCCGCGGGCACCGCACACAGTCGCCGAGGTGGAAAAGGCGATTTTGGCCGAACTGGAACGGCTGAAGAGGGAACCGGTCAGCAGTCGCGAGCTGCAGCGCCTGATTAACAAAATCGAATTTGACGAGGCCAAACGGATGTCATCCAACAGCGGCCTGGCCCGCAACCTGACCGAGTTCGAGGCAACCGCCGGCAGCTGGCGCTACATGACGGAATACCGTCGCAAGATCAGCACAGTCACCCCGGCCGATATCCAGCGGGTTGCCAATAAATATTTCACACGGGAGAACCGGATCATCGGTTTCATCACCAAAAGGGAGGGTGGCGCCATATGAAACGGTTCATCATCGTACTGATCACATGCCTGTTCAGCATCACAAACATCGTGGCCGCCGAAACCGGCAAGGCCAATCCGCGCAGCATGGCATTCCCGGAGTTGCGCTTCGAAATCCCCAAGGGGGAACGAATCGTTCTGGAATGCGGCATGCCGGTCTACCTGCTGCAGGACAGTGAACTACCGATCGTCAGCATCAGCGCCATGGTGCATGGCGGGGCGATCTACGAGCCAGACGACAAGACCGGGCTGGCAGCGATGACCGGAATGGTCATGCGCAGCGGCGGGGCGGCTGGCATACTGCCGGAAAAAATCGACGACGAGCTGGAGTTCATGGCCTCAGCGGTGGAAAGCGGCATTGCCAGCGACATGGGAACCGTCTCAATGACGACCCTCTCCAGAAACCTGACCCCGACATTGACTATCTTCAGCAAGGTTCTGCTCCGCCCCGACTTCGCCCCGGCCAGGGTCGAACTGGCCCGCAAGCACATCCAGGAAGCGCTCCGCCGCCAGAATGACGATCCCAAGGAAATCGGCGACCGCGAGATCAACCGGGCTGTCTACGCCGGCCACCCGCTTGGCCGGATAGCTACCGTTGCCACGGTTGCCGCCATCACCCGCCAGGATCTGATCAATTTCCACCGTCGTTATTTCCGGCCTGACAACATGATCCTTGCAGTCTCAGGCGACTTCAGGCGCAATGAGATGATCCGCGAGCTGAACGCCATCTTCGGCAAAAAGCAGGATCTGCCACGGCTCGTATTCCAGCCAATTGCACCACCCGCAGCAGGATTCGGCCCCGAGACCATCTATGGAAACAAGGAGGGAAGCCAGGCGGTCATCCGCATGGGGCACCTCGGCATCAAAAAGGATAATCCCGATATCTATGCCGTACGAATCCTCGATCACATTCTCGGCGGCAGCTTCACATCACGGCTGATGATGGAGATCAGAACCAACCGCGGCCTGGCCTACAATGTTTCCGCGCACTTCGATGTCGGCCGCCTCTTCACCGGTTCATTCATGGCCGAGACCGAGACAGCAACCAACAACGCCACAAAGACCATCGCCCTGATGAAAGAGATCATCACCAGCATCAGAACGGAAGAGATCAGCGAGCAGGAACTGGTCAGCGCCAGGGAATCAATCATCAACTCATTCATGTTCGGTTTCACATCGCCGGCCGCCATTGCAAACCAGCGCGCGCACCTTGAATTCTACGGCTACCCCGATAATTATCTGGAGAGATACCGTGCGAACATTGCCGCTGTCAGCAAACAGGATGTACTCAACGCTGCCCGTAAATACCTGCACCCTGACAGGCTGAAGGTTGTAATTATCGGCGATGAAAGTAAACTTGATCCATCATTGACAAAGGGCACAGGGATTAAACGCCTGATGCTGAAACCAACAAAATAGCAAGGGGGTTCGTATGCCTGCAATAGAATGGGATGAAAGCCTGAAGGTAAATATTCCCGCCATAGATCAGCAGCACAAACGGCTTATCGAATTGATTAGCGATCTGGAACGGGGCGTTAGCGACGGCACCGGCGGGCTGATGATCAGCTATGTTTTCCAGGAGCTGATCCGTTATGTTGCCGAACACTTCAAGGATGAAGAGGAGCTGATGCTCCGCTGTAACTTCCCCGCGCTTGCCAGCCACAGGAAAGAGCACGACTACTATGTTCAAAAGCTGGGTGAACTGCAGCAGGCCACAAAGGATGGCGATGCCCTCAGCATAGCGGCGTTGGCCTTTATGAAGGAATGGATCCTGACACACATCAAGGTCACGGATCAGGAATATGCGTCTATTATCAAGACCGACACGGCAGATTAGCCGCTGAACTGGACAACCTGTTTATCAGAATTAAAGGTTCTCGGTCATATTGCCGATGATAAGTTTGTAGTTATTTTTTTATCAAGCGGAGTATGCCGTGAAAATAGATCCAAACAAACAAACCAATCTGGTGCCTGGCGCCATTACACCAAAGAGCAATCCAACAGCAACAGAGGTTGCAAACCAAACCGGGGATATTCCATTTACTGTCAAGCTCTCGTCACTTGTTAAACAGGCGGTACAGGAAACAGATCAGGAAGAAGAGATCCGCCGGGACAAGATTGCAGCGATCAGGGATCAACTGGCGGCCGGGAGCTACAAGATCAGCGGCAAAGAGGTTGCCGACAACATACTGAAGACACTACAATGAGATAACAAAAAGCCCCGCCAGCAGCGGGGCTTTTTGTTGCAACAACGTCATAATCAAACATTCCTGGCCATATCCGTGGCCATCCTGACCGCCGCCACCAGACTGTCTGAAGACGCCCGGCCACTTCCGGCAAGATCATAGGCGGTGCCATGATCGACCGATGTACGAATAATCGGCAAACCGAGCGTGACATTAACCGCATCGCTGAAGTGACGCATCTTGAGCGGGATCAGCCCCTGATCATGGTACATCGCCACAACGCCATCATAGATTCCATCCTTTGCAAAATGAAATAAAGTGTCCGCCGAATACGGACCCGTTGCATCAATCCCTTCGGCAACGGCATCCTGAATGGCCGGAATAATGCTGACCTGCTCCTCATTGCCGAACATGCCCCCCTCTCCGCCATGGGGATTGAGTGAAAGCACCGCTAGCGACGGACGTTGCTTGCCGGTCAATCGCTGCAACCCCTGATGCGTCACCCGAATGGTTGCAAGAACCTTCTCCCTGGTCACCAGACCCGGCACAGCGCCAAGCGCCTCATGGATGGTCACAAGACTGACCCGCAGCACATCCCCGGCAAGCATCATGACGTAGCTGTCGGTATTGGAGAGCTTGGCCAGCAGCTCCGTATGGCCCGGAAAATCATGGCCAGCCATGTTCATCGCCTTCTTGTTGATCGGCGCCGTCGCCATGGCCGCCACCTGACCGTCAAGACAGAAGCGAGCGGCGGCGCAGATATAGGAATAGGCGGCGTCACCGCTGGCCGGGGTCGGGTTTGCATAATGGATATCAGCATCCCCCAGCGATGTCAGGGCCAGCAGCGGAATTTCATCGCTAGCGGCCTGATGCGCCTGGGTCGGTGACGTAATCATCCTGATCCGGCAGGCCGTTCCAGACAGCGCAACCGCTCGTTGCATGGCATTGGCATCACCGACGACAAATACCCGGCAATCACCGCCAAAGGCCCGCTTATCAAAGGCGTTAACGATTATCTCCGCCCCGATTCCGCACGGATCCCCCATGGTAATGGCAATCAAAGGGCTGTCCTGTTTCTGATCCATTGTTCCTCACCTTTCAATTTTCATGTGTTTGATATTCAAGCAACCGCAATTCCGGGCAGACGCCTCAGCCAGCCCGCAGGGCATCGACAATCCCCATGCGGGCGGCGCGAAATGATGGTACAACACCGCCGACAAAGCCCATCAGCAGGGCGAAGAGCAGCGATTTTGCAATGATTGCGGGTGTCATTGCAAATGAGAAGGCCAGCTCGGAAAAGGTCTGCCAGTTCATGGTCGAAATGGTTATCAACTGCATGAAGGATGCAGCCAGCAGACCGCTAACGCCGCCAAGCAGTCCGAGAAAGAGCGACTCAAGGATAAAGGCCGCCATGATGCTCGAACGCCGGAAACCGAGCGCCCGCAACGTGCCAATCTCAACCACCCGGTTGGCGACAGCGGCATACATGGTGATCATTGCGCCAATAACCGCACCGATGGAAAAGATGACCGTCAAGGTAATCCCCAGAATCCGCAGAAAGGTTCCCATCGCCTCGGACTGATCCAGATAGAAACGGGTCTCGCGCTTGGCCTCCAGCGTCAGACGCGGATCACCCTCGATCCGTTCCTTGAGCCGGTCAAACTCGGCGCTGTTACGCAGTTTAAATAGCAGGGATGAATATACCGGGCGGCGAAAGGCCGGCATCAGTTGATCCAGATCACCCCAGATCTCGGAACTGAAACCGGTTGCACCGGCATCAAAGACCCCGACAACCGTCCAGTCGCGCATGCCGAAACGGAGGGTCTCACCGAGGCCGCCCCCCTTGAAACGCCGGGCAATGCTTGCACCGGTAACCACCTCTGCCAAACCGGGACGCGGCATGCGCCCCTGGCTGAGATGCACCTGCGGCCGCAGGCGCAGTGACGCGTCGCTGACGCCACGAATCACCACATTGGCAGGCTTGTCCGTCTCCCGTTTCTGCAGGCTGATCAAAACCACCATCTCTCTGGCAAACAGCGGCAGGCCATCACTGCCAACGACAATCTCGGGCTGGCTCTCCACCAGTGCCGCCTGACCGCGCTCCACGCCGCTCTGAACCTCGGAGTTGGCCGATTTGCGGATGATGACAACATTGTCATAGCTGCCGGTTTCCACGAGCGTCTTCTGCAAGCCTTCCGTCAACATCTGGGTTGCGGCAAACACAAACACCACCAGCCCCATCCCCAATACAGTCAGAAGCGTGGTCAGACGCCGGGTCCAGAGATTGCGAAGGGAATAAACATAGGGAATTGCCATGCGCTATCCTATCCGGCGCAGGCCATCGGCAATCCGGATTGTCGCGCCCCGCCAGACAGGAAAGACCGCAGCGGCCACCCCGATCAGACAGGCAGCGGCCAGATCAATCAGGATTGTTGCCCGCGAAACAGAGAAGTATGGAAAAAACTGCGCCAGTTCCAGCTCGATCCAGCTGGCGGCCGGAAAGGTGAGCAGTACCCCCAGCATCCCGCCAAGCAGGACAATCAGCAGCGATTCACCGGAGACAACCATGGCAATATGCCACCCCCCGAAGCCGAGGGTCTTCATGACAGCGTATTCGCCGATTCTCTCCCGGGCCGTCATCGCCATGGTATTGGCCGCAACCGCCATAATGATCACGATAACCACATATGAAACGATCCGAATGGCAACCATGATCGCCTCGGTCATGGCGATGAAGCCGACATGAAAGGCCCGCTCCGTTTCGGTCAGGGTTTCCGCCAGGGAATTTCTGAAGGAACGGTCAACAGCTTCGGCAACAGCCGCAGCCTGTTCCGGGTCGTCCAATCCGATCACGTAAAAACCGACCCTGTCCGCCTGCTGTGGCGCACTCCGCTTGACAACCTCGTTCAGATAATCCCACTGGAAGAAGAGTACACGCTCCTCGGTGCTTTTATCCGCCCCCTGAAATATACCCCGCAGCACAAACTCCCACTGTCCGGGATAGATCGTTCCCCGCAGGGTAATCAGATCGCCGATTTGCCAGCCATACCTGTCCGCCAGCTTTTTGCCGGCAATACACCCCTTCCGGTCACGAATGAACGCCTCCTTTTGAGCCGGCGGCAGGATGAATTCCGGATAGAGCTCTAAAAAGCTGCGCGGCTCCATCGCCTCGTTGGCAAAGAAGTGCTTTTCATCGATATAGATGCCGCCAAACCAGTTACCGTAGGTAACTCCTTTAACCCCTGGTATCTGGCGGATCCGCTCCTTGTAGGCGATTGGCAGGGGAAACACAAGAGAAACGGCATTTCGAGTGACCATCCGGGTAGCAGACGAACGTTCCGCCCCCAGATACCAGAGTCCCACCAGGGTGCGCAACATACCAAAGGCAAGGATGGCGACAGCGACCCCCGCAATCGTCAGAATCGTCCTCAACCGGTGACGAAAAAGATTCCTGAAGATCAGCTTAACCAGAAGCATGGCTGAGCAGCCCCTTCTCCAGATACTGGATTCTGGACGCCTTTTCAGCTGCCCGAGGGTCGTGGGTGACCATGATGATCGTCGTGCCGAACCCCTCCACCAGACGATGCATCAACAGAAGGATATCCTCGGCAGACTGCCGGTCAAGATCGCCGGTCGGTTCATCGGCAACCAGGATGGCCGGATCGGTAATCATTGCCCTGGCAATGGCCACCCGCTGCTGTTGTCCGCCGGAAAGCTGGGAAGGGCGATGATCCATGCGATCGGTCAGACTGACCAGCGAGAGCGCCGTTTCAACGTGTTCCTGGCGCTGCTTGCGGGAGAGATTGGTCAGCAGCAGCGGAAGCTCAACATTTTCAAAGGCGGTCAGAACGGGGATCAGATTGTAAAACTGGAAGATGAAACCGACATTGGCGGAACGCCAGCGGGCCAAATCTCCCTGACCGAGGGCAGTAATCTCGACCCCGTCAATAACAATACGGCCGGAATCAACGCTATCAATCCCGGCCAGCAGATTAAGCAGCGTGCTCTTGCCGGAACCGGACGGCCCCATCAGGGCCAGAAAATCGCCACGGCTGATATCCAGATCAATATCCTGCAAAACCGGGATCAGCTGATCACCCCGGCGATACGCTTTGGAGACACCACTGACCGAGACGATAATATCCTGATCCGCCGCAATCATTTCTTACCGCCAACCCTGACCCGGCTGCCATTCTTCAACCGCTCGGGCGGCTGCAAAACCACCTTTTCACCGTTGGAGACACCGCTCAACAGCTCCAGCATATCGCCAATCCGGCCAGCGCTCCTGATCTCTGTTTCCACGACCTGATCACCCTTGACCACAAACAGGACCTGACGGCCGCCACGACTGACAACCGCCGCCGGATTGACGGCAATTCTGGGGCGGTTCTCACCACTCTTGACCGGACGTTCAAGAAAGGCCACCTTGGCGCTCATCTCCGGCAAAACCTTATCAATGCGCTCAACGAACCTGACCTTGACAAGCACACTGGCCTTGCTCCGATCAGCAGTCGGCACAACCGTATGCACCACGCCATTGAAACGCCTCTCCGGCAGGGCATCAAGCCGGATCTCACAGGGCTGACCAACCTTGACCAGCGCCAGATTCGATTCAGACACATCCACCTCGACCTGCAGCGATGACATATCTGCAATCGTCACAACCGATGCCTTGGCATTGGCTGCCGCACCGAGCGGGGTAACAATGTCGCCCACATCGGCATTCTTGGTCAGGACAACCGCATCGAATGGCGCACGGATCAGGGTATAATCCAGGGCAACCTGCGCCCCTCGCAGGGACGAGCGGGCCCCTTTTTCATTCCACTCGGCCCCGGAAACAGCCGCCCTGGTCCGCCTGAAACGTGCCTCCGCCGCATCATAATCCGCGCGGGAGGCCACCCCATGGTGAAGCAGTTCCTTCTGGCGAGCAAAGGACTGTGACGCATCACGGTACTCTGCCCGGGCCTGTTCAAGCGACGAGCGGGCCGACTCAACCGCTGCGACAGCCTGGCTGCGCGCTGCGCTTACATCAGCGGATTCCAGTCGTGCCAGGACATCCCCCTTCCTGACCCGGCTCCCCTCTTCCACCCCCAGCCATTCCAGACGACCGGTCAGCTTGGCGGCCAGGGCGGCCTTGCGCTGGGCAACGACATAACCGCTGGCATTCAGCAGCGTGAACCCCTGCGATGGATAGACCTGGGAGACCGTAACCGTCTCAACGCTGACCGCAGAACGCAGCTTGAACCAGAGGCCGATGGCCGCCAAGGCAAACAACAACAGCAGGGGGACCACCACCCGGAACCGCCGTTTACGCACAGCATTCAGGGCGGTTTTATCAATACGCAACCTGTTCAGCTCTTCATCGGCCATATCCTGCTCTCCCGGTTCACCGGCCTGCTCTGACAAAAGCTACTATTTAATTTTTATCACAATTACAGACGCTGGCAAATCCTTGAAAGAGACACCTGCCGGTAAAATGATGATTAAAAAGCAGCCCCCCTGTTTCAAAATGAAAACAGGGGGGGCAAATACGGACACGACTTATCCCGACTCAAAAGCTTGATTACAGTTTGAAGGCCACCACATCTCATAAAAAAGGGGACATACCAGTTGGCATGCCCCCCTTTCAATGCAGCGCTGCGGCTATTTTTGATTTAATGCTGCATGGGCAGCGGCCAGTCTGGCAATTGGCACCCTGAAGGGCGAACAGGAGACGTAATCCAGTCCAATGGAATGGAAAAAGATCACCGAGGCCGGATCACCACCATGTTCACCGCAGATACCGAGCTTGATGGCCGGACGTGTGGAACGCCCCTTCTCGCAGGCCATCTTCACCAGCTGGCCAACGCCGCTCTGGTCCAGAGATACAAACGGATCTTCCGGCAAGATACCATGATCGACATAGAACGGCAGGAAGGTACCAGCGTCATCACGGGAGAGACCAAAGGTCGTCTGGGTAAGATCGTTGGTACCAAAGGAGAAGAACTCCGCCTCGGCGGCAATGATATCCGCTGTCAGGGCAGCCCGCGGCAATTCGATCATGGTGCCGATCAGGAAGTCAAGCTTAACGCCGTAATCGGCGCTGACCTCTTCACAGATGGCAACCGCATTCTGTTTGATCTGGGACAATTCCTTGACCGTTGCAACCAGCGGAATCATGATTTCAGGGACGATGGTGAAGCCCTCATCACGGACAAGCTCACAGGCCGCCTCCATGATCGCCCGCACCTGCATGTCGTAGATCTCCGGAAATGTAATCCCCAGGCGGCAGCCGCGATGCCCGAGCATCGGATTGACCTCATGCAGCGATTCCACCTTATGTTTAATGGCCTTGACCGGTACGCGCATGATTGCGGCCAACTCATCCAGTTCACGCTCATCCTGCGGCAAAAATTCATGCAGCGGCGGGTCAAGCAGGCGAATGGTGACCGGCAGCCCCTGCATCTCACGGAAAATTCCGAGGAAGTCCCCCTTCTGCATCGGCAGGATTTTGGCCAGGGCAACCTCACGCCCCTCCTGATCGTCGGAGAGAATCATCTCACGTACCGCCGCAATCCGCTCGGCATCAAAGAACATATGCTCGGTACGGCAGAGACCAATCCCCTCGGCACCAAACTGGCGGGCCACCTGACTGTCATGGGGGGTATCGGCATTGGCCCTGACCTTCATGGTGCGGAATTCATCCACCCATCCCATCAGGGTTGCAAAATCACCGGCCAAGGTTACGGAGATAGTCGGCACAACACCCTGCATAACCTCGCCGGTAGTACCGTCGAGGGTAATCAGCTCACCCTTTTTGATAACAACGCCATTCTTGGCAACAAAGGATTCGGTAGAATAATCAACCTTGATATCGCCGCAACCGGCGACGCAGCATTTACCCATACCACGGGCGACAACAGCGGCGTGGGAGGTCATGCCGCCGCGGGCGGTCAGAATCCCCTGTGCGGCGTGCATGCCGTGGATATCCTCCGGCGAGGTTTCAACCCGTACCAGAATGACCTTGCGCCCCATCTTGGCCTCGGCCTCAGCCTCGTCGGCGGTAAAGATGACCTCACCGGATACCGCGCCCGGAGAAGCAGGTAATCCCTTGGCTATGATGGTCTTTGGCGCCTTTGGATCAAGGGTCGGATGCAGCAGCTGATCAAGCTGTGAAGGGGCCACCCGCAGTACTGCGGTTTTCTTGTCAATCAACCCCTCGGCAACCATATCAACGGCAATCTTGATTGCAGCGGGGGCGGTGCGCTTGCCGGTTCTGGTCTGCAGCATATAGAGGATGCCAGATTCAATCGTAAACTCGATATCCTGCATATCCCGATAATGCTTTTCCAGAATCTCGCGTATCTGGGCCAACTGACGATAACACTCCGGCATAACCTCTTCCATGGAAGGGAGCAGGCCATCCTTGTCCTTAACACGATTAATCGGCTGGGGTGTGCGGATACCGGCAACCACATCCTCACCCTGGGCATTAACCAAAAATTCGCCATAAAAATAGTTTTCGCCAGTGGAAGGGTCACGGGTAAAGGCGACCCCGGTGGCACAGTCATCACCCATATTACCAAAGACCATCGATTGGACATTGACAGCCGTACCCCAATCAGCAGGGATATTATTCAGTTTGCGATAGG